>NZ_JARVSE010000003.1:0-306209 GCF_030209315.1 Pseudarthrobacter sp. efr-133-R2A-89 | reverse complement strand
TCACGTTCAACGGCGCCGTCCCCGACGTCGGCGAAGCCGTAAACGACGCCACCGGCGCAGGGACAGCCGGGCCGAGGGACCGGTCCGAGAACCAGTAGCGCTTGGCCACGTTGTCGCTGGCCAGGACCACCAGGCCGGTGGTGCCGTTGACGCCCTGTTTGGTGGTGGTCACATCGTTCATATTTGACGAGGAGGCGCTCTGGATGACCGGCGTTCCACGTCCCGAGCCGTATACCGGGTTGTCCATGGACGCGGTCTTCTCATAAATGGTTCCGGCCACGCCCGAGTAGGCGCACCCGCTGACTGAGGTGGGCGGTGCCGTCTGGAAGGCGTGGACCAGATTGTTTTGGGTGTCCAGGACGATCTGCGGCCGGGTGACGCAGTCCCCGGTTGTGGAAAGTGTTGATTGCGTGAAGGAGCCGGTTCCCGGCTTGAAGACGAGCAGCAGCAGTTGGGGCAGCGTGGGATCCGAAGACGTATCGTTGAGGCTCGTCTTGACGGCGGCAAAGACCCGCCCGCTGGGATCAGCCTGCAAGGACTTGATGTTGAGGTGGTCATCAGCCTGGCCAGTACCCCTGATGGCGGGCTGTTGTTTCCACGATGACGACGCCGTGGGCGAGGTTCCGTCGGTCCGCATGGCCCACCAGACAGACCCAGTGAGCTGGTCGCTCCACATGACCCCGATCTTGTTCTTGCCGAATGCGACAACCGCTGAGATGTCATCTGGTGAGGCATTCGGGTTGGAAACAGGGATGACAAACGGGCTGGCCCAGCTGGCGCCTCCGGGTGCGGAGTTGTTCACATACACGGTGTTGGTGTAGCCGGCGGTGGAGTTCCCGGCTACCTGCGTCCAGGTGGCCCAGATGGCCCCGGTACTGTCTTCATCAATGGTCATTGATTCGCTGGTGTTATTCGTGATGACCGTGGGGAATCCGGCGTCAAGGGTGTACTTGCCGCCGGCGTAGCTGTACCGATACAGATTTGCGGGCTGGCCTGTCGCCGAAACGACGGGGCCTGAGTTGGTCGAAACCGCAACGACGTGGGAGGCAATGTACAGATGCGTGCCATCCCACAGCACATCGGCCAAGGTATTTCCGCGGGCGTCATTCAGTAATCCGGTATCCACCCAGGTATGCGTTCCGCGGTCGAGGCGGTAAATGTGCCAGCCGCTGCCGGTTGTCCACATATCCGCCCACCACGAGCCGTCATTCCACCACAGCTTGCTCTGGGGTTTATCCGAGGTGGGCGGATTGGCGACCCCCGAGTAGGAGATGCTTTGCGTACCGTAGACCGGATCAGCCGAGGCCGCCGGCGACATCGCCAGAAGGGACCCGGCCACCAAGGCGGCGGCAACAACGGACTGGGACAACCATGTCAGGGAACGCTTGATGTTCACAAAAGCTCCTGGGCGCTAATAGGCAGATAATCAGCAATTTCTTCACTGGTTCTTATTCGTGCGCCCAGTCGCCACGAATTTCAAAGTTAGCCCAGACGTTAGACCTGAATACACAACTGCGCAAGGACCTGCTGGCACGGGACTCCAACACCCTCCGTCCAAGCGGAAAGCCGGGGCAAGGTGGACCACCCGTCAATAGTGATGTGGCGGCTCCCAGCCTTTTCCGGGCCGGTATTCAGGCTATTTGCGTAAGCTCACGGCAAACGCTGGGAAAACCACATGTTTTCTGCACGGATCCAAATGGAACGGGCACCACAAAGTGTCCTGAGGCAGGGAGGAAATCGTGAAAGCTTTAACCGTTATCCCCGGTTCCGTCGATTCAATGGAGCTCAGGGAAATCGCCGAACCCGCCACCGCCGAAGGTTCGGTCCTCGTTGAAACCCTGGCCATAGGCCTCTGCGGAACAGACGTTGAAATCACCGCCGGCGAGTACGGCGAAGCACCGGAGGGCTCCCCCTACCTTGTCCTGGGCCACGAAAACCTCGGGCGGGTCCTCGACGCCCCAGAAGGCAGCGGACTCAGCGCCGGTGACCTGGTGGTGGGAATCGTCAGGCGCCCGGATCCTGTGCCGTGCCCCGCTTGTGCGGCCGGCCAGTGGGACATGTGCCGCAACGGCCGCTACACCGAACATGGAATCAAAGGACTGCACGGCTTTGCCCGTGACCGCTACCGCGCCGATCCCGACGCACTGGTACGGCTTTCGGCGTCCCTGGAAGATGTGGGTGTCCTGCTGGAGCCCACCACCATCGTCGCCAAGGCGTGGCAGCACATTGATGCGATCGGCTCGCGCGCCTTTTTCGAGCCCAAAATCGCCGTGGTGACAGGTGCCGGCCCAGTGGGCCTGCTGGCAGCGCTCCTGGGCGTGCAGCGCGGTTTGGAAGTACACGTGTTTGATCGGGTGACCACCGGCCCCAAACCCGAACTCGTCGCTGACCTTGGTGCCATTTACCATTCGGAAAGCCTTGCGACCTCCGGGGTGGAAGCCGACGTGTTGGTCGAATGCACCGGTGTGGCCTCCGTAGTGATGGAGACCCTGACCTGCCGTGCGGTTGATTCTGTCACGTGCCTGACGGGAGTTTCCTCGCCCGGCAAGACCAATTCCGTTGACGTTGGTTCCGTCAACCGGACCCTGGTGCTGGGCAACGAATCGGTCTTCGGCAGCGTCAATGCCAACCGCAGCCACTACGAGGCTGCGGTGGAGGCGCTGGAAAAGGCGGACCAAGGCTGGCTTCAGCGGTTGATTTCCCGCCGGGTCCCCTTGGGTGACTTTGACAATGCCTTCCGGCGGAGGGACGACGACGTGAAAGTTGTCCTGGACTTCCAGGACCTCTGAGATGCGGAAGATCGAGGACTACGCCATCATCGGCGATCTGCACACGGTCGCGCTGGTCGGCACTGACGGCTCGATCGACTGGTTGTGCCTCCCGCATTTTGACTCCCCTGCCTGTTTCGCGGCCCTCCTGGACAGTCCGGAGGCCGGGCGGTGGCTTCTGGCACCCGTGAATGCGGGAGCCTGCACCAGCCGCCGTTACCGCCACGACACGCTGGTCTTGGAAACCGAGTGGGAGACCGGGACGGGGCGCGTCCGGGTCACGGACTTCATGCCTCCCCGGGATGAAGCCGCCGACCTGGTCCGGATCGTTGAGGGACTGGACGGCACCGTCCAGATGCACAGCGAATTGGCGTTGCGCTTCGACTACGGGCACGTGGTTCCATGGGTTCGCCGCACCAAGACCGGGATCCACGCCGTCGCCGGGCCCGACTCGGTGCACGTCGCCTCACCGGTTCCCATGCACGGCGAGCACCGCCGCACCGTCAGTGAGTTCACGGTCAATGCCGGGGACACGGTTCCGTTCGTCCTGACCTGGACCCCCAGCTACCGCCAGCGTTCGCGGACGGTCGATGCTGGCGCCGCACTTGCCCAGACCGTGGCTTACTGGGAGGAATGGTCGGCCCGCAGCGGGGCGGACGGTCCTTACCGCGACGCCATCCAGCGCTCTTTGATCACGTTGAAAGCGCTGACCTTCGCCCCCACCGGCGGGATCGTAGCGGCCGCCACAACCTCTTTGCCTGAGCAGCCGGGTGGCCCGCGCAATTGGGATTACCGCTACTGCTGGCTCCGGGATGCTACCCTCACCCTCCAGTCGCTCATCACGGCCGGCTACACGGACGAAGCCAAGGCGTGGCGGCAATGGCTGCTGCGGGCGGTGGCGGGGGACCCTGCAGACCTGCAGATCATGTACTCCCTCGACGGGCGGCGCCGGCTTCCTGAGTCCGAGCTGCCCTGGCTGGCCGGTTACGAAAAGTCCTCGCCGGTCCGGACCGGCAACGCCGCGGCGGACCAACTTCAGCTGGATGTGTGGGGCGAAGTCATTGATGGTCTTTCCCTTACCCGCAACGCGCTCCTGCACGTCCCGGATGATTCGTGGGACATCCAGACTGCGCTGATGGAGCACCTCGAGGGTGTGTGGCAGCAACCTGACAACGGGTTATGGGAAGTCCGCGGACCCCGCAGGCATTTCACCCATTCCAAGGTCATGGCCTGGGTGGCCGTGGACCGCATGGTTAAGGGCGTCCGCCAGTTCCACCTGCCGGGCCCTGCGGACCGGTGGGAAGATTTGCGGGACGCGATCCATAAAGACGTCATGGATCACGGCTTCAACGCTGAGCTGAACTCCTTCGTCCAGTCCTACGGCGGCACTGAACTGGATGCCAGCCTGCTCCTCATTCCGCGGGTCGGCTTCCTCCCACCGGACCACCCGGCCGTCGTCGGGACGATCGAAGCCATCCAGCGTGACCTGACACAGGACGGATTCGTCCTGCGTTACCGGCCGGAGGAGAGCGACGACGGGCTGCCGGGCGGTGAAGGCGTCTTCCTGGCGTGTTCCTTCTGGCTTGTGGACGCCCTTCTGGGCGCCGGGCGGCGGACCGAAGCCACGGAACTCTTTGAAAGGCTGCTTGCGCTCCGCAACGACGTGGGCCTGCTCAGCGAGGAATGGGACGCGCGCGCAGGCCGCCAGCTGGGCAACACTCCGCAGGCTTTCAGCCACTTTGCCATGGTCACCACGGCCTTCCAGCTCCACCGCGGGCAGCCGGGCCAAAGCGATGAGCAGATTCCTGCGGGCCGCGCTTCCTGAGCCCCACGGGCCGGCGGCCGCTGCCCCGGCCCTGCGGCCGGGGCAGCGCCGAGGTGGCCAAGGCGGCGCCAACGTGCCGGAGCAAAGCCAGCGTCCAGTGGATACGCTTACGGCTTCGCGGGTGTTTGGGCAGCTTTGGCCTCGATGGCCTTGGCCGCCTTTTGGATCTTGTCCCCGTAGCCGCCGTTGAGGGCGGTGTCCTTGATCTTCGCCGCATCGCCGTCACGGTCGGGAGCCGCGGCTGCTTCCAGGGTCTTCAGGTCTGCCTGCAGGTTGGCCGGGAGCTTTTCGAAGGCTTTGGTGTGGTGAATCAGCACATAGGCGATCTCGTGGGCCTTGTCCCCGAAGCCGTCGGCTCCCTGGAGGTCCACCCTGAGCTCGTTCCGGAGGGCGCGGGCGAAGGGATGGGCGGCGGACTGTTTCCCGTTGCCTGGGCTCGGCGCCGCGGAGGTGGCACCGGCTGAAGGTGCAGGGCTTTGGCCGGCTGCCGAGGCCGACGTCGCCCCAAGAACCGCTCCCCCGATGAGGACAGCTCCTGCAGCGGCCGCGCCTGCGCGAACGCGCCAGCGGCGTGCGTCGCTGTTGCGCGGCGCGGTGGGATTGGTGTTCATGCGTATCTCCTCGATGGTTCCGTGGACCCGGACAGTTTGTGCCAGGCCTGCGCTGTGTTGCCTTTCCACTGTGGCGCGGGCAAGTCAGGACCGTGTTCGGCGAATGTAAGAGGACGGTAAAGTTCAGGCGCCGGCCGGCCGGGCGGGTGCTGCCATGGCGTTGAATGGATGCATGGAGCAATCAACAGCTGCCGGCACCACGCCGTCCCGCGGGCTGGTGCTGATTGTTGAGGACGAGCGCGCCATCGCTGACGTGCAGCGCCTCTACCTGAGCCGGGCCGGCTTCGGCGTGCACGTCGAGGCCACCGGGGAAGGCGGCCTGGAGCGGGTCCGGAGCCTGCGGCCGGTGGCGGTGGTGCTCGACGTCGGGCTGCCGGGCATTGACGGGATCGAGGTCTGCCAGCGCATGCGTGCCCGGAACGACTGGACTCCGATCATCTTCGTCACCGCCCGCGACGAGGAAGTGGACATGCTGCTGGGGTTGGAGCTGGGCGCCGATGACTACCTGACGAAGCCGTTTTCGCCCCGGGAACTGGTGGTGCGCCTCAAGACCGTGCTCCGCCGCACCGCCGGCGTCCCAGGCAACGGCATTTTGCGCGTCGGGTCGGTGGCCCTGGACCCGGAGAACCGCACCGCCAGCGTGGAAGGTAAGCCGGTGGAGTTGACCGCGCGGGAATTCGATGTGCTCGCATACCTGTTGGCCAGCCCCGGCCGGGTGTTCAGCCGTGAGCAGCTCCTGTCGGCGGTGTGGGGACAGGCTGACTACTCGGCGGGGAGAACCGTGGATGTGCACATCGCCCAGCTGCGTTCCAAGCTCGGTCCGGGCAACCCCATCCGCACCCTGCGCGGGGTCGGATACTCTGCGGACGGCGACCGGGCGTGAGTGGCCCGCTGCCCGGACCGGGCGTACGCGAGGAGCGCCGCCCCGGACCTCCCACGGTGCCGTGGCTGCGTTCCCTGGCCGGTCGCATCACGCTCGTCACTGCCGCCGTCGCCGTCCTGGCAGTCCTTGTCACCGGCAGCGTCGCCTTTCCGCTGATCCGTTCCGCTGCCGTCAACCAGGCCCGGGAGCAGCTTTCCCGCCAGGCCGATGCCTTCAGCGCCGCTCCGGTGGCTGCCCAGGCACTGGACCTGCGGGAGCGCAATCTCCTCGGACCGGACAATTACGATCTCTCCACCATCACTCCTGCCGGTTCCGTCACCGGTGCGGCCTCCCAGATCCTGGGTCCGGACGCGGTCCACCCGGTGCTCGCCGGGCAAAAAATCTCCCGTACCGTCACCCGTGGAGGTGTCCAGTTCCTGGTCGAAGCGAGGCCCCTCGCCAAAGGCGGCGGGATCGTCCTGACCAGGTCGCTCTCGGACGTTAACGCAGGATCGGCGCGGCTGCTGCAACCAACGCTGCTTGCCCTGGCGGCCGGGCTCTTGATCGCCGCCCTGGCCGGGACCCTGCTTGCCCGCCGGCTCTCAGGCCCGCTCGTCAGGACTGCAGCGGCGGCACGGCGAATGGCCGCCGGTGAACGGACCGTTCACTTTGAACCCGCAGGCGCTGCCGAGGTCCGCGCCGTGGGCGAGGCCATCAACACGCTGGACCATGCGCTGCTGGCCAGCGAAAGCAGGCAACGGGAATTCCTGCTGTCCATCTCGCATGAGATCCGCACGCCGCTCACCGCGCTGCGCGGATATGCCGAGGCCCTGCAGGACGGAATGGTGCCACCCGAAGACGCAGCCCGTGTGGGGCAGACCCTGGCCGCGGAAACGGACCGGCTGGACGGTTTTGTCCGGGACCTGCTGGCACTGGCCCGGCTGGAGGCTGACGATTTCACGCTCGATGTCCAACCTGTCGACGTCTCCGTGCTCCTGGAACAGACGCAGCGCGCCTGGCAGCCGGCAGCGGCCCAGGCGGGCGTGGAGGTCACAGTCCAACTGCCCGCTGCGGATGCCGGGGAACCCTTGATGGTCACCACGGACGCCCAGCGGCTCCGCCAAATCATTGACGGGCTCATCGGCAACGCCTTGCGCGTCACGCCGCCGGGGAAACCCCTGGCCCTGAAGGTAATGATCGAAGATGAGCCGCCCTCCCCCGCGACAGCGTCAGGTAACCACCAGCGCGGCATCGTCGCCATCCAGGTTCATGACAGCGGTCCCGGGCTTACCGCGGAGGACGCCGCCATCGCCTTCGACCGTGGAGCGCTGGCACGCCGGTACAGCGGACAACGGCCCACCGGCAGCGGGCTCGGCTTGTCCATCGCGGCCCGGTTGGCCCAGCGGATGAACCTCAGCCTCACGGTGGAACCAACGGCGCCGGGCGGGGACGGCGCCTGCTTTTGCATCCGCCTGCCGCGGGCAACCACCGTCCCGCGGTAAACGGGGCAGGGGAGGTACGACGGCGGCGCGCGGCAAAGTGCCGGGGCGCACCGCTGCTGGGCCGGGGCTTAATTGATCAGGTAACTGTCCTCGGCGTCGTGCCGGGGCGCGGGCTTTACGAACGGCAGCGAACTCACCACCGTCTTCACCCCGATCACGGGCAGCAGTACAGCCGCGGCCGCCACGGACAGCGCCGTGAAACCAACGAGCTCGAGCGTCTCGCGCCTCGGCAGGCGGCGACGGCGGCGCCCACCATCCATGAGATCCATCATGCTGACGAGGCTACGAGCGTGCCGCCGGGATTTCCCCGGTACCGGCTACCTGTCTTTCGCACCGGGCACTACTCAGACGACGAGCTACTGGCCGCGGCGGGCGCCGTCAGCGGTGGACAGGTAGCTGTCATAGCAGTCGCGGGAGCAAAACACCGCAGTGGGAGAGGGAGGGAGGACCAAGCCGCAGACCTTGCACTTTGGCTTTGGACGAAGACTCCGAAGCACGGTTTTCAGCATGAATGCAGGATATGCAGCCGCCCGGCGAATGTGATCAGTAACCGATACCTGAATCCGGGGGCGGGGATACCTGCTCCGGCGCCGGAAAATAACGAAGTTGTTACCGATATCCGTCTACGATCGCGGCGGCAATCTCCTTGTATGCCCGCCGTGTTTCCGGCTTGAGCACGTCCAGGGTGACCAGGTCGCCGTCGGCCACCCCGCGGTCGTGCGGCACGGCGATCAGTTCGCGGCAAATCCCGGACAGGTGTTCCTCGATGGCGTCTTTGTCCACCCGGGAGGACACCTCGTCCTTGTCCGTGATGACCACGATCGCGTTCCGGGCCAGGTCCTCGTATCCGTGGCTGGCCAGCCAGTGCAGGGTGCTGCGGGCCCGCTTGGCGCCGGAGACGGCGTAGCCTGCGGCGATCACCAGGTTGTCTGCCGACTGCAGGATCCCGCTCATCGCGTTGTGCGTCACGCCGGTGCCGCAGTCGGTCAGGGCCACCGAGTAGTAGCTTGAGATGAGCTTGCGGATCCGCAGGTATTCCTCGGCGGTCAGCGAGTCCGAGACCTCAGGGTCCTGCTCCCCCGCGATCAGGTGCAGCCGGCCGGCGTGGTGCATGTACCGGGCCAGGGCGGTGAGGGAATCGATGGATTCGATGTTCTCCAGCAGGTCCGTGATGGTCCGCGGGCTGGACTGCTGGTAGATGCCCTCGCCCAGGGCGCGTTCCACGAGGTCGCCGGAGTCCGGGTTGGCATCAATGGCGCACGGCGCGTCGCCGCGGTATTCGGCCAGGGTCAGGCCCACGCCCACGGTGGTGGAGGTCTTGCCGATGCCGCCCTTGAGGCTTAGGACGGCGGTGTTGTAGCTGCCTTGGAGCTGCCGGGAAATCCGGCGGCCCAGCTCGTCTTCGAGGCGCTGTTTGGGGCCGGGGCCCAGGTTCCAGGCGCCGCCGGTCAGGTTGTACAGCGCACCGCGGAATCCGCCCACCGGCCGCGGCTTCTGTTCCTTGACGAACAGGCCGGGCGAGCTGATGAAGTCAGGCATGGGGCTGTCGGCGATCGCGTCGGCCACGGTGGGCCGGCTGCGGCGGAATGACGGAGTGTCCGACGCCGGCGGCGCGGCTTCCGGCGCACTCCCGCCTGTTCGGCGGGCGGGCTCGGCCGCGGCGGGTTCAGCGGTCCCCGGCAGGGAGGCGCCCGGCACGGAGGCGATGGGCCCGGCGGGCGGGGACACCGGTGCAGCCGGCGGGGCCGCGGGTGCCGGCGGCGGAGTGCGGGTGGGGGCCGGGGCGCGGGACGGCTTGGTGGCGTCGGCTGCGGCGGCCGCCTCGGCCCAGGACGTGCGGCGGGTCACCGGTGTTCCGGCGTCGTTCTGGCTGGAAGGGGAAGGGGTTACGGCTGGCATGGTTCCTGTCCAGGCATCGTCCACTGTTCCGTCGGCACGACGAAGGTCGCGGCGTCGGCGCAGTTGCGGCTGCCCTGCATCCTCTGCTGGGGCGCCTGCATTCTGATCCGCCGGTTGTGGCATGTCTGTCCCCCCGGACGATCGGCAAACTGTTATGCAGCACTAGTTCAAACAGTAAGTCTACGGGCTATGCCGGGAGCATCCGGCCCTGGGCCGCGGCAGCCTGTTCCTTTTGGCACTGTTGATCGCAAGGTTCAGGCGCATCATATTCACATGAAACGGATCATCTGGTGCGTGACCGCAGCCATAATTTCCACGTTCGCTTTCGGCAGCATTTACGTCACGTTGCAGCAGATCGGACGCCACGCGGCCAACACGGCTCCGGCGGCGGCCGCGGCGGCGCGGCTTCAGCAGGAGGGACCCGATACGGCGGCCGGGCCCTGGCTGGAGCTGGCACCCGATTCCGGGGTCTTCCTGATCGTTTACGGGGACAACAACAGCCCGCTCTCCAGCACGGTGACGCTGCACGGGACTATTCCGGTGGTACCCACCGGCGTGCTGGAGGCGGCGCGGACCCTGGGGACGGACACGGTGACGTGGCAGCCGGAGACCGGCCTGCGGATGGCAATCGTCGCAAGGCAGGCGGCTGGCAAGGTGGTGGTGGCCGGCCAGTCGCTGGCACCGGTGGAGGCCAGTGACCGGATGACTTTGTTGATCCTTGCCGCCGGCTGGCTGGGCAGCATGGTGGTGATTGCGGGGGCCCTCGGCGCGGTAACGCTGATGGACCGCAGGCCAGGCAGAGTCCTTTGGCGCCGCGGAAGGGAATCAGCCGGCTGAAAGTCGCAAAGATTCTTCCGCGCCCTGCATCCGGGCAGGGCACTCGGCCGGTAGTAGGGGTGTAAGCGGAACCTCGCCCCGTTGGGGCCTCTGATTAGGAGTTGGAATGCGCAAGACACTTTCTGCAGCCGCAGGAGCAATGACGCTGCTGGCAGCACTCGCTTTCGCCGCCCCTGCCCAGGCGTCCGGCTGGCATCACGACCATGACGGGACGGCGAAACTCTCCGTCCTGCACGGCGTTCCGGGCCTGACCGTGGACGTCTGGGTGGACGGCAAGCTCACCCTGGACAACTTCACGCCCGGCACGCTGGCCGGGCCGCTGGACGTTCCGGACGGAGACCACAAGATTGCCATCACGGGTGCCGACGCGACCAGCGCCGACAACCCGGTGATCGGTCCGGTTGAAGTGGACCTGAAGGCCGGCGGGAATTACACGGCGGTGGCGCACCTGGCCGCGGACGGGACTCCCACAGCCACGCTGTTCACGAACAACACCAAGCCCAGCCCTGACGGCAAGGGGAAGCTGACCGTCCGGCACGTCGCGGCCGCCCCGGCCGTCGATGTCCTGGCCGGCGGGACCGCCGTCGTCAAGGGGCTCACCAACCCGAACCAGAAGACCCTCACCTTGAAGGAAGGAACCATCTCGGCGTCGGTGGCGGCAGCGGGAACCACCAAGCCGCTCCTCGGCCCGGCCAACGTGAACATCGCCGAAGGCAAGAACACGATCGTGTACGCCTGGGGCAGCCTGGCCGATAACACCCTGGGCCTGGCCGTGCAGGTGGTGGACTCCGCCGCACGCGGGCACGACTGCGACGACGACTAACCGCCGAAGCCCTGCAGTCGTTGGAACCTCAACTGGTCCCCGGCGGCGCCCGCACCGCGGCGCCGCCGGGCACCGGCAGGGGAAATGTCAGCCAGTGCCATGCGCCCGTAGCGGACCGCCCCGGGCAGCGGCATAATGGGGTCCACTCAGGCCCGTTGCCGCCCAAGGAGAACCCGATGGAGGCTGCCGCCACCCGCGATTGGGACCCCGGCCTCGACCAGGCGTTTGCCGGCGGGGACGAGAACGCCCTTGCGGAGGCCTACCGGCGGCTGAGCCCGCTGGTTTACACGCTGGCGCTCAGGTCCCTGGGCGAGCGGAGCGCCGCGGACGATGTCACCCAGGAGGTCTTCATCCGGGCCTGGAAATCACGGACCACGTACCGGCCGGAGGTGGCACGGCTCCCGGCCTGGCTGGTGGGAATCACCCGGAACGCCATCAACGACGCCCTCTCCGCCCGCGCCAGGCAACGCCACGTGGAAGAAGCCGTCATCCAACATCTTCCCTACCCCGCCGCCGGACCGGCGGACGGCAACGTGGAGGCCGTGGCCGACCGGCTGATCCTTGACGACGAACTTGAACACTTGGGAGACCCCCAACAGGCGATACTCAGGCTGGCGTTCTACGATGACTTGACGCACGACCAGATCTCGTCACGGCTGAACCTGCCGCTCGGGACCGTAAAAAGCCATATCCGGCGCAGCCTGACCCGGCTGCGCACCCGCTTGGAGGTGGAGCATGGAACACCTTGACGCGGAACTGTTGAGCCTCATGGCCCTGGGCGAGACACCCGGCACGGCCGCCGACGCCGGCCACCTCGCCTCTTGCCCGGAATGCGCCGCAACCCTGCGGGGGTTCCAACGGGTCGCCGACATCGCCACCCTGGAGCCCGCGGGTATCACGCTCGACCAACCCAGCGCCCGGACCTGGACAGCCATCCATCAGGCACTCGGGCTTTCACCGGCCCTTACAGCCGATCCCCTGGCCAGGCCCGCGGCCCCGGCAGACCAGCCGGCTCCCCCGCCGGCCGGGGTGGAGGCGTCGACAACGCCCGACGACGGCCCGCTCGCCGCCCCCATCCCGCTGCGGGCGGGCGGGACCCGCCAGCGCCGCCCCAAGGTCTGGATGGCGACCGCTGCCGCTGGGATCGTCCTCGGCACGGCTGCCGGGTGGACCGCTGCGGGGGTCCTGGGACAAGGGGGTACGCCGTCGCCCGCCCCCACCCAGTCAGCTCCGGTTGCACGAGTCCTGGCCGAGACGCCGCTGACTCCCCTGGCCGCGCATACAGGCAGCGGCGAGGCACAGGTGGAGCAACTTCCCGACGGGACCCGACAGCTCACCATCCGCCTCGCCGCCGAGCAGACCTCGGGCTACCGGCAGGTGTGGGTGGGCACCAGCGACCTCTCCGGGATGGTCAGCCTGGGCGTCCTGGCCGACGGCACGGGCACGTTCACCATCCCCACCGGCATCGACCTGGCCCAATATCCGATCGTCGACATTTCAAACCAGGCCTACAACGGGAATCCGGCACATTCGGACGACAGTGTGGCGCGGGGAAAGCTCAGCCCCAAGGCCTGAGACCCGGACGTCCTGGCCACGGCGGTGCTCCACCGGCCGGAATGGATGCTTAGTGGTGTGTGAGCGCTGCCGCCACGACGGCGACGGTGAGCATCAGGAGGACGGTCAGGACGGTGTAGCCCACCCACTTGGGACGGCCTTTGTGGGGGTTGATATCGACATACGGCATGTCAGCGCTTGTTACCTCGGGGTGCGGGACGGACGGGGATCCGGAGTGCGCGGCGCTTGAGCCGCAGCATCTGGTAGAGGACTGCAAAGGGGATCAACAAGGTGCCGAGCAGCGCGCAAAGCGCCATTGCGTAGTCGGAAAAAGCCACAACAGTCTCCATTGGTGATAGTGAGCCCCCGCATAGACCCAACCAGATGAAAACGAAATTGACAAATTGAGTCAAAAACTCAAGGTTTCCTCAAGATGCAGCACCCTCGGTCCTCACGTGGCCACAGCCGCATCGAGAGTTCTGTCGCGATGTACGGAGCCGGTATGGATCCACGCCCGGCCGCGCCAGTGTACTCACGACCTGGCCTTTGGCCTAGTCTGGGCTCATGAATAACTCCAAGAGAGCTACGCTCATTTGGTCGCTGGGGGCAGTTATTTTTTCACTCCTGGGCGTCTACATCGCGCTGACATCCGTTGGCACCTGGTACATGGTGCTCTCGGCCGCCATTCTTCTTCTGGCCGGCATTATCTCTGCGTCAAAAGCGATCCTGACCATTCGCACGGCTGAAAAGCCCAACGCTTCATAGCCCGGTATGTCTTCCACGGTCTGTGCCGATCGTTGCCGTCATCTTTTCCTTCGCTGCCTCGGGAGCCCCGGCTTTGGTTGTCGTAGCGGGATGTCTTGAGAACGTTTAGCCACTGAGAGACGGAGAACTGTGCCTGTAAGCGACACCTGGAAGAAGATTCGAACGACGACCGCGTACAAAGGCTTCGTGACGGTCAACCGTCAAACCTACGAAGAGCCGAGTGGAGCCGTGACCGACTGGGACGTCATCGTCGGTCGTGATTCTGCAGCGGCCCTTGCATTCACACCTGCAGCAAGTCACGTCGTCCTTTTCGAACAGTTCCGCGTTGGACCCGAGAAGGCACTACTCGAACTCCCCGGCGGATACCTCAATGACGCCGAGCAACCCATGGATGCAGCGCTTCGCGAGCTACGGGAAGAAACCGGCTACTCCTCAGAATCAGCCTTCTACGCTGGCTCAGAATGGTTTGCTGCTAACTCTTCACGACGTAAGCATCTTGTCATAGCGGCCAATGCATCGGAAGAATTTGCAACGACCTGGGATGATTCTGAATCCGGCCACGTGCACCTTCTTCCTATAGCGGAACTCATGGATTTTCTTGTCAGCGGAGAACTCACCGACGCTGGACTTGCCTGCCGCGGCCTTGCGGCCCTCGCACGCAGCAATCCCGAAACCGAAGTACTCGCAGATCTGCGTGACCGCATCCTCCAACTCCTAACGGCCCCGTCGGCGCAGGGGCTCCCGGTAGGGAACGATTAACGGCCGCCGCGGATGGACGAGGCTTTGCGGCTCTGGGCAATGCCGGCGATGGTTAGTGCAGCCGTACCCAGCAGGATGAGAATCAGCAGTACCAGAATCGGGAGCTCATGAATGGCAAGCTGCGGGATACGGCGTGAGGGCACTGCCAGAACACCCACGAACGCTCCGAGCAGGCCAAAGTAGCTGCCGGTCATGAAACCGCGGTGCGCTTTGATGTTTCCCTTACGGATGGCCAAAAGTCCCGCGGTCAGCGTGCAAAACGTCAGTACGGAAAGTGCGTGGAGCCAATTGAACCCGCCATCTATGGTTCTGATACCAAACGACGTCAGCACCACGACATACATCGAAACAACCCAAATTCGACCAACGATCCGATGAACTCTGCCGCCTTTAGGCCGGCTCAACAGGTTCACGGCGCCGAAGATCAGGGAATAACTGGCGGCGATGGCATGAAGTGAGATCAACACGGTCCAGGACGAAGGCATAGTCCGGAGCGTAGCGGATCGCCGCACGCTCTGCCGTCCGTTCCTGGATCCCTGCCGGACGCCGGACGACATTTAGGATGGGAGATAAAACCGCAGGCCACCAGGGGGTTCCGCTTTGCCTGAAGAGCAGTCCACGGACAATTCCGTGACCCGGCGCGAGGCCATGGTGGACAGGTTCAAGTCCTGGGCCCTCCCCGTGGCGGCGGCAGTGCTGGCCGTGGGATTCGGGGTGGCCAGCATCTCCAACGGGCTGGCTGACCGGAACCGGGACACCCCCGCGTCGGACCAAAGCGCAGCGGGCCAAGGCACTGCGGACCAAAGCCTGCCCGTCTGCGTTGTGGCGGACCGCGCCAGCCTGGTGCCGTCGTCGGGAGCGCTGTTTGGGGTGAACCTGGACCTGGCTGCCAAACCGCTGGCCCAATACGCCGCGGACCTGGGGCACAAGCCTGCCGTGAGTGTCTCCTTTGTGGACTTCCCCTACACGGACCAAGACCGCACCAACCTGCAGCAGGCCGCGGCCCAGATCCGCAAGGACGGGCAGATGATGCTGCTGACACTCGAACCCAAGAACGGCCTGTCCGCGGTCACCCCCGACGCCATCGCCGGCCTGGTCAAGGACCTCGCAGCCCTTAACGGCCAGGGCGTGCCGGTGATCGTTCGCTTTGGGCACGAGATGAACGGCTTCTGGTTCCCGTGGTCGCAGCAGCCGGTTGAGTACCGGACGGCTTTCACCCGGGTGGCTGACGCCGTCCACGCCGGGGCGCCGGGCTCGGCCATGATGTGGGCGCCGTCCTACGCCGGTGGCTATGCCTACCCCGGCCGCCTCAATGACGCGCGGCCCGGGACCCCGGACTTCGCGGCCCTGGACACCAACCACGACGGCGTCCTCACCATCGCGGATGACCCTTACGCCCCGTATTACCCAGGGGACGCCGCAGTGGACTGGGTGGGCCTGTCCCTCTTCCACTGGGGCGCCACATACCCGTGGGGCGCCAACGCCGTGCCGGAGGCGAACAAGTTCGCAGACCAGCTCACCGGCAATTACAACGGCACCAACGGGGATGAGCGGTCCCTGCCGGACTTCTACGGCGAGTACGCGGTGAACCACAACAAGCCGCTGGCCATCCCGGGAACGGCGGCCCTATACAACCCTGCGGTGGGTGGCGCTTCCGAAGCGGAGATCAAGCGCGCCTGGTGGGAGCAGGTGTTCAGCGCCCAGACCCACGCCCGGTTCCCGCAGCTGAAGATGATCAACTGGTTCGAGTGGGACAAGGACGAAGCCGAAGTGAACGGCCGGATCGACTGGACCGTCACCACCACCCCGGCCATCAGGGCAGCCTTCACGGCGGCGCTGCCGGACTGGCTCAAGTACGGGTCCGGAACCAACTGCCGCCCCGCCGGGTCCTAGCCACGGCGCCAACCCGGGTAAACGCCGCCGCGCGCAGAAAAGTCCGCGAGTTGCCCGTCACGTCCCTAGGATGGGACAGAACTGCTGGTCAGGAAAGGTTTGGTGTCGGTTGTGGGGGAACGTCCTGCGGAGCACAGTGAGTCCAGGAAAGAGAACAGGGCAGAACTGCGCCGGGCGTTCGTGCTGCCCGTCATGATCGGGTTGGTGGCTTTGGGCTTTGCCGGATGGAACTTCGCCAATGACCTCTCCCAGCGGCAGTCGCAGTCATCCCCGGCGGCGTCCACGTGCGAGGTGGAGCCCCGCGCGTCGCTTGCCCCGGCTGATGGCGCCCTGTTTGGCGTGAACCTGGACTTCCACTCCAAGCCGCTGGCCACGTTCGCCGCGGACCTGGGCCATAAACCGGCAGTCAGTGTGTCCTTCACCGGCTTCCCGCTGACAGCCAAGGATGAGGATGACCTTGCCAAAGCGGTGGACCAGATCCGCGCCGACGGCCACATGATGCTCCTGACCCTGGAGCCCGCCGACGGGTTGTCCACCATTACCGATGCCACCGCCACGGCCCTGGCGAAGGACCTGGACCGGTTCAACAAGAACGGCGTCCCGGTGATCGTCCGGTTCGCCCACGAAATGAACGGCTCCTGGTATGCCTGGTCGCAGCAGCCGCTGGAGTACGTGGCCGCCTTCAAGACCCTCGCCACTGCGGTGCACACCACCGCGCCGGGGTCGGCCATGATGTGGGCGCCGAACTATGGCGGCGGCTACCCGTTCGCCGGCGGCAAATACGAGGCCAAGCCGGGCACCGCGGATTTCGCCGCCCTGGACACCAACCTCGACGGCGTGATCACCATGGCGGACGACGCCTATGCCCCGTACTACCCGGGTGACGACGCGGTGGACTGGGTGGGGATGTCGCTTTACCACTGGGGCGCGAAGTACCCGTGGGGCGAGAACGAAATCCCGGAGGCGAAGAAGTTCGCGGACCAGTTGACCGGCAACTACAACGGCGCCAACGGCGATGACAGCCTGCTGCCTGATTTCTACGGCGTGTACGGCAAGGACCACAACAAGCCCGTTGCCATCCCGGAAACCGCTGCCCTGTACAACCCTGCGGTGGGTGGCGCGTCCGAGGCGGAGATCAAGCGCGCCTGGTGGGAGCAGGTGTTCGGAGCCCAAACCCACGCGCAGTTTCCCAACCTGAAGATGATCAACTGGTTCGAGTGGGACAAGAACGAGACCGAGGTCAACGGCCGGATCGACTGGACCATCACCAACACCCCCGCCATCCGGGACGCCTTCACCGCGGCCTTGCCGGACTGGCTCAAGTACGGGGCCGGGACCACGTGCCGCCCAGCGGGGTCCTAGCCCAGGAACCGCGGCTCAGCGGCGCAGGGTTCAGCGGTGCAGGAGTTGCCACCAGTGTTACGGCGACTACCGCGTGCTGAAAGGACGGAGTACGACGACGGCCACCACGCCGGTGCTGATGATCGCCTGCAGGATGATCAGAAAGGGGTTGACGGCGCCAAAGTAGAGGGCGGCCAGCAGCGGGCCCAGCGCGAGGATGGTTACGTCCAGCCCGCGCAGGAGGGACGAGAATTGTGATTGGGGCACCGGTCCGAATGGTGTTTCGACCGGGGGAACGGACCAGTCAGGTGCCGGGCGGGTCGCGCTGCGTACCGCGCCGGCGCCCATCGCGACACCCGATAGCGCCCCCATCAGGATTAGCGCCGGTTCAACTGGCCCCAGCAACACCAGGATTCCACTCAGAAATGCCATCCAGAGGGCCATTGCAAGGGACGGCATGAGTGTCCTGCTGGCCCTCACCAGGGCCGGCGCTACGGGCAGGAGTGCGTCGAGTTCAGGAACCAAGGCTGTCCGGCGCGGCACGGTTCCAACACTGGAAGCAGTGGCGCAGCCTGCAAGGGTGATGACGGCGAGCTGAAGGGGCGCGGGCAGTCCGGCGTCGACGAGCAAAACCGAGATGCATGCCCCCAGACAGAACACCGGAGCAGCCATGGACGGGTGCAGGCGGATGAATGCCACGATGTCTGCCCGGAACAGCGCGCGGACTGGGCCACGTGCAGGCCGGGCGTAGAACCGGGCTGCTCTCCCGGTCTCGACCGCGTGCCGGTTTCCTCGGAATACCCGGAACATTTCGTTGGTGTCCATGAAGAAAATGGATGCACTCGCGTGGCCGGCCACGGCGCCGCCACGGATCAGCTCCGCTCCCCGAACCTGGCCCGCACGTGGCGCAATGACGCTGATGAGGACGATGGCGGACAGGGCCGCCAGGATCAGCGGCCAGGATGACCAAGTCAGGGAAGGGAGAACAGCACACGGCAGGAGGACAACAGCGGAGGCCGAACGGGTGAACCGGTGGTGGATTATCTCCAGCTGCTGCAGTGCTGCCAGGGCTACGGCCAGGACGCTGACTGCACCGAAGGTAGCTGATGCCAGCAGGTGTTGGGGGGCGGTGCGCTCAAGGGAGGTCAGGAAGCTGAAGGGCAGGAATGCGGCAACTGCGCCGGCACATGTGAGGACGCACCGGCGCAGAAAGGCCGGTAGCACCATCGGCCGCCGGTCCACCGGCAGGGGCAACCACCAATTCCCTTCGGGTCCCCGGACAGAAATCGGACCGAGCCTCCGGGCAAGTGTCGTGATCCCGGCAAGGGCAGCATAAGTGAGAAGCGTCCAGAGGACCGGGCCCGGGAGCACCAGCCACTCCGGGCTGATGACGCCTCGCCCGGCAGGACCCCGGTCACCAATCTCAATGCGCAGGCCGATGACGAAAGACACAGCCACTGTCAGGGCGCAGCCCAGCGCCAAGGCGTAGCTGTAAAGGTCCGCGAAAAGGTCCGCCACGGATGTACGGCTGCGGTTGTACCGGCGCGAGGATCTCCGGGTTGACCTGACGATCCCCCAGGCAAGAGACCGGCCGGATGCTGCCTGGGACACGGCTGCGGCCCGGCCAGAGAGCATTTCAACATCAACTCCCGGCAATGGTCGACGCCCCCTGCTCCGGTGTGACGGCGTGTACGGCGTCGTCTATGACCAGGCACGTTGATGCGGCAGTGGTCAGCAGGACGGGATCGTGAGTGACCAGCACCACCGTTCCCCCGCCCCTGGCATAGTCGCGTAGCCGCTGCCCGAGATCATCGCGCATCAGCGGGTCAAGGCGCTGTTCGGGCTCATCGAGGATCAGCAGGTTCGAGGGACGCATCAGGCCGGCTGCCAGCAGCAGCCTGCGCCGTTGCCCGGACGACAATGCATCCGGAACGACGTGTGACCGGGCAGCCAGGCCAAAGAATGCTAATTCAGCGTCAACGCTCTCGTCAGGGTTTTTCATTGAATGCCCGCGTGCCACGAGCAGCAAGTGCTCACGGACAGACAGGGAAGGAAAGAACAGGTCATCATCGAAGACTGCAGATACGCCCCGGCGAAACTGGACCGTGTCAGGATCCACGGGTAGCCCCTGGACTCTGACGTCACCGGCCAGTGGAACCTGCCGTCCAGCGAGTGTCCGGGCGACGGTGGATTTGCCGGCACCGTTGAGGCCAACAATTCCCAGCACATCACCGGCTCGCAAGGCCATCGACACCGCACCGCACACCGGTGCCCCCGCGTATCCCACCAATAGCTCTTCAGCCTCAAGGACTGTCCCCACATCAGTCATCCTGCCAGCCTATCGGCGGGAAAACTCCAGCAAGGACCTGCAAGATTCCCGAGGCATGCGGACCGGCCGTCCCAATACCCCTGCTCAGGGGTGCAGGAGCCCGTTGACGACGGCGGCGCCGGCCTTCCGGACGGCGGCGACCGCGGGTGCCAGCACCTCGAGCAGGGGTTCCGCGGCTGCCCAGTCGCCCCGGCAGACCAGCGCCTCCATGGTTTCGGCGAGCGCCGCCAACTGCAAGGCGCCCACCATGGTGGAGGTGACCTTGAGGCTGAGCGCCCGGTCCATGGCGGCCTCTTCGTCACCCGCGGACACGGCATTGCTTACCCGCAAAAGCCGGTCCGGCAGCATCTCCAGGTAGGTGCCCAGGAACGCGTGCGCGCCGGCGGGGCTGTCCAGCTCCTCCCCCAGGTCCCGGACGTGCCGGGGGTCCAGCACGGGAAGGGCCAGCGGGTCCAGCACGGAAAGGTGCGCGCTCACGCGGACCACCGCCCGTCGTCGTGGTATTCCTCGTCCAGGCCGTGCGGGGTCTTCTCCCATTTGTGCGGGCTGGAGAGCATCTGCCAGGCCGCACGCCAGGCGGCCACGGCGTGCAGCACCCAGTATGCCGGGTTGAGCAGCGCGAAAATGGCGATCCGCCAGCCGTGCCGCCGCCAGGTGGCGATGCCGGACACCAGGATCATCATGGCGTTCCCGAACAGCATGGACACCACCCCGCCCAGCAGCAGCCATTCGGGCAGTACCAGGCCCACGAAGTTGTAGCCCACATAGGTGACCACGGTGAAGCCGAGCACCAGCGGGTAGGCCAGGAACGCCAGCGGGGTGCCCAGGATCAGGCCCAGGAAGCCGACGGCGCCGGCCACCCCGGTGCGTTTGACGTACCGGACGGTGTTGCGGGTGTTCACGGCCGCGGTGACCATGTACCCCTTGATCCAGCGGGTGCGCTGCTTGATCCAGGCGGGCACCTGCGAGCAGGCTTCCTCCCAGGTGGTGGAGTTGATGACGCCCACCCGGTAGCCTTCGACGGCGGCGCGGAGCCCCAGGTCCGCGTCTTCGGTGACGTTCCACGGGTCCCAGGCGCCCACGAGCCGCAGCAGCCGGGTGTCGAAGTGGTTGGAGGTGCCGCCCAGCGGCAGCGGGATGCCGGAGCGGTCCAGGCCCGGGAGCATGGAGTCGAACCAGTGCGTGTATTCGATGGCGAAGAGCCGGGTGAGCACGTTCTGGTCCGCGTTGAAGTAGTTCAGGGCGGCCTGCACGCAGATCAGCGGCCGCCGGTCCGGGGCCAGGTAGCGGCGTTCGAAGGCGTCATGCCGGAACGCGTCAATGGCCGCGCGGAGCTGTCCCGGATCGGGCCGGTCTTCGGCGTCGTAAATCACCACGTACTCGCCGCGCGCGAAGGTGAGGCCGTAGTTGCAGGCCCGGGGCTTGGTCTGCGGCTCGCCGCGGGGCACCACCAGGATCCGCACGTATTCGGGCGGCCGGGAGCGCTTGGCGGCCTCGATGGTCTCGGTGTCGTCCTCTTCGAGCAGCACCAGCACGTCCAGCTTGGAGCGCGGATAGTCCAGCTGCCCCAGGTTGGCCAGCAGCTTGTTGATGATGTTGGCCTCGCGGAACACCGGGATCAGGATGGTGTACACGGGCAGTTCGCCGTCGGGGATCC
The DNA here is from genome assembly GCF_030209315.1 of Pseudarthrobacter sp. efr-133-R2A-89. NCBI lineage: Bacteria > Bacillati > Actinomycetota > Actinomycetes > Micrococcales > Micrococcaceae > Pseudarthrobacter > Pseudarthrobacter sp. efr-133-R2A-89. The sequence continues at coordinate 284,784 of NZ_JARVSE010000003.1, read as the reverse complement.
GCCCGGCCAGCCCGGACGGGTCCCCCAGCGCCCCGGTCCCCACGCCGCGCCACTCCAGTTCCCGGGCGCGTGCCGTGGCGGCGGCCCTGTCATGCAGCGCGTCGAACGGCTGGCGGAGGCTGGCCAGGGTCTTGAAGCCGATGCTCACCAGGAACACCACGTTGACGGCGGTGAGCAGCACGATCACGGTCAGCTGCGCATCGAGGAGCAGGCCGCCGAGCAGGCAGCTGAGCAGGACGGCGGGCAGGAGCCGCTGCCACAGGTTCAGGGCGGTGCGGGCGGAGCCGTCCGGTTGTTCCTCGGCCAGGCGTTCGGCGGATTCGTAGAGCAGGTGGTTGCGGAAGGCACGCTGGATGGAGTGGTTGATGTCCCAGTCGGTGGTGGTGCGGAACACCACTTGTTCGGCGCCGGGGATGCGGAGCGCGGCGCGGCGGATCTCGTCGCTGGGTTTGACGGCGGTGGCCACGGTGAGGACGCCGTCCTCCAGGTGCCAGGGCAGCCAGCCGGGCTCGGACACCTCGGTGAAGCTCAGCTGTTCCAGCAGGGCGTCGTCCGAGGGGTGGTGCACCAGGTCCACCAGGGGCGCATTCCATTGGTCGGCCAGCACCTGGTAGACGTGCCGGCGGTTCAGGCCGGTTTCCAGGATGATGTGCCGGCCCAGCAGGCCGCCTTCGGTGCTGGCGCGGTCCAGGGCGCGGTCCAGCTGCTCCGGGGTGATCAGTCCTGCCAGGAGCAGGGACTGGCCCAGCGCCACGGACTGCACGCCCACGCCGTCGTCATAGGAACCGGCGGGACCACCGGCGCGGGCGGTGGTGAGGACCGGGGCGTGCTCTGCCATCAGTTGACGGTCCTTTCGTAGATCCGGTGCGTGGGGCTGGAGAACACCACGGCGTAGCGGGCGTTGAACGTGGGGCTGGCGCTGATGGCCTGGTGCACCAGGTCCGTGAACCCGGAGTCCAGGGGCGCGTCCTCGCCTTCGACGTTCACCAGCACCCATTTGGCGTACTTGGCCGGGTCCTGCAGGGCGGGGCCAAAGTGGTCGCCGGCGGCACGGTTGTAGATGTTGGCGAGCGGGATGCCCATCATGGGGAGCACGGCGTTCCCGCGGGCGCTTTCGTCCAGGAGGATCCCGCCGCCGTCGTAATGCTGTTTCAGCCAGCGGGCCGCGGCGAAGGAGTAGGTGTTGGAATCGTGGGACATGCGGCCCTCGGCCAGGATGGCCATCCTGCCGGCGGGGTCCTGCAGCCACCACGCGTTTTGCCCGGCCAGGGCGAGCAGGAGGAACGCCACAACCCAGGAACGGGTACGACGGCGGCGGGTCACCTGGTGCACGAACGCCGCCACCAGCACGGCGGCCAGGGGCAGCGCGGTGAGGGCGAAGCGGTTGTTCCACCAGGTGCTGGGGAGGGAGTGATCGTTGTTGATGGCGGTCTGGCCCAGGTAGAGGCTGAGCAGGGCGAAGGCGTAGGCGCTGCCGGTGACGGCCACCAGCAGGGTGCTGGTGGCCAGCCCGCGCCGGTACACCACCACCAGGGCGCCGCAGGCCGCGGCGGCGAGCACCACCGCGCCCAGGGTTTCGAGCAGGGACCAGTGGAACGTCCAGAGGGTCAGGCCCAGGTTGCCTTTGGTGGGGAGCAGGCCGCCGTCGGTGATGTTCTTCTGCTGGGCGTAGGCGGAGTACTGGCCGAACATGAATTCCAGCGGGTTGCCGTAGATGGCCCAGTTGTAGGAGAGCCACCACAGGACGGCGGCGGCGGGGACCATGGCGTAGGCGGCGGCCATCTTGGTGGCCTCGCTCCATTGGCGGGAGCGGCGGAGTTCGGTGACCAGGACGAACAGGGTGCCGGTGAGCACCAGCGCCCAGCCTTCGTAGCGGGACAGCACGGCGGCGCCGGAGGGGATGCCGGCGAACACGGCCAGCTCGCCGGCGCTCATGCGGCGGCGGCTGGTGGCCCAGTGCGCCAGCCCTGCCATGCCGGCCACCAGGCACATGAGCAGCACGGGTTCGGTGAGGGCGGTGGTGTAGGTGTAGAGGACGGCGGGGTTGGCCAGAAGGACCAGGACGGCGGCCAGTCGGCCGGTTCGCCCGTAGCCCAGGCGGGCGCAGATCCGGTACAGCCCGGAGGCGGTGGCGGCCAGGGCGATGATGCCCAGCACGCAGGCGCCCCAGCCGCTACTGAACATCCAGAGGTTGATGATGAACGGCATGAGCAGCAAGTGCGGCATGGGCAGCCACACGGTGCCGAGTTGTTCGAACCCGGGGGCTTTGCTGTCGAACACGCGCCGGGCGATGGTGAGGTGGCTTTGCGCGTCCGAATAATCCAGGTTGCTGCCCTGGCCGGTGGTGTACAGGCAGGCGAGGAAGCCGACGGCAGCCGCCACCACGGCGATGGCGGCCGTCCCGGGGACGCGGCGCCCGGCAGCCGGGGCACCCAGGGCGGTCCAGGTGCGGCGCAGCCATGGGGCCCGCTCCCCCGCCGGCGCGGCCGGTCCGGCCGGCGCGTCCGTCAGGGGTGCGGGGGCCGCCTGCAGGTCACTGGCCATGGGCGGTGTCCGCGGCGGCCTGTTCCAGGGCGTCGGCGTGGGCCTGGGCGGCGCGGCGGTGCTTGCGGCGGAGCAGCACCCGGGTGCCCACGGCCAGGATCAGCGCGGCGGCTGCGGCGGCGAGCCAGAGCGCCAGCGGCCGGAAACCGTCGGTGACCTCGGCCTGCGGGGTGATGGCGTTGGTCTCCAGCAGCACGGGGTTGCCGGTGGTCTGGGTGACCAGGAGGTTGCGGGACAGCGAGCTCCAGCCGCCGGGCTGCTGCTGGACGTAGCTGGCCAGGCTGGCCTGCAGGGCTCCGGGGGTGGCGGTTGCCGCGGACGTGCCGCCGGTGGCGTCCGGGGCCCAGCCGCCCAGGAGCAGGAGGTTGCGGCCGTTGTGTTCGTAGGCTTCCAGGGCGCCGTAGGCGGCAGTGGTGCCCACGCCGTATTCGATGTCCTTGCTGGACACGGTGCGGAACCCGGCGAGCCGGAGCGGGGCGCCGGCCTGTTCGGCGGTGGCGGGGGTGGCGCCCACCAGGAGGCCGGAGTCGCTGGAGTCCAGCAGGGCGGCGGGGGTGGTGAGGCGGACGTCCAGGAGGGCGTCGTTGTCGCGTTGGAGGGAGAACGCCAGCGTGCCGGCGTTGATGGTGTTTTCCTGGGCGGTAGCGCCGGCGTCGAACGCGATGGGGAGGGTGGTGCCCAGGACCTGGGGGAAGCGGGCGAAGCCGGGCTTAATGGAGTGGCCGCGCTGGGCGGTGAGCTTGCTGCCGGTGGTGTCCACGGTCAGTTCCATGGGGAGCAGGCCCGCCGGGCCGTTGCAGTCGCCGCCGGCGGGGAGGGCGGTGAGGCGCAGGCGGAGTCCGTTGCGGGACTGGATGTGGCCGGCGGGGACGTCCGCGGTGATGTCGAAGGTGTCGCCGTTCAGGGTTTGGGAGCTGAGCAGGTAATCGTTCCAGTAGACGGAGAGTGCGGCCTGCCCGCCGGTGGGGATGGCGGTGTGGGTTCCGCGGAGCTGGAGGCTGATGTTGGAGACGGGACCGCCGAACTGGGACTGGTTGACGCCCAGGTAGGTTTCCTGGGTTCCGTAGCCGGCCAGACGGATGGCCTGGGCTCCCAGGCCCGTGAAGGTTTGTTCGGGTCCTGCGGCGGCTGGGACGGTGGCGGTCATGCCGGTGACGGTGGCGCCGTCCGCCAGGGCGGATTTGGTGTCCGCCAGGGCGCGGGCGGCGGTGCGGAGGCCCTCGCCGGTGCCGGCGATGGTGAGGGCGGGGCGGCCGGCCTGGGTGCCGAGCGTGGTGCTGGCGGCGCCGTCCGTGCTGCTGATGGTGATGATGCGGGAGCCGGCGGGGAGGGCGGCCGCCTGGGCGTCCAGGTCCTGCGGCGACACGAGCTTGAGTGCGGCGTCCGGGTAGCGGTGGGCCATGGCGGCGGAGGCGGCGAGGATGGCGGCGGAGACGTCCGTGGCGGGCTCGGCCGGGACGGGGATGAGGATGGCGGGCACGGAGGGGGCCAGGAATTCGGCCACGGTGGCGGGGGCGGTTTCGGTCCCCTGGGTGGTGAGGCTGAGGCTGCTGAGCGTGGCGGTGGACTGGGTGGCGGTGCAGACGTCCCGGACGGCGGGGTTGTATTCGAGGGCCAGGACCAGCTGGTGGTCGGTGAGGTCTGCTGCGCTGACGGGGGCGTCCAGGGCGATGGTTCCCTTGGCGGGTGCTTCGAGGAGGGTCCTGCCCTGGGCGCTGACGCGGATGGTGCCGGTGGTGGGCTGGCCGGTGACGGCGATGCTGCCGGTGATGCGGGCGGGCTGCAGGCCGGGGGCCACCGGGACGGCGAGCTGCTGGCCGGACTGGCCGGGCATGGCCGAAACCGAGCCCAGGCTGGCGGGGGCGGCGGCCGGGCTGGTGTGGGACGCGGCGGCGCTGTCCGCAGGTACTGCGGCGGGGGCGGCGACTGCGGCGTTGGCTGCGGGCTGGAATGGGACGGCGGCAAGCAGGGCGCAGGTGAGAACAACGCTCCCTGCCCGGAGACGTGAGAGCATGCCTCCACCTTGGCGGGGCGAACTCAATTTACCCTGCGGTGCACCCTCAAGGTTGACTCAAGAATGGGTGTTTGTGCAGGTCAAGACTGCTTTTAGGGTTTTGTGTTTCGGTGGCGCGCTTAGCGCTCCACCGCCATCAGGACCACCCCGATGGTGGCAACGGCCAACGCGGCCAGTGCCACGTAGGAGATGAACCGCAGCCTGCGCTCCCGTGCATCCCGCTTCGAATAGCGAACGTCGTAACTTCCCCCGTGCCGGCTCATGCGCTGACCATAGGGAGCAAACCTCAAGATTGGCTGTGAACGGCGGTTTGTTACGAGGCGTCATGGCTGCTGCGCCAGTTCTCCTGGAGCCGTTTGATGAACCACCGGGACTGCTCGGGGCCGTAGGGCAGGACGGGAATCGCTTTGGTGGGGTCGGGCAACCAACTGCCACTTATGTCCCCGAGTGGAAGCCCAACAAGGCATACACCGCAGGACAGCAGGTTATCTCACCAAATGGCGATGTGGTCTCCTCAATCGCAGACCACACCTCGGGAGCCACGTACAACCCCGCCAAACAGGGCGCGGCAACGCTACAACAGCGTGACAGGGGCTTTGAGGGTATCCGCAAGTCTGGTCGGAACCGGCTTCACCATTACATCTGGTGTCGGCTCCGACTCAGGGATCGTGGCCTGCCAGATATTCGAACCGGCGTAGTGACAGGGTGTAGTGACGCCTCTGGTGGTGGCGCCACTACACCCTGCCGAAGGCCTGCCGCGAGGGCGATAGCGCCGATCATCAACGGCCACTGGTAGAAGTCGAAGAACAAGATCTGCGTTGCGATTCCAAGGGTGAGGACCCGCCCCAGCATGGGGCCTTTGCGAAGGATCATTGCCAGCAACACAACTGCGAACAGGACCACGGGGATAACGCCGTAGTCGTACCAGAGCGTCAGGTAGCTGTTGTCGAAGGTGGCGGCGAGGTTGTCTGCCGTCTTCGTGACCGTGAAGTACGCGACCAAGGCGCCCGGGCCGAGACCCCACCACCATGAGAACTCGGTATGGGCTATCTGACGCCATGCCAAGTCAACGCGCAGTTGGCGCGCCAGTGCCGATGCCGACTCTGCAAAGTTTTCCAGCCGTCCGGATGCGGCGGCAACGACTTCATCAACCGCGTGAGGGAAGCTGGTCATAGCTAGGACGAGGGCGCAGAGCCCCAGTAACCCGGCATACAGGCCCCAGAAGGAAATCTTCGGGCGGCGGATCACGAACACAATGAGCAGCGCCACGGCGGCGGCAAGCCAGGCGCTACGCGCTCCGGTAAGCAATAGTCCGCCCAGTGAAACGGTGAGCAGGACCTTCCACCACTTCGGCGTGAGAACGGCGCTGATCACTGCTGTGACCATGCAGTAGCCACCATAGAGGATTGAGTGGCCCATGATGGCTGCGCTGCGCGCAGCGTCCCCGCGAGACGTGTAAGAGCGGGCAATTGCGTATTGGTCAAGGACAGGCCAGTAGCCCGCGATGCGCTGGAAGGCCGCGAGGAGGAATAGCGCGGGCGCTGCCCACGCGACCATTAGGGCTGCTCTGCGGATTCGTTGTGGGTCGAGGCGTGCTTCCGCTACCACATGCCAAGAAACGACGACCAACACCAGCAAGGGCTTGGCGTTCGTGAACCAGCCACCAAACGAAGTGTCGTGGACGAGGCCAGTCAGCATGATGGGAAGCAGGAATAGAAGTATCCAGGCCGCCTCGGAGAGTTTCTGCTTGCGGGTCAGGGCGCGCACAATGCGCCCCAGTATGGCCAGGGCAAGAGATGCGTAGAAGACGTACGTCGAGGCTTGCCCTGGCCAGCCCAAATTGATAGTGACCGGGGTGAAGAAGAGCATCCCAACCAAGGCGTATACCCCGGCGCCCGGACGGATGATGAAATAAACGAATGCCGCTACGACTGGCACAGCGAGGACGAGTATCGGCTTCACAACGGCGAGCACAGCTATGGCAAGCATTACGGCTAGAATCAAAAGTCCTGGCAAGGCTGGGCCAATGCCACTACGCCGTACCCCCAAATATGCGCGAGTCACGTCCACGAGTTTACCCGCCGATCTGGAACCACCCATGAACCCATCAGCAGTCTCACTGTCGCCGCAGCCATAGTGGGCGGCAGAGTGTGCGCATTCTCTAACAACTTGACCATCACGGCTGGCGGAAGCCTCCAATTCATGGTGGCCATCTGCCTTTTTGCATGGATGTCATCCAAGCCCGTGGATAGGGGCCACAAAGACCGGTTCCTACCCGCTCATGAACTTGGAACGGGCCGGTGGGGTCAAGTTCATTGGCGGTTTCATGCATCTCGGACCCGGTGCCACAGCCCCGCAGATCGTCCAAGGCGGTGTCGCATGTGTACCGTCAAGGCCTAACGGATTTGCTAACGTGCACAGTTCCGGGAACAAGTAGACCGGCGGATGCCGTCGTACCGTACTTTGTCGACCACACTGTAGGCTCCATGGTGTTCTTCAACGTCATCATGAACGGCAACCCCAGTTCGGCGTTCTTGCACGTCGGCGCGGGTGTGGGGCTCAACGACCTCCGGCTCTCCAACGCCCCCTCATGGACAGGTCGAAACTGTTCTTTGACGAGCGCCCTGGAAGCACACAAAATCTGGGGACCGTCGAAGTCCCTACACGGTACGTCCAGCAAGGAGCAGCCGCCATTACACCGACCTTGAGCGCTGACCACGTCGTCTACAAGATGCTCCAGTCCGTGAAGACCGACTGGGCCGGGAATGTAACCTTCCCTTCCAACGCTGCTGCGGGGAGGCCTACTCCCCGGGTACCGCGCGCGTCTTAAGACCGACGCCAAACCAGACATGCAGGGTGGAAGCAACCACCGTAGCAACACCAGCCCAAGTGCAGCCCGTCGTCATAACGGTTCCCGCGACGCCCAACCAGATCGTGCAAACCTCGTTCACATTCGCCGCCACTGCGAATCCGGGACATCTCGCACCCGTCACATCGAGCCGGAATGGCGCGGATGCGACCGACACTCTCACTGGTAGCGATATTCGTATCCTGCAAGTGGTATTGCGGTGAGAGCGGGCCTTCTAAAAAGCGGGGCCGCACTGGCAAAATGCGGCCCCGCTTTCTCTCCAAACCTATTTTATCTGGTCGTACATTCGGCGGAAGTCGACGCCAACCTGTCGTGCGTACTGCTGGGTGGGGTGGATAAAGTCCCTTTTGATGGGCGTGGTTCCGGAGAACGACGGGCATCTCCCGGACACGCAGAACCAGTGAAGTGTATCGAGATAAGCCGATCCGTCAATCTTGGACTCGACGTCGTGGACCTGCTGCCAGGTTCCAGGTATGTCACTAACGCAGCTACTCGGGGTGCTGATCTTGGACGCGCAATCTGCCAGCTGCTTGCCCTCAGGAGGTGCAGCGACAAAAACGACTCGCTTCGTCGACCTTGAAACCTTACTGACAAAAGACTGGGCCGCAGCACGCCATTCTGCTTGCATGGCTTCTCCGGTGGCCCCGGAAATGAGCTTTTTCGAGTTAGCCCAGGCGTAGTTCTCGATGACCAAGACGGTTTCTGGCTTTCGATTTTGAATGTAGCGCACCGCATCGGCCCTTATGCCCATGCATTTGTCCCGAGCAGCGTCAGAGTCAAATTTGACGTTGAGGTCAATGACGGCACAGGCAGCCAAGGTCAGCCCACGCACGTAGTGGTCACTTTCTAATGCCTCCCGCACAGTTGGCACGAGCGTAGTTCCAAGGGAGTCCCCGAAAACTACTACCTCCGGGCTGGATGGATTGCCAAAAGCACACGATGTTTGGTTGAAGACATCTGCGGCTCCGCAGCCGGCAGCGGCCTCATCAGGCATGCCTTCTGTCATCACGTGATCCACGCTTGGGGAGAGTGCCGGCCATGAGGACGTGGTTAAAGCTGAGGACAAGCTGCCCGTGATCTTAGCCTGCGGGGTGTCTGCAACCGGGGCGGCCGGAGCTGACGTCTCGGTCCCTCTGGATGCCAGGCGCTGGTTATAAGCGGCAGCCTCCTCTGCAGTGGTTGAGGTAGTGGGCCGAACCAGCACTAGCGCCACGACTATTGCTGTGGTCGCCGCTAACGTCACCAGTCCACCGTTTTGGAAGACGCCGGCGTTGACGCCTCTCCACTGCTGCCAGGCTCTCCTTTTATCCGTTTTGGAGTTGTGTTTGACCAGGATTGGTGCCTTGTTGAAGGGATTCTCAACGAGGTGGTAAGAGGCGACAGATAGGGCCAGGGTGAGGCCCAGTGCCATAAGCGCATAGACTGTTCCACCCTCGGGATAACGAACTCCGAGAAATACAATGATAGGGAAGTGCCACAGGTAAAGGCTGTAGGAGATACCCCCAAGATACTTCGACACAGGGTTGGTGAGCAGGTAGTTATGGTTCGCTTGCGCTCCTGTACTAGCAGCAATCACAGCGGCAGTTGCGAGCACCGGAAGGACGGCACCGGGCGCGGGAAAACCGGGGCCGGATGTTGCGAAAAAGATCGAGGCCAGCATCCCGGCTGTACCCAGCCATGCCAGAAGTGTGCGAACAACAGCAGGGATACCGGCGAAAACCCCAGCGAATAGCGCGAGCAGAGCGCCTACGCCCAGTTCCCAAGATCGAGTGAGAGACGAGAAGTACGCGACAGTGGGGTCAGACGAACTCTGGCCCAGAGCCCACCAGAATGAGGAAACGGTTGCGAGTGCCATCGCAAGACCGGAGATCCGGACGGCACGCTGGCTGGAGACTCTCCAAAGCTTTGTGACTAAGAGAAGGATTCCGAGCATCAGCCAGGGCCAAACGAAATAGAACTGTTCTTCTACGGCCAGCGACCAGAAGTGTTGCAGGGGAGAGGGCGTGCCGCCGGCCGCGAAGTAGTCGGTTCCTGTGGCAGCGTATCGCCAGTTGGCAACGAAGAAGAAGGAAGCTAGTGAATCCCAGACAACCGATTGGAAGCTACTTTCGGTGTACAACAGCTTGGCTGTCAGTACTGTGGCGGCCAGAACCAAAAGGGATACGGGAATGATGCGCCTGATCCGGCGCGCGTAGAATCCAGTAAACGAGATATGCGCCGTTCGGGCAAACTCCTTGGCCAGGATGCCGGTGATCAGGAATCCGGAAATGACAAAGAAAATGTCCACGCCCACGAACCCTCCGCTGGGCCAGTGCAGCAGGTGATCAGCGATAACGGCCGTTACTGCAAGTGCTCGCAGCCCTTGGATGTCACCGCGGAGCTTCGACGCCGCCTTGGTCCTGCCCGAAGCTGCTCGCCTGATTTTGAGCATGGATACAGCCATATTCCCCCCACATTTAGACCTTGGACTGAGCCATTCTACCCGGCAGATAAGACCTACACCCGTCTCATCGACCCAGTACACCTAGGCGTTGACACCGCTGACATTTGCCCAGCGACCGAAAATGTCATATTTATGGAAAAGGTCTACCACCAGTAGCTCTAGCCAAGATGAGTGGGCACCTGGCGACGTGACCTGAAAAGGCCGTTAGACGGCTGCTCGACCAAGAACCAGCTCAGGACGGCGAAGGGGGCTGTCGCAAGGATACTCAATCCAATAAATGCGGCGGGTCCAAACCGCGCGGCGCCGCCGATCACAAGCCACTGCTGCATCGGAAAAGCGTAGAGGTAAGTGCCATAGGAGAAGTCGTCACGCTTGCACAAGTCAGCGAACCGCTTAGGAATGACGATGCCGAGCCACAGCATGAGATAGGCCACCGGCAGGGCCGACAGCGACTTCCCCTGACCTGCAGCCAAGACTGCAGCAAGGGCAACAAGTGAGGCGAGTGCCAAAGAGGCAGAGACGGGGAGCTTGTGAGCGTAGGCGCGGAGCGTCGCGCCAGCCGCGAAGAAGGGAACCAGAAGGGCCAGATCAGCTGGGACTCCACCGACACCGGACATGTGGACCGCGAGGCTCGCAGCAGTCGCGACGGCAAAGGCCGCAGGGAAAACTAGCTGTTGGCGCCGGACGAATCCCACCGTGAGGGCAGCGCCGACCACGATGTAGCACAGCACCTCAAACCGCAGCGTCCACAGCGAGCCATTCCATGCGCCGGGGTAAGGCAGCCCTGTAAGGGTTGTGCCGATGTCGCTGCCGCCGGCCTTGACCATGACAGCATCAAAACCGATGAACTTGCCCGCCTCCACCGCAGACCAGCCGCCGCGGACTACTCCAGCCAGCCCTGCCGCGACCACGGATGTGAACACAAGGCAGGCCCAGTAGCCAGGAAGAATCCGAAGCGCCCGCCGGATCGTGTAGCCCTTCAGGTCGCTGCGGAAACGGCTCTGCGTGATGAGGTAGCCGCTAATGGCAAAGAACCCGCCAACGGCAAAGCTGCCAAGCCCTAGGCCACCTAACGCGGGGTCCGGGCCGAAGCCCGCAATGGGGAACGCGTGTGAAACGATGACGAGGACGGCGAGGCAAAGCCGGATTAGGTTCAACGCGTTGTCCCTGCCTAGACGGTTGCCCATGAGGTTGGCGTGCGCGTTCAAATGCTTCATCCCCCAAAAAAGTGGTTGCTCCGACTCTACCGGGCATACAGTTCCGGCTATGTACCCGTCACATCGACCTAGACGGCTGTCACCAACACGGTGAAGGCTCCCCCAAACGATTGTCGTCAGTCTGCCTCCATTGCAACTACCGGTTCGCTTCCCCACGGGTTTCCTGCAAACGCTTGATGAACCACCGGGACTGCTCCGGCCCGTACGGCAGGACTGGAATAGCTTTCGTGGCGTCGTTGGGAGTGTCTCGGATGGACTGGCGGGCCTGGCGGACGGTCGTTGTCATCGTGTTGGCCATGGTTTTGACGAACTGGTCGCTGCAGGGCTTGCCGTGGCCGGGGATCAGGAATTCGTAGCGGTGGCGCAGGGCGGAGATGTGCCGGAGGGCGTCAGCCCATTCCTCGGGGTACGAGTCCTCGAAGGAGGGGTGGGCGCCTTGTTCCACCAGGTCACCTACGTAGAGACTAGTGGGCGTTCCCACCAAGAGATCACCGTCCGTGTGGCCGCGGCCCAGATAGAACAGAGTCGCCGCGAGGCCGCCGAGGTCCACCAATACGGGCTGGTCCTTTACGATGGCGTTGGGGACCACTAGCTCGACGTTCTCGCCCTCACCGGCGGCCATCTCAGGCTCAAGCGTTCCAACGTGCCTGCGCTGCACGTCACCACGCTGGTCAATCTCGGTGGCACAGTTTTGGTGCGCCCAGAATTCTGTTACCCCTTCTTCAGCGAAGACGGCGTTGCCGAAGAAGTGGTCGTAATGGGCGTGAGTGTTGACAACCACGAGCGGTAGGTCGGTCTTTTCCCTTACTGCGTCCAAGATCTCGCGGCCTTGGCGCGGGCCGCAGCCGGTGTCGATGACCATAGCGCGTTGAGATCCGACGATCAGACCCGTGTTCAGCAACGATCCTTCAGTGACCAGGAAATAGTTGTCCGTGCCGACCTCGAGCCATTCCGACATTGTTTCTCCGTACCTCCGGTAGAGCAGTGTGCGTTCGTCTTGGTGACCGATTGTACCTAAGTGGCCCCTCGATCACTGGGCGGGCACTCAAGAGCCGGGCTAACTCTTCAGTTACCTAGCTCGAAGTCTGAAACCAGGACATCAAACAGTGCCTGCGTCGGTTCTTCGGCAGTTTCTACATATCTCGTGCCCATCGGAATGCCGGTACCACGTACCGCCTAGGAGTTCCGGCGACCAAAATACCGCGGAACCGAAGAATCCTCTTCACCAAAAAGGATCTGATCAAAATCACTTGTTCCGGGATCCTTGCGGCTTTTACCTGCAAGCCCTTCCCGAGAATCTGGAGAAACGCTTGCCGCAGTCTCAGTTGTAGCGGAGTAATACGAGTACGTATAGGCATCGGGATCCTTTGCCGGCAAACGGTTCATGACTACACCTAGAAGATCAGCATCCACCATTTGCAGAGACGACAATGATTTCAGGAGGTCATTATTTTTCACGATCCGACTTCCCACAACCAGCACGACTCCACCTACACGCTGGGCCAGAACTGCAGCATCTGTCACAGGAAGAAGCGGCGGAGCATCGATGACGACTGCGTCATATCGGGCCTCCAGCATTTCGATCAGATTTGACATGGCGACTGAGCCGAGCAGTTCACTCGGGTTTGGCGGTATCTGCCCAGACGCAAGAACGTCAAGGTCATCAGTCCCCCATGGTTGCAAAAGGTCTTCAAGTTCGCCGTGGCCGACGAGGTAGGTCGTTAGTCCGACGCTTCTGTCCAAACCAAGGTATTCACCAACCATTGGACGCCGGAGGTCGGCATCGACCAGGGCAACCCGTTGCCCTGCTTGGGCAAGTGAAATTGCCATGTTAACGGCAGTGGTACTTTTCCCTTCGCCAGGCAGAGACGACGTCACCAACACAGATTTCGAGCTATGGCTGACGTGAGCGAATTGTAGGTTTGTTCGAATTTGCCGGAAAGACTCAGCGCGAGGGCTCTGCGACTGAACCTGGGTGAGAAGAGGCTTTTTTGCCGCATCGGCGTCATAGGCAATGCCACCCAAAACGCTGGCATCCGTGATTTTCCGCATATCGCTTTCGCTGCGGACTCGCGTGTCAACTGCCGACCGCACCAACGCCGAGCCAACACCGACTGCTGCTCCGATAAGAAGCCCCGCCGCCAGATAGAGGATCGTGTTCGGAGACGACGGAGAGGCGGGGGCCGACGCCGGAGTGACAACTGACAGCCTTACGGGGGAAGTTCCGTCCTTCGACGGGCTTTCCAATCGATCAACTGCTGAAATGAGGCTGTTTGCCACCGCCTCGGCAATGGCTGCTGACCTTACGGGCGACGAGTCCGTGACGGAAATATTCAGTAGTACTGTCGAACCTTCGACGTTGGCACTAATCTTGCTGGCCAACGTTGATGGGGACATACCCAAGCCCAATGAGTCAATGACTGGCTGGAGAACCACGGGAGTCTTTGCGGTCTCAACGTAAGAAGCGACCCTGGCTTGGCTGAAGGTATTTCCTTGTTGAAGCTCAAGGACACTGCCGGAATTCTGAGTAGCCACGAACAGTTGAGTCCGAGCCGTGTATGTAGGAGTTGTCAACATGACGGCAACTCCACCCAGCAGCAGACCCACCAAGGTTGACGCTGCAATCAGAAGCCAGTTGCGGCGCAGAAGCCTCAAGTAGTCAGTAATCTCCAAAGTTTGAACCTCTCCGATTCATGCCGGGCAAAGTCAACAACGCCTCAGAGGTAGGCTCGCGTCCAGCGCAGACCGTGGTCCCCCGGAACAAGGATATCTGCCTCAAGGCAGGCGTGGCGCCATCAAGGGTCCACTACCACGTGCGGCGTCAGGGTGTAACGCGAGCACAGATGGCGGCTCGCATCCGGACGGGAAAGAATTACTAGAGTGACTCCAGCTTCACAATCTGGTTTTGGCACTGAACTCCATTGAAGGGATAATCACTCAAGAAGTCACACCTAAGGTACGCCCTTTGCATTTTTGGCTTTTGACTCAGCAGACCAAGGGGCTGCATGTTTTTCTCAATCTCAAGTTGGGTGCAACTGGCGCCTACCCAGGCCTGAGGACCTCCTGCGACCGGAAGTTCTTAGCAGAAGCCTCTGCTGTTCCGTATCACATGAAAGGGAGTAGTGCAGCGCGCTCGACTGGTTCAAATCCTAGGCTTCGTGATAGTGCCCATGCTGAGCATCGCAAGCCCCCTTCTGGCCATACCCGCGATTACCTCCCGGTTCGGCGCGTCGGGGTGGGCGGCAGTGGCGATCGGGCAATCAATAGGGGCGTCGCTGGCCGTTATCGTTGAACTTGGTTGGGGATTGACCGGTCCGCAACGAGTTGCAAGACAGGATAGGCCATCGAGGCAAAAGACCCTGGCCGTATCCCTCGCAACCAAGTCCATAGTATTGGTGCCCCTGATGGTGGTCGCTGCCGTTTCGAGCTTTTTCCTGTCTCAGGACTTCCGCTACGAGTCAGCGGCAGTCGCCGTGGGCGCAGCAGCCTATGGGATGAACAGTACTTGGTACTTCATTGGGACTGGATCATCTACCAAGTTACTTCTTAGTGACGCTGTACCCCGGCTGCTTTGTGTTGCTGCGTCGGCAATCCTCATTTTCGCGGGTAGCCCACTCCTAATTTACCCGGCGGTCGGGGTCGTCCTTCCAATAGTTGTAAGTATAACTATCGTCCTCTACGTTGAGCACATTAACTGTCAACACCTACATGGGATGACAGCACCGCGGCTTGTAAAGGTAATTGCCGCTCAAAGCACCGCGCTTGGTGGCAGGGCGCTCAGCGCAATATACATGTCACTTCCAGTCACCCTCGTCAGTTTGGTCGCGCCCTCGGCTGTTCCAGTATTCTCAGCCATCGAGCGGTTGCAACGAATATACTTACAAATACTCGCTGCCGCTCCCAACGTGATGCAGAAGTGGGTGGGGCAATCGCAGGGAAGCCGGCGAAGATACCGCCGAGCGGCCAAGTCGGTAACCTACAACGCGTTGATCGGGCTGTTCGCTGGTGTGGCATTCACCCTGGTGGCACCCATTATGTCCTCCGTTATATTTGCCTCCTCGATCAGAATTCCCGCCGAGTATGCAGCAATTTCCGGAATACTCATCTTCGTGGTCTGCACATCTCGCGCTTCCGGCTCTATCGCACTCGTTGCACTAGGTCGGATTAAAGTCATTATGATTAGTGCTGCTGCAGGCGCGGCCGTAGGAGTGCCTGGCATTCTCGTTGGAACCTATCTCCTAAATGTTCCAGGTGCGTTGATTGGCGAGGTGGTGGCGGAAATCGTAGTGTTGCTCATCCAGTTGATCGAGCTCCGCAAACACCGAAATAACCCGCAATAAACAGAACATACCAGCACAACTATTTATGAAAGCAGGTTTAGCATTGGGCGGTTTATTGGTCCATGAGTGGATTGCACGCTCGGGGGGATCTGAGAATGTTCTAAACGCCATGTCGGACACATTTCCAACAGCAGATATCTACTGTCTATGGAATGATGCACCTCATCGATTCCAAAACAGGATAGTTACAGAGTCCGCCCTAGCCAAGACTCCTCTACGGAAAAACAAAGCCGTAGCCCTTCCTTTCATGCCGCCGATCTGGAGTAGTGTTGAACTCGAGGCCTATGATTGGACGCTCGTTAGTTCACATCTCTTCGCGCACCATGTTGGAACCAAAACTAGTCGGCAAAGTTCGAAAATATTTGCGTATATTCATACACCGGCAAGATATATTTGGGTGCCCGAACTGGACCAACGGGGCCAATCAAGAATCAGCCGTCTTATCTCACCAGCCTTCCAGAGCCTTGATCGAAAACGCGCCTCAGAAGGAGCCACCTTTGCAGCGAATAGTAACTTCATACAGAAGCGAATTCGCGACACTTGGGACCAAGATGCAACTGTCATCTATCCCCCCGTTGCAATAGCTAAACTCCAATCGCGCGAGTCCTGGACGGATCTTCTCACCGCAGCCGAGTCGGAGGTACTCTCAAGCCTCCCAGCGGACTACATACTCGGAGCATCGCGATTCGTTGCTTACAAGCAGTTGGAGAATGTTATCGCCGCAGGGGAGGCGGCAAAGGTACCTGTAGTTTTGGCTGGCGCGGGACCGGAGGAGACATTCCTTAGAAAGGTTGCTCAGGACGTATCCATCCCAGTATCTTTTGTAAGCTCACCGTCCGATGCTCTTCTCTTTGCACTCATCCAAAGGGCGCAGGTGTTCCTTTTTCCTCCTATCGAAGACTTTGGCATTTTGCCCGTCGAGGCGATGGCTCTGGGAACGCCGGTGGTGGTAAATGCGCTGGGAGGCGCTGTCGAAAGCGTTAGTGCTTTGAACGGTGGTTCTGCAGTGGAATCCTTTCATGGTGTAGAGATCGCAGAAGCCATAAATTCAGTCATCGGCAAGGACATGACCGAAGCGAAAGCGAAGGCTGCTATGTTCTCCGAAGAGTCCTTCAGCACGAATCTTCGTTCATGGATGGGCAACTAGTCCGAACCTGCGTTGGCGATACGGTCGCATCTTTCTTTCAAAAAACCTATGATTAGGCTGGAACAATCATGAATAGTCAGTCGATAGATGTCTGTAGCCCTAGCGATGAACATCAGTATCTGCTCGGCATATCGGTCGTCAACTATTTTTCTTGTGCAAGCGTGGCTCACTTACTCCGATCTCTTCAAGATTTCGCCGGCACCACGAAGGTTCTTGTAACGATCGTTGACAATAGTCAAGATGAGGCCCAGCTTGAACATAAGCAGCTAGTCCTACTTGCAAAGAACTCTTCAGTGAACG
The DNA here is from genome assembly GCF_030209315.1 of Pseudarthrobacter sp. efr-133-R2A-89. Classification (NCBI taxonomy): domain Bacteria; kingdom Bacillati; phylum Actinomycetota; class Actinomycetes; order Micrococcales; family Micrococcaceae; genus Pseudarthrobacter; species Pseudarthrobacter sp. efr-133-R2A-89. The sequence goes on along the minus strand of NZ_JARVSE010000003.1, from coordinate 267,910 downwards.
GACTCTGCGTCGAGGTGCTCGACGCAGGAAGCAACCTAGGCTATGGCGCCGGCAACAACTTGGGAGTCAATCGGCTCTTGGAGCGGGGGGCAAGTGTCGTATGGGTCCTTAATCCTGATATTACTGTGAACGGGACAGCACCCGAGCTGCTCCAAGAAGTAGCCAAAAGCCAGTCGTCCCTTTGGTCAACACTAACTGTCGAAGCCGGGCAGCCCTCTTATGGCCTCGGTGAAATCAGCACACTGACTGGACGCGCTAAACGAAGTTTCAATCAGGAACCTTCAATAAAAAAGTTTAGCGTCTGCTACCCCGGGGGCCACTCGATATTGTCACGCGCGGACACGTGGAAGATGGCCGGCGGTTTCGATGACAACTATTTCTTATTCATGGAAGAAGCCGATCTGACACTCAGGTCGATCGAATTAGGCATCCATTTGGGGACCTTAAAAAGCGTTTCAGTCGAACACGACCAGGGGCTCACCACTGGTAGCACAAATAATATAAGGACTAAGTCAAGGGTAGCATTTCTGGAATCTACAAAGAGTCGCGTTATTTTCTTTAGAAAATTCTACCCAAAAAGACTCCCTATACTTGTTATAAGCCGGATTGTATATATGCTTGTAGCACTTGCAAAAGGTAACTTGGATGGCGCAAAAGCAGTAGGGGCCGGTCTCCTTCGCGGTGTGTCGATGCCCATAAAAAGAGAGGTTAAGTGCTTTGGGGGAAAATAGCCTATGCATTTTAGTTCTGAACTGGAACTCCATTGAGGACACCGCAAAGGTGGTTGATCTCCTAAAAGATACTCAATGGAGCATTTGCGTCGTCGATAATGGATCAAGCGACATCTCTGAGGCTTCGTCGCTAAAGAATCACTACCCCGATGTTCACGTGATTCAAACAGGCATGAACCTGGGCTATGCCGGAGGTATGAATACTGGAATGCGCTGGGCTAGGGCGCAGGGCTATAGTCACGTTCTCCTTTTGAATCCAGATACCGCACCCACCGCCAGCGTCATTGAAGACATGGTGCAGGCATCCAAAGGTTACGCCGTCGTAGGCACGGCCCAAGTAACCGATTTCGGCGAATCCTACATATCCGCGGCCAATCTACATGGTCGAAAGGTCGTCCCTTTCCGCTGCGAAACGTCCTGCGGCCAGGGTCATGAGGTTGATGTCGTTTCCGGGGCTGCAATACTAATTGAACTGGCTACTGCGGAATCATTGGGTTACATGGACCAGCGATTCTTTCACTACAAAGAAGAATTTGATTTCTGTTACCGAGTAACTTCATCCGGCGCTCGAATTAAATACAATTGCAATTCGGCATTAATCCATCGTCGAGGCGGTTCACTCTCCGGCACCTCTTCGTCCGGTATGTACTACACATTTCGAAATGAAGTGCTTTTTCTACGAAAACACTTCGGGCGTACTGCTTACCTGTCTAGTCCAGGTTTGTTTCGAATGGCCTTGCGGTCCGTGCTGAGGCATCCAAATAATTTTCGGGCCATCACGCGAGGTATATATCACGGTGTTATGGGAGTAACTGGCCCATTATTTGACCTGACTAAGGGGGGAAACCCTCAGTGAAGATCCTATTTGCTTCTCACAGCTCCGGACTTGCCGGGGCAGAGCAGAGCCTGTTACACCTCGTTAGGGAGGCCGCCAGTCGAGGCCACACAGGGGTTGTGGTCCTTCCAGACCACGGGCCCCTTGTGACGGAAATCCAAAACGTGCCCGGCTCATTCGAAGTTCTTATCCGTAGAAATCGTCTATGGATGGGAAGGCGATATTCTCCCGTAGTCGGGACCGTACGGACTCTACAGGCTGCACTGGATGTTCCTGGGTACGTCACTCTAATTCGGTCGGGGGGCTATGACGTTGTGGTGGTAAATAGCAGCGTCTCGCCCGTACCTTTAATGGCTGCGCGCATACTAGGAATCCCTGTCCTTCAGTTGATTCGTGAGAGTTTGATAAGCAACCCTATGATAAAGTCGGCTCTGCCAAAGAGTTTAATACGAAGACTTATCGCGTCTTGGGCATCTCGTGTAATTTGTATTTCAGATTTTGTTGCATGCCAGTATGGTTATCCAAATCGCGTAATATACCCACAAGTAAGTAAGCGGTTTCTTGATTTTTCAGACAACTCAATGACTTTCGGGCGGAAGCCTCACCGAGCCGTAATGTGCGGCACTGTCAGCCCTGAGAAAGGCCAACTTGACGCAATACGAGCAATCAAAGTGGCAAAAGATCTTGGGACGGATATTTCACTTGAAATTTTTGGCCACGGCAAACCCCAAGACGTTGACGATGTAAAGTCACTCATACGCGAACTGCAATTGTCTGACTGCGTGAAATATCGTGGGCCTGTTTCCGACATGATCAGTGTGTATACTGGGGCCGATTTTGCCCTAGTTTGTTCGCGCAATGAGGGCTTCGGCAAAGTGACTGCGGAAGCCATACTCGTTGGGCGCCCCGTTATTGCCTATGGTGTGGGCGGCACGGTGGAAATACTTGAATATGGTGGTGGGATTTCGACCGCCGTCTCAGCTGAAGACATGGGCGCTGCGCTGCATCGAATTTCTACTGAACCTTTGCTATTTGAAGCTCTTTGTAGAGAGGCACGTCGCAGCGAAATTCGTACAAAGTTGAACGCGACAGCCCAGGATGTCATCCGGTGCGTCGAGGATTTAGCTCAAGCCTGAGCGAGCAAGCCGCCCCCCCCTGGCTGGAGGGTTGCTGGTTAATCCATGACAGGTTCGACGCACAAGCGTTACACCTGAGGGGATGCTGAGTCCGATCAGACAAGCTTAAGACAGTATGATCCTCACAGCACGAGAACAAAGGTGGGGGAAGTTGGGGCGCAAGATAATTAAGGGCTCCTGGCGCCGCAAATATGCGCAGCGACTAGGTTTTTTGGACGCAGGAATCATCATCTGGGCAGTTGCCGGCGCGTACGGCGTCCGATTTGGCTTCACGGAAAACGGCGTTGCCGGTGCCAGTGACTTGGACTACGCAACCCTTTCGGTGATATTGGTCATAGCTTGGTGGCTCATGCTTGGAGTCTGGGGGTCACGTGAACCCCGAGTACTCGGGTCGGGTTCCGAGGAGTACCGGCGTGTTCTATCCAGCTCGCTATGGCTCTTCGGTCTTGTCGCCATTGTTTCTTATGCGGTGCGCATTGACACCGCGCGCGGATTCGTTGGACTGGCTTTCCCGGCGGGCCTAGTGGGACTGCTTGTCGGACGATGGCTCGTCCGTCAGCACCTCAGCATCGAGAGAAAATTCGGCAAGAGTAGCTCGAAAGTTTTGATAATCGGAGGACCGTACTCAGCAGCCCATCTGGCGACTTCGTTGCGCAGCGTTCCCAGTGCGGGCTATACCCCCGTCGCTGCCCACCTTCCCGGCGCCACAGCGTCCGTAACTACTCTCGCCGGCCTTGATGTACCTGTTTCGGGGGTGAGTACTGAATTTGATTCAATCCTGGAAGCAATACTTTCGGCAGACGTGGATGCGGTTGCCATCTCGGCGGGTGTTAATTTGCACCCGCAAGATCTCAGGCGGCTTGGCTGGGAGCTTGCAGCTAGAGATATCGGCATGATCCTAGCCCCCGCTTTGACTGACGTAGCAGGTCCGCGGATACACACTCAGCCGGTCGCCGGGCTTCCACTGATCCACGTTTCCACTCCGAAGCTAACAGGTGGCAAGAAGGCCACGAAACGGACCTTCGACGTCATGGTTGCTGGTGTACTCGTGATCGTTTTGTCGCCCGTCTTTCTGATACTTGCCCTCCTTGTTCGTCTAACGGACCATGGCCCCGTCTTCTATCGCCAAGACCGCATCGGCATACGAGGCAGCACATTTTCAATGCTGAAATTTCGCTCCATGAGGGTAGACGCGGACGCAGAACTAGAGGCGCTGCTACATGCCCAAGGATCCAGCGATACTCCCCTTTTTAAAATCGATAATGACCCACGTATAACGCCCATTGGCCGCATACTTCGCAAGTACTCTCTCGACGAGCTTCCTCAACTACTGAATGTGCTAGAGGGGAGCATGAGTCTCGTCGGACCTCGGCCGCAGCGCGAAGGCGAGGTTGCACTCTACGACGATGCGGCGCATAGACGGTTGTACGTCAGCCCGGGCATGAGCGGGCTTTGGCAGGTTAGCGGGCGATCCAATCTCTCATGGGAAGAGAGCATTCGCCTGGACCTGTACTACGTCGAGAACTGGTCGCTTATGGGCGACATCATCATTCTGTTTAAGACATTCAAGGCAGTATTCAAAAGCACTGGAGCAGTCTGACCGATATCGGTCGTATCTCTAGCGGAAGATCAGCCACCTTGGCATTTGGGGAAGGCAATATATGCGAATTTCAGTAATCGGCTGCGGCTACCTTGGAGCTGTCCACGCGGCTTGCATGGCCAAGCTCGGGCATGAGGTCGTGGGCGTAGACGTCGATGAGAGTAAAATCTCTGAGTTATCTTCGGCGCGTGCCCCTTTCTTTGAACCGGGGCTCGAAGAACTGCTACGCGAGGTGCAGTCTACGGGCAGGTTAACCTTCACGACTGATATGTCTGCAGTGAAGGGAAGCAGCGTGCATTTCATCTGCGTTGGCACTCCCCAAAAGAAGGGAGAGAACGGCGCTGACTTAGCATATGTAGACGCGGCAGCCAACGAGCTAATTCCTTATCTGGACGAGGGCGACGTTGTGGTTGGAAAATCCACCGTGCCAGTAGGAACCGCAGCGCGGCTTGCCACGACCGTCCAGGATGCCCAGCCCGGGGCACATCTTGTGTGGAACCCGGAGTTTCTCCGTGAAGGGCACGCGGTAGCAGACACACTCCAACCGGACAGGTTTGTATACGGGGTGGAAGACGGATCAGAAGACCATCACGCGGTTCAAGTCTTAGACAAGGTGTACTCCATACCCTTGGAGGCAGGTTCACCGCGGCTGGTTACGGATTTGCCCACGGCCGAACTGGTGAAGACGGCGGCGAATTCTTTCCTCGCTACCAAAATCTCCTTCATCAACGCCATGGCGGAACTCTGCGACGCAGCAGGTGCGGATGTAACCCTTCTGGCCGACGCCATCGGCATGGATGACCGGATTGGTCGAAAATTCCTAAACGCAGGCATCGGTTTCGGAGGCGGCTGCCTTCCTAAAGACATACGAGCTTTTATGGCTCGTGCTGGTGAACTGGGCGCGGACCAAGCATTGACGTTTCTACGCGAAGTGGATGCGATCAACATGCGTCGCCGGACCCGGGTCGTTGAACTCACGCGTGAGCTTTGCGGCGGCACTCTCTTGGGGCAGCGCATAACAGTCCTCGGGGCAGCCTTCAAACCGGAAAGTGACGACGTGCGCGACTCGCCTGCTCTTAGCATTGCTGCTCAGTTGCAACTTCAAGGAGCAGTGGTGACAGTGAGTGATCCTGAGGCTCTTCGAAACGCAGAGCGTCGATTCCCGGAACTTCACTACGAACAATCTACGGAGGTTGCCCTGCGACGGGCCGATGCGATTCTCTTGCTAACTGAATGGCCAGAGTACCGCGACCTTGACCCGTACGAGGCGGCGACCCTCGTTTCAGCGACAAGAATCTTGGACGGGCGGAATGCCTTGGACTCCAGCAAATGGCGGGCGGCTGGCTGGACTTTTCGCGGCCTCGGCCGTCCCTGACCATGAGCGACAAAGAGACTTTCGAAGCTCAGCCGCCGGTGCACCGGAGCGGCGTCAGGCGACAGGAGCGTAGGCCTAGGCGCAGGCTCCTTCTGAAACTCGGTCTAGCCTTTGTGGTTCTGGTGCTAACCATATGCGGCTGCGTAGTTTGGTTGGGTGTCAAAGCGAACTCCATCAAGTCGCACTTAGAGTCAGCCTCCGTGCTGATCCCGAAGCTCAAACAGGAGATTGTCGCGTCGGATTCCAATGCGGCTGAAAATACTGTCTCCGAGTTGCGCGGGCACACCTCCCAGGCCCGGATGGATGCGGGAGATCCCGTTTGGGCTCTCGCCTCCGGACTCCCGTGGGTCGGCCCCAACCTCAGCGCAATTTCGGAGGTGGCCAGATCGGCCGACGATGTTGCCAGTCTCGGCCTGACGCCGCTTGTCCGTGTCTATGAATCCCTCAATTGGGATGCCCTAATACCCAGCGGCACCGGCTCGAACCTCGAGCCAATTCGGACAGCTGCCCCGACCGTGGCATCGTCTGCTTACGCCGTTCGCGCTTCGGCGCAGAGGCTCGATGAAATCGATTCAGGCCAGCTTCTCCCCCAAGTAGCCAAACCGCTGGAGGACGCTACGGCAGAACTGAAGCTTGCCAGTGGTGCACTAAGTTCGGCCGCCGACGCAGCAAACATAGCCCCGGCGATGCTTGGCGCTGAAAGCGCGAGAAATTACCTTCTCATGATCCAAAACAACGCCGAGGTGCGGGCTTCAGGTGGAATCCCGGGCGCCCTCGCGGTTCTCACTCTGGATCACGGGAAGCTTTCCCTAGGTGCTCAGGGCAGCGCTGGCGACATCGGCGTCATGGCCCCAGTATTACCCGTGGATCCGCAACAGCAGCAGATCTATTCGACGCGACTTGGGAAGTACTTACAGGACGTGAATCTCACCCCTGATTTTCCAACTGCTGCGAGTAGCGCCCAAGCAATGTGGGAAAGAAAAACCGGGCAACGTGTGGATGGAGTCATTTCCATCGATCCTCTGGTCCTGAGCTACATCCTTCAATCCACAGGACCTGTTTCAGTCAATGGCCCCGAACTGGCAGCGATCAAGGCATCGGGCTTGCCCACGGCGCTCACCGGTGACAATGTCGTACCGACGCTCCTCTCTGACGTTTACGCGAAAATAAAGCAACCTAAGCAACAGGACGCATATTTCGCCGGCGTGGCAAAAGAAGTCTTCTCCGCACTATCTAGCGGTAAGGGCGAAGCCAAAGGACTTATCAGCGGAGTTACCCGCGGAACGGAAGAAGGACGAGTCCTCGTCTGGTCCTCCAACGCATCCGAGCAGTCCGTCATTTCCAAATACGCACTTAGCGGCTCCATCTCCGGCCCCAGCGTGTCTCCTGCCCAGTTTGGCGTCTACTTCAACGACGGGACGGGCGCCAAGATGGACTACTACGTCAAACGCACCGTCAAGCTCATTAAGGAGTGCCCGGCAGACGGCTACGAGCAAACCACCGTACGTGTTACCAGCACTAATACAGCACCTGCCGATGCTGCCACTTCGCTTCCGGCCTATGTCACGGGTGCAGGTGCTTTTGGTATCGCACCGGGCACGGTCCAAACAAATGTCGTCGCCTACGGACCCGCACAGGCAAACGTGGAGTCAGCGATGATTGACGGACAGAAGACTCCTTTTGCTCCCTACATCCACGCGAACCGGCCGGTAGGCGTCGTTGCTCAGCAGCTTGCGCCAGGCGAAAGCCAAACGGTGGAGTTCACTTTCGGGAAGATCGTTCAGCACACGGAACCTAACGTGGTTGTCACACCCACCGTCCAGCATGTCAAGGACGTCATCCTCCCAACCGAAAATGCGTCCTGCGATCAGGGCCAGTGACGGCCGCGTTAACACTATGTAAACCGACTGGATTGAGGTTGGTTACACCGTATCCGGGATGGTACCTTCTATCTGGGATATCTATCCGTAGTTCTGCACATGGTCTCGTGTGGAGGGGACATTTCCCCAAAATCGGGTAATCAAAACTGAAACGTCTCCGGGGGGACACACATGAAGAAAACACTCGCCGCAATCGCACTTGCCGGCTCAATCGCACTCGTTGGCTCCGCGCCCGCCATGGCCGCAACCTACCCGGCACTTCCGCCGGCAGTTGGTGTCTCGGACGGAACGCCGGCACCGGGCCAGACCTTCGTCTTCACCGCACAGGGCTTCGCTCCCGGTGAGACTGTCACCATCACCATCACTGTGACCACTACCGGCGCAGCAAACGCTGGCGGTACCGCAGTCTCCGCAGCAATTCCTGTCTTCCAGGCCCCGCAGACGCTCAGCGCCACTGCTGACGCCCAGGGCAAGATCTCCATCCCCCTGGCAATCAGTGAAGCTGGCACCTACAGCATCACCGCCAAGGGCAACACCTCCGGTGTGACCGTCGGTCCCGTCACCGTCACCGTGGCAGCTGCACTCGCCAACACCGGCGGCACCGCTGCCGGCACCACCGGCGGCGCGCCGCTGGCCAACACGGGCGGCCTGGCCAACACCGGCGCCGACTCCGGCCTGATCCTGTGGACCCTGGTGGGCGCAGGCGCACTGGCCGCCGGTGCAACCTCCGTTGTGGTGGTTCGCCGCCGCGCCAAGGCTGAGGTTGCCGCCTAACCGCAGCAACTCCTAGCACCAAAGAAGGTGGGTGCATCTCCGGAAACGGAGATGCACCCACCTTTTGCTTTTGGGTTCATGCTGCGGGTTCCCGCAACCTTGACTTCGACAAGCTAAAGCAACGCTTTTTTGTGGTAACTATTAGGGCTATGGGGAGACATTGGCGCAGGGCACCACGCGAATACGACTTTTCCGTCCCACTCCCCCGCCCACAGGTGCTCGGCTACGCCCTCCTCGTTCTCCTCGCGGCCTGCGCCTTCGCCACCGCCGCTTTTGCCCTTCTACGGACGTCCTGAGGCCCATTTGAGAATCCTCAACAACCACCGGCTGTGGCAGCTCATCCTCGCGGCCATGGTGGTTCCGCTGGCGCTCGTCGCTTTCTGGCCCACACCCGTGGACCAGCCCGTCTCAGGGCAGCTGGGCATTGTCTTGAATTTCCTCCACCACCACGGCATTCCCCGCTGGTTTAACTACGACTTTGTGGAACGGTCCGCCAACGTTGGCCTGTTCATTCCTGTTGGTTTCGTTGCCGCCCTGGCATTTCCCCACAAAAAATGGTGGCAAATCGGAGCCTTCGGAATGCTCGTTTCCGGCTGCATCGAACTGGGGCAGTTCCTGTTTCTTCACAGCCGCTTTGCAAGCCCGTCAGATGTCATGACCAACACGTCAGGTGCTGTCATCGGCGCCCTGGTGGCACTTGTGGCCATGCAAAAAGAGAGGCCCGCCGCCATCCGGCAACGAGCCTCCCAAAAGCAATAGAACGCCAGAGCTATCCGACGAAGCCCTTCATCCAGGTCTTCAGGTCCTCGCCGAACTCCACGCGCTCCGACGCCAGCGTAATGACAGCCTTGAGGTAGCTCAGCTTGTCACCGGTGTCATAGCGGCGGCCCTTGAAGACCACACCGTACACGCCCGAACCTTCGCCCTCGCCGGCGGCGAGGGTCTGCAGGGCATCGGTCAGCTGAATCTCGTTGCCACGGCCCGGAGCGGTGTTCTCCAGGACGCCGAACACCGAGTGGTGCAGCACATAGCGGCCGATCACGGCCAGGTTGGACGGTGCGTCAGCGACGGCCGGCTTCTCCACCAGGCTGTTGACGCGAACATAGTCCTCGCCTTCAACAACCGAGATGTCCGCGCAGCCGTAGGCACTGATCTGTGAGGGGTCAACCTCGATCAGGGCGATGACCGAACCGCCGGTCTTCTGCTGCACGTCCATCATGGTGCCCAGCAGGTTCTCTGCCTCATCGATGAGGTCGTCACCCAGGAGCACAGCGAAGGGCTCGTCTCCCACGTGCTGCTGGGCGCAGAGCACGGCGTGGCCCAGGCCCTTGGCCTCGCCCTGGCGGACGTAGTGGATGGGACCCAGGTTGGAGGCGTACTCCACCATGCCCAGCTTGTCCTTGTCCCCCTTGGCCTCCAGCGCAGCCTCCAGGCCGGGCTCGCGGTCGAAGTGGTCCTCCAGGGCACGCTTGTTGCGGCCCGTGATCATCAGCAGGTCGGTGAGGCCGGCATCCACCGCTTCCTCGACCACATACTGGATGGCCGGGCGGTCAACAACCGGCAGCATTTCCTTCGGCATTGCCTTGGTGGCGGGCAGGAAGCGAGTTCCCAATCCGGCAGCAGGAATGACGGCTTTGGTGATAGCTCTCCCCATAGTCATAGCTGAACCATACAAATCAGAGGCAACGAAAGGCAATTCTCACCACGACCAACGGTAGCCGGCCCAGCGCTCGGTACGGGTGAAAGCTTCTGGGGCTGGAGACACCCGGGGATCCCCAACAGCAGACAGCACCGTGGTCCGGATAGCCGCCTTCTCCGAGCAGGATGTCTACCACGCCGAAAAGCTCAAGGTTTCGCGATTAAGCGCAAATTTGAATCAAGTTTTAGGGTCCGTTCAGCCCCAAATAAGCCAAACTCTCAACCGCTATCCGGGCAAAGACTTAATATTCTAATCATTTTTGTTTCTGTCATTGTCCAGTCGCCGCCACAATGCGAGGATGCAAGCAGTCCCAAACTAGGAGGAAAAGTGGGTCATCTGTCTCTCGACTACGACGGCGCAAAAAGTTTGGCCGCCGCGCTCAAAGCCGGATCGCAAGAGCAGGTAGCTGCCCTTGGATCACTGAGTGCCCGCGCGGAACCATCGGCTGTTTGGACAGGACAAGCCGCCTCCGAGTACACCAATGCGTACGATCGCTACCAGCGCGCCCAAAAGGAACTTTCGGCCGCTTTGGAAGGACTTGGACACACTGTGGCGACGATCGTTGACAACTTTGAAGAAGTCAACCAGCGAGGCGCCGCGGCGCTCAGGCAATAACCGACGGTGTTCATCGTCAACACCGACCAACTCCAAGCGTTGGCCAATCAACAAGCAGTAGCCAGTGAAAGTCCCCTCGCTGCTGCACTAGACCTCGACAGGGCTCAGACAGCAGTGTCGCGGGAGTTGTCAGGAAGTCCATATGATGCTGGTCTTGTCAGTGCGGTCGCAAAGCTGAATACCTGCTGGTCCATGGACCTGCTTCGCATCCGAGACTCGTCAAGGAGCGTGTCTGAATTTATTACGGAATATGCGTCTGCCGTATCGGAAATGGACTCTGCCGGCGCATCGGCGTTCCGCGGATCGTAGGCCCACATGGCAGTCATCGGCAGGATCCCCTCCGCAAGCGGTTTTTTGAATGCAGCGGAGTACCTCCTGGACTCCCAGCGTCGTTCGCGCGAAGCCGCGCAGCAGCACGACACTCTTGCGCATGGGTTTCCCGGAGTATGGGAGAGCGTCGCTGCTGACGAAGTCCGCCGGCTCAACGAGAAAATTGCGAATAAGTGCAACAGGGCGGCGGACGCTCTCGCCAAGGCGAGCGACCAATTGCGGAACGTCGCCGCCTACCTAGTCAGCGTTCGCTCAGAATATGACCTTCTCACCAAGGAACGGCAACAGCTCATTCACAAGTCCCCGGCATTGGAGTTCTCCTTTGGCGTCAGTGCCGACGAACAGCGATTTGCCTACCTGACATCCCGAATGACCGGGATTGAACGGACCGTCATAAGCAAAATTGAGCATTCCAAAGCCGCCGTCGATGCTGCCACTGCGATGTCGGAAGACTACGCGAGTGATGTGGCCGTCAATAGCGGCGCATGGTGGGCGGCTTTTGGCCACGAGCTGGTTGGCGCGACCAACAAAGTAGTGGGGGAGCCAGTCGGCGAAGTTGTCCAAGCCGCCACCCACCCCGTTGAGACTGCTACGGGCTTGGCCCATGCCTTCCGGGAAGACCCGCTGGGCACTGTGGGTCAGATGTTCACAGGCATCATTGATGTCGATGCGTGGAAGAAGGATCCCGCGATTGCAATGGGACAAATGGCAACCGGGATTCTCCTGTCGCTTGCTGGAGGGAAGTTGGCTGGCCTTGTCACCAAGGGGGCCCGTGGCGCTGCCGCTGCGGACGCTGCGGCGTCAAGGATCGGGCTTGTAAAGCTTGACGGCCGTGGCCAAGAAATACTGAAAGCGACTTCCGGACGCAAATACCAAGAGTGGCCGACAGCGCTTCGCACCCCGGAACCAAATTCGACATATCTGGTGGACGGAAAGTATGTCTACATCACAGACAACGCAGGCCGCGTTACCGAAGCCGGGGCCCGGATCGAACGAACCATCGATCCTGGCGAGAATTACCTTCGACGGAACGAAAACTACCAGAGTGCGGCGGGAGGATCGGACCGACTCGTGGGAGACCAAGGGGGACATATCTTCGGTGCCCAGTTCGGCGGCCCCGGGGACTCAATTAACTTGGTTGCAATGAGCAGACAATTGAATCAGCCAGGCGGCGCATACGCCGCTCTCGAAACGCAGTGGAAAAACCTTGTCAATGCCGCACCGCCCCATACCGTCGACGTAAAGGTACGCATGCTTTACAGCCCGGAAAGCGCGCGTCCCTCACAATTTATCGTTGAGTACAAGATTGATGGGGGGAAATCCCTATCAGCAATGTTCTTGAACGATTAGGCCCCGGAAACGAGCGAAAACCATGATGGACATTCGAAGCGAACAAGAGGACGCAGGTCGAGCTCTTATGGATCTTGCGGACGCACTTGACTGGACCGAGATATCGTTCGAGGCCCGCTTTCTAGGCAAGTATGGCGAACAGGATTCCGTAGCCATCCGACTCAGCGACGGAGACGTCGAGGAAGTCGCTGCACCAGTGGAGCTTTGGTTGGCTCTGCAACGTATGCGAAGCCACATGTACGAACCCGGTGAAGGAACCTGGTTCGGCATCAGTGGAGTCATGCAGCGAACAGGCTATTTGGACATGCATTTCGACTACGGTGAGCCGCGGTGGCGCATTCCTCTTGGCGCCCCGACGTTCCAGGAAGAACTCGAGAAGTTCCCGAGAGAGCAAAGAAACATCCCGTCGTGGTTCGTACTGGCCGACTGACCGTTCCTGCTCTGATAAGAGCTGATTTCTCTTTACGAGATTGGAAAACCCTTGCTGCAGCATGAATCCGATGGACAGCAAGTGCTCGAATTGAACATTAGGTTCGACGTCAACCTCTCAAGCGCCGCTGGCACGGTATCAGTCGATCGACACGTCACCTACCTGGCCGATTCGACCGTCCGGGAACTCATCGAGGCCCTACAGCAGGATCCCTCGGTGGTTCCCCCGGAGTGGCTTGAGGTTCAGTCTCATTCGAGGATGGGCCTCTACTACCAGAGCCTGAGCACCAAGACCGACCTCGGCGTGAGCGTCATGCGGGGTGGATACCTTCCAGAGACCGGGCTTCTAATGCACTGCGGTCTTACGGACGGAAGTTGTCTGTTCTTTGAAGACAGAACCCAGCCACGCGTCGACCGCAATGCATCGGACCTGGTCATAGACGAAGAGCTCAACGATGCATCCGACTCGGATGCCCTATACCTGGTGGATGAACGTGGTACGCAAAAGGGCAGAGTTGTGAAGCTACCCTTGGGCCGGCGTGTCACTTACGGTGCGCTCTCGTTCGATGCTGACGTGATAGTTGATGATCAGCTACTCGGAACGAGTGAAATCGGTGTTACGTCGATGGGGTCGCACGCACTGGTCGACATTCCGGACGAAGTCGGCGTGGTATCGATAAGCGGCAACAGGGTAAAAGCGGGCCAACACAAACTGACCCCCGGCGCAATCGTTGAACTGACACGGCACGGCGAATCAGATCCCCGAATCATTTTGTCCATTCGATCCTACGAGGGCCTGGCTGCCCACCCTCGGTCGGGCAGAGTCAAGTTCGAGCCGAGTGCACGTCAAGGGTTTCCCCGGCTTGAAGCGTTGCCGGAGCGCTACCGCCGAGTAGCCAAGCGCCCGCAGGCTCCCGAGGCGCCCAAGCTCGATTTTGTTCCGGTCCTGACGAGCCTGGTTATGGCCGCAGGCCTTGCTGTCTTTTCTGGTTATTGGGCCTTCGTTCTCATCAGTCCCCTGGTGGCGATACCGATCTGGTGGACGTGGCGATCGGCTTCCAAGCGCCAGCAGCGGGAACACGAAAAGGCAACCAAGGAGTGGCTTAAAACCAGCGGTGATGCGTTTGAAAAGCTCACCGAATTTGCTGGGGTTGAAGAAATGAAACTGCGGATCCAGGCTCCCCCGACTGAATACTGGACGCTCCAGGCCTACCGTCGACTCAGCGGTTTATGGGTACGAGACCACATAGACCCCGACTTCCTACAGATTCGCGTTGGGGACATGGAACCACTGAGCCGGTATCAGATAGAACTGGAGCCGGGCGTGGACATCAACGATCGGGAGTTTCGCCAGCTGGCCGGGAACGCCCACCGCATCATCACGCGGGAGTATGTCCGGCCGAATCTCAGGGATGTTCCAGCGCTCGTAAATCTATCCGAGCAGAACTACGGCATCATCGGCCCTTGGAGCCAAGTGCGGGCGTCGGTCACGGACGCAATCCTTCAGCTGGTTTGCTCCCATTCGCCCGGTGTTTTGGCGCTTGCCCTTCTGGGGCCGAGAAGCACACAGACAAGCGAACTTATTGAGTGGATGAAATGGCTTCCACACATTCGATCTGGATCGCGTCTAATGCCTGCCACCCGGATCACCCGGGGAAGCGAAGCAGGGAACGCATTCCTCCGCTCGCTCCTCGAATTGTTGTCCGAAGAGCGAGAGGAGCGAACAGAGAACTTACGACACCATGCTGTTCTTGTAGTGCACGAATCTGCGGAATTAGATCAGGGACTGTTACAGGATGTGCTTGAGGCCTCTAAAGGCGCGGTACACCTGCTCTGGCTGGGGACAGGACGCCCTTTGCTCAGTAAGTCGGTGACCTCATGGCTCCACATCCCCAACGATGTTGACGCCTCCGAGGATGCGATCAGGGCCAGCCTGGCTAACAGCACCGAAGGGCTGTCCCAGGAAGTTTTCTTCAACCGCGTCCATACAGACGCATTTCGCATTTCGTCGCAACTGGCTCCGCTCTATGATCCCCGCGTGACGGGGGCCAGCGCCAGCATCCCGACAAAGGTGCCCTTGTCGAGCCTGGGAGCGGTAACAGACGTCGTCTGGACCGAAGGGTCCGCCGTCGAGCACCTGGTGGTCCCCCTTGGAATCTCCGAGGAAGGTGTTTTTGAATTCGACCTCGTCACTCATGGCCCGCACACGCTGATCGGCGGTGCTACGGGGTCAGGCAAGAGCGAGCTACTGCAGACGCTCGTTGCTTCTCTCATGCGACACCACAGCCCAGACGAAGTTGCACTGTTCCTCGTGGACTTCAAAGGCGGATCCACATTCCAGATCTTCTCGGATTTGCCTCATGTTGTGGGTCACGTCACTGATCTCGACGGGCCGCACGTGGATCGCGCCCTTGCGTTCCTGCGCTCAGAAATTCAACGGAGAATGCATATTTACCGGGGCTGCGGCAACCCGGCCAACTACGAAACTTATCGTGCCCGGATCAGCTCTGACGCTACCGGCAAGGCGGTGCTGCCCCGGTTGGTGGTCATCTTTGATGAATTCGCAACACTGGTAAAGGACGCCGATGAGCGGGCCAAACGCCCGGTACTCGACCTTGCCCAGCGTGGCCGTTCCTTGGGAATACACCTCGTCTTGGCAACCCAGAGCCCATCGGCTGACGTGGTCGACCGAAGCGTTAGAGCGAATGTGCACGCCAGCATCGCTCTGCAAACCCTGAGCGCCGAAGAGTCGGAGAACATCATCCAGCGCCCGGAAGCGGCGGCGATTCCAAAACACCTTCAAGGTCGGGCTCTGTTCCGGCATGGGACAGCGAAGATCCTTGAATTCCAGACGGCGTACGCCGGCGCTCCTGTCGCCGCGGGTGTGAACAAGCGAGACAGAACGGTCAAACTGGTACCGCTGGAGCTGGAGCTGGAGGGGAAATTCCCAGAACCAGCTTCAACGGCACAGTCTCCCGAGGCCTCAACAGCGACGACTGAAATAGCAGAACTACTAGATAGAATCCGCAAGGTTTGGTCCTTCGTGGAGAGGAACAGCGTGCGAGCCGTGGTCAATCTGCAGCCTCCTCTCACGCAGATTGCGCACCGGCCAACACCTCGGCCAGAGTTCGACAACACCGCAGAACGTCACAGTCACATGCGGACGGTGCCGTGGGGGCTACGTGATCGTCCAGCGCAGGGGGATCAGTCCATCTTCCACGCTGACTTTACAAGTGGAGTAGCTGTGGTAGGTGGCCCGGCGAGAAGCGGTAAAACCACTTCTCTACTGAGTCTCGGATGGAACTGGACTGTAACGACACGGAAGCAGGTAGTTGTCGTTGACGGAGGCGGCTCGCTATCAGAAGAAGTTCGGCGCCTGGGCCTTGGATGGCACCTCGTCGCCTGCTCAGACAGCACGGAAATCACCCGTACCATCGACCGATTCCATCGTGTGCTCTCGCGGAATATGCAGCCAGGCACCCATTCTGAGCCGCAGGTACTACTCCTAGTCGATGGTTTTGAGCGGCTCATGAGCCTACTGAGTGCCTCAAGGTCAGCTGTCTGGTTTGATAAATTTCGCGACTTGGTCCGCTACGGACGCGACTACGGCATCGCACTCGCCCTCTCGGTGTCCTCCGTAGCGCGTATTGGACAGGAAATTGGGCCCGATCTAGGTTCGACAATCAGTCTCTGGGAGAACTACGAAAAGTACGGGACGCCGGTAGATGAAAGGCAACCGGGCATCGGATACACAACCGATGGAGACCTTGTTCAAGTCTTCTTTGACGATCTGGGTAACCAAAGTGCACCGGAGCTGAAAAACCTCGACCGGCCGATCGTTGCGCCTGAGGCCCTCGACATCTCCATTGTTCTTGAGACCTTCGAGTGTGACTGGTCAGAAATTGTCATAGGCACTGACGACATCGCCGGCGCTCCAATCACGGTCGACCTGCTGCGTTCTCCCCTGCTGGTGGCCGGCCATGCCAGATCCGGCAAGTCATCACTTCTCCGGTCCATTGCAATGCAGTTAAGAGGTGGCGGCAGCGGCGGCGGGCGTGTAGCGATCCTCTCTTCAAGTATCCGATCAACTGACCCTGACTTTGTGGTGATCTCCGAAGAAGAGATCAACGAGGTGCGAAACAACGTTCACGGCGTGGCAGAAGAAGCCCTGAAGTTGCTCAGAGCCCGCGCCGTTATTTCGATAGGCGGGCGATTCGCGATATTTGTTGACGATGTCAACCAGAGAGCGAACACTGCATCATGGCCTTCCGTCATTCAGGCATTGCTCGATTCAGACCGGATAGTGTTGGTTTGGGCGTTTATGCCTCACCAACGGCTGGGCCCCAATCAGATCGGAAACTTCCATCCCACAGTAATTCTCCAACCCAACCCGCGGTTGGAAGTCGACGAGGGCTCATCACTGCTCTCGGTTCCACTTCAGCACCGGCCGTGGACCAAGTATGAGCCTGGGCAAGGAATTTTCGTGTCTGGTTCATCGCAGCAAGTTATCTTTGCAGCCAAGGTGCCCGCCAAGTCGTCCAGATTTGATACGGCCGAGTAGGCAGGCATGATGCATGTACCTGATGCCCCGATGAGGAGGGCAAACTGATGAGCCGCTTCCATACCCGGTTCCTTGGCGGATTCCACTTGCTTGGCGATTTGCTCTTAACCCTAGCCGGCGGCAATCGCGCACGCTTGAATCGATGGGGAGTCGACCGTAACTACTACGTTGGGCTCGGATTCTCACTGCTTCTTTCCGCAACGATTGGTTCCGTATCGCTGACGGTGGCGGCCAATATTATTTGGGGACTCACCGATGGGCCGCTCGCTGTGGTGGGATTGGTCTATTTTATACTCATACTCGGATTTGACAGGTGGCTAGTTTCCGACGCAACGTCAGGTTTCTCACCGACGCAATACAGCAACTATTGGTCGCGCTCATTCGGTTGGGTAGGAAACTTCTTAATTGAGACCCTAAAGATCCTGCCTCGGGTTATCATTGCATCCCTGACATCGCTTTTGTTTGCCGAGATTTTGCTGTTGACCATTTTCGGTACTGAAATACATGAACAAATGAAAGTAGATCAACTTGCTGCCAGCGCCGACTACACCAGTAAAGTGTCCGCGCTTGCAAACTCCCTGGCAGCGCCGCAACAAAAAGTGATCGATGACGCCGAGAAGCGCAAGGAAACGCTGCAATCCGACCTGGTCGCTGCCACAGCAGCAGTCGCCGCAGCAGAGACAACCAGGCAAAGCGGGCTTCGAGATCTCGCGGCGGCAGGAGTTAGTGTGGCTTGTTGGGACTACACAGTCAACCGCTTTGATGCCGCGGGCCGGCTCTATCCCGTCCGCATCCAAGGGTGCCCTCAACAGGTAGAACTGCTTAATGAAGCCTACGACAACGCAGTAAGACCCTATAAAGATCTCAACCAGCAGAGCGTTGACACCAAGAAGTCAGATATTGATAACGAGGCCGGTGTTCGAGCTGCGCGTGATTACGTTCAAAGTGGAGCAAAGACCGAAGCAGAGAATCAACTCAAGAGCACGGCGCCTCAGACTCTGGAGGATGCCGGCCTGCTGCTGAGGATGAAAGCCCTGGAGCAGCTGACGACTCCTTCGCCAGCCAATTGCGTGAATCCAACCGTCAGCTCAACTTCGACGGGCACACCGCCTGGCACGGGCACTCAGCAGGCAGAGGCATCGCCGAACGCCATCGAACCCTGCCACGTTTACTACAGTGAGTCTGCCGCTCAGCAGAAAGACCTCTGGCGCTGGGTCATCTTCGCTTTCGAGATTTCGGCAGTAGTACTGAAGCTGGTCCGTTCTATCACAAAGAAGACCGGGCACGCAGCCTTTATGAGTGCAGTCGATGACGAGGCACACGCCGAAGCTTTGATCCTAAAGGCCCGGGCAAAATCGAGGCTGCACCACGAATCGGTGCGTGCCGAGGAAGAAGCACTCTTGGCAATAAGTGACGCAGTTACGGAAAAAGAGATCCACTTGCGAGCCAATGCGCGAGCTAGGGAAAGGTACCGCTTGAGAGCGATGCTGGACCGCTTCCACCGGGCGGACCGTCCCGATCCGAAGCAGTCGGCGAGCAAACTACCCGACGTAGAGGATGCCCTGAACGAAGCCTTTGAGAACTCCGACGTATCGGAAGCTCCACGGGAAGAACCTTTGGCGAAGAAAGTCATCAGAGACGACGACTACCTCCTCAGGTAGAAATTGGGCACATCAGGAGGGGCTTAATTCTTCACGGTCACCCGGTAAATTTCGGTTCGCGCTTCTCCTGGAAGGCCCGGAAACCCTCCGCGTAGTCATCGGTCTTGCAGAGGCGCGCCTGCTCCTCGTTCTCCTCCTGCATGGACTGCCACAGGCCCAGGCGCTGGTCGCGGATGTGCGCCACCAACTCCTTCGAGGCAACGAACGCCCCGGTGGCACCGGCAGCGACGCGCGAAACGATCGCCCGGGTGGAGTCCAGCAGCTCGGCCGCCGGCATGGCACGGCTGAACATGCCCTGCGCCACCGCCTCGGCACCCGAGATCAGGTCCGCCGTGTAGATCAGGTCCAGCGTCCGGTGCATGCCCAGCCGCTCCGTGAAGTACCAGTGCCCGCCCGAATCCAGCGTGGCGCCCAGCTTGGCAAAGGGCGACCCAAACTTGGCGTTCTCCGCCACGTACACCACGTCCGTGGCCAGCAGCAGCCCCAGCCCGACGCCGAGGCAGGCGCCCTGGGCCGCGGCGAACGTCGGCGCGGGGAATGCTGCCATCTTCTTCAGCAACGGCTCCACCAGCCCGCCCAAGTAGGCTGCGGCGTCGTCGCTCTCCGGGGTGACCCCGGCGATGTCCCGGCCCGCGCAAAAGGCCCGGCCCTCTCCCCTCAGCAGCAGCGCCCGCACCTCACCGCGCGAGGCGGCGGCAGCAGCGTCGTCGTACGCCTGGGTTAAATCCCGCAGCGCCTGCTCATCCAGCGAGTTCAGCTTGTGCGGTGCGTCCAGGACGACCTCGGCAATGCCGTTGCTGATGGAAAGGGAAATCATGGGGCTCCTCTTGTGAAAACGGGTTAGACGTCGAAGTCGACCGTGACTTCCTTGCTGGTGGGGTGGCTCTGGCAGGTGAGCACGTAGCCCTTGTCCAGCTCGTCCTGCTCCAGCGCGTAGTTCTCGTCCATGGTCACGCTGCCGGTAACCACCTTGGCCCGGCAGGTGCCGCACACTCCCCCGGCACACGCGAACGGCACGTCCGGGCGGACCCGCAGCGCCGCGTTCAGGATGGACTCGCGGGCGTGTGTGGGGCTGGCCACCTCGCCCTGCAGGCCGTCCAGCTTGAACGTGATCTTGTACGTCTCCTTGGACTCGTCCACCACCACGGGACGGCCGGCCTGGCCCTCCGGGCGGTCCGGCTTACCGGACGTAAACAGCTCGAACCGGACGTTCTCCGGCTTCACCCCGCGCTCGGCCAGGGTGTCCCGGCACAGCTGCACCAGCTCGAACGGCCCGCACAGGAACCACTCATCCACATCGTCCGCGTGCAGGGCGGTGCCCAGCAGCTGCTGCAGCTTCTCCGCATCGATCCGGCCGGAGAGCAGGGGCGCGATCCGCTGCTCCCGGGAGAGGACGTGGTGGATGGCCAGCCGCTGCGGATACTTGTCCTTCAGGTCCGCCAGCTCCTCCAGGAACATCACGTCCATGGCGGCCTTGTTGGCGTAGATCAGGTCGAACCGGGTCTCCGGGTTGGCGGCCAGCAGCGTCCGGGCGATCGCGATCACCGGGGTGATGCCGGACCCGGCGGCGATGGCCACGAAGTTCCCGGCCTCCCCCGCCAGCTCCTCCGGGTGGTTCATGGAGTTCATGACATTCTGCTCCACGGCCACACCGTCGCGTCCGTGCTTGGACACGAACGCGCCCATGGGGCTCATCACGTCCAGGGTGTCCCCGGCCTTCAGCTCGGCGTTGGCCCAAGTGGAGAACAGGCCGCCCAGGTCCTTCTTGATGGCCACGCGGATTTCACTGGTGCCGTCCTCGAAGCTGCGCGGCTCGGCGCAGATGGAGTAGCTGCGGCGGATTTCCTTCGGCTCGCCGTCCTCGTCCGGCAGCGTGGTGCGCAGGGCAACGTACTGGCCGGGCAGGTAGTCGAACTTGCCGGCGAGCTCCGCGGGGACGTGGAAGCTGACCTCGATGGCGTCCTCGGTGAGCCGGCGCACCTCCTGCACGGTGAGGGTGTGGAAGGACGGACGACGGCGGCCGGTCACCTCAGCCTCTTCGGCGGCGGTCTGGCGGACAACAGGCATGGGAGTTCCTTACAGGACTTTGAAGTAGTCGAACGGTTCCTTGCAGTCCTGGCACACATAGAGCGCCTTGCAGGACGTGGAACCGAAGCGGGTGAGTTCCTTGGTGTTCAGGCTGTTGCACTGCGGGCACTTCACCGCCAGGCTCAGCCGGATGGGGCCGGAGTGGCCGCCGGCTTTGGAGTGGCCACTGGGCGGGGCAATGCCGTACTCCTGCAGCTTCTGCTTGCCGGCCTCCGTCATCCAGTCCGTGGTCCACGCGGGGGCCAGGACCAGGTCCACGTGCACGTCCCCGTAGCCCTCCTTCTTGAAGGCGGCGTAGAGGTCGTCCCGGATGGCGTCCATGGCCGGGCAGCCCGAGTACGTGGGCGTGATGGTGACCGTGACGCTTCCGTCCGTGCCGGCGTCGACCTTCCGCAAAATCCCCAGGTCCGCGATGGTGAGCACCGGGATCTCCGGGTCCACCACCGTGGCGGCGATGTCCCACGCCTTCTGCCGGGGCGTCTGCGTCCGGGTTTCGAAGTCCGAGATGTACATGGCAGTCACCAGCTGGCCCCGGGATGCTCGCGGGCCAGCACCTGCATCTCCGCGAGGATGTAGCCCAGGTGCTCCGAGTGCTTGCCGTACCGGCCGCCGCCCGGGGCTGCGGGCACGTCCGGGAGCTCCAGCTCGGCTTCGGTGAGGACGGCGGTGACCAGGCGGTCAAAGTCGCCTTTAAGGCTGGAAGGCGCGACGGCGGCACCCGTCTCAGCGAGGCGCTGCGTCAGGTCATCGTCCTGGAACAGTTCGTTGACGTACGGCCACATGAGGCGCAGGCCGTGGATCATCCGTGTGCGGGATTCCTCGGTGCCGCCGGCCAGGCGCAGCACCCACTGGCTGCTGTGGTCCCGGTGGTAATCCACTTCCTTCACGGCCTTGGCGGCGATGGCTGCCAGGGTGGCGTCCGTGGATTCGGTGAGGCGGCGGTAGAGCTCGTACTGGTAGTAGCTCACCACGAACTGGCGGGCGATGGTGGCGGCGAAGTCCCCGTTGGGCTGCTCGAACAGCTGGACGCTCCGGAACTCGTGTTCGCGGCGGAAGTAGGCCAGCTCATCCTCGGACGTGGCCGTACCGTCCTCCTTGGGCATGCCGGCGCCGGCGTAGGTGAGGAAGCTGCGGGCGTGGCCCAGCTGGTCCAGGGCGATGTTGCCCAGCGCGATGTCCTCCTCCAGCTCCGGTGCACGCGAGATCCAGTGGCCCAGCCGCTGCGCGAGGATCAGGGCGTCATCGCCCAGCCTCAGTGCGTACTCGGCGACGTCCCCGCTGGGCTTCACCAGGCCGCTCTTGACCTCCAGGGCGATGTCCTCCGGGCGCAGGGCGTTGCCGGGGGTGATTCTTGTTGCCGATGCGTTGGAGTCGCCGCCGGCCACACCGGTGGAGATGTCGCCGTGGCCCGTGTTTTCGTGGGTGCTGGTTTCGGGGGTGCTCACAGGTGCTTAACCCCTTCGCTCTTGGTGTAGTACGTGGCGTGCCGGTAATCCTTGCCCTGCGGGGACTCAAAGAAGGAGCCCTTGGAATCGGGATCGCTCGCCGCGATGGCGTCCGCCGGGACCACCCAGATGGAGACGCCCTCGTTCCGGCGGGTGTAGAGGTCGCGGGCATTGCGGAGGGCCATGGCGGCATCCGGGGCGTGCAGGGACCCAGCATGGACGTGGCTCAGTCCACGGCTGGAGCGGACGAAGACCTCCCAGAGGCCCCACGCTCCGCGGTCGTGGTGCGCCTCCGGCGCTGGTGATGCTTTGGGGGCTTCGCGGTTGATCTCGGTGGCGGAGCTGGCCGGGGGTTCCGGGTTGCCGTGGGGTGTCATGCTGCGTGTTCCTTCGTCTTCATCGACTCTTTTGCCTGCTGTTTTGCTGCGTACGCGGCGGCTGCCTCGCGGACCCAGGCGCCGTCGTCGTGCGCTGCCCGCCGGCGCTCAAGGCGCTGGGCGTTGCAGGGGCCACGGCCGGCCAGGACTTCCTGGAACTCGTGCCAGTCCAGCGGGCCGTGCTCCCACTTCTTGGTGTCCTCGTTGAAGCGGACCTGGTCATCGGGGAGGGTGAGGCCCAGGACCCGGACCTGCTCCACCATCATGCCCACGAAGCGGCTGCGGAGCTCGTCATTGCTGAACCGCTTGATGTTCCAGGCCATGGACTGCTTGGAGTTGGGCGAATCGTCGTCCGGCGGGCCGAACATCATCAGGGCCGGGGCGTACCAGCGGTTGACGGCGTCCTGGGCCATCTGCTTCTGCGCAGGAGTTCCGTTGGAGAGTTCCAGCAGGATCTCGAAACCCTGGCGCTGGTGGAACGACTCTTCCTTGCAGATGCGGACCATTGCCCGGCCGTAGGGGCCGTACGACGCGCGGCACAGCGGGACCTGGTTGCAGATGGCTGCGCCGTCCACCAGCCAGCCGATGGCGCCCATGTCCGCCCAGGTCAGGGCCGGGTAGTTGAAGATGCTGGAGTAGCGGGCCTTGCCGGCGATGAGGTCGTCCATCATCTTGTCGCGGGACTGGCCCAGGGTCTCGGCGGCGCTGTAGAGGTAGAGCCCGTGGCCGGCCTCGTCCTGGACCTTGGCCATGAGGATGGCCTTGCGCTTCAGGCTGGGGGCGCGGGAGATCCAGTTGGCCTCCGGCTGCATGCCGATGATCTCGGAGTGCGCGTGCTGGGACACCTGGCGCAGGAGGGTCTTGCGGTAAGCCGCCGGCATCCAGTCGCGGGGCTCGATCCGGGAGTCCTCGGCGATGATGCGGTCGAAGTGGGCCTGGCCCGCGGCGTCCGCTTCTTGGGTTAGCTCAGCCGGCACTGACTGCAAGTTCTGCGCTGCCATGGTTGCTCCTATGCAAAGACCTGTCGGGCGGCTCGGAATTATTTACCGACCGTTCGTTCAGGATATGCGGGCCCGGCGGACCTCGTCAAGCGTGCGCCCCCTCAAACGCCCGCTCACCTTCGACCGCTCTCCCAAAGACGCGCGCTCACTTCCGACCACCCATCCCCCAACGCGCGCTCACCTTCGACAGCTTTCCCACCGACGCGCGCTCACTTCTTGCCGCTCTCCCACAGTCGCGCGCTCACTTCTTGCCGCTCTCCCACCAACGCCCGCTCACCTTCGACAGCTTTCCCACCGACGCGCGCTCACCTTTTGCGCGTGGCGCGTGCCGCCGTCGTGCCCCACCGTTGCCGGCGCGCACCCGGGCGAAGCATTCGCCTGATCACCGCCACACTTAGCGATTTTGGCCTTAAACTCAGGCTATCGACGTGGAAGGTGCGTGGTTCTCGTGTCCGAGGGAACGATGGCAGATCCGTGGCAGCTGGTGACGGCGCCCGGGTCATCCGAATACCAGATGTACCGGGACCCTGAGGCAGCCCCACCGGCACTGGTCTGCCAGGTGGGCTCAACCACCCTGAAATACCACCTCCGGGCGATCGAAGACCTGCATGCGTGGCTGACCGAACAAGGGGACTGGGTTCCCCTGGGCGCCGCCGATGAAACGAAGCCGGCCCCGGAAGGCAGCGTCGAGGCATGGGGCCGGGATCCCGGGAACCCAGTGGGCGGTTGGTACGGGCTGCGGAAAGGCTACCGCGGACGGTTCGGAATGTACCTCCCACCGCTGCTGGAAGCACTGGGACTGGCCGAGCTCACCCACGAGAAACGCAACAACTCAGTCCGCGCCCTCCCCAAGGACTAACAGCACCAGCCCGTGCCCGCCGGGCCAACTCACTGATTTACCGCGTCGTACGTCAGGCGGCCGTGCTGGTGAGCTTGGCAGCTCTGTGCGGTAGAGGCGTCGCATGTTCCCGATCATTGTCGTAAAGAACTCCGTATTCCCGAGTAACGGCCTGCTCTCTTTAGATGCAGGAAATGTCGTAGTCGAAGCTGCCCGAGGTGTATTGGGTTAGGGCGACTTTTCCTCCGCCGGTCAGGGGGGCGTCGGAGCACCTGCGTTTGGCCGCGGCCGACGAGCTGGCACCAGGAAGCCAGTTGCGCTGGGCGTACAAGTTGCTTGTGGCAGGCACGGTGCCGGCAATCTGCGTCCACTGGGCGCTCGTGGAGTACAGGCCGACTCCGGCACCGATGCTCGCGAAGTAGGCCGACATGCCCTCCAGATCAGCCCGGTTCGCCACCCTGTCCGTCGACCAGCTGTTGCCTGTTTCTACATCCAGCCACCAGGTGTACGAGGCCGGGTTGCTAACCCCGCGGATGTTCGCATCGTCATAAGCCTTGGCGTACCCGTACATGTAGGAGCATGCTGGCCCGACCGATCCGCTGGTGCACTGCCCGTACGGGTTAGGCACGCTTGTCCCGCCGTAGGTGTTGCTGCTGGGCCACCAGGATCCGGCCGTCCCCGGGTTGGCGGTGTTTACGTACAGGGCGACCAAGGGCTGGCCCGTCCCGCCCTTCGAAGTGCGCGCCCATGACAGCTCGGCGGCCAAGCACGGGTTGGTGTTGTTCGCTAGACCATTGTTGACGCCTACGATGGCGAAGGTCTGGGACTTGGGCAGGGTTTGGCCGCACTGCGGCCAGGACACGTCGTTCCCGGGACCAGCGGTGCTGGCTGCCTGTGCTTGAGCGCCAACGAGCATCAGCACGGCGGCTGCCGATGCGGCCACCAGCGATCGGAGACGCGAGAAGGTGGGTGTATAACTGGTCAAGGACATCGTCGGCCTTCCGATCGAGAGCTCACCACGAACAGGCAACCAGCATGATCCCGCGGGTTGATGCGGTCAAGGAGCGGCAGCTCCGAAAAATCCCATTCCATGACCACACCGAGCGTTTACAAAGGTCCGGCCCAAAGCGCCCCGCCCGCGGCATTGACGGTTACCGGGGCTGCATCTAGGGTGTGAGGACGGATTCTGGGGCCGCCATCGATAGAGGGTGCCACGATGTCCCAGAGATGCGCAGAACAGCAGCTTGCGTCCGAGCCGTACCGTGAGATGTCCCCGGATCCTCGCTTGTCGGGATCCCACCCAGTGCAGGGGTTCAACCCTTCGCTCCAGTCGGCACCTGCGCCGGGGCCATTTCGAACATCCGCTCGTGCGGGAATTCCGGGAAGCGGCGGAGTGTATGGCCGCATCCATTTGTGGATGGCTCCCCGGACCTTGGGGTGCCCGTGGGCACGGCACTGATGGACCGCAGTCCACGGAGAGCGCGCACACAAGCAAGAGTTGCTGTCATTGCATGCCTGCTACTGGCTCTTGGCACCTTGGGTACAGTCAAGAGCTCCGCAGCAACCAACAGTCAGGTTAAGACGGTGTTCGTCGTCATGATGGAGAACACCGATTGGTCTCAGGTAAAGGGCAGCCCCAACTACCCCTATCTGAACAATACGTTGCTGCCTGACTCTGCCTACGCCAACAACTACATCGGCGGCATAAGCCATACCAGCCTGCCGAACTACGTGACGCTTGAAGCCGGAGATCCCATGGGTCTCACCGACGGCTCGTACCTTCCACCTACTCATTCCGCGAGTACGACTGATCATCTCGTTACACAGTTGCGAACCGCAGGGATCTCCTGGAAGTACTATGCCGAAAACCTTCCCGGCAATGGCACGACCTGCAACATCACTGACCCGGGAACACCATATTCCCTCGACCACAATGCGTTCGTCTACTTCGACGACGTGCGCAACGACCCTGCCTACTGCCAGTCCCACGAGCGGCCGTATTCCGAATTTGCCAACGACCTGACCAACAACACGGTGCCCAACTACAACTTCATCGTCCCCAACGATTGGAACCAAGGCGAAAAACTGGCTCCGGGCTCAACCTGCATGGCCTGCCAGGCGGATAACTTCCTGAAATCGGAAATCCCCAAAATCCAGGCCTCGGCCGCCTACGCGAACGGCGGAGCGATCGTCGTACTCTGGGACGAAAGCGCCAGCACCGGAAGTTACCCCAGCGGCATGATTGTCAACTCTCCGCTGGCTAAAAAGAACTACTCCAACAACATCGCCTATAACCATGGCTCGACGCTGCGCACCATGCAGACAATCTTCGGTGTCGGCCCCTTCCTGCGCATGGCCGCCACCGCAACCGATCTGTCCGACTTTTTTACCGTTCCGCTGACCACCGGCGCGAGTGCTGCCCCTGTGGCCTCGTTCACGGCCACGCCGACGTCCGGGACG
Organism: Pseudarthrobacter sp. efr-133-R2A-89; assembly: GCF_030209315.1. NCBI lineage: Bacteria > Bacillati > Actinomycetota > Actinomycetes > Micrococcales > Micrococcaceae > Pseudarthrobacter > Pseudarthrobacter sp. efr-133-R2A-89. The sequence continues at coordinate 240,725 of NZ_JARVSE010000003.1, read as the reverse complement.
GCACCGCTGAACGTGGCCTTCACCGACACCTCCACCGGGTCACCGACCTCCTGGGCGTGGGATTTCGGTGACGGCGGAACCTCCACCGTCCAGAACCCCACCCACAACTACGCGGCTGCGGGGACTTACACGGCCAAAATCACCGCGACCAACGCCACCGGTTCAGGATCAGCAACCTCCACCATCACGGTCACCACAGCGGGTCAGGCCCCCGTGGCCTCGTTCACGGCTGCTCCGACGTCCGGGACGGCACCGCTGAACGTGGCCTTCACCGACACCTCCACCGGTACACCGACCTCCTGGGCGTGGGACTTCGGTGACGGCGGAACCTCCACCACCAAAAACCCCACCCACAACTACGCGGCCGCGGGGACGTACACGGCCAAACTCACCGCCACCAACGCCACCGGTTCAGGATCAGCAACCAGCACAATCACCGTCACCACAGCGACCACCACCACGCCGCTTGAGCTGAACGATGCCACAGTAGGCACCGGGCTGAACCAGTTCACTTACAGCGGCTCCTGGAGCGTCAGCAACCCCGCCACGGCCTACAAATCCGACAACCACTTCGCCAACGCCACCAACGCCAGCTACCAGGTGCAATTCACCGGCACCCAAGCCAAAATCTTCGCCGAGAAAAGCCCGGCCCTGGGCATCATAGGCGTCTCCATCGACGGCGGAACCGAGACCAAGGTAGACCCCTACGCCTCATCACGGTCCGAACAGAACCTGCTCTACACCAGCCCCATCCTGGCCAGCGGCACCCACACACTCAAAGTCCGCATCACCGGAACCAAAAACGCCTCCGCCACCGGCACCTACGCCGCAGCAGACCGCGTCGAAATCACGGCCAGCGGGACCACCCCGCCACCGGCTCCTGCCCCTGTGGCCTCGTTCACAGCTGCGCCGACGTCCGGAACAGCCCCGCTGAACGTGGCCTTCACCGACACCTCCACCGGGTCACCCACCTCCTGGGCGTGGGACTTCGGTGACGGCGGAACCTCCACCACCAAAAACCCCACCCACAACTACACGGCGGCGGGCACGTACACGGCCAAACTCACCGCGACCAACGCCACCGGCTCGGGATCAGCCACCTCCACCATCACCGTCACCACAGCCGGCCAGGCCCCTCTGGCCTCCTTCACGGCCAACCCCACCTCCGGGACAGCCCCGCTGAACGTGGCCTTCACCGACACCTCCACCGGGTCACCGACCTCCTGGGCGTGGGACTTCGGTGACGGCGGAACCTCCACCACCAAAAACCCCACCCACAACTACGCGGCGGCGGGCACGTACACGGCCAAACTCACCGCGACCAACGCCACCGGTTCGGGATCAGCCACCTCCACCATCACCGTGACCACAGCGACCACCACCACGCCGCTTGAGCTGAACGATGCCACAGTAGGCACCGGGCTGAACCAGTTCACCTACAGCGGCTCCTGGAGCGTCAGCAACCCCGCCACGGCCTACAAATCCGACAACCACTTCGCCAACGCCACCAACGCCAGCTACCAAGTGCAATTCACCGGCACCCAAGCCAAAATCTTCGCCGAGAAAAGCCCAGCCCTGGGCATCATAGGCGTCTCCATCGACGGCGGAACCGAGACCAAGGTAGACCCCTACGCCTCGTCACGGTCCGAACAAAACCTGCTCTACACCAGCCCCGCCCTGGCCAGCGGCATCCACACACTCAAAGTCCGCATCACCGGAACCAAAAACGCCTCATCCACCGGCACCTACGCCGCAGCAGACCGGATAGAAATACTCTCGAACTAACCGAACGATATCCCGGACCGGATTGCCGGCCTGAACCGAGCGAGCAACAATAACAACGGTCCCGAGCTGGCCCAGGCGGCACCCGCACTCAGAGGTTCCGCAGCCATCTCCCTTCTCGGAGATCCCTCTACCCGTTTCGCCTGAGGCGGTCGGGTAGCTCAGGAGCCGTGCTTCATTTACGTAATGCGCGTCCAGGGGGCACGGCGGGCAGGGCTGAAGGCAGACCGGGTCTTTTGCCTGGCATTAGCGTGAAGGTCGACCGATGGCACGCGCCCGAATCTATTGCCTTGCAAAGCGGACGAGCCGCTTGCCTCGGCCGGGACGACGGTGGCTGCCGTTGAAAGGTCGGTTATCAGTCCCATGCCTGCATACTCCCGAACCGCAGCGATACCGGCCACCGCTGCAGCTTTATCCTCAAAGGCTCGGGACACCGCCATCACGGTGCCGTCCGGCGCCGTGAGCCGGAACCTGAACGATGAGTTTGAGTCCATAAATAGTTCGAACATTCCGGCCAAAGCATGCCTCCCAGTCGGCGGGATTCACACAGCGGCGCCGTTGCCACTGAGCATTCGAGTGCGCACCATTGCGTCCCCGGTCCCGCTGGTTCTTGTTCCTGACATCAGAAATAACTGCCTGCATCACGTGCCTACTGAGTGTTACCCACGAGCGACCTTTCCCACAAGACCCTGGAGTCCCACAGGACCCCGGCGCACCCAGAGCAGCAGCTGTGCGCTCGTGATGCGTCGCCGGCGGCACAGGAGGGACCAATGTTCCCTGTTCATTGTCAGTGACCCGGAGCACAATTGGCCTTGCCTGACCAAGAACGGAGCCATCCCATGTCCGAGCACACCAACCCCACCCCCGAGCACGCAGAGAGCCGTGTCCCCCTCCCCGGCTCAGATCGCCCCACGGCGGCACGGATTCAAAACACCCTGGGTCCCGTCAACCCCGCGCACAGGATCGAGGTCACCGTGATCCTGCGCCGCCAGGAAGCACTCCCGGAGACCTCCACCGAGGCCGCCAAGCCTCTGACCCGCGACGAACTGGCAGCCCGCCACGGCGCCTCCGACGCTGACCTGACCCTCGCCACGGAGACTTTTAACCGGCTCGGCGCCGAGGTTGTCGAGGCCGACGCCGCCTCCCGCCGCATCCGCCTCGCCGGGACGGTGGAGGTGCTGAGCCGGATCTTCGGCACCAGCTTGGAGGAAGTCACCAGCAGCGGTCCGCACGGCCACGACGTCACCCACCGGCACAGGACCGGAGGGCTGGAGATCCCCGCGGAACTGGACGGCGTTGTCACGGCGGTACTGGGCCTTGATGACCGGCCCCAGGCGCGCGCCCAGTTCCATGCGATTCCGCGGGCGGCATCCGGGACCAGCTACACACCGCCCGAACTCGCCCGGATCTACAACTTCCCCGCGGGCGGCGGCGGCGCCGGACAGAGCGTGGCCATCATCGAACTCGGCGGCGGCTTCGCCCAATCCGACCTGGACGCCTACTTCGCCGAACTGGGCATCACCGGCCCCACGGTGCGGGCAGTGGGAGTCGACGGCGCCGCGAACCAGCCCGGCCAGGACCCCACGGGCGCGGACGGCGAAGTCCTCCTGGACATCGAAGTGGTGGGCGCCCTGGTGCCCCAGGCAGACATTCCGGTCTACTTCGCCCCCAACACCGACGCCGGATTCCTCGACGCCATCATCAACGCCTCCCACGCCACCCCGGCACCCACGTCCATCAGCATCAGCTGGGGCCAAAGCGAGGACGACTGGACCGCCCAAGCCCGGACAGCCTTCGACCAGGCCCTGGCTGACGCCACCGCACTGGGCGTGACCGTCACCGCCGCCGCCGGGGACAACGGCAGCGCAGACGGCGCCACGGACGGCAAAGACCACGCCGATTTCCCCGCCTCCAGCCCCCACGCGCTGGCCTGCGGCGGAACCCGCCTTGACGCGGACCCCGCCACCGGGACCATCGCCTCCGAGACTGTGTGGAACGACGGCCCGCACTCGGCCACCGGAGGCGGTTACAGCGACACCTTCCCCGTCCCCGCCTGGCAGTCAGGCCAGTCCGCGCACCACGGCGGCCACCACCCCGCAGGGACGAAAGGCCGCGGAGTGCCGGACGTCAGCGGAGTGGCGGATCCCCAGACCGGCTACAAAGTGCGGGTGGACGGCAAGGACATGGTTATCGGCGGCACCAGCGCCGTAGCACCGCTCTGGGCGGCACTCATCGCCCTCCTGGCGGAGTCCACCAACCGCACCTTCGGGCAGATCCAGCCGCTGCTGTACCGCAACAAGGCGGCCTTCCGCGACATCACCACCGGAAACAACGGCACCTACAAGGCTGCCGCCGGCTGGGACCCCTGCACCGGCTTGGGCAGCCCCGATGGAGCAGCGCTCCTCACCGCGATCACGGCCGGCCCGTGACCTGACGGGGCGCCTTCCGCGGTCCTGCGGCGGTCACGTTTCTTAAGCCTTTCTTAGGAACCCTGGGGAAGGATCGAAACAGAGACCACGGACAGAACCCTGTCCGCCGCAGGACCATCCCGGAGGATTCGTGAACGGACCAACCCGAGCCCACAAGACAACAGTCGGCCCCCGCACCACCGACGCAGCCCGCACCCAGTTCCCCCTGCTCCCTCAGGCCCGGCACTGGCTGCTGCTGGGCGCACTGCTGTGCGCCGCCGTCGTCGCCCTCGGTTTCACGGTGCAGCTCCTGCCCGGCGACACCGCCGCCGAACTGCACGTGGACCAGGACCTCAGCACGCACCACGTTGCCGTGCTGACCGCCGTCGCAATGGGCATCAACCTCGTGTTCGGCCCGGTGGCCGGCCTGGGCCTGATCGCCGTCATCGCCCTGGTGGTGCTGCTGGTGCGCCGCGACCTGGCCAAGGCTGTTGCCTTCGGCGTGGTGGCGTGCTCGGGCTGGGTGGCCAGCGAAGTCTTCAAGCTGATCGTCGCCCGGCAACGGCCCAACCCGGCCCTGCTGTTCGATCCCCTGGCGCCGGAAACCGGATCCAACAGCTTCCCCAGCGGCCACGTCAGCTTCGCCGTCGCCCTGGCCTTCGCCCTGTACTTCCTGTCCCGGGGCACCCGCTGGTCCAAGCTGGTGGCCGCTGCCGGCGCCCTAATGGCCGTGATCGTGGCATGGTCCCGGCTGTACGTCGGCGTGCACTACCCCACCGACGTGGCGGCCTCATTCCTGGCCGCGAGCGCCGCCTTCGTGCTGCTCGCCGGGCTCTGGAACCGCTTCGCTCCCCGGCTCTTCGACCGCCTGCCCGCCGCGCTCACCACCCCGTCCAGCCGACGCTAAAGGACCCCCATGCACAGCTTCCTCACCCCTGACCTGGTCTCCGCCATGGCCACTACCGGATCACCGTCCCTGCTGGACCCCGCCGGCCTGCTGAGCGGCCTGGGACCGGCAGCCCTGGGCGTGATCGCCGGGATGGTCTTCATCGAATCCGGCGTCCTGTTCCCGTTCCTGCCCGGGGATTCGCTGCTCTTCACCGCCGGGCTCCTGCACCAGCAGTTGCAGCTTGCTCTACCCGTACTGATCGGCGTGATCACGGCCGCCGCCATCGCCGGCGACCAGGTGGGCTACCTGCTGGGCCGCCGGTTCGGCCGCCGCTGGTTCAAGGACGACGCCAAGGTCCTGAAAACCGCCCACCTCACCGCCACCGAGGACTTCTTCCGCCGGCACGGAGGCGCGGCCGTGGTCCTGGCCCGCTTCGTCCCCATCATCAGGACGTTCGCCCCGCTCACCGCCGGCACCGCCCGCTACGGGTACAAGGCCTTCACGCTGTGGAACATCGTGGGGGCCGCCGCCTGGGCCACGTCCGTGACCCTGCTGGGCACCTGGCTGGGGCACTACGAAATCATCGCCAAGAACATCGACGTCATCGCCGTGCTCATGGTCCTGGTGTCCGTGGTGCCTTGGGCCGTGGAATACCTCAAGCGCCGCCGCGCCAACCGCCGCTCCGCCGCAGACCCGTCCGGAGAGTACGACGACGATGCTTCCGCGGGTGCCCCGCCGCACCTCGACACGGTGGGCGCCACCGCCCGGCAGGACGAATTCACGGAAGAATAGGCCGCATGACCACCGCGGACCGGCCCTCCTTGCTGCTCGCCGAGGACGATCCCGCGCTGGGGCCACTGATCGCGGAACTGCTGGAGCCGGACTACCGGATCCGGCTCGCTGCCACCGGCCAGGAAGCCCTGCACCTGGGACTGACGCAGCCCTGGGACGTGATGGTGATTGACCGCGGCCTGCCCGTCATGGACGGACTGGCCGTCATCGCGGCGCTCCGGGCCAAAGGCATCGCCACCCCCATCCTGATCCTCACCGCTCTGGGCGAGACGGACGAGAAGGTCCGCGGGCTGGACACGGGCGCCAACGACTACATGACCAAACCGTTCGACGCCGGCGAGCTGGCGGCGCGGCTGCGCGCACTGACGCGCACTTTTGCTCCGCCCGCGGGACCGGTGGGCATCGGCAGCTGGGACTTCGATCCGGCGTCGCGCGCTGTCCGTTCCGCTTACGGCGAGGTGGTGACGCTGACCGCCAAGGAAGCCGAAGTCCTGGCGGCGCTGGCCGCCGAACCCGGCAAGGTGTTCACCCGCGACGACCTGCTCGCCGCGCATTTCCAGTCCACGGACCAGCCCGGCGTCATCGACACCTACGTCCACCACCTGCGCCGCAAGATCTCCCGGACCGTCATCCGCACCGTCCACGGTGTGGGCTACCAGATCGGCGACCCTTCATGACCTTTCCCCAAAGCTCCGGCACCGGCTCCTCCGGCTTGTCCCACTCCGGCCCTGGATCCTCGGGCCTTGGCTCCCCCGGCACTGTGGATCCGGACCAGGACACCCTCCGTCGCGCGTCGCTGAAGGTGGCGCTGCGGATCAGCGCCGGCGTGGCCGTCCTGGTGCTGGTGTTGCTCGCCGCCGCCACCGTGTTCCTCATGAACAAGCTGGCCCATCCCACGCCGCCCGGTTCCACCGCAGGCAAGGCCTACACCTACCTGGATTCGAAGGACCTGATCGAGGGCATGATCCTGGCGGGGCTGGCGGGCATCGTGCTGGCCGGTGTGGTGGGCTGGATCAGCGCCCGCAGCGCCATCCGGCCGCTGGGCGAGGCCCTGGCCAGGCAACGGCGCTTCGTCCAGGACGCCAGCCACGAACTCCGCACCCCGCTGGCAATCCTTGATACCCGCATCCAGCTCGCGCAGCGCAAGGCCGAGCCCGGGTCCGAGCCGGCGCAGGCTTTGGCGAAGATCCGGGAGGATACGGCCACGCTGACGGGCATCGTCAACGAACTCCTGTTGGCGGCGACCGGCTCCCCCGGCGCATCCGGTGCGCCCGGAGGTGCCGTCCCGGAGCCGGTGGACGCCGCGGAGGTTGCCCGGTCCGCCGCCGAAAGCCTCCAGGCCCTGGCCGGCCAACAGGGCGTCCGGCTGGACTTCTCCGGTACCGGCGCGGCGTGGGTGCGCGCGGATCCCGGCTCGCTGCGGCGCGCCATCCTGGCTCTGGCCGATAACGCGCTGGCCCACACCCCGCCCGGCGGAAGCATCACCATCAGCACCAGTGTTGAGGGATCCCGGGCCGTGGTCCTGGTGGCAGACACCGGATCCGGCATCACCGGGGTGGACCCCGGGCGGATCTTTGACCGGTTCGTCCGCGCCCCGGGGCTGGACGGATCCGGGGGCAGGCGCAGCTTCGGCATAGGACTGGCCCTGGTCCGCGACATCGCCACCGCGGCCGGGGGCACCGTGGACGTACAGCGGACCGGATCCGACGGGACGACCATGAGGCTGGCACTCCCGTTGGCGCGGGGCTGAAAGCGGCTGAACGAACGGGCTGAAAGCACGCGCTCAGGGTATTGACCCCTCACTTGTTTTTTGCAAGTATCGAGGTTATCCACTCCATCTTGCGAAAAGAGACCGTGATGACCGCAATGTTCGTAAACCTGCCCGTGACAGACCTGGAGCGCGCCAAGGCGTTCTACACGGCGGTGGGTTTCACCATCAACCCGCTCTTCACCGACCACAACGCCGCGTGCGTGGTGGTGGAGGAAGACCACAGCTACTTCATGCTCCTGGTCCGCGAATACTTCCAGACCTTCAGCGACCGGCCCATCGGTGACCCGTCCGCGACCGTATCGGCCACCACCGCAATCTTCCTGGAGAGCCGGGAAGCCGTGGACGCCAGCGTTGCCAGTGGCCTGGCAGCAGGCGGAACCGAGGCCCAGCCCGCTTCCGATTACGGCTTCATGTACCAGCGCCAGCTGACCGACCCGGATGGCAACATCCTGGAGTTTGGCTACATGGAAGCCGCCGCCGCCGAACAGGGCCCGGAAGCCTTCATGAACCAGCAGGCCTGAGGTTCATGGCCGCACGCGACTACGGACAGTACTCGGGCATCACGCGGGCCATGGAGATCGTCGGCGAACGGTGGGCCCTGCTGATTGTCCGCGACCTGCTCGTGGGGCCGCGCCGCTACGGTGAGCTCGCCGAGGGCCTGCCACGGATTCCGAGCAATATCCTGGCCGCGCGGCTCAAGGAACTGCAGGCGGCCGGCGTGATCCGCCGTGCGCCACGCTCACGGGTCATCGTCTACGAGCTCACGCCGTACGGACGGGAACTCGAACCGGTGGTTCTCGCGCTGGGCGCCTGGGGCTTCAAGGCCATGGGCGACCCCCGCGAGGACCAGGTCATCAGCCCCGACTCGATGACCATGGACCTGCGAACGGCGTTTCGGCCGGACGTGGCGGCCGCCCTGCCCGCCACCGCCTACGCGGCCCACTTTGGGTCCGCCGACCTCCTGATCAGGGTCCAGGGGCCCAGCCTCGACGTCATCCGCGGTGATGGCGCGGCGGACCTCGCCTTTGCCGCCGGGCCGGACATCCGACTGCTCATCTCCGGCGACATGGCACCGGACCGGGCGATCGAAAGCGGCGTGATCCGGGTGCTGAGCGGGCCGGGAGACCTCCTCCGCCGCTTTGCGGACACCTTCCACCTGGCGGCCTGACAGGCGGCGGCTCCTTTTGGCTGACGCCCACCCGGGGACGGGGCGTCATGGGGCACGGCGCGGACCGGCGTCGTGAGTCAGCGGCCGGCGAAGAACTCCTTGACCAGCCTTTTGGGTGCCCGGGCCGCCCAGGCTTCCACAAGGATCTCCGCCAGCTCTTCGCGTGACATCTCGCCAAGCCGGGACTCCTGCACCAGGACGGCGTTGTACCCGTTGAAGTGGGGCACGGTGAAGAACGGCAGCGACGGGTCCTCCACCAGGGCTGACTTCGCGGCATCGTCCGGGACCACGATGACCAGCAGGTCCTGGTACGGCTCGCCCGATTCCGGATTAATCGCCGTCTTGTGCGGGGCCTGGTACAGCACGAAGCCCCGGCCCTTGGGTCCCGGCGGCACTTTGTAGGTGGGACGGTCACCCCAGGAGGTCCCCAGCACAACCTCGGGAAGGCCCCTGCAGATGGCATCAATGTCGCCCGGTGTTGCCTTGCGCTCCATCGCCACAACGTAGCCCCGCGCCGTAACCGGCCGCAATGGTTTGCGTCGGGCTCCTACTCGGTGGCGCCCAGGAACTCCGCCACCAGGGTTGACGGCCTCGCGGCAAGAGATGCCGCCTGGGTGCCCGCGGGCCTGACCTGGCTACAACAGTCCGCCCAAGGCAAGCCCGCCGGCAGCAGCCGCCACCGCGGCCACCGCGGTGCCGATGCCGTTGAGGAGGGCCAGCCCGGTGCGGCGGGACTGGATGAGCCGCACGGTTTCGAAGCTTGCCGTGCTGAACGTGGTGTACCCGCCCAAGAACCCGGTGCCGGCAATGGCCTGCAGCTCGGCAGGCGCGGCATGGACGATCACGGCGCCGGCGAGCAGGCCAAGCAGGAACGAGCCCGTGACGTTGATGATGATCGTTCCCACCGGCAACGCGGTGCGGACCTTGGACCGTACCAGGCCGTCCACCACGAACCGGGTGGCCGACCCGAGCCCGCCCGCGACGCCGACCAGGATGATGATGGCGACGCTCACCGGCTCTCCTTCTTCAGACTCTTCAGGCGGCCGGCGGCCCGTGCCTGGTGGCCAGCCGCCAGCCAAATTCCCGCCGCGGTGGCAGCCGCGCCAGCCACCACGCTGACCGCCACGTAGAGCAGCGCGTCCGTGACGCGGCCGGCCCCGAACAGGGTGTTCGTTTCCAGCGCCAACGTGCTGTACGTGGTGAACGCGCCCATGAACCCGGTGCCGACGAACAGCCGGATCAGCCGAAGCCGCCCCGCGTCAGGGCCCCGCCGCACCAGGGCCTCAAGCAGGAGTCCGAGCAGGAAGGCACCGGAAAGGTTGATGGCCAGGGTGGGGACAGGCCAGCCACCCGGTGCAGGCAGGATGCCGGCCAGTCCAAAACGGGCCAGCGCCCCCAGGATGCCGCCCGCAATGACTATTAGGAGAAACCCGGGATGCAGGTGCACCGGCCGGTGGGGGCGCGCCGCACCAAGCGTCCCCTGGTCCGCTGCAGACTCCCCGCCGCCGGCCTCCGGACGCCCGGTCCCGTCGTCGTGCCCCTGCTGGTCCGCGTTGCCCGCCTGCGCCTGGGCGCCGGGGAAAGGCGGTTCCATCATCGGCCCGCCTTGGGCTGGTGCTTGTGCGGTGACAGCGGGACCACCAGCACGGGCCGGTGCTGGCGGTGGGTGAGGTGCACCGCCACGGATCCCACCAGCATTTCCTCAAGCCGGGCCCCGAGTCCGCGCTCGCGGGTGCCCACCACGATGACGGACGCATCGGCGGATTCCGCCAGGCGTCCCAGCGCCCGGGCCGGATCACCGGCAAGGGTTACGAAGGACCAGTCGATCCCGGAGCCGTCGAAGGCTGCGCGGAGGTCCGCGGCGATGGTGGCACCGATTCCTTCGATATCGTCATCCACCCCGTCGGGGTCGATCGGCCGGGCTTCCACCCTGCCGTCCGGCTCCTCGGCGAGGTAGGTGGTCACGTCCACATAGGCACAGACCAGCTTCACGCCGAGGCTGAACGCCAGCTCGGCGGCCCGGTGGGCGACGGCAAGCGGCTGGCCGGGCACGACGCCCATCACCACCGGCCCGCTGATCTGCCGCGGGACGTACGGCGCGGGGCTGGATTGTTTCGCTGCGTCAGTCATCTGTTCTCCTGTCAGATCCGGATTCTACTGCGCAGCCGGACGTCGGGGAGAAACGCGCGTCAAATGCGCCGCGGCGGGGGACGCCTGGCCCTGGCCCGGTTCGGCGCCGTCAAACCCCTGCGGTCAGGAACCGCCGGCTGGGTGGGCAGCCCGTCCCATCCGCTGCTTGGCGGTGTTGGTGCCTGCTCCGACCGGGACATGCTTGGTTGCCTTGGCGAGCCCGAAGAGCGGCATCCCGCTGTAGATGACCTCGATGCCGGCAGCGGGCACCTGATAGGTCTCATGCCAGACGCCGACGTCCCCAGTTCCGGCGAGCTCCTTCATGAAACGGCGCCAGGGCTCAAGATGGGGCGCATCCCTGTCAGCTGCAAACTTCCGCAGGTGCTCCGGACTCTCCCAGTAGCTGAGCATCATGGTGGTTCGCCCCACCCATTGCTGGTAACCGAGCATCCCCGCCGCCGGGTCATCGCCCAAATGCTGAAGCATCCGTCCCATGGCGGCACCAACCCTCCCCACGGTCCCCACCTTCCACCACCGGTTGGCCCGCATCCCGATCAGGAAAACCGTGACGGACTCCCGGCCCGGATCGGCTGTATAGCGGCCCGGAAATACCTTCTGCGACATGGGAACCCCTTCGGCACGGTGTTATGTAACGTTGTTACAAAACAAGGTTATGAAACAATGGGGTCCATGGCAAGACCTGTTGTGCATAACGATTCCCTGAGGCAGGACCTGTTGGCCGTCACGGCTGACCTGGTGGACCGCACCGGTCCGGCGCGGGTGACGATGCGGGACGTGGCCGCGGCCGCGGGGACCTCCACCACCGCCGTTTACTCGCTGTTTGGCGGGAAATCAGAGCTGCTCACCGCAGTCGTGGAGGACGGCTTCCGCTCGTTCGGCGAGTCGCAGGTGGCCGCAGCCGACGGCGGCCTACAGGCGCTTGGCGTGGCGTACCGGGCCTGGGCCCTGGAGCACCAGGCACTCTACCGGCTGATGTTTGGTGGCGTGCTGGCCGCCTACGTCGAGTGCCGGCCAGACCCGGACGTTGCCCTCACTGCCATGCAGCCGCTGATGGACGCCGTCGCTTCTGCACAGTCCGCCGGGACACTCCTGGAAGCGCCCGTGGAACTGGTCGCCGCGGCCATCTGGGGGCAGGTCCATGGTCTGGTCAGTCTGGAATTGGCACAAGTCGGCCCACCGGATGCCGATTGGGCGGCCGTCTACGCAGCCGCCCTGGACGCCGTTGCCCGCGGCTGGGCCGCCTGAAGGCGTTCCCAAGTCCGCGCCGGTCCGCACGCCCCGAAGGCGCAGGTGCGGCAACGCACCCAGGTGCGGGCCGCCGTCGTACGCGCTTTCGGCGTCCTCGACCCTTACATCAATCCGTGACGCGCGAAGTCCCCTGCGCGGCAGATATGTGGGCCGCGCCGGGGAATACGGGCAGCGCAAATCATTGTGCGCAGCGCCACCGGAAAGTCAGCTGGTTTCCGTGACCGATGCCTGGGCCGGTTCCGCCTGCGTGGCGGCCCAGCTGGCCAGGACTTTGAGGGCGTCCTCGGACGGCGAGCCCGGCTCGGCCGTGTAGACGTTGATCCGCAGCCCCGGATCGGCGGGGAGCTCCAGCGCCTCGTAGGTCAGGTCCAGGTCCCCCACGATCGAGTGGTGGAGCCGTTTGCGGCCGGTGCGGTGGTACTTCACGTCGTGCCGGGCCCACCGGGTGCGGAACTCCTCGCTGCGGGTGGAGAGCTCCCCGATCAGGTCGGAAAGGTCCTTGTCATATGGGTTCTTCCCGGCCGTGGACCGCAGGACGGCAACAATGTCGTCCGCGGCGCGTTCCCAGTCGGCGAAGAACTCCCGCGCCTTCGGGCTCAGGAACGTGAACCGTGCGCTGTTGGGCGGGGTGCCGCCGTCGGTCATCATTTCCAGGTACAGGGCCCGGCCCAGCTCGTTGGCGGCCAGGACGTCGCCGCGGTCGTTGCGGACCCATGCCGGCGCAGCGGTAATCGCGTCAATGACCCTCTGTACGCTGGGCCGCACCGTCAGCGTGCTCCGCTTCCGCCGCACCCGCGGAACAGCCGTGGACGCCCGGGCCAGGTCGAACAGGTGGGCCGTCTCGGCGTCGTCCAACTGCAACGCCCTGGCCAGCGCCTCCAGCACGCTGTCCGAGGCACCGGAAAGGTTCCCCCGTTCCAGCCGGATGTAGTAATCAATGCTCATCCCGGCGAGCATGGCCACCTCCTCCCGGCGCAGGCCCTTCACGCGCCGGTTGCCGCCATACGCCGGCAGCCCGGCTTCGTCCGGCGTGAGCCTGGCGCGGCGGGAAGTCAGGAACTTCCGCACGTCGTCGCTGTTCGTCATGGCACCCACGCTACGCCCGGCCCCCGCCGCAAGGGAGGGACTGTCAAGCCCTCCCACAAACCTCCGCATCCCAATACCGTGAAGGAATGGTTATGGAACTCACACTCAACAACGGCGTCACCATGCCCGCACTCGGCCTCGGCGTCTTCCAAAGTCCCCCGGAAGAGACGACGGCGGCCGTCCAGACAGCGCTGGAGGTGGGCTACCGGCACATCGACACAGCCGCCGCCTACGGCAACGAGCGGGAAGTGGGCGAAGGCATCCGCCGCTCCGGCCTGGACCGCGGCGACGTGTTCATCGAAACCAAGGTCTGGGTCAGCGACTACGGCTACGACGAGTCACTGCACGCGTGGGACAAAGCGGTGGGAAAGCTGGGCGTGGAGCAACTGGACCTGCTCATCCTGCACCAGCCCGCGCCGGACCGGTTCGAGAAGACGGTCGCCGCGTACAAGGCGCTGGAAACCCTGCTGGCGGACGGGCGCGTGCGGGCCATCGGCGTCAGCAACTTCATGCCGCACCACCTGAGGCAACTGCTGGAGGCAACGGACGTGGTCCCGGCCGTCAACCAGATCGAACTGCACCCCTACTTTGCCCAGCGGAACGTCCAGGCCGCAGACGCACAGCACGGCATCCTCACCCAGGCGTGGTCGCCGATCGGCGGCATCACCTTCTACCCCGGCTGGGGCGAGAACCGGAAGAACGTCATGCGTGACCCGGCGATCGCCGCGATCGCCCAGGCCCAGGGCAAAACGCCCGCCCAGGTCATGCTCCGCTGGCACCTCCAGCAGGGCCGCTCCGCCATCCCCAAATCCACCAACCCGGCCCGCATCGCCGAGAACGTCGACGTGTTCGGCTTCGAGCTGTCTCCGGCGGACCTGGCTGCCATTGACGCCCTGGACACCGGGGTCCGCAGCGGCCCGGACCCCGATGTGGCCCGTCCCGAGCGGTTCGCCATGGCCATTCCCGAGGCCTGAGTCCGGAGAAAACCGAGTCCGAAAAAACTGAGTCCCAAAAAACTGAGTCCCCGGCAAAGAGATAAGGAACCAGATGGAATACCGCCCGCTTGGCCGCACCGGTGTGCAGGTCAGCCCCCTGTGCCTCGGCGCGATGATGTTCGGCCCCTGGGGCAACAACGACACCGACGACGCCACCCGCATCATCCACCGCGCCCTGGACGCCGGCATCAACTTCATCGACACCGCAGACGTCTATTCGGGCGGCGTGTCAGAGGAAATCGTGGGCAAGGCCCTGGCAGGCCGCCGCGACGACGTCTTCCTGGCCACCAAGTTCTTCATGCCGATGGACGAGAAGGACCCCAACCGGCGCGGCGGCTCCCGCCGCTGGATCATGCGCGCCGTGGAGGACTCGCTGCGCCGGCTGAACACGGACCACATCGACCTCTACCAGGTGCACCGGCGCAGCCCGGACACCGATGTGGAGGAAACCCTGGGCGCCCTCACCGACCTGGTCCGCCAAGGCAAGGTGCGCTACATCGGCTCCTCCTCCTACTCCGGATCGCAGATCGTGGAGGCGCAGTGGGCCTCCCGGGAACGCAACCTTGAACGGTTCGTCACCGAGCAGCCGCCGTACTCCATCCTGACCCGCGGCATCGAGGAGGACGTCCTACCCACCGTGCAGCGGCACGGGATGGGCACCCTCACCTACAGCCCGCTTGCCGGCGGCTGGCTCTCCGGGCGGTGGCGGAAGGACTCCGCGTCTTCACCCACCTCCAGCGCCCGCCCCAGTGCCCGGTTCGACATGACCCAGCCCGCCAACCAGCGCAAGCTGGACATCGTCGAGGAACTCGCGCAGGTGGCCGAGTGGGCGGGAGTAACCATGATCGAGATGGCCATCGCGTTCGTGATCAACCACCCGGGCGTCACCTCGGCGATCGTGGGACCGCGGACCATGGAGCAGCTGGAATCCTACCTCCCCGCCGCGGACACGCACCTGGCCCCGGAGGTCCTGGACCGCATCGACCAGCTGGTGGCCCCCGGCGTCACGGTCAACCCCGACGACAACAGCTACGGCGCCCACGAACTCACCCCGAACGCACGACGGCGGCACCGGGCTTAGGCGCCGGACCGCACCCTACGAAAGGAATCACCCATGGCAACATGGCTCATCACAGGCTGCTCCACCGGACTGGGCCGGGCACTCGCCGAGGCCGTGCTCGCGTCCGGGCACAACGCCGTCGTCACCGCCCGGAACGTTGACGCCGTACAGGACATCACCGCCGGCTTCCCGGACACCGCGCTGTCACTTCCCCTGGACGTCACGGACAAGGCGCAGATCAGCGCGGCGGTCAAGGCGGCGGAGGAAAAGTTCGGCAGCATCGACGTGCTGGTCAACAACGCCGGCTACGGCTACCGCGCCGCTGTGGAGGAAGCCGACGACGCCGATATCCGCCAACTGTTCGACACCAACTTCTTCGGTGCGGTGGACATGATCAAGGCGGTGTTGCCGGGCATGCGCGCCAACAAGGGCGGGTCCATCCTGAACATCTCCTCCATCGGCGCCCGGATCACCCCTGCCGGCTCCGGCTATTATGCGGCCACCAAGGCGGCGCTGGAGGGCATGTCCGGCTCGCTCCGCAACGAGCTGAAGCCGCTGGGCATCAACGTCACCGCGATCGAACCCGGCGGCTTCCGCACCGATTTCGCGGGCCGCTCGCTCACCCAGTCCGCGACGCCTATCGGCGACTACGCCGAGACCGCCGGCAAACGCCGCAAGGAAAGCGACACGAGCCACGGCAACCAGCCCGGCGATCCGGACAAGGCCGCCCGGGCGATCATCGCCGTCGTCGAATCCCCCACCCCGCCGGGCCTGCTGGTCCTGGGCACGGACGCCTTCGGCGCGTTCGGCATGGTGGCGGACGCCCAGCGGGCCGAACTGGACCAGTGGCAGGAGCTGAGCACCAGCACAGACATCACCGGCTGAGCCAACCAGCTCGCAGTTGTTGTCGTTTTGGAGCGTCAAAACGACAACAACTGCGAGCCAGTTGGGGGTTGAGGGTGCGGGTCACCAGTGAACGGCCGCGTCGCCTCGTGGCAAGCCGGGCCCGTTTATACGCGCGCGGAGTCGCTGATGCGGCCGTGCTCGACGCCAGTGGCGAAGCCGATCGTCACCGGCACCGGGCTGCCACAGCACGCCTCCCCGGCGGCAGCGTCCTCCGGGAGGCTGGTGGAGCAAACCCCGGTTTCCGGCAGCTCGAGTTCCACGGCGTCCGCCGCCTGGGTGTCCCCTGCCAGCGCTGCCGCGAGGGACCGGACCTGCTCATAGCCGGTGGCCATGAGGAACGTGGGCGCCCGCCCGTACGATTTCATCCCGGCAAGGTAGAAGTCCTTTTCCGGCTGGGCGAGGATCCTGGCGCCGTGGGCGGGGACGGTGCCGCAGCTGTGGAAGTCCGGATCGATCAGTGGGCCCAAAGCCTTGGGTGCCTCCACCGCCGGGTCCAGGTCCAGCCGGAGTTCCGACAGGATGGACAGGTCAGGGCGGAACCCGGTAGCGGGAATCACCCGGTCCACGGTCACGCTCCGGCCGTCCGCGGCGTGCACGGTGAGCGTCTTGCCGCGGGTTTCGAGGGATGCCGTGTGGAAGTCCGTAAGGAGCTGGACGGCTCCGGTGTCGACGGCGGTGCGGAGCCGGGTGCCCAGCTGGCCGCGGGCAGGCAGCTCGTCGGCGTTCCCGCCGCCGTAGGCGCGGGCCGGAGAGGCACCGCGGATGGCCCACAGGACTTCGGTTCCGGGGTTGGCGCGGGCCACGCGGGCGAGGTCAAGCACCATGTTCGCCGCGGAATGTCCGGCGCCGGCCACCAAGGTGCGGCGCCCGGCGAACCCGCCGGCGGTGACGTCGGGCAGCGGCGCGGTGACCAGCCCGGCGGCACGGGCCTCCGGCTCGCCCAGGGCCGGCAACCCGGAGGATCCCAGCGGCGCCGGCGTGGTCCAGGTTCCGGAAGCGTCGATGACGGCGCGCGCCAGGAGCTCGGTGACCTCTCCGCCGTCGTGCTCAATCCGCAGCAGGAACGGCGCCTCGTCCCGGCCCTGGCTGCGGCCCTTGTCCATGCCCTGCCGGGTCACGGCCAGAACGCGGGCGCCGGTCCTGATCCGCCCCTTCAATTCCGGTGTGGCAGCCAGGGGTTCCAGGTAGTCGGAGACGACCTGGGAGCCGTAGGGCAGCGCGGTGGGCCGGGGCGCTTCCCAGCCACTTCGTTCGAGCAGCCGCACCGAGGCCGGGTCCAGGTTGTATTTCCAGGTGGAGAACAACCTGATGTGCCCCCATTTCCGGATGGCCGAACCCACGGTGGGGCCGGCTTCCAGGACAAGGGGTTCCAGCCCGCGTTCGAGCAGGTGGGCGGCCGCGGCGAGGCCCACGGGCCCGGCGCCGATCACGGCCACGGGCAGCGACTCAACGGAGGCCGGGCTGCCCACCGGTCAGCCCTGCGCCGGGGTCAGGGAAGCGATGAGGGCCTCCACGCGGGTCTTGATCTCGTCGCGGATGGGCCGGACCGAATCCACGCCCTTGCCCGCCGGATCCTCCAGGACCCAGTCTTCGTAGCGCTTGCCCGGGAAGTAGGGGCATTCGTCGCCGCAGCCCATGGTGATCACCACGTCCGAGTCCTTGACCGCTTCCGTGGTGAGGACCTTGGGGATCTCGGCTGACATGTCGATGCCAACCTCGGCCATGGCCTGGACGGCGGCGGGATTGACCTTCTCCGCCGGCTGCGACCCGGCGGAGCGGACCTCGATGGCGCCCTGGGAGAGGGTGGTCAGGTACGCGGCGGCCATCTGGGAGCGGCCGGCGTTGTGGACGCAGACGAACAGGACTGAGGGTTTGTGGCTCATGAGAGCACCTTTCGGTCGGCCGCCGGAGCGGTGGAAGCGGCGGTGAGGGAGGGGTAGAGGAAGCGGACCAGGACGCATCCGGCGGCGCCGCCAAGGAGCTGCGCCAGGATGAAGGCAGGGGCCGACGACGGTGCGATGCCGGCAAAGGTGTCCGTGACCGTGCGGGCGATGGTCACCGCTGGGTTGGCGAAACTGGTGGAGCTGGTGAACCAGTACGCGGCGGTGATGTACCCGCCCACGGCGAACGCCACCCGGTCTGCCCGGCCGGACCGGACCGTTCCGAAGATGACCAGCAGCAGGCCCAGCGTGGCGATGACCTCGCCCAGCCAGAGCGGGGCGCCGCTGCGCTGGTGCGTGGACCAGGTGACGGCGTCCAGCCCAAACATGAGGTTCGCGGCCACCGTGCCGGCCAGGCCGCCGAGCACCTGGCCCGTGACCAGGCCTGCCGCGGTGGGGGTGTCGACCATCCCCAGCGCCCGTTCCACCAGGGTCACCACGGGATTGAACGACGCCGACACGGGCTGCAGTGCCACGATCAGCGCCACCAGCGCGGCACCCGTGGCGAGGCTGTTCTGCAAAAGCTGCAGGCCGACGTCGTCCGGTGACAGCCTGGAGGCCATCACGCCCGAGCCCACCACCGCCATCACTAGGAACGCCGTACCGATGAATTCCGCCGCCGCCCGGCGGACCAGGACGGTCACGCGGCCTGCCCGCCAATCAGGGCTGCCAGGTTCTTCAGGGCCTCGGTGCGGGCCCGGTAGTAGACCCAGACACCGCGCTTTTCCCGGTCCAGCAGGCCTGCCTCGTGCAGGATCTTCAGGTGGTGGCTGATGGTGGGTTGGGAGAGGTCGAAGGCATCGTTGAGGTCGCAGACGCAGGCCTCGCCGCCCTGGTGCGAGGCCACCATGGACATCAGCCGGAGCCGGACGGGATCCGCCAATGCCTTCAGCAGCGGCGCGATCCCTTCGGCCTCGGACTCGGACAGCGGCTGGCGCGCCAGCGGGGCGCAGCAGGCTGCGGCCTGGACCGGGGTCAGCTCCAAAGACATAGACATACGTAAATATTTACACTCATCAATGTCTTTGGCAATCGCCGCAATAATCCCGCAGGCCCGGGCCGTCCCCTTGCAGCCCGCGGCGACCGGACAAATAGGATGGCCCCTAGAGCTAGCCGGCCGCAGATGAAGGGCGCCCCATGATCGAGATCCTCAACCCCGCCGAAGTGGCCCGCGCACGCGTCACCGGTGCCCTGGTGGCTGACATCCTGCAGGCCATGAAAAGCCGCGCCACGGTGGGCACCAACCTGCTGGACATCGACCAGTGGACCAAGGAGATGATCGCCGCGGCCGGGGCCGAATCCTGCTACGTGGACTATGCGCCGTCCTTCGGGCGCGGCCCGTTCGGCCACTACATCTGCACCGGGGTCAACGACGCCGTGCTGCACGGGCTGCCCCACGACTACGCCCTGGCCGACGGCGACCTGCTGACCCTTGACCTCGCCGTCGTCAAGGACGGGGTGGCAGCGGACGCCGCCATCAGCTTCATCGTGGGCGAAGCACGGCCGGCGGAGAGCGTGGCGATGATCGAGGCCACAGAGAAGGCGCTTGCCGCCGGCATCGCCGCCGCCGGGCCGAACGCCAAGATCGGCGACATCTCCTACGCGATCGGCCGCGTCCTCACGGACGCCGGGTACCCCATCAACACCCAGTTCGGCGGCCACGGCATCGGCTCCACCATGCACCAGGACCCGCACGTGCCCAACATGGGCCGGCCCGGCCGCGGCTTCAAGCTGCGGCCGGGACTGTTGTTGGCGCTGGAGCCATGGATCATGGCGGACACGGCGGAACTGGTCACGGACGACGACGGCTGGACCCTCCGCAGCGCCACCGGCTGCCGGACGGCCCACACGGAGCACACCATCGCCATCACGGACAACGGCGCCGAGATCCTGACCCTGCCCTCGCGGTAGGAGCTATCCGGTCCCGGCCACGGTGCTGCGGCGTTCCAGGGTCCTGCCTCGGGAAGGGTCAGCCCCTCACCAGCTGGGCAGGCTTGATCGAACTGACCATGGCCGGGTAGTAGCCTTGGGAATATCCGTCGGCGGTGGGGTGGAAGTTGAACTGCGTGTACTGGCCCAGGTTGAACCAAGAGGCGGAGGAACCGATTTCGTGGCCGTTGAATTTGGGGGCGACGTCCACGAACTGGGCGCCGGCGTTCCGTGCCTTGGCCGCGAGGGCGGCGTTGAGCTGGTCCGTGCCCTTGTCGAACACTGCTGCGGCCGCTGCTGACATGACACCGCCGCCGGCGATGACTGTGGTGGATTCTCCGGCCGTCGCAAAGAGCCGGGGGTAGCCGAGCCAGGCGATCTTGGCATTGGCCGCGTACCCGCGGATTGTTCCGACCGTCCCGGCGACGTCGACCCCGTTTGCAAGCTGGACTCCATAGGCTGTGGCCGCCTGGCACCCGGTGGCCTGTGGCGATGTGTCTGCAGCACACGCTCCGATGATCTGGCCGAAGTTGACGTCGTTGCCGCCGGCGGTCAGGGTAACGAGTCCTGTGGTGCTGTTGAGCGCACCATCAAGGGACGCCTTCGCCGCCTGCTGGGCGATAGTGGGAATACCTGAAGTTGTTGCTCCGACAGTCGCGCCTGCACACGCATAGTCGCCGGTGAGGGCCACCGATTGCAGCTGGTCGAACAGCGCCACGTCGTCAGGACCGCCGTGCAGGCAGGCCGGGCTGCCGAACGCCGGATTCACGGCGGCAGTTGGCGCCAGCGACCCCCAGCCGGCTGAGAAGGAGTCTCCGAGGTTGACGTACTTGACGGGGTCCTGGGCGGCAAAAGCCGGCGTAGACGCACCTGAGAGGATAAGGGCGGTGACGGCGGCGAAAGCGGCCGCGGTGCGGCGGCCGGCTGCGGGGAACTGCATGATGGGCTCCGTACTGTCCTCGGGTAAGCGTGTCCATTGACGCTAGGCCTGGGCCGCACGCCCAAACAGGGTCCTTGGACTCTGGCAAACCAGGAGCTATTCCGTCCCGGCCACGGTGCTGCGGCGTTCCAGGAGCAGCGTGTCCTGCCAGTGCCCGGCTTTGGGCCCGGTGCTGATCCGGGCTATCCGCTCCCGGGTCCCCACCACGCGGAACCCGAGACGCTGGTGCAGGACCAGGCTGGCGGTGTTTTCCGGGAAGATGCTGGACTGGATGGTCCAGATGCCCGCGGCCTCGGTGGAATCGATCAGGGCTCCGAGCAGGATCCGGCCCACGCCCCGGCCCTGCGTCCGCGGCGCCACGTAGATGGAATGCTCCACGAGGCCCCGGTACACCTCCCGGGAGGAAACCCGGGACACGGCGGCCCAGCCCAGGACCCGGCCCGCGTCCTCGGCGATGAGCCGGTGCTCAGGTAACCGGCCGGCGTCGAACGCTTCCCAGGTGGGGGGGTTCGCTCTCGAAGGTCGCCTCCCCCGTGGCGATGCCGGCGGCGTAGATCGCGTGCACGGCGTCCCAATCGTCGGGGCGCATGGGGCGGATGGTCACGGGGCTGTCCATGGGTCCCATTATGGTTGAACGGCCCGGTCCCGCCGGCCTGGCGGCGGCCGGGGCGGGGCGTAAATAATCCGTCAATAAATGGCCCCCGCCACTCCACCCGCGCCTGTGCAGTCCTTTGATGGAGGCATAGGCGGCATGGGAGGCAGGGAGCGCAGATGCGGTGGGATGAGGCGCCGGAGGACCGCGGGAGGGTCAAGTTCGCCGCGGCTGCCGAGGCCGTGGAGGGCTACGGTGGACGGGCCTTGAACGGGCGTGCCCTGCAGCCGGCCAGCGGCTACCTTTTCCCCGACCAGGACGGCGAGGAATGGTGGGTCATCTTTCAGCCGTGGCCGCCGTCGGGCCTGCACGCCCACAAAGTTCCCGGCGACATCCTGGCCTGCAACGATTCCTACGGCGACATGGTGCACGTGGTGGTGCTGGCAGCCGGCGTGTGGGAGGACGACGCCGAGGCCGCCTTCCGCGCGAACGTCCCGCTGACGCTGGCGGACGCCGCCCGGGTGGCGGCCACGGTGGCGCACGTGGCGGCACCGGGGCACGCTGCACCGGAGCGCCCCGGTGCAGCGCCGAAGCGCACGGACGGGACACCGGCGGACCCGCCGGTCAGCCCACGTGGACCCATGGGCGCTGGGTGACATCCGGAACGGCCTCGCGCAGGACCTCACGGGTCACCGGCGCGATCTCGCCTTCGCCCAGGAACAGGAACCGCACCAGGTTGGTGATGGGGTTTCCCTCGGTCCAGCGGAAGTAGATGTGCGGCATCAGCCCGGTCACGTCCCTGATGTGCAGGAGCACGGAGGCGATGGTGTTGGGAACCACCGGCCCGTGGACTTCCAGGACGTGGTAGCCGTGGCGGTTCACGCCGCGGACGTGGAGCTCCGTTTCGAAGTCGGAGGAGTCGTCCACAATGACTTCGAGGAACAGGGCGTCCCCCGCCAGCGGCAGGTGGCTGACCTCGATGGCAGATTCCAGCTTGTCCCGGTACGCCTCCGCTGACAGCCGGAGCGGCTCATGGGCAATGATGGCGATGGGCCCGTCCAGGGTGCTGGACATGAACTCCAGGGCCTGCTGGTCCAGGTGCACCCGGGTGGCGTGGAGTTCGAAGGAACGCCGCACCCTGGACAGCAGGGAGATCACGATGATGCCCAGGATGAAGATGGCCGCGATCCGGATGCCCTCGGGACGTTCGAAAATGTTGGCCACCGTGGTGTACGCGAACACCACCGAGATGGCGCCAAAGCCGAAGGTAAGGTTCCGCTGCCCGCGGCGGCGCGCCGACAACGTCACGGCCACGGCCGCGGAGGTCATCAGCACCAGGACGCCGGTGGCGTAGGCGCCGCCCTGGGCGTCGACGTCGGCGTTGAAGATGAAGGTGATCACAAAGCCGATCAGGGTGAAGACGAGCACCAGGGGGCGCACCGCCTTGGCCCATCCGGGGGCCATGCCGTAGCGCGGCAGGTACCGGGGAACCAGGTTCAGCAGGCCGGCCATGGCCGAGGCGCCGGCGAACCACAGGATGCCGATGGTGCTGATGTCATAGACGCTGCCGAATCCGACGCCCAGGTATTCGTGCGCAAGGAACGCCAGGGCGCGCCCGTTCGCCTGGCCGCCGGGCTGGAATTCCTGCTCCGGGATCAGGACCACGGTAATGAAGCTGGTGGTCAGCAGGAACACGCTCATGATGGCCGCGGCGGTGGTGAGCATGCGCCGGGCACCGCGGATGCGGCCCGCCGGGTTCTCTTCGGTATCGTCCGCCGCGCCCCGGACCTGCGGCATCACGGCAACGCCCGTCTCGAAGCCGGACAGGCCCAGCGCCAGCTTGGGGAACACCAGCAGCGCGATGGCCACGGCCATCAGGGGATTGCCGTGGGAAACCCACAGGTTGGTCCACCAGTCCCCCATGGCTGCAGGATGGGCGATCACCTGCATCAGGGTGGCCACCACAACCACGGCGTTCAGGCCCAGGTAGAGGACTACCAGGACGACGGCGACGCCGATCGCCTCCTTGAATCCCCGCAGGAACACCGCCGCCAGCAGCGCGAGCAGGAAGAGCGTGACCGGGACGTTCTGGTTTTGCAGCCAGCCGGGGGCAACCGGGTTGCCGATCAGGTGCGCGGTGGCGTCGGCTGCCGAGAGGGTCATGGTGATCATGAAGTCGGTGGCGGCGAAGCCGAGCAGGACCAGCACCAGGAGCTTGCCGCCCCAGCGCGGCAGCAGCCGCTCAAGCATGGCGATGGAGCCTTCACCGCGCGGGCTCTCACCGGCAACCCTGCGGTAGACCGGCAGCGCGCCCAGCAGGGTCACCGCCACCAGCACCAGGGTGGCCAGCGGGGAGATGACCCCGGCAGCCAGCGCGGCGATGGCCGGCTGGTACCCCAGGGTGGAGAAGTAGTCCACGCCGGTCAGGCACATGACCTGCCACCACGTGTGCTTCCGTTCGTGCTGCGTCGGAACGCCGCCGGGGCCCTGGTGGGTGCCCTTGCTGTCCTGCAGGCCAAACAGCAGCCAGTCCTTGAGCGCCTTCCTGCCATGCGGGTGGAGCGCGGAAGGATCCGCCGGGGGCCTGCTTAACGTGGTCATGACTGCCTTTCCGCGCTGCCCTGTGCACCGCGATCACTGCGAAGCTAGCACCGGCAAAATTGGCTGGCGTGGGAAAGGGGGTTTTCTTAATGATTCCTTTACGCGTGATGTACGACGCCGTCAGGGCCCTTGGCGGGGCGGGTCACGGTTCGAAGCGGTAGCCCATGCCGGCCTCGGTGAGGAGGTGCCGGGGCCGGGCCGGGTCGGTCTCGAGTTTGCGGCGCAGCTGGCCCATGTAGACGCGCAGGTAGTGGGTTTCGTTCTCGTAGCCGGGGCCCCAGACTTTCCGGAGCATCTGCTGCTGCGTGATCAGCCGGCCGGGGTTCCGGGCCAGCAGTTCCAGGATGGCCCATTCGCGGGGCGTGAGCCGGACCGGGTCTCCCGCACGGGTGACTTTCCGGTTGGCCAGGTCCACTTCGAAATCGCCCACGTCGATGGCCGGGCCACTGTCCACCGTTTCCGGGGTTCCGCTCCGGCGCCCCGCCACGCGCAGCCGCGCCAGGAGTTCGTCCAGGCCGAACGGCTTGGTCACATAGTCGTCGGCGCCGGCGTCCAGGGCCCGGACCTTGTCCACGGAGCCGTGCCGGGCGGACAACACGATGATGGGCATGCTGCTGGTCCGGCGCACCCTGGTGATGACGTCCACGCCGTTGATGTCCGGCAGCCCGAGATCCAGGACCATCACATCCGGATGGCCGCCCTCCGCGTGGTGCAGGGCGGACGTACCGTCCAGCGCCGTCAGCACCCGGTAGCCTTCAGCTTCAAGGTTCACCTGGAGGGCGCGCAGGAGCTGGGGTTCGTCATCGACGATCAGGATGGTCCTCATGGCGTGCTCCCGGCCGGGCGGCGGCGGTCCGGGGCGGCGGCCCCCGCGGAGAGCGGCAGCCTGATGATCATGGTCAGTCCGCCGCCGGGGGTCGGTTCGGCCACCAGCCGGCCGCCCATGGCCTCCGTAAAGCCCTTGGCGACGGCCAGGCCAAGCCCGATGCCGAGCCCTTCCGGGGCATCATCAAGCCGCTGGAACGGCTGGAACATCGCGGCGGCCGCGGCAGCGGGCACACCCTGCCCGTGATCGACAATTCGCAACTCGCCGAACCCGCCGCCGTCGTCGTCCGTCCTCAGCGTCCCGGCCGAAACGCCCACGATCACCACGTCCGACTCCGGCGCGTATTTGAGCGCGTTCTCCACGATGTTGGCGATGACCCGTTCCAGCATGCCCAGGTCGGCGTCCACGGCGGGCATGGAGGGTGCGAGGTCAACCCGGATCCGGCCTGCCGGGAGCCCGCGCAACGCGTCCTCGATCGCGTCGCGCCAGGAGACCGGCGCTGTCAGCGGGGCCGCAGAGCCGCTGGAGATGCGGGACATGTCCAGGAGGTTCGAGATCAGGGCGTCCAGGCGCTCGGTGTAGGACTCGATCGTGGCGAGCATCTCGGCCTGCACCTCTTCCGGCAGCCTGCGGTTTTGGCGGCGCAGGGCGGTGACGGCGAGCTTGATCCCGGCCAGCGGAGTGCGCAGGTCGTGGCTGACGGCCCGCAGGATGGACGTGCGGACGCTGTTGCCCTCCGCAAGTTTGGTGGTGCTTTGCAACCTTCGCTGCAGGGCCTGGCGCTGGCGCAGCAGCAGGAGGTGGGCGCCGTGGGCTGCGAGGAGGAGGCGGTCCCCGGCGGTCAGGGTCCGCCCGGAGAGGACCAGCGCCGTCCGGTCGTCGGCCAGTTCCACGCTGTCCGTCAAGGCCGCGGCGTCCGGAGCCGGCGGCGGCAGGGCACCCGAGAAGGCCTGGAGTTCCCACGCTCCGCTGCCGTCACCGGCCACGGTGAACAGGCCTGCCGAGCGGACCTGGAAGGTTTCCCGGACCTTGTCCATGAACGCGGCCACGGTGTCATCGGCGAGCAACGCGTCGCGGGCCAGGTCCGCCAGTGTAGCTGCCTCGGCGCGGGCCCGGGCGGCTTCCCGGGCCCGCCGGGCGGACAGGCCAACCATCAGGGAGACTGCCACCGCCGCCGCCAGGAACACCGCCAGCGCGAACACGTTTTGCGGGTCCTTGATGTTGAACGTTCCCACCGGGTCTGTCTCGAAGAAGTTCAGCAGCAGCGAGTCCAGGACCGCCGCGAGCACCGCCGGCCACAGCCCGCCAATGAAGGCCACCGCCATGACCCCGGTCAGGTGCACCAGCGCGTGGGTGGCGAGGTTAAGGTCCGGGCTGGCGGCCAGGGCTGTGGTCAGGATGATCGGAAGGACGACGGCGAGGATGAACCCGACAGTGGTGCGCGTACGGCCCAGTGCTGCGGTGGCGGGCCTGGGCAGGCCGGCGCCGCCGTGCGGCCGGGACACGATGTGCACGTCGATGTCGCCGGAGTCCCGCACCACCTTGGCCCCGGCTCCGGAACCAAGCAGCCGGCTCCACAGCCCTCCGGTCGAGGCGCCGATGACGATCTGCGTGGCGTTGACGCTGCGGGCGAATTCCAGGAGCGATTGGGCCGCGTCCTCCCCCGAGACCGTGTGCCAGGTCCCCCCGAGATCCGTGACCAGGCGCTGCTGGGCGTCCAGTGCGTGGCCGGATTCGGCGGTGCCGCCGTCTCCCCGCCGCACGTGGACGGCCAGCAGGTCGCCGCCGTGGACCCTGGACAGGATCCGGGATGCCCGCCGGATGAGCAGTTCCCCGTCCGGGCCGCCGTCCAGGCCAACCACCACCCGTTCGCGTGCGGGCCAGGTGGCGGTGATGCCCTGGCTTTTCCGGTAGGTCGCCAATCCTTCGTCCACGCGGTCGGCGAGCCAGATCAGGGCGATTTCGCGCAATGCGATCAGGTTGCCCAGGCGGAATTCGTTCGCCAGGGCCGCATCTATAGCGTCCTTGGCGAACACCTTTCCGTCGGCGACGCGCTGGCGCAGCAGCTCGGGCGGAATGTCCACCAGCTCGATGTGCTCTGCCCGCCGCACCACGGCGTCCGGCACGGTTTCACCGCTCGGCTGGTCCGTGATGGCCGCGACGGCGTCCCGCAGCGACGCGACGTGCTGGACGGTAAGGGTGGTCAGCACGTCCGTCCCGGCCGCCAGGAGTTCCTCGATGTCCTGCCAGCGGCGCCCGTTCCGGCTTCCCGGGGCGTTGACGTGGGCATAGTCGTCGACGACGGCCACCTCCGGGTGCCGGGCCAGCACTGCAGGCACGTCCAACTCGGCGGTCGCCGCTCCGCCGGCGCCGGGCACCGGGCGCGGGGCAACGGCGTCGAGCCCATCGAGGAGGTGCGCCGTCTCGGTCCTGCCGTGGTCCGCGGCGATGCCGACGGCCACGTCCCGGCCGCACGCCGCAAGGCGGTGCGCCTCGCGCAGCATGGAGTATGTTGTGCCGGCTCCCGTTGCCGCGCCCAGGAAGATGCGAAGCGTTCCCCGTGCCATGTTCACAGTCTTATCCCCTCCGGCCACCCGGACCAACTCCCCGGGCTGCCGGCCGCCCGCAGGTACAGGCTATTCCACCCAGCGGAGCAGCCACACGGTCGTGGCCGGCGGCAGGTACCCATCCTGGAGGGCGCCGCTGCTGATCACCACGATCCCCTCGGGCACCGGCACGGGCGAACGGCCGAAGTTGGCGACGCAGTGCCACCCGTACGGCCGGCTGAAATGCAGCAGGGCGTCGTCCCGGGAGTCCTCCCAGTGGACGTAGTTGAAGGACTCCAGTTCGGTCCGCCAGGCAGAAGCCGCGCGCAGGAAGTCCCGCCGGCCGCCGTCGGGACCGGGAGCAACGTCCGGGTCAACGGGACCCGCATGGTCCGCGTCAACGGGACCCGCGTCCTCAGGGCAGGGCAGCGCCAGGTTGAGGAGCAGGACGGCCGGATCCAGTGTTCCGCCAGGCTGCGGTCCCGCGGAGGCTGCCGGAGGGCGGCCCGCACGTTCAGTGAAGGCAATCTTTGCTCGATTCTGTAGGAAGACCCGCGCGCCGCAATGCTGCCGGCGCACGCCGGCGTGGAATACCGGGGTGGTTCAGCGCAGGGACCGCTGGATGGCCAGGCAGGCGGCGCCCTTGCCCCAGAGATCGGCGTCGGCGGGCGCCACCTTGAGCCGGGGCAGGAAGTCGCCGCCCTCGAGCGCATACTCCCGAAGGGACGCCGCCAACCGGTCGGCCAGCAGGTCGTAGGCGGCGGAACCTTCGCCGGTGATGACCACCAGTTCGGGGGCGGCAAGGTTGCACACCACCGCCAGGCCGCGCCCGATCCAGCCGCCTGCGGCGTCAAAGGCTTCCCGGGCGGCGGCTGCCCGCCTGCCCTGGCCGTCCCGGGCCAGCCGCATCGCCGTGCCCACATCCGCGGTACCGGCGGCGGCGGCGATCGCTGCGTCGCCGGCGAGCGCTTCCAGGCAGCCCCGCCGGCCGCAGCTGCACAGCGGGCCGTCCGGAACCAGCGGGATGTGGCCCAGTTCCCCGGCGGCTCCCTGGGCCCCGCCGTACACCTTTCCGTCGAACACGAGGCCCAGTCCGATGCCGGGCCCCAAGGTCACCACCGCGAAGTTGCGGGCATTCCTGCCGTCGCCGAACAGGTGCTCGGCGACGGCCAGGGCGTTGACGTCGTTGTGGACGGTGACGGGCAGCGCGATCTGTTCCGCCAGGGGTGTTGCCACGTCCACCCCCCGCCAGCCAAGGATTGGGGAAAAGCGGCATGTCCCGGCGTCGGGATCCACGTGTCCGCTGACCGCCACCCCCACGCCCAAGGCCTTTTCCCGCGCGCCGGGCACCGAGTCGAGCAGCCGGTCCACCAAGGCGGCGACGGCCCGGAAGGTGTCCGCAGGCGCCAGCGGAACACCCACTTCCTCGCCGCGGGCCAGCACGTTTGCGCCCAGGTCCGTGACGACGCCGGAAATGACCTTGGGACCGATCTTGATGCCCACCGCGGTGTGCTTTGTGGCCACGACTTCGATCAGGCGCTCAGGCCGGCCGCGTCCGTTGGGCGTGGTGGGCGCCTCCACCACGTATCCCTGGTCAACCAGCGGCCGGAGTGTCCGGGCGATGGTGGACGGGTCCAGGGATGCCTGCCGGGCAAGCTCCACCCGCGAGATCGGCGCGTGCCGCAGCACCAGGGAAAACAGCCCGGCCCGGTGCGGATCCCTGAGGGCGGGAACCCCGAAGGCCTGCGTCGGTGTGCTCACATGTCCAACTCTATCCAGTTCAGGTTGATGGCTCCCTTGTCCGTGGCGCCCCTGCCGATGGTGACCAGGTTCAGGCCGGCATCGAGCGTGATGGTGCCGTCCGCCACGCCCCAGGTGTCCCAGGTGGCCAGGCCCGGGAAGCTGACGTGGACCGGACCGTCCACGGTGGAACGGTCCGCCTTTTCGGCGGTGACCGTCATGGTGCTGGTATCGCCGGTGGCATTGGCATACCGGTAGCGGATGGCGTAGCTGCCGCGGTGCGGCACCTGGACCGCGAACGTGACCAGCGGGTCCGCGCTGCCGGAGCCCGCCTGGAGTCCGTCCACGAAGCCGTTGCCGTCATACCCGGGGTGGTTGTTGTTGAAGCCGGCCCCGCCTCCCCAGGCTGCGAAGGCCGCGGGGTACCGGGTGGTGCCGTGCATCTTCGGCGGAGTGACGCGGAAGATGGCCGAGGCGTGCGGGGCCAGCGCGGCCGTGGCGCGGGAGTCCATGCCCAGGTTCCTGTGCTCCCAGAGGTCCCGGACGTTGCCGCCGGTTGCCAGGCCGAGGTCCTTTGCGAAGTCGATGGTCTTGGTGACCGTTTCAGTGTCGCTGCGGTTGAAGAGCGCAACGCCCCACGAACCGTCCGGAAGCTGCCCGGCCCAGCGTTCGGTGTCGCGGGAGCCGGGGTCCTTGGAGAACGGGGTGGCGGACCGGTAGAGGGGCTTGCCCACCAGGCCGTCGGCATTGAGCTGGAGGACTTCCTTGTTGGTGTAAACCCAGGCGTTGTTGCCGATTTGCTGGTAGGTGTCAGCGATGGCCAGGGGTGATCCGGCCGCGACCATCAGGTTCATCATGGTCTTGCGTTCCTCGTCGCTGGCAAAGGTGCTGGCACGCATGAAGTCGCCGTCAAGGATCAGCTGGCCCCTGCCGTTGCGGTGGGACCAGCCGGTGAACCCGCAGAACGGGTTGGCCCAGTTGGGCCACGCGTCCTGCCAGTTCTGGCGCATCCCGCTCAGCCGGTCCCAGCCGCCCTTGTCGGCGTCGGCATTGATCCGCACCAGGTCGCCGTTGGCCAGTTCTGCGGAACCGTCCTGGAACATGTGCGGCATCACGAGCGAAACTTCCATGTCCTCGCCGGCGGCCTCGCTGATCCAGGAGAGGGCGAGTTCGTAGTTGGCCCGGCCGTGCGGGGCGTTGACCTGCCCGATGTTCGCGTCCCTTCCGTCCTCGTACCAGGAGAGGAAGTCGATCCGCAGGTAGGGAACGCCGAGGTCCTTGAAGTAGCGCACGTAGCCCTGGACGTATTCCTTGGCGCCGGACTTGGTCACGTCCAGCCAGTACAGCTGGTTTCCGCCGATGTCCCGGGCGAAGAAGTCCCCGGGCACCACCAGGTCCGCGATCTTGACGTCGGGCCGGCCCAGGACGGTCTTGGAAGCGTCTTCGACGGCGGCCCGGTGCACCCAGAGCGGGTTGTAGTAGACACCCAGCTTCATCTTCCGCGCGGCCAGGTACGTGGCCCAGTAAGCCCAGTCGTGCTGCCAGGAATCGTTGTAGCTGGTGATGTAGCCGTTGCCGGTGGTGCGGCTGGAGCCTTCGATCCAGCCGTCGGTGCATGCGATGTCGTAACCGAACCCGGCGAAGTTTCCGGCCAGCCAGTCGATGTTGGCCTTCCACTCGTTTTCCGGGATCGGGGCGTTGTGCGGGAAGGAGTAGCCGTAGATGTTCCAGTACCGGGGGCCAGCACCGCTGCGGGTGAACACGCTGTTCCGGCTGGCCAGGCGCAAGGGCGGCGCGGCCGTGACGGGGATGCCCGGGCGGGCGGTGACGGCGGTGGCGGCCTGGGCGGAGCCTGCCATGCCCAAGGCGTAGGCGAGGGTGGCGGCGCTGCCGGTGGTGAGCAATGTGCGGCGGGACAGGTTCATCATCGATCAGTCCTTTGGGAGGGAGGTCGGGGCACACCAAAGTATTCACGGGCTATATTCGTGCGTCAAGCATTTAATTAATTCCGACGCCGGGACAGCCCTCGGGCGGGCATGGCCCCGGGAAGCCACGGGGTCAGTAAGCTGGGCAGATGCCCGACCTTGCCGCACTGGCCCCCACCCTGGCGGCCATCGCCATCCTGGCGGCACTCACGGTGGGCATCCTCTGGGGCTCGCGGACGCCGTCGTACCTCTCCCCTGCCCTTGCCATCCTCCGCGGCGTGCTGCAGCTGGCGGTCATCAGCCTTGTCCTGGGAGGGGTCATCACCAGCCCGCTATGGGTTGGCCTGGCCCTGCTGGTCATGTTCTCCGTGGCGTCCGTGACGGCTACGCGGCGGCTCTCCTGGTCCTGGCGGCGGTTCGCCGTGGTGGCCGCGACCATGGCGGCCGGCATCTTGGTGACGGTCGCCATCGTCTTCGGCACAGGGGCCATCGAATTTTCGCCGCGCTACGCCCTGGCCGTGGGCGGGATCGTGATCGGCAACTCCATGACCATCGCCACGCTGGCCGGCCGCCGCTTCGTCGAGGCCGTCCTGGAGCAGTGGGACCAGGTGGAGGGCTGGCTGGCGCTGGGCGCGACGCCCCGGCAGGCCACCCTCATCCAGGCCCGGCAGGCGGTGCATTCGGCGCTGATACCCTCCACGGACCAGACCAAGACCACCGGACTGGTCACGCTTCCCGGCGCATTCGTGGGCGCCATTTTTGGCGGCGCCTCGCCCCTGGAAGCCGGCCGGTTCCAGGTGGTGGTGCTGGCGTCCATCATGGCGGCAGGGTCCATTACCGCCGTCGCGTTGATCCGTTCGCTGGGCAACGTCACAGTGCGGCCCGAGCCGCTGTAGGGCTGCGCGCCGTCACGACCCGGGCGGCACGGGTGCCGATTACGCGCCAAGGTGCTGTTTTCCCTAAAGTGGTACCGGGTAATCAGTGGAAGAAGGGGTGGCGATTGGCATGAGCGCGCCGTTCCGTTTCCCCCGCGCCTTCGCGTTCACGGTAGCGATGTTCGCCCTCGCTGCCGGAGCCCACGTGTTGGCCCGCGGCGTGATGCCCCACCCCGCCATCGTCGCCGGCCTCTTTGCCCTGGTGCTGCTGCCCGTCATGGTGCTCGCCAGGATCCGGGTCAACTCCCCTGTGATGGCCGGCCTGCTCATCGGCGGCCAGCTGGTCCTCCACGAGGCCTTCAGCACCCTGTCCGCTTCGTCCGGCTTCACTCCGGCTCCGGGCGCGCACGTCCACCCGGGGGAACCGCTTGCCGCGGCAGCAGTGGCAGCGGCCCCGGAACACCTCCACGCTACGGACCCGCTGATGCTGGTCCTGCACGCCGCGGCCACCGTGTCCACCGCCCTGCTGCTGGCCCGCGGCGAAGCGGCCGTCTGGGCCCTCGCGGCCTGGCTGCGGCCGCTGATCCGTATCCTGACGGCGGCGTTCCTTCCCGACTGGCCGCAGCTTCCGGCTCCGCGCCGCCAAGTTGTGGTGCTGCGCGCCGAGGTCCTCCGGCTTCCCGCACTCCGCGGTCCGCCGCGCGCTGCCGCCTCCTGAGCGGCACCTGACCCCACCATGCTGCCCGGGCCCAAGGCGATGCCCTTGGACCGCTGCCATTGCGCGCGCCCCGGTCAGCCATGCCCTCGCGCCCGGCCGCAGCCGCAGGCCGCCCCGGCGCACCCATACCTTGTGAAAGCGACATCATGAACACCTCCATCCGCCACACCGCCAAAGCCTTCGCCGCCATCACCGCGGCCGCCGGAATGCTCGCCGCAGGCGCCGCCGCCGCGTCAGCCCATGTCTCCGTGGACCCGGGCGACACCGGCGCCAACGGCTACTCGCACCTGACCTTCAATGTCCCCAACGAGTCCCCCACCGCCAAGACGAACAAGCTTGAGGTCAAGCTGCCCACCGACACACCGTTCACCTCTGTCTCGGTCAAACCGGTGGAAGGCTGGACCGCGCAGGTCATCACCAGTGACCTGCCCAAGCCGGTGACGGTGGCCGGCGCCACGGTCACCAAGGCGCCAACTTCGGTGGTCTGGACCGCGGACGAAGCCCACCAGTTGGGGCAGAACCAGTACCAGGCGTTTTCGCTCTCGGTGGGCCGCCTCCCGGCCGAGGGGACCACGGTGGTACTGGAGGCCGCCCAAAGTTACAGCGACGGGACGGTGGTGAACTGGAACGAGCGCAGTGCTGACGGGCAGCCCGAGCCCAAGCATCCGGCCCCCTCCTTCACCACCACAGCCGAGGACGGCACCACGGCGCACACCACCCCGGCCCCGGCTGCCGCTTCAGCTGCTCCCGCCGCCTCGGATGCCATCGTGCTCACCTCCGATGCGACCTCAATCTGGGGCGTTGTCCTCGGCGCTGCGGGGTTTGTCCTGGGCGCCGCCGCCCTGGCACTGGTGCTGGCCGGCCGCCGGTCCCGCGCGGCAGCCAAGTAGCAGGGGCCCGGATGTTGGCGAATCTGCTCCGCTGGTTCCGGCGCAGCGTGTTGGTCCTGGCCGTGGCCGCATGTTCGGTTGTCCTGGCTGCACCCGCGCAGGCGCACGATGTGCTCGAATCCAGTGATCCTGCGAATGGATCGTCCGTTCCGGCGGTTCCCAGCCGGATTGGACTGACCTTCGACCGCACGCCGATGGGCATCGGCTCGGTGATCCAGGTGCAGGATGGGACCGGCACGGACCAGGCCGACGGCGCCGTCACGATTGTGGACAACCATGTCACCCAGGCCGTGAAGGCCGGTGCACCGGCAGGCAAATACACGGTGATCTGGCGAGTGGCTTCCTCCGATGGCCACCCCATCGAAGGAACCTTCACGTTCACGGCCGGCTCCGGAAACTCCGGTGCGTCGCCGTCCGCAGCTGCTGCTGCCGCCGGTGCCGGCGGGACGCCCGCAGGCGTAATCATTGCCGGCGGGGCTGCCGCCGTCCTGGTCATCGGCTTGGCCGGCGGGGCGGTGCTGGTGCGGCGGCGGCTCCGGAACACGGAGTCCGACGCCTGACGACGCCACAAGCCTGGCCGGGGCGGCCCTGCGCATCCGGCGCAGTGGCCTCCCCGGCCGGTCGTCGGGCAGATCCCTGTGTCAGCCCTGCTTCACGAGCGCGGCTTCGAGGTTGATCTTCACCTTGTCGCTGACCAGCAGGCCGCCGGCTTCCAGGGCGGCGTTCCAGGTCAGGCCGAACTCCTTGCGGCTGATCTCGGCTTCCGCGGAGAAGCCTGCCCGTGTGGCGCCGAAGGGATCCACGGCAACACCCGTGAACTCCACCTCGAGCTCCACGGGCTTGGTGACACCCTTGATGGTCAGGTCGCCGGTCAGGGTGTATTCCTCGCCGTCACCTTCGATGGCAGTGCCGCGGAACGTCATCTCGGGAAACTTCTCGACGTCGAAGAAGTCCTCACCCCGGACGTGCGCATCACGGTTGGCGTCTCCTGAGTCGAAGCTGGCCGTGGCAACGGTGGCGTGCACGGTGGAGTCAGCCAGGGACTCACCCACCCGGGCTTCGGCCTGGGCATCGGTGAAGCGGCCCCGGACCTTGCTGATCCCGGCAT
The DNA here is from genome assembly GCF_030209315.1 of Pseudarthrobacter sp. efr-133-R2A-89. Taxonomy (NCBI): domain Bacteria; kingdom Bacillati; phylum Actinomycetota; class Actinomycetes; order Micrococcales; family Micrococcaceae; genus Pseudarthrobacter; species Pseudarthrobacter sp. efr-133-R2A-89. The sequence continues at coordinate 205,839 of NZ_JARVSE010000003.1, read as the reverse complement.
GCCGGACGCTGAAGCCGATCTCGCTGTGTGACATGTCCAGGGTCCAGGTTCCCGGGGTGAGTTGCTGGGGAAGGGTCATGGTCATTTCTCCTTGCTCGTAGGGCCGCAGGCTTCGCTGCCCGCTATGGGCGCAAGATTGCGGATGGTCCTAAATATTCCGCATCCAACCCGCATTTATAAGGGGGCGGGGTGAACCGGAAGGGAACTTCGGGCGTATACATAAGCGTGGCACTAAGACTATTGACCGCCCTTGCGTTGTTCATTGATGCCGGCGTACACCTGTTCCTGGCCCCGGGCTACCAGAACGCCCAGCCGGGCACCGTCAGCCAGGGCACCCTGTTCCTGCTGGAGGCCGCGGTAGCGCTTGTGGCCGGAATCTTTGTCCTGCTCCGCGGCAGCCGGGCAGCCTATGCTGTGGCCCTGCTGGTGGCACTGAGCGCCTTCGCGGCCGTGATGCTGTATCGCTACGTTGATATCCCGGCCATCGGACCGATCCCCGCCATGTACGATCCCGTCTGGTTCTTCTCGAAGACCCTCAGCGCCGTCGCCGAGGGAGCCGGGGCCCTCCTGGCCGCCGTGGGACTGGTGCGGGCGTCCGGGAAGCGGCGCTCCGCCGTCGTGAAGCGCCGCGCGACGCGTCCCGGCACGTGATTCCCCGTCCGGATTCCGCGGCACGCCGGTGGCCCGGGGCCGCCGCCGTCGTCAGCGTGCGGGCGGAGGCGGCAGGGCCTCGCGGTGCGTCCGGACGTGCCGTCCCCGACGCACTGGCCGCCCTGGCCGCCTACGGCTTGTTGGCGCTGTGGCTGTCATCGTTGTCTGCTCCGGGATTTCCCCTGCAACTGGCAGGCCTGGGCGCGGGAGCGCTGGTCACTGGCGCGGCGGCCGCTTCCGTGCTGCGCCGGGCACCCAGGTTCTCCACCCCGGCCGACCGCGTGACGCTGCTGCGCGCCGTCCTCGCCGCCCTGTGTGCCGCCATGGCGGTCCCCCAACTGTTCACGGGGCCGCGGGAGGACCTGCTGATTCCGGTCCTGGGCGGGCTGGCCTTCGCGCTGGACGGGGTGGACGGGGCAGTGGCCCGGCGGACCGGGCTGTCCTCCACGGCGGGGGCCCGCTTTGATGCGGCTACCGACGCCGGGCTGGTCCTTGCGTTGTCCGTCGCGGCCACTGCCCGGGTGGGGCCGTGGGTGCTCGCGATCGGGGGCATGTACTACGTTTTCGTGGCCGCCGGAGGCTTCCGGCCCCACCTCCGCGGGTCACTGCCGCCACGGCAATCACGGAAGGCAATCGGGGCGTTCCAGCCGTTCGCGCTGCTCCTGCCACTGCTTCCCGGCGTCCCGTCTGCGGCCGCGGTGTCCATTCCGGTGGCGGCCCTGGCGCTGCTGGCGTTTTCCTTCGGGCGGGACGTGGTCCAGCTGGAGCGCCGTCACCGTGCAGTGCTCCTTGAATCCGGCGCAGCCACGCCCGGCTCCGGACCGATCACCCCCTGAGCTGCGCGGCTATCCTCCTGCTTCACCGCAGGCTGGCGAGGGCCTTCCGGAGCCGCGTCCCGGCGTCGTCCGCCACGTCCTTGACTGCAGGCGCGTCGCTGAGCTGGACCATGGCCTGCGGGTCGATCGCCTCAACTGTGGTCTCTTGCGCACCGGCCTGGCGGCGCACCACCACGTTGCACGGCAGCAGGGCGCCCATTTGCGGCTCGGCGGCGAGGGCTCGGCTGGCAAGGGAGGGATTGCAGGCGCCAAGGATGACATAGTCCCCGACGGCGTCTGCGGCGTCGGTGCCGAGCTTGGCTTGGAAGGTGGAGCGGATGTTGATTTCCGTCAGGATCCCGAAGCCCTCCGCGGCTAGGGCCGCGCGGGTGCGTTCCAGCGCTTCGGCCCAGGGAAGGGCGACGGTGGTGGCCAGCGTGTAGGTCATGGTGCTCCTCGAAGTTGCCGGGCGGTCAGTTGCGGTTCGGGTCTGGTCAGGCGAGGGACAGGAAGAGCTTTTCCAGCTCTTTCCGGTCCATGGTTTCGTCCTTTTGGGTGATGCACTGCTCCAGGCCGGTGGCGATGATGGCGAAGCCGGCGCGGTCAAGGGCCTTGGAGACGGCGGCCAGCTGGGTGACGACGTCCTTGCAGTCCCGGCCTTCCTCGAGCATCCGGGTGACGGCGGCGAGCTGGCCTTGGGCGCGCTTGAGGCGGTTGATCACGGGCGTGAGTTCGGTTGGGTTCAGTTCCATAAGGGGTTCTCCATCGGTGGGGTGCTCCCCCAAGCCTATACCCCCACGGGTGTTTTGACTACCCCCGGGGGTATCTGTAATACTCGGTGGGGTATCCACCAGCCCCCGTTTTGAGAGGCCCCCATGACTTCCCCCTCCACACCAACCGCTGTTACCGCACTCGCCCCCGAGACCTTGCGGACGTGGTTCAACACGCACCAGGACCTGATGGTGATCGACGTTCGTTCCGCCGCTGAATTCGAGTCCATGCACATCCGCGGCTCCTACAACGTGCCGCTCCCCCTCCTCTCCGAGCACACCGGGGAACTCGCCGCCCGGCTGGGCTCACGCGTGGTCCTGGTCTGCCAGTCCGGCGTCCGCGCCGAGCAGGCCCGCCAGCGGATGGCGGCGGTTGGCCTCGACACCGCCTATGTCCTCACGGGCGGGGTGCCCGGCTTCGCCGCCGCCGGCGGCAAAGTGGTCAAAGGCCAGGACCGCTGGGACATGGAACGCCAGGTCCGCCTGGCCGCGGGTTCCCTGGTGATGCTGGGACTGGTGGGCGGCAAGTTCATCTCGCCCAAGGTCCGCATGCTGGCAGGCGCCATTGGCACGGGGCTGACCTTCTCCGCCGCCACCAACACCTGCGCCATGGGCAAGGCCCTCTCGGCCATGCCGTGGAACAAGGCAACCACGGAGCCCACCCGCGAAAGCGCCATCCTGCAGCTTCCCGTCCATGGCGCCGAAGAGGACGCCGCGGCATGATCCCTGCCCTGGGTCTGGGGCTCGTCGTCGGAATCGTCCTGGGCGTGGTGGGCGGCGGCGGCTCCATCATCGCCGTTCCCGCACTGGTGTACGGGGTGGGCATGAGCCCCGCCCAGGCCATCCCGACGTCGCTGCTGGTGGTGGGCGTGTCGTCACTGGCAGCCCTGCTCCCCCGGATCCGGGAGGGCCTGAACTGGCCCGTCATCGCACTTGTCGGGGGCGCAGGCATTCCGGCTGCCTGGGCCGGCGCCGCCGTCGGCAAACTCCTGGATCCGACCATCCTGATGCTGGCCTTTGCCGCGATCATGGTCATTGCCGGAATCCGGATGCTCAGCAAACCCCGCGAAACCGAGGGCTCCTGCAGCATCGGCCCGCACCGGGCGTTCCGCACCTGCGCGCCGAAGGCCGTGGGCGTAGGCCTGCTCGTCGGGTTCCTCACGGGACTGCTTGGCGTGGGCGGCGGCTTCCTGATCACCCCCGCACTGACCATCTTCCTGGGCCTGCGCATGAAGCAGGCCGTGGGAACCTCCCTGGCCATCATCGTGGTCAACTCGGCCGCCGGATTCAGCGCCCACGCCACCGGCTACACCATCGACTGGGCCACCACCCTGGCGTTCGCCATCCCGGCCATCGTTGGATCACTGGTCGCCGCACGGCTTGCCCGCCGCCTGAAGGACAAGCACATCCGCATCTCGTTCGCGGTACTCATCTTCGCCGTTGCGGCGTGGGTCACCGCCGGCACGGTCACCGCCTGACCCATTCCACAAAGGAGAACAGCATGGGATTGATCGATTCCCTCAAGAAGGCCTTCAGCAAGCCCTACAAGACAATCTCCGTGGCACAGGCCAAGGACCTCCTGGGTTCCGGCGCCACGTTCATCGACGTCAGGTCAACGCAGGAATGGCGGACCGGCCGGGCACCGCAAGCCAAGCATGTTCCCCTGGACCGGCTGCAGGCCGGCACCGCCGGCATCCAAAAGACCCGCCCCGTGATCGCCATCTGCGCCTCCGGCGTGCGGTCCGCGTCCGCCGCCCGGCTCCTGGCCACCGAGGGCTACGACGCCTACTCGGTCCGCGGCGGTATGGCGGCCTGGCGCCAGGCCGGCGAACCCGTCCGCTAAACGGGCGCCACTGAACCAGCCACATCACACTTCGAAGGACAACCATCATGGCTGAAATCACCATCACCGAAGCCGACCAGCGCCGCAACGCCGCCCGCATCCTCGATGTCCGCGAGGACTTCGAAGTCGCCGAAGGCATGATCCCCGAGGCCCTGCACATCCCCATGGGCCAGCTGCAGGCCCGCCTGGGCGAGCTCGACCCGGCCGTCCCCGTCATTGCCGTCTGCCGCAGCGGCAACCGCAGCGCCGCCGTCGCCGACGCCCTCAACGGCGCAGGCTACACGGCGGACACCATGGCCGGCGGCATGACCGCCTGGACCCGCGCCGGACTCCCCACCACCTGACATTCCGGGGGATATCTCTAGTTGTTGTATACCCCCCCTGGTATCTAAAATTGATACCAGGATTTCATATCTTTCCCATTCGAAGGAGCACCAGATGCTGCTTGAACGCATATATGACGAAGACCTGGCCCAGGCGAGCTACCTGATCGGCTGCCAGGCCAAGGGCGAGGCAATCGTGGTGGACGGCCGCCGGGACATCGCCGTCTACCAGAACCTTGCCGCCAAGAACGGCATGAAGATCGTGGCCGTCACCGAGACCCACATCCACGCCGACTACCTCTCCGGCACGCGCGAACTGGCCGCCGCCACCGGCGCGAAGATCTACGTGTCCGGGGAGGGTGGACCCGACTGGCAGTACGGGTTCGACGGCGAGCGGCTGCACGACGGCGACACCATCGCCCTGGGCAACATCACCATCAAGGCGGTCCACACCCCCGGCCACACCCCGGAGCACCTGTCCTTCCTGGTCACCGACGGTGCGTTCAGCGACAAGCCCGGCTACCTGCTCTCCGGAGACTTCGTGTTCTCCGGCGATTTGGGCCGGCCGGACCTGCTGGACGAGGCCGCCGGCGGCATCGACACCCGCTTCGAGGGCGCCAAGCAGCTGTTCGCCAGCCTCCGCGACAAGTTCCTTGCCCTGCCGGACTACGTCCAGGTCCACCCGGGCCACGGCGCCGGCAGCGCCTGCGGCAAGGCCCTGGGCGCCATCCCTTCCTCCACAGTGGGCTACGAACGCCTCTACGCCTGGTGGGGCCCCTACCTGGCCACCAACGACGAACAGGGCTTCATCAACGAACTGCTCGACGGCCAGCCCGACGCCCACGCCTACTTCGCCCGCATGAAGCGCGAAAACCGGGAAGGCCCCGCCGTCATGGGCGAACGCGCCCCGCTGCAGGAACTGGACACGGACGCCGTCGCCAAGGGCCTGGCCGAGGACACCCTGACCTTCATCGACACCCGCTCCAGCGGCGAAATCCACCAGGGCACGGTGGCGCGGTCCCTGAACGTCCCGGCCGGCAAGTCCGTAGCCAGCTACGGCGCCTGGGTGGTCAACCCGGAAACCGACAAGAACCCGCTGGTGCTGCTGGCCAGGGACCAGGACCAGGCCCAGGACCTGTGGGACCACCTGGTCCGCGTGGGCATCGACAACGTGGCCGGCTACCTCACCAGCATCAAGGGGTTGCCCACCTTCACCCCCAAGCTGATCCAGCCTGGGGAACTCGAGGGTTTCGATACCGCCATGGTGCTCGATGTCCGCAACAAGACCGAGCACAAGGCCGGGCACGTCCCCGGCTCCCACCAGCTCAGCGGCGGCCGCGTGATGTGGCACCTGGACGAGCTGCCGGCGGAGGGCACCATCGTCTCTTACTGCCAGTCCGGCGTGCGCAACTCCGTAGCCGCCAGCGCCCTGCGCCGTGCCGGGTACGACGTTGTCGAACTCGACGGCAGCTACACCGCCTGGAACGCCTGGCGGAACAGCGTCCCCGCAGCCTGAGCAGGCAATTCCCCCTAGACCGCCCGGGCAAGACCCCCCTCCTGCCCGGGCCCGGCCCGGACGCGTCCCCCGCGCGTCCGGGCCACCTTCTGCTTCACCAGAACGGAGCCACCATGCAGGGCACCCCCCTCCGCGGCACCAGCGGATCCACCCCGGCGGTGCTGGGCCTGCGGCAGAACGTTGCCCAGTTCATGCTGCTGGTGGCCGTGAACGCCCTGGTGGGCGGCACCCTGGGCCAGGAGCGCACGGTCCTTCCGCTGATCGCCGCCCAGGAATTCCACCTCGACCTGTACACGGGCGCACTGACCTACATCCTCGCCTTCGGCTTGTCCAAGGCCGCCATGAACTACTTCGCCGGTACGCTCTCGGACCGGTACGGCCGGAAACCGGTCCTCATCGCCGGCTGGCTGGCAGCGGTGCCCGTCCCGCTGATGCTCATACTCGCTCCGTCCTGGGGCTGGATCGTGGCGGCCAATGTGCTGCTGGGCGTCAGCCAGGGCCTCACCTGGTCCACCGCCGTGATCATGAAAATGGACCTCGTGGGCCCCAAACAGCGCGGCCTGGCCATGGGCTTCAACGAGGCCGCGGGCTATCTCGGGGTCGCCGTAACGGCCCTGGCCACCGGCTACCTCGCCACCGCCTACGGCCTGCGCCCGGCCCCGTTCCTATTGGGCGCCGCCTACATCGCACTGGGTCTGGGCCTGACCGTCCTGGCCGTCCGCGAAACCCACCACCACGCCAGGACCGAGGCCGCGCAGCATGCCGCGGGCCGGGATACCGCCCGTGCCGGCCTCACCACCGGGCAGGTATTCACCCTCACCAGCTTCAGGGACCGCTCACTCTCCGCGGCCAGCCAGGCCGGACTGGTGAACAACCTCAACGACGGCCTGGCATGGGGCCTCTTCCCCGTCCTGTTCGCCGGCGCCGGGCTTGGCCTGGGCCAGATCGGCATCCTGGCCGCCGCCTACCCGGCGGCCTGGGGCGCGGCCCAACTGGTGACCGGAGCAGCCTCCGACCGTTGGGGACGCAAGTGGTTCATCGCCACCGGCATGCTGGTGCAAGCCGGCGCCTTGGCGATCATTGCTTCCGCGCACGGCTTCGCACCGTGGCTCGCCGCCGCCGTCGTGCTGGGCCTCGGTACCGCCATGGTCTACCCCACACTGCTGGCCGCCATCGGCGACGTCGCCCACCCGGCCTGGCGCGCCCGCTCCGTGGGCGTGTACCGGCTGTGGCGCGACGGCGGATTCGCCGTGGGTGCCCTGCTCTCCGGAGTACTCGCGGACCTCTACGGCATCCCCGCGGCCATCGCCGCCGTCGCGGTGCTCACCGCCCTCTCGGGCCTGGTGGTTGCGGTGCGGATGCGCGGGAATGACCACGCTGCGGGATAGCCCCCTTTATCCGTGCCCGGCCAGGTACTCCACCAGCCCGCCCACCGTGGCCACCGCCGGATAGTCGGCTTCCGGGATGTCGACGCCCGTGGACTCGGCGATGACCTCCACCAGGCGGAGGAAATCCAGCGAGTCCAGTTCCAGGTCCTGGCGCAGCCTGGCAGTGCCGTCCAGGTCGCCGGGCTCGACGTCGGGCGCTACTTTGCCGATCGCCGCCTCCACGGCCTGGCGCGCGTCCTCTTGGTTCACGGTTCCTCCTCGGTCACACGGGTCCGGCTCACAGGTCCTCCGGCGTTTGCAGGAGTTCGTCGATCCTGGCCAGGAAGCGGCCGCCGCGCAGCCCGTCGCTGACCCGGTGGTCCGCGGACAGGGTGGCGGTGGCCGCGTGCCGGATCCCGAGCATCCCGTTGTGCGCCCACGGCTGTTCGATGACCTTGCCGAAACCCACCATGGCAACCTGAGGCGGATAGATCACGCCGTAGACGCTTTCGACCCCAAGGTCGCCCAGGTTGGTGACGGTAATGGTGGGGTCGGCCATCTCCGCGCGCTGCAGCCGGCCTGCCCTGGCCCGGCTGACCAGGCCGCGCAGCTGCTCCATGAGTTCGTCCAGCGTCAGGGTGTCTGCGTCGTGCACCGCCGGGGCCACGATCCCGCCGTGCCGCAGGGCCACCGCGACGCCCAGGTGCACGGCATTGCTCGGCTGGAACGCGCCCCTGGTGAAGAATCCGTTCATGTCCGGCACCTCCTTCGCCGCGAGCGCGGTGGCCTTGAGCAGCAGGGCGGAGGGCACCAGGCGGGCGGTGACGGGCCGCTGCTGGTTGGCCGCCTGCATCCACGCCATGGCCGCGGCAAGGTCCAGGGTGGTGGCGAGGTAGTAGTGCGGGACTTCCTTCTTGGACCGCGACATCAGCGCGCCGATCGCCTGCCGCAGGCTTTCCGCCTTGCTGGCGGCCGCAGCCCGTTCCTGCCGGGGGGCTGCGGGCGGCACGTTTTCCTTTGCGTTCCCGGGTTCCGTTGCCTGCGCGGGCGCCGGCGGGCGGGCTTCCGACGGCGGCGCTTCCGCCGGCTTGTCCGCGCCGGGTTCCCTGGCCGGCCGCCCCCGCGGCGGGACGGCGGCGAGCACGTCTTCCTCGGTGACGGCACCACCCGGTCCCGTGCCCGTGACGGCCGGCAGGTCCACCCCAAGTTCCGCCGCCAGCCGCCGGGCCAGCGGCGAGGACCGCACGCGGTGCGCTTCGGGTACTTTTGCCGGCTCCGGCGCCCGGGTGCCGGACGCCGCAGCGGCGCGTTCGACGTCGGCCCGGGTCACCTCTCCGCCGGCTCCGCTCCCGCTGAGGCGTCCGACGTCGACCCCCAGCGTGTGCGCAAGGTGCCGGACCGGCGGCGGGACCTTGGCGCCGGGCTCCGGGTGGCCGCCAGCGGCGCGCGAGTGAGCGGGCGTTTCCTCTTTTGCTGTCAAAGGTGAGCGGGCGTCGGGGAAAATGCTGCCGGAAGTGAGCGGGGGTTGGGGCCCGGGTGGCGGCGGGAGTTCGGCGGGGGTGGCCGTGATCCGGGCGATGGGGGTCCCCACCTGCACGGTGTCGCCGATGTCCACCAGGAACTCGGCGACGACCCCGTCCTCGAAAGACTCGATGTCCATCACGGTCTTGTCGGTGTCCACGGCCGCCACGAGGTCACCCTTGTGGACATAATCCCCCGGCTTGACCAGCCACTCCACCACCTTGCCGTGCTCCATGTCCGCGCCCAGGGACGGCATCCGGAACTCAGCCATGGGTCCCCACGGCCCTCCGGGCGGCCGCCATGACCCGCTCCACCGACGGCAGGGCAGCCTGTTCCAGGTGCTTGGCGTACGGGACGGGCACCTCCAGGCTGCATACCCGTTCCACCGGGGCGTCCAGGTCGAAGAAGGCCTGCTCGCAGATCCGGGCGGCAATCTCCGCCGAGATGCTGCCGCTGCGCCAGCCCTCGTCCACCACCACAGCCCGGTGGGTCCTGGCCACGCTGTCCATGATGGTGGGCGCATCCAGCGGGCGGAGTGTCCGGAGGTCGATCACGTCGGCCTCGATGCCTTCGGCGGCCAGCAGGTCCGCGGCCTCCAGCACCATGGGCAGCGTGCCGCCGTAGGTGATGAGTGTCAGGCCGTCACCCTTGCGCACCACCGCCGCCTTGTCGATGTCCACGGCGCCGGCGTCGTCGTCGAGCTCCCCGGCCACGTTGTACAGCGAGCCATGCTCGAAGATCAGCACCGGGTCCGGGTCCTGCAACGCGGTCCACAGCATCCCGCGGGCGTCCGCCAAGGTGGCCGGGGCCAGGATCCGCAGCCCGGGAATATGGGCGTACCAGCCCTCCAGGCTGTGCGAGTGCTGGGCGCCGAGCTGCCGGCCGGCTCCGGTGGTCATCCGGATAACGATGGGCACGTTGAACTGGCCGCCGGACATGTGCAGCAGCGTGGCGGCATTGTTGATGATCTGGTCCAGCGCCAGCAGGCTGAAGTTGACGGTCATGATTTCGACGACGGGACGCATCCCGCCCAGCGCGGAGCCGATGCCCGCGCCGACGAACCCGGACTCGGACAGTGGCGTGTCACGGATCCGTTCGGGCCCGAACTCCTCCAGCAGTCCCAGGCTCACGGCGAAGCTGCCGCCGTACCTGCCTACGTCCTCGCCCATGAGGAACACCCGCTCGTCGCGCTGCATCGCGTCGCGGAGGGCCGCCCGCATCGCTTCCCGGTACGTGGTTTTCATCCTGCTGCCCCTTCTTTCCCGGCGCCGCCGCCGGCGGTGGCAGCGCCGCTGCCGGCTTCCGGCGGGTCGCTGTATACAAACCGCATGAGTTCGGACACCGGTTCCGGCGTGCCGTTCTCGGCGAATCCCACCGCGGTGCTGATCTCGGCGTCCACGTCCGCCGCCAGCGCCGCCCAGGTGTCCTCCGGCAGCTGTCCCGCGGCCTGCATGGTTCCCTGCAGCAGGCTGATGGGGTCCCGTTCCATCCAGCGGGAAACCTCGGCCTTCTCCCGGTACAGCTCGGGATCGAACATGGAGTGGGCGCGGAAGCGGTAGGTGCGCAGTTCCAGGAAGTGCGGCCCGCCCCCGGACCGGACGGCATCCACCGCCCGCCGGGCAGCTTCCTCGACGGCGAGTACGTCCATCCCGTCCACGGCCCACGCGGAGATTTCGTACCCGGCGGCCTTGAGCGCGATGTCCGTCTGGGATTCGGAACGGCCCAGCGCGGTTCCCATGGCGTAGAGGTTGTTTTCGCAGCAGAACAGCACGGGGAGCTGCCACAGGGCGGCCAGGTTCATGCTTTCGTGGAACTCGCCTTCGGCCACGGCGCCTTCGCCGAAGAAGCAGACAGTGACGCGCTGGCGGCCGGCCATCCGGTCCGCGAGCGCCAGGCCGACGGCGAGCGGCAGTCCGCCGGCAACGATCGCGTTGCCCCCGTAGAAGCGCGCCGCCGCGTCGAAGAGGTGCATGGAACCGCCCCGGCCGCGGCAGCAGCCCTCGGCGTGGCCGTACATTTCGGCGAGGATGGCACCGGCGGAGACGCCCCGGAGCAAAGCGTGGCCGTGCTCCCGGTACGTGGCCACCACCGCGTCGTCGGCTGCCAGGGTTTCCATCACCCCGGCCGCCACGGCTTCCTCGCCGATGTACACGTGCAGGAAACCGCGGATCTTGGCCGCGCTGTACAGCTCGATGCATTTTTCTTCGAGCCGGCGGACCCGCAGCATCTGCCGCAGCAGGTGCAGGGCGTGTTCCTGGTCGCGGATGGCCGGGTTCCGCAGGGTGCTCATGGCTGCTCCTTGCCGAGGCCCGGCGCCGGTCCGGCCGGGGCCTCCAGGGTTGAGGTGTCGCCTTCGGGCAGTCCCAGCTCGCGGGCTTTCAGGAGCCGGCGGAGGATCTTTCCGCTCCGGGTCTTGGGCAGCGTACTGGTGAAGTCGAGCAGCCGGGGCGCGACGGCGGCTCCCAGCCGTTTCCGGGCGAAGCCGATGATCTCCAGCTGCAGGGCCTCGCTAGGCTGGTTGCCCGGCTTGAGTTCCACGAAGGCCTTGACCACCTCGCCGGCCACGGGGTCGGGTACTCCGATCACCCCGGCTTCGGCCACCGCGGGATGTTCCATCAGGCAGCTTTCCACCTCGAACGGGCCGATCAGGTGGCCAGAGGACTTGATGACGTCGTCACCGCGGCCGACGAACCAGAAGTAGCCGTCGGCGTCCCGTTTCGCCAGGTCACCGGTGAGGTACCAGCCGCCGGCGAAGCACCGCCGGTAGCGCTCCTCCTCGTTGAGGTAGCCGCGGAACATGGACGGCCACCCGGGGCGCAGCGCCAGCTCACCCATGGTGTCCGGTTCCGTGACCAGGACCGCCTGTCCGTCCGTGATGACCGCTTTACCGTCGGCGTCCCGTGCCACGAGCGCCGCCTCGATGCCGGGGAGCGGACGGCCCATGGACCCGGGGCGGATGTCCATGGCGGGATAGTTGGCGATCATGATCCCGCCGGTCTCGGTCTGCCACCAGTTGTCGTGCACCGGCAGGCCCAGGACCTCCTGGCCCCACACCACCGCCTCGGGGTTCAGCGGCTCCCCCACACTGGCGATGAAGCGCAGCGCTGACAGGTCATGCCCGGCCGCCCGTTCGGCGCCGGCCTTCATAAGCATCCGCAGTGCCGTGGGGGCGGTGTACCAGACCGTGACGTGCTGGTCCGCAAGGATCCGGTACCAGCGGTCCGCGTCCAGCTCCTCCTCGTCCACGATGGCGGTCACGCCGTGCACCAGCGGCGCGATAATTCCGTAGGACATTCCGGTCACCCAGCCGGGATCGGCGGTGCACCAGTAGACGTCCTCCGGGTGCAGGTCCAGGGCGAAGCGGCCGGTGGCGTAATGGGCGGCCACGGCGCCATGGACGTGGATGGCGCCCTTGGGCGTGCCGGTGGTGCCGCTGGTGAAGTGCAGCAGGGCCATGTCCTCCGGCTGGGTGCCGGCGACCTCCCCGATCGGGTCCGCCCGGGACAGGAGTGCTGCCAGGTCAAGGGTCCCGGGTTCGGGGGTGCCATCCGCGTCCACCAGCAGGATGTGGCGGAGTTCCGGAAGGCTGTCCCGCACCGGCGCCACCTTCTTGCGGTACAGGGCCCTGGTGGTGACCAGGGCCCGGCCCGCGCCGAGGTGCAGCCGCTGCCGGACCGGTTCGGGGCCGAACGCGGAGAAGAGCGGGCAGAAGACGCTGCCGTTCTTGAAGGTTCCCAGCACCGCGGCATACAGCTCCGGGCTGCGGCCCAGGAGGGAGAAGACCCGCTCACCGCGCCCCACCCCCAGGGCCCGGAGCACTGCCGCGAACCTGCCGGACTGCTCCGCAAGGTCACCGTAATCCAGGGACCGGGTGCCGCCGTCGGCCCTGATGAAGCGCAGGGCTTCCCTGCCCCCGCGGCCTTCGGCCACGTGGCGGTCCACGGCCTCGTAGGCGATATTCAGCCCGCGGCCCCCCGGCAGCCCGGCCAGTTCCTCCCGGGCCTGGTCCCAGCTGAAGTCGCGCCGGGCGGCGTCGTAGTCCGGCATGTTGGGCTGCACCGGGAAGGCGGCCACGTCCTTGGCGATGGCGGGCCAGCGTGTCACTCCCTCGCCTCCGGCATGGACCGGCCCACCGGTGATGGCAGCAGGTATTGGCGGAACCAGTCGGCAGCCAGGTTCGCGGCCAATGCCAGGGTTCCGGGCTCCTCGAACAGGTGGGTGGCGCCCGGGACGATCTCGAGCCGGGTGGGCGCCTGCATCCGTGCCATTGCCTGGCGGTTGAGTGCGAGGACCTGGGTGTCCGCACTGCCAACGATCAGGAGGGTGGGGGCCCTGACGGCGTCCAGCCGCGGACCGGCAAGGTCAGGCCGTCCGCCCCGGGACACGACGGCGGCAACGTCGGCGCCGGGCTCGGCCGCGGCCCACAGCGCCGCTCCGGCACCGGTGCTCGCCCCGAAGTAGCCGATCCGTCCGGCCGAGCCGTCGTGCCGGACCTTCAGCCAGTGGGTGGCGGCTGAGAGGCGCCGGGCCAGGAGCGCGATATCGAAGACATTGGCACGGTTGACTTCTTCCTCGGGGGTCAGCAGGTCCAGGAGCAAGGTGCCCAGGCCCGCCCCATGCAGGACGGAGGCCACGAAACGGTTGCGCGGGCTGTGCCGGCTGCTCCCGCTGCCGTGGGCGAAGATCACCGTGCCGTCGCACACGGCCGGCAAGTAGAGGCTGCCCCGCAGCACGGCCATCCCGTCCGGAATCTCGACCTCGTCCACCAGGCTGCTGTCCCCCCTTTCGGGGCCGCTGCGGGACGGCTGGGACGCGGCGGCGTCCAGCAACTGGACCACCTCGCCATCCTCGGTGGGGGAAAAGTCGTGGTAGTAGTAGCCCACGGACTGGAAGTCCTGCGGCGAAAGCAGGCAGACGACGTCGTCCGGTTCCTTGAGCTCGACGATGGCCCGGGCAGGGGCCACCGGCACGGCAAGGATGACTTTCGCGGCGCCCAAGTGCCGCGCCACCTGGCAGGCGGCCTTGGCCGTGGAGCCGGTGGCGATGCCGTCGTCCACGATCACGGCGGTGCGGCCGGTGAGGTCAAGCATCGGGCGCCCCTGCCGGAACCGTGCCACCCTGCTGTCCAGCAGGGTGCGCTCCCGCCGTTCCACCTGCTGCAGGTCCTCCTGGGAGACGCGGGCCATGGAGATGGTGCGTGGATCCAAGACCCGGACGCCGCCCTCCCCTATGGCTCCCATGGCCACCTCAGGCTGGAACGGGACGCCCAGTTTCCTGACCACGATCACGTCCAGTGGCGCCTCGAGGGCCTTGGCCACCTCGAATGCCACGGGCACGCCGCCTCGGGGCAGGCCCAGCACCACCACGTCCCGTCCCCGGAGTCCGCTGAGCCGCTTGCCCAGCCGCCGGCCGGCGTCGGCCCTGTTCAGGAATGCAACCATCACGCTCACCCGCCATCTGGATACAGCTCCGCCATGGCCTTCGGTGCGGCATGGGCCGGAGTGGATCCCGCCCGGTACCGCATCACGTCAGTCATGGCGGATGCTGCTGCTAGTGCGAGATGCGCAGGTTGTGATGGGCGTCAGTGCTGGGCTTTATGGCCACCGCGGTGACCACCAGCGCCACTGCCCCCGCAATCCACGACGTCCACGCGGCGCCCGTCGCGCCCGTGTAGGACCCCAGCCATGGCGAGAGGATCAATACTGCGGCAAGGACAGCCTGGGCGTATTCCATAACCGGTGTTCCGGGCATTGCCAGGTTGACGATTCCGCTGACCACCAGGAGCCCGCCGAAGACGAGCATGAGGGTGGTGGACATGTTTTGCTGCCGCGTGAACAGGACCGCCACTGCGGTGAAGAGTCCGGCGGCAGCTGCTGCGTAGTCCTGCCACCGATACCACTTTTTCACTGTTTTTCCTTTCTGGTGTGGGCGGAACGCCAGTACGTTTCCGCCCTATGGGCCTCTGCTGCCCATGACTCAAGTCAACGCCTGCGGTGGTGCGCCCAATAGGGCAGAAAGACCTGCCCGCAGGGGTTGCCATCCAGCTACTCAGTGTTACTATCTACTAGTAGTCAGCAACACTAAGTACCAAGGGGATTCCATGGGCAAGCAAATGACCGAGATGCTCAAGGGCACGCTGGAAGGCATCGTCCTGGCGCTCCTCGCCGCCCAGCCGGCATACGGCTACGAAATTACCGCCCGGCTGCGCGAACAGGGCTTTTCGGACATCGTCGAGGGCACGGTCTACGCCCTGCTGGTCCGCATCGAACAGCGCGGCCTGGTGGACGTCGCCAAAGTCCCCTCGGAAAAAGGACCTCCCCGGAAGGTCTATTCGCTGAACCCTTCCGGCAGCGGCTACCTGGACGAGTTCTGGACCTCCTGGAGCTTCCTCGCCCAACGGATCGAGCAACTCCACCACACCAACCACCAGCAGGAAAAAGGAGAATGACCATGACACAGGGATGGCTCGAGAAAGTCACCGGCTCCTTCGACGACAAGAAGCGCTGGCGCCAATACAAGGCCCGCAAGGAACAGCTGCCCGGCAGCTACCGGACCACCATCGATGCCCTGGAACGCTACTTCACGTACGCCGGCGCCATCGTCAAGGGCGACATCCTCATGCAGATGCTCGAGGACCTGGCCGACCTCATCGAGGGGGCCGCAGCGGACGGAACCCCGATCCGCGACATCGTTGGCGACGACCCCGTGGAATTCGCCGAAACCTTCATCAGCAACTACTCGGACGGCCAATGGATCAACAAGGAGCGCAAGCGACTGACCGACACCATCAACCAGGCCGCTTCCGGGGATGCCTGAGACGTCCCGCACCGGAAGGACCGGCCATGACCACAGACCAGGCCCTGCAACCCGCCATCCGGGTCCAGGGCATCGAAAAGTCGTTCAAGGACCTGCACGTGCTGCGGGGCGTCGACTTTGACGTGATGCCGGGAAGCATCTTTGCGCTGCTCGGATCCAACGGCGCCGGAAAAACCACACTGGTGAAGATCCTGTCCACACTGCTGAGACCGGATGCCGGCACCGCCGCGGTCAACGGTTACGACACCGGCACGGAGCCCGCGCACGTACGGGAATCCATCAGCCTGACCGGCCAGTTCACAGCGGTGGACGACGTCCTCACGGGCCGGGAAAACCTGGTGCTGGTGGCCCGGCTGCGCCACCTGCCCCGCCCGGACGCGGTTGCCGGCGCCCTGCTGGACCGCTTCGACCTGGCCGAGGCAGCACACCGCAGGGCGGGCACCTACTCCGGCGGGATGCGGCGGCGCCTGGACATCGCCATGAGCCTGATCGGGAACCCCAGCGTCCTCTTCCTCGACGAACCCACCACCGGGCTGGATCCGCAAGCACGCAACGAGGTATGGCGGACCATCCGGCAACTCGCGGGCCAAGGCACCACCGTGCTGCTCACCACCCAGTACCTCGATGAGGCAGAACAACTCGCAGACCGCATCGCCATCCTGCACCAAGGCACCATCATCCAAAACGGGACGCTGGCCGAACTCAAGCAACTCCTGCCCGCCGCCACGGTGGAATACGTGGAGAAACAGCCTTCGCTCGAGGACGTCTTCCTGGCCCTGGTGGGTTCCGCCCCAGACAACCGTCCCAGCGGCGCCCCGGCGCCAGGAAAGGACCACCGATGAGCACCCACGCCCTGCGGGACACCGGCGTTTTGACCGGCCGCTCGCTCCGGCACATCCTGCGCAGCCCGGACACCATCATCACCACCGCGGTGACGCCCGTGGCCATGATGCTGCTGTTCGTCTATGTGTTCGGCGGCGCCATCACCACCGGCTCAGGAGGCTCCTACGTGAACTACTTACTGCCCGGCATCCTGCTGATCACCGTCGCCTCCGGCGTGGCCTACACCGCCTACCGGCTGTTCCTGGACGTCAAGGGCGGGATCGTCGAAAGGCTCGGATCCATGCCGATCGCCAGGCCCAGCATCCTGTGGGCCCATGTGCTCACATCCCTGGCCGCCAACCTCGCGGCGATCGCCATCGTGATCGGCGTTGCGGTACTCATGGGCTTCCGCAGCGGCGCATCCCTCGCAGCGTGGCTCGCCGTCGCCGGGATCCTGGTGTTGTTCACCCTTGCCCTGACCTGGCTGGCGGTCGTTGCCGGCCTGACCGCAAAGACCGTGGATGGCGCCAGCGGCATGAGCTACCCGCTGATTTTCCTGCCGTTCATCAGTTCGGCGTTCGTTCCCACGGCCACCATGCCCGGCCCGGTCGCCTGGTTTGCCGAGAACCAGCCGGTGACCCCGATCGTGGACACCCTCCGGGCGCTGCTCGCGCAGGAACCCGTGGGCACCGGGATCTGGACGGCGCTGGCCTGGCTGGTTGGGATCCTTGCCCTGGCATACGCCGTGGCAGTGTCCATTTACCGCCGGAAAGTTGGCTGAGGCCGCAATCTGAACAGATTCACTGCGAATTCACAGGAATTGTCCGTGCCAATCCGGACCGCGGTATGCAAGAGTGTCCGCAACGCTGGGGAGCCGATACCTGCCGGCCGGGCCGCCACACTGCCTGGCCGGCAGGCCCACAGCTACGTGACAAGTGAGGCCGGGCGTGAAAAACAGCACTGAGCGCCACACCGGGGCGGCCCGACGCCGGGTCCCCGGCCTGCTCCTGCTTCCCGCCCTCCTGCTGCCCAGCTTGGCGGCCTGCACTCCGAATGACCCCGCTCCCACGCCCACCCCGTCGGTTTCCCACAGCACGGCAGGCACCCAGGCACCCAGGCCGAGCGCCACCAAGGACCCTGCAAGCCACATCCAAACACCCGGCCACGTGTTCGTCATCAACCTGGAGAACAAGGGCTACGACTCCGTATGGGGTGACAATTCCCGCGCGCCCTACCTGTCCGGAACACTCCGCAAAAAGGGCGTCCTGCTGACCAACTACTACGGCATCGCCCACAATTCACTGCCCAACTACCTGGCCCAGATATCCGGCCAGCGGCCCAACGACAGCACCATGGCGGACTGCCACACCTATACCGAGTTCAACGCCACGGGCACCGACTCGGAAGGCACCCTCCAAGGCGACGGCTGCGTCTACCCGCAGGACACCCAAACCCTGGCCGGACAACTGGCCGCCCAGGGCAAGACATGGAAGGGCTACATGGAGGACATGCAGGAGCCATGCGAACACCCGCCGCTGGGTGAGCCGGACAACCACATCAGGGCCACCCTGGAGAGCCAGTACTCCACGCACCACAACCCCTTCATGTACTTCCGTTCCATCACCGCCTCCCCGGACTGCGCCAGGAATGTGGTCAACTTCGCAGCGCTCGCGGGCGACCTGAAGTCTGTGGACACCACGCCCACTCTGTCCTACATCACGCCCAACCTGTGCCACGACGGCCATGACGCCACCTGTGCCGACGGCACCCCCGGCGGGCTGGAAGCGGTGGACGGGTGGTTGAAGGAGCAGGTGCCGGCCATCCTGTCCTCACCGGCCTACAAACAGGACGGCATGCTGGTGATCACCTTCGACGAGGCCGAGGGCGATTCGTCAGGCCCCCCCGAATCGGACGCGGCAAGCCCGGCCGGCGGGGCCGCGGGGGGCAAGGTGGGGGCGCTGGTGCTCTCGCCGTTCAGCAACGCGGGCACTTCCTCGGACCGGGCCTACAACCACTACAGCCTGCTGGCCAGCATTGAGGACTTCTTCTTCCTCCCCCGTCTGGGGCTGGCCGGCGATCCCGGGGTCGCCACCTTCGGCGACGACGTGTTCCGGAAGGAGTCCTAGGGTGAAGCTTCCATGGAACGGCCGACGCCGGACAGTCCTGGCAGGCGCCGTTGCGCTGGCGGTCCTGGTGATTCTCGCCGTCGTCCTTCCCAACGCGTTGCGCGCCGGCCCGCCGGCACCCAGCACGCCCTCCTCCGCCCCGGCCCAAGATGCGGGCGCGGGCGTTGCCGCCGGCCAGGGAGCCTCCGCGGACGCCGGGATCTCCAAAATCAAGCACGTGGTGATCATCACCCAGGAAAACAGGTCCTTCGACAGTTACTTTGGGACCTACCCCGGCGCAGACGGCATCCCCATGAAGGACGGAAAGCCCGCCGTGTGCCTCCCGGATCCGGCAAACGGCGGCTGCATCGCACCCTTCTACAACTCCGCGGACAGCAACGCCGGCGGTCCGCACAGCCACGCCGACGCAACCGGGGACATCAACGGCGGCGCCATGGACGGGTTCGTGGCCCAGGCGGAGAAGGGGCTCTCCGGGTGCAGTGCCGCCAGCACCAAGTGCACCTACAGCACCACCATGCCCACCGACGTGATGGGTTACCACGACGGGCGGGACCTGCCCAACTACTGGGCCTACGCGCAGAATTTCACCCTCCAGGACCACCTGTTCGCCTCGGCGGCGTCCTGGAGCCTGCCCGCCCACCTGTACCTCGTCTCGGAATGGTCGGCCAAATGCACCAAAGCCGGGGACCCGTCGTCGTGCGTAAACGCCCTGCAGGACCCCGATCCCGAACCTGAACCCCAGATCATCAAGGACACACTGATCGGCAAATGCCAGGCCGGCATGGATCTGGACCCCTGCCGTGAGGCCCTGGAAGCCGCCGGGATCGACCCCGGCCTCGCTGCCCAGATCGACCAGCTGATCGGCACCAGCTGCCAGCCCACCGATTCCTACGCCGTCTGCCAGGCAGCCGTGGATGCAGCCCCGGTGTCCGATGACCTGAAGAAGAAGCTGACTGACGCCGCCAAGAAACTGGAGCTGCCCGACTACGCCTGGACGGACCTGACCTTCCTGCTCCACAAGCACAACGTGCCCTGGGCTTACTACGTGTTCAACGGCACCGAACCGGACTGCCGGAACGATGCCGCCACCTGCGATCCGGTCAAGCAGGACGCCAAAACCCCCGGGCTGTGGAACCCGCTGCTGTACTTCGACACCGTCAAGGAAGACGGCGAGCAGGGCAACATCAAGCCCCTGACCGGGTTCTACGACGCCGCACGGCAGGGGACGCTGCCGGCCGTCACCTGGGTGGCGCCCACCGACAAGGTCAGCGAACACGCACCGGCCAAGATCAGCACCGGGCAGGCGTACGTGGCCGGGCTCATCAACGCGGTCATGAGCGGGCCGGACTGGGACAGCACCGCCATCTTCCTGACGTGGGACGATTGGGGCGGCTTCTACGACCATGAGAACCCGCCGGTGGTGGACAACAACGGTTATGGCCTGCGCGTGCCCGGCCTGGTGATCAGCCCGTACGCGAAGAAGGGCTACATCGACCACCAGGTGCTCAGCCACGACGCCTACTTCAAGTTCATCGAGGACGACTTCCTGGGCGGCGAACGGATCGATCCCGCCACGGACGGACGGCCCGACGCCCGGCCCGACGTCCGCGAAAACAACCCGCAGCTGGGCGACCTGGCCAAGTCCTTCGACTTCAACCAGGCCCCGCTGCCGCCGCTGATCCTGCCGAACGCCACCACCTACTGACGCCCGGCGTTTCCGGGCCGGTTAGGGGATGCAAACCTTTGTGGTAAACGGAACCGGGCGGTGGTTAACTGCCAGCATGTCTGAAACCGTGAAGCTCAGCCACAACGAACCCCACGACAGCAGCGTGGCCGCCCGCCTGAACTGGCTGCGGGCGGGCGTCCTTGGTGCCAACGACGGCATCGTCTCCGTCGCGGCAACCGTGGTGGGCGTCGCGGGCGTCACCAACGACCTCGCCCCGATCCTGGTGGCCGGCACCGCCGCCGTGGTGGGCGGCGCCGTCTCCATGGCCCTGGGCGAATACGTGTCCGTCAGCAGCCAGAGCGACAGCCAGCGGGCATTGATCGAAAAGGAACGCCAGGAGCTCCGGGACGATCCCGACGGCGAACTGGCCGAGCTCGCGGAGATCTACCAGGCCAAGGGGCTCAGCGAAGCCACGGCCCGGACCGTCGCCGAGGAGCTTACGGCGAAGGACGCGTTGAAGGCGCACCTGTCCGCCGAACTGAACATCGACGAGGAGGAGGTGGTGAGCCCCTGGCACGCCGCCTTCGCCTCCGCGATCGCGTTCACGGTCGGCGCCATCCTGCCGATGCTTGCCATCATCTTCCCGCCGGAGCAGGCGCGCATCCCGGTCACGTTCGTCGCCGTGATCCTGGCTCTTGCCATCACCGGCACCGTCAGCGCCAGGATCGGCGGAAGCTCCAAGCGCAAGGCAACCCTGCGCCTGGTGGTGGGCGGGGCACTGGCCATGGCCTTCACGTTTGCGGTGGGCAGCCTCCTGGGCACCACGGGCATCGCCTAGCGGCCCGCCCGGGCACCGGCGGGACTTTCGGGCACCGGCGGGACTTTTGAGGGAATTACGTCACGCCATGTTTGCGTAATTGATGTGAACCTCGTCACTTAAAGCGCTTTCCGGCTTGGAGCTTAGGTTTGCCTACCCTACAGTTTTTGAACATAGGCACCGCCTTCCGGTGCCCGCAAAGACTTAGGTTCACGCAGACTTTTCCCCACGAAAGCAGCCTCAATGAAGATCCGCAACAGCGCGCTGGCAGGCATCGCACTCGCCGCCACCGCAGCTCTCGGCCTGACCGCCTGCGGCGGTGGCACGCCCGCCGGTGACAGCTCCGCTTCCAACGGTGCCCCCTCCGGCGAGATCACTGTCTACAACGCCCAGCACGAGAGCCTCACCAAGGAATGGGTGGACGCCTTCACGGCGGAAACCGGCATCAAGGTGACCCTCCGCCAGGGCGACGATACCGAAATGTCCAACCAGATCATCCAGGAAGGCCAGGCGTCCCCCGCGGACGTGTTCCTCACCGAGAACTCCCCCGCCATGACGCAGGTGGAGAACGCCGGCCTGTTCGCCGACGTCAACAAGGACACCCTGGCCCAGGTTCCCGCCGAGTTCGCGCCGTCCACCGGCAAGTGGACGGGCATCGCCGCCCGCTCCACCGTCCTGGTGTACAACAAGACCAAGCTCACCGAGGACCAGCTGCCCAAGTCCATGCTGGACCTGGCCAAGCCGGAGTGGAAGGGCCGCTGGGCCGCCTCGCCCACCGGAGCCGACTTCCAGGCCATCGTCTCGGCACTGCTGGAACTCAAGGGTGAAAGCGCCACCGAGGACTGGCTCAAGGCCATGAAGGACAACTCCAAGGCCTACAAGGGCAACAGCACGGCCATGAAGGCGGTCAACGCCGGCGAAGTGGACGCCGCGCTGATTTACCACTACTACTACTATGGCGACCAGGCCAAGACCGGCGAGAACTCCAACAACGTCACGCCGTACTACTTCAAGAACCAGGACCCGGGCGCGTTCCTGTCCGTCTCCGGCGGCGGCGTGCTCAAGTCCTCCAAGAATGCTGCGGCTGCGCAGGCGTTCCTGAAGTTCATCACCGGCAAGAAGGGGCAGGAAGTGCTGAAGAACGGAACGTCGTTCGAGTACGCCATTGGCTCAGATGTGCCTGCCAACGACAAGCTGGTGCCCATCAAGGACCTGCAGGCGCCCAAGGTTGACGCCGCAAAGCTCAACTCCCAGAAGGTCAGCGATCTGATGACCCAGGCCGGACTCCTCTAATTCCGTGACCACCGATCTATCGGCTCCCGCCAGGCGGGGCACGACGACGGCGGGCCGGGGCAACAGCCCCCGCCCGCCTTTCGGCGTTTCCGCGGTGTCCATCCTTGCGGTGCTGATCGCCCTCTTCTCCCTCGTCCCGCTGGGGTACGTGGTGTACATGACGGTGGCAACCGGGTGGGACACCGCCGTCGCCCTCATCCTGCGCCCCCGGGTGGGCGAACTGCTGGCCAACACCCTGCTCCTGATGGCCGCCACCGTCCCGCTGTGCCTGCTGCTTGGCGTGGCGGGGGCATGGCTGGTGGAACGGACCAACCTCCGCGGCCGGCGGATCTGGGCTGTCCTGCTGGCCGCTCCCCTGGCCATCCCGGCATTCGTGAACAGCTACGCCTGGGTTTCGGCCATCCCCTCGCTCGGCGGCCTGGGCTCGGGAATCCTGATCTCCACCCTGTCCTACTTCCCGCTGGTGTACATTCCGGCGGCCGCCACGCTCAGCCGGTTGGACCCTGCCATCGAGCAGTCCGCCGCCGCACTGGGACTGGGCGCCTGGCGGGCCTTCTTCCGGGTGGTGCTTCCCCAGCTGCGGATCGCACTGACGGGCGGCGGCCTCCTGGTGGGGCTGCACCTGCTCGCCGAATACGGCGCCTTCGCCATGATCAGGTTCGATACCTTCACCACCGCGATCATGACCCAGTACCGTTCAACGTTCAACGGGGCCGCGGGCAACATGCTGGCCAGCGTGCTGGTGTTCTTCTGCCTGCTGTTGCTGATGGCCGAGGTCCGCAGCCGCGGCACCGCCCGGTACGCGAGGATCGGCTCAGGTGCCCAGGCACGGGCACTCCGGCTCCCGCTGCACGCCTACCAGATCCCGGGCCAGGCCTTCCTGCTGGCGCTGACGGCACTGGCGTTCGGCCTCCCCCTGTACTACGTACTGAAATGGATCGTGGCCGGCGGCGCGGACGTCTGGACCGCCGCCGAATTCCTCCCGGCCCTGCTGGCCACGTTCGGGTATGGCCTGGCCGGCGCTGCCGCCACCATCGTGGTCGCGTTCCCCATGGCCTACCTCGCGGTCCGGAAACCCGGCTGGTTCAGCAAGTCCCTGGAACTGTCCAACTACGTCACCAGCTCCATGCCCGGCATCGTGGTGGCCCTGGCGTTCGTCACCGTCAGCATCCGCGTGATGCCGGGCATCTACCAAACGGCCGGAGTGCTGGTGGCGGCGTACGTCCTGCTGTTCCTGCCCCGGGCCCTGGTGAACCTCCGGGCCGGGCTGGCGCAGGCTCCCAAGGAGCTTGACGAGGCCGCGCAGGCGCTGGGCAAGCCGCCGCTGCTGGCCTTCATCCGCGTCACACTGCGGCTAACTGCCCCCGCCGCCGCCGGTGGTGCGGCCCTGGTTTTCTTGGCCATCGCCAATGAGCTCACCGCCACGTTGCTGCTGTCCCCCAACGGCACCAAGACCCTGGCCACCGAGTTCTGGAGCAAGAGCAGCGAAATCGACTACGCCGGAGCCGCGCCCTATGCCCTGCTGATGATCCTGCTTTCCGCCCCGATGACCTATCTCCTCTTCCAACAGTCCAAGAAAGTAGCCGGACAGTGACAGCACCATCCACCCGTCGGCTGCCCGAACCACGGGTCTCCCCCTCCGTGGCGGCAACCACCAACAGCCACCTCCAGATCACGGACGTCACCAAGAACTTTGGGTCCCAGGCGGTCCTGAGGGGCGTCAACCTGTCCGTGGCCAAGGGCGGGACCACCGCCATCGTGGGTCCGTCCGGCTCCGGCAAGACCACGCTGCTGCGCCTCATCGCCGGTTTTGAACACCCGGACACGGGCACCATCTCGCTCAACGGCACCACGGTGGCAGGCGACGGCGCATGGCTCCCCGCCCACAAACGCCAGATCGGCTACGTTGCCCAGGACGGCGCACTGTTCCCGCACCTGACGGTGGGCCAGAACGTTGCCTTCGGCCTGGACCCGGCCAAGCTGGAGGGCGGCCGGCGGGCTGTCGCGGCCCGGGTGGCGGAACTCCTGGAAATGGTGTCCCTGGACCCGGCCATGGCCAAGCGCCGCCCGCACCAGCTCTCCGGCGGCCAGCAGCAGCGCGTGGCCCTGGCCCGCGCCTTGGCCCGGGAACCGGAACTGATGCTCCTGGACGAGCCCTTCTCAGCCTTGGACGCGGGCCTCCGCGTGGCCACCCGCCGCGCCGTGGCCAAGGTCCTGGCCGAGGCCGGGGTCACCACCATCCTGGTCACCCACGACCAGGCCGAGGCATTGTCCTTCGCCGACCAGGTGGCGGTCATGCGCGGCGGCAAGCTGGCCCAGATCGGCAACCCCTTCGTCGTCTACACCCGTCCCGCGGACCGGGCCACCGCCGAGTTCCTGGGCGATGCCGTCATCCTGGACGCCTGGCTCGAAGGGTCGTTGGCTACCTGTTCGCTGGGCGGGATCCCGGTGCGCCGCCCGCCGGCGCAGGGGAAGGTCCAGCTGATGCTGCGGCCCGAGCAGATCCGCATCGCCGAGGACGGCCCCATCCGCGGCGTGGTGGTGGACACTGACTATTTCGGCCCCGAAACCACGGTGCGGCTCAAGCTCAACGTGCCGCAAGAGGTGGCGGAGCACGCGGACCACCGGTACCCCGGCGGCGGCGAAGTGATCACCATCCGGCACTGGAACGCCTCGATCGCCCGGCCAGGAATGGAACTGTGCCTTCGGGTGGTGGGCGAAGCCGTCGCGTTCCCGATGGAGGACTAAGCTCCCCCGGCCGCACTCGGCGGCGGATCAGAAGCTTGTCCGCGCATCCGAAGCTACAGGGCACAGATGGTCGAACAAGCTTCTGTCCCGTGCGCCCGCCACTCCTGACACAGAAAAAACACCGGGCCGAAACACTCCGGCAACCTCTTCACGGCAAGCTGTGCTTACGGGGACACAACAGCAGGAGGCAGCCCTCATGGAGGCACAAGGAATACGTACCGCGCAGCTCCGCATCGGGGACCAGATCGAAGCCTGGCACCGGGGCAAGCTTTTCCACAGCGGCCGGGTGACCGACGTCGTCCCGGCCCTTGAGCTCTTCTGGATCCTGGATTCCCGGACCGGTGCGCGGAAGCTGCTGGACCCGGAGGCCCTGGAGATCCGGCACGTGGAGGCCCCGGCCGTTCCACCCGCCGCCCAGGCGAAGCCGCTCGCGACCGCCTGAGCAGGGTTTCCGGCCGGGCAGCCGGCAGGACCAGCCCCTTAGGTGCGTTCTTGGTAGACGTCCGGGACGCCGTCGTGGTCCGAATCCACCTTCTCGAGCTCTTCGGCGAGCCGGTACTGGCGGTTCCGGGTTCGCAGCACCACAGTCGCCAGCAGCGCGGCGATCAGTGATGCGGCCAGGATGCCTACCTTGGCATGGTCATCATGCAGGCTGCCGTTGCCGAAGCTTAGCTCCGCCACGAGCAGGGACACGGTGAAACCGATGCCCGCCAGCAGCGCGACGCCGAACACGTCGATCCAGGTGAATGAGCTGTCCAGGCTGGCCCTTGTGGCTTTGGTCAGCACCCAGGTGGTGGCAAGGATTCCCACCGGCTTGCCCAGGACCAGGCCCAGGATGATGCCCAGCGCCACCGGGTCCGACAACGCCGAAACCAGGCCGTCCCATCCGCCGACCAGCACGCCTGCGGAGAAGAACGCAAAGATGGGGACCGCAACGCCCGCGGAAATGGGCCGGAAGCGGTGTTCGAAGATCTCGGCGAGCCCCGGGCCCGCTTCCGGACCGCCGGAGGCCTGTGACCTGATCACCGGCACGGCGAAGCCCAACAGCACACCGGCCACGGTGGCATGGATGCCGGAGGCATGCACCAGCGCCCATGTGAGCACCCCCAGCGGCAGCAGGATCAACCACGCCGCGGCGGCATGGCGGCCGAAGAACCGGCGGTACTTTTGCGCCAGGAACGCGTAGGCCGCCAGCGGAATGAGCGCCAGGAGCAGCGGGGCGGGCTGGATGTCGCTGGAGTAGAAGAACGCAATGATGGTGATGGCAATCAGGTCATCCACCACTGCCAGCGTCAGCAGGAAGATCCGCAGCGCGCTTGGCAGGTGGGAGCCGATGATGGCCAGGACGGCCACGGCAAAGGCAATGTCGGTTGCCGTGGGGATGGCCCAGCCGCGCAGGGTTTCCGGGCTGGAGAGGTTGACGACGGCGTAGATCACCGCCGGGACGGCCACGCCGCCCACGGCGGCGGCCACGGGGACGATAGATTTGCTGATCTGCCGCAGGTCACCGGCCACGAATTCCCGTTTGAGTTCCAGGCCCACCAGGAAGAAGAAAATGGCCAGCAGGCCGTCAGCCGCCCAGGCACCAAGGCTCAGCTCCAGGTGCCACGGCGCATAGCCCACCTTGAAGTCGCGAAGGGCAAAGTAGCTCTCCGACGCCGGGGAGTTGGCCCAGATGAGGGCGATGACCGCCGCGATGACGAGGAGGGCTCCGCCGACCGTTTCCTTGCGAAGGATTTCACCGATCCGGAGGGCCTCGGCGTAGCTGCCGCGGGAGAAGACGGTGGAGCCGAAAAACTTGCTCCGGCTGGGCGGTGTTGGTGCAGGCGGGGTGGAGGTCATGGAGGCATCCTTATTTCCGGGTTCGACAAATCCATGCCGACCAGACTTCCCGGCGCACCTGGGTCCATTCTACCGGGCAAGGGATCAGCCCGCGCGGCTCCGCCCGGCGTCCCTGCTCCGCCCGTGCACCTGGATGGCCCGCACGGCCCGGTCCAGGTAGGTCCGCCCGTCAACGGAATTGGCAAGCTGCACCAGTTCGGCGGCCACCACCACGAGCTTGACGTTCCGGTGGCTGCTGGTGGCCACGAGCAACTGGAAGGCCTCGTCCGAGCCAAGCTTGAGCAGGCCCATGAGGATGCCGCGTGCCTGGTCGATCACAGTGCGGGTGGAGGTGGCGCCGGCAACGGCGTCCCGCGCCGTCTGTTCGGTTTCGCGCTGCAGGGTCCTGGTGAGGTCCACCATCACGCCTTCGAGTGCCACCACTGATCCGTCGTCGCCGAGGATCGCTTCACCGGAGGTCATCACCCGGCGGGTGTGGCCTTTGGCGTCAATGATGCGGTGGTACATGCAGAAGAAGCCGCCGGTTTCGGCCACCCTGGCGGTGATTTCTTCGCATTGTCCGCGGTCATCGGGATGCTTGTGCGCAAAGACGAGTTCGTGGGTGGGCACCACCTCGCCGCGCTGGTAGCCGTGCAGCCGGTACATGCCATTGGACCAGTGGAACGCCGGCCCGGCCAGGTCCACGCGGAACACCCCCGCGTCGCACTGGTCGTCGCCGAGGGCACTGGAGTACGTGTACAAGTCGCTCAGCTCGGTCACGAGGCCCACTTCCCAGGTATTGGCCGGCCCCCAGCGGGCCGGCACCGTCTCGCTCCTCCCAGTATGGGCGAACGGAACAGCGGAAAGTAGTGCGGGAGGTCCTATGGAACTCCCGGGAGTCTTGGTCTAGGGACTTGAACATACATACCCCTAGGGGGTATGTTCGATGTGTTGTCAGTGACGTGGTGTGTCCCGGCCGGTGCCTGCACCGGCCTCACAGCCGGTCAACCCCAGCGCCCCATGATCGTCAATGGAATGGAACTGACATGAGCCACGGGAACCACTCCCACCACCCGGCACCGGCCGGCCCCCTCACCCACCCGCCGGCAGGCGCCGACGGTCACGCGAACCCCGCCGGGAACCCCCACCACGGCGGCCACGCGCATGACGACGACCACGCCGTGCACACCCACGGGCAGCACGCCGGCCACAGCACCGCCATGTTCAAGAACAGGTTCTGGCTGACGCTCGCCCTGTCCGTGCCGGTGGTCTTCTTCAGCCCCATGATGGGCCACCTGCTGGGCTACATGGCACCGGAATTCCCCGGCGCCGCCTGGATTCCGCCCGTGCTGGGCACCGTGATCTTCCTGTACGGCGGCCAGCCGTTCCTCAAGGGCGGCCTCCAGGAACTCAAGGACCGCACGCCCGGGATGATGCTGCTGATCGCCATGGCCATCGCCGTGGCCTTCGCGGCCTCGTGGGTCACCAGCCTGGGGATCGGCGGCTTCGACCTGGATTTCTGGTGGGAGCTGGCGCTCCTGGTGGCCATTATGCTGCTGGGACACTGGATCGAAATGCGCGCCCTCGGATCCGCCCAGGGCGCCCTGGACGCCCTCGCCGCGCTGCTCCCGGACGAGGCCGAGCGCATCACCGGGAACGGCCTCGAGACAGTCCCTGTTTCCGAACTGGCCCCCAACGATCTGGTCCTGGTCCGCCCCGGAGCCCGGATGCCGGCCGACGGAACCGTAGTGGACGGCCAGGCGGAGTTCGACGAGTCCATGATCACCGGCGAATCCAAAACCGTCCCACGCGGAGCAGGCGATCCGGTGGTGGCCGGAACCGTGGCCACTGACAGCAGCGTCCGGGTCCGCGTCACCGCGGTGGGCGACCAGACCGCCCTGGCCGGAATCCAGCGGTTGGTGGAAGAAGCCCAAGCGTCCTCCTCGCGCGCGCAAGCCCTCGCGGACCGCGCGGCGGCCTTCCTGTTCTACTTCGCCGCCGGCGCCGGTGTGCTGACCTTCATCGGCTGGACGCTGCTGGGGAGCGTCCCCGACGCCGTCACCCGGACCGTCACCGTCCTGGTGATCGCCTGCCCGCACGCGCTGGGGCTGGCCATCCCGCTGGTCATCGCCATTTCCACGGAACAAGCCGCCCGTGCAGGGGTGCTCATCAAGAACCGGATGGCCCTGGAGCGCATGCGCACCGTTGACGTCGTCCTGTTCGACAAGACCGGCACGCTGACCACCGGCGAACCTGAACTGAAGGAGATCGCCGCCACCGAAGGAGCCGAGGCCGATTCCGTGCTCGCCCTGGCCGCCGCCGTCGAATCCGACAGCGAGCATCCCGTGGCGCGTGCCATTGTCCGGGCCGCTGCGGCCCGGAACCTGGAACTCCCGGCGGCAACGGGCTTCGCCGCCTTGGCGGGCCGGGGCGTCCGGGCCGCCGTGGACGGCCGCACGGTGCACGTGGGCGGGCCCGCTCTCCTGCGCGAGCTCGGCGTCGTCGAACCCGAGGCATTGGCCGTCCGGACGCGCGCCTGGAAGGACCGCGGCGCCGCCGTGCTGCACGTGGTGGACGACGACGGCGCCGTCCTGGGTGCCGTGAGCACGGAAGACGCCGTGCGGGCCGAATCGCGGCAGGCAGTGTCAGCCCTCCAGCGCCGCGGCATCAAGGTGGCCATGGTCACCGGTGACGCGCGCCAGGTGGCGCAGGCCGTGGCCGCGGACCTGGGCATTGACGAGGTATTCGCCGAGGTCCTGCCTGCGGACAAGGACAAGAAAGTTGCCGAACTGCAGGCCCGCGGCTTGAAGGTGGCCATGGTGGGCGACGGCGTCAACGACTCCCCGGCCCTTGCCCGCGCCGAGGTGGGCATCGCCATTGGCGCCGGGACCGACGTGGCCATGGAATCCGCCGGCGTGGTGCTGGCAGGAAACGATCCGCGGGCCGTGTTGTCCATGGTGGACCTCTCCCGGGCCAGCTACCGGAAGATGTGGCAGAACCTGGTGTGGGCTGCGGGCTACAACATCCTGTCCGTGCCGCTGGCCGCAGGCGTCCTGGCCTTTGCCGGAGTGGTGCTCTCGCCGGCGGCAGGGGCGGTGCTGATGTCCGCCTCCACCGTGGTGGTGGCCCTGAACGCCCAACTCCTCCGACGCCTGAAACTGAACCCGTCGGAGGTGCAGTGAACCGGGCGCTGCGCCAGGCCTGGCTGCTGGCCGGCATGCTGGCGGTCATCATCGGGCTCCTGGGCATGCACATCCTGACAGCGGGCCACGCCTCGCACGGGCTCGTTGCGCAGGGCGTTGTGTCGCACAGCGCAGCCTCCCGCGCGGCACCCGCCGGGCACACCGCCGTCGTGCAGTCCACGGTTGGGGACCATCACGGCCATACCGGCCAAGCCGCCGCAGCGGCTTCCATGCACGCGCCGGCCCAGGCGCCGGCCACGTGCGGCACCTCCTGCCCGGGGGCGCAGGAGTCGGGGGCGCCCTGCGTGCCGTCGGTCCCCGGCAGCCCCGTGGCGGTTTTCCCGCCGCAGGCAACCCTTGCGGTCGTTCCGCTGCTGCCGCCGGCGGGCCACCCCAGCTCCTCCTATGGGTACCTGCCGCCCAGCCCCACACCCTGCGACCTGTCCATCAGCCGGACGTAAACCGGACTGCGCCCATCACCCCGGCCCAGTTCCACCACATCCCTGAAAGACACCATGAATACCACTATCAAGACCCTGTCCATTGCTGCTGCCCTGGCGGCGTCTCTCAGCGTCGCCGGCTGCGCCACAGGCTCCGGCAGCATGCCCATGGACCACGGCAGCTCCAACCCCATGTCGACTACCATGCCAAGCGCCGGCACCATGCCCGGCGCAGGCGCCGACCACAACCAGGCTGATGTCATGTTCGCCCAAATGATGATTCCGCACCACACCCAGGCGGTGGAGATGAGCGGCAGCATCCTCGCCAAAAAGGACGTGCCGGCAGAGGTGACAGCGCTCGCCACGAAGATCAAGGCGGCCCAGGCACCAGAGATCGAGCAGATGACCGGATGGCTGACGGGCTGGAACGCGCCCACCATGATGGGCGATGACCCCGGGCACGGGATGTCGGGCATGGTGGACGATGCCGGCATCGAGAAGCTGAAGTCCGCCACCGGAACCGAGGCCGCGAAGCTGTTCCTTGAGCAGATGATCGGCCACCATGAGGGCGCCATCGACATGGCCCGGCAGGAAATCAGCTCCGGCACATTCCCGGACGCCGTGAAGCTGGGCCACGACATCGTGGACGCGCAGCAGGCGGAGATTACACAGATGAAGCAGCTGCTGGCCGCGCTGTAGGCTGCCTGGCACCAAAACACGCGCGGCGCGGCGGCGGCACCCGGCCAGGGGCCGTCGTCGCGCCGTTGCGTGTTAAGTTGAAAGGCACGGGCCCACCGGTCCTGCCACCAGCTGGGAAAGAGAACATCTCCTTGGACAATTCCGCGCCAGTCAAAATCCTGACCGTCTGCACCGGGAACATCTGCCGCTCGCCCGTGGCCGAACGGCTGCTGCAGGCTGGGCTGGACCAAGCCGTGCCGGGAGGGTTCCAGGTGGCGAGCGCCGGGACCCGGGCCATGGTGGGCGAACCCATGCAGCCCATCTCCGCGGAGATCGTGCGGACCTTCGGCGGGGATCCGGAAGGGTTTGCGGCGCGGCAGCTCACCCCCGCCATCCTGCGCGGCGTGGACCTGGTGCTCACCATGACCTCCGGACACCGCGGCGAGGTCCTGCAGCTCGATGCCTCCCTCCTCAAGCGCACCTTCACCATCCGCGAATTCGCCCGCATGCTCGACGTCCTGGACCAGCGGGACACGTCCGCGTCCAGGGACAAAGCGGCCGACGACGACGGCTGGCTGGCTGCCCACACAGCCAGTTGGCGGGGGTTGCCGGCGCGGGCCGCCGGGGTGCGGCACCTCTCACTCCCTGCAGATCCCGCCGACAACGACATCGTGGACCCGTACCGCCGGCCGCCGGAGGTGTACCGGCAGATGGAAGACCAGCTGGCCCCCGCCATCGTCTCCATCCTGCGCCACGCCCGGCTCAACTCCCCGGTCCGCGGGGACGCAACCGGCACGCCATAACGAACCGTGCGTGCCCGGCGTCCTGGCGACACGCCGCAGGTGACAGTTTGGACAAGCCTGTAGCCAACAGGGGCATCACTGGCGGACACTGATCCCACCCGCAACACGATGAGGTGGAGGCCCCGCATGAGCACGCCTGATCCAACCGGACCAGCCGATCCCCCCACCAGCCCGTCCGCGCCCCACCGGCCCGCCTGGCTTGCAGCCCTGGGGCGCCGCCGCTGGATCGCCGCCCTGCTGGCACTGGTGCTGGTGGCGGCCGCGGGCATCGCGGTGTTCAGCCTCAACCGCGCGGGCAGCGAGTCCGCCCCGGCGGCCACGCAAACCCAGTCACCAAGTGAAACACCAACACCCACGCCCACGCCGTCTGACACACCTCCGCCGGCGCCCGCTCCGCCTCCTCCGCCGCAGCCTATTCCGGACCTCCCGGCGGCCGAGATGAATGTGCTGGTCATTGGCAGCGACAGCCGCGGGATCGCCCGGAACGAGGCAGCCCACACCGCAGAAACCGGCGAGCCCTCGGACCAGCGCTCGGACTCGTTGATGCTGGTCCATGTGCCCGCGGACCGCCACACGCTCTATGTCATTTCGATCATGCGGGATCTGTGGGTGGACGTCCCGGGCGTGGGCGGCTCCAAGATCAATGCGGCCCTGGAGTACGGCGGCATCGACCTGACCACCCAGACCGTGCAGCAATTGCTGGGCGTCACCATCGACCACACCCTGATGCTCGATTTCAACGGCTTCCGGGCGCTCACGGACGGGCTGGGCGGCATTGACGTCAACGTCCCCTTCGCTTTCCAGTCCACCATCGAAACCCAGCATGTGTTCAGCCAGGGCATCAACCATCTTGACGGGCAGGCGGCCCTGGAGTTCAGCCGCGAACGCTACGCATTTACCGACGGAGACTACCAACGGGTACAAAACCAGCGGACCATGCTGCGCGCCGTCCTGGCCCGGCTTACCGGCGGCGGCGCCCTGAACGACGTGAACGCGGTCCGGTCGCTCGTGGACTTCGCTGGCTGCTGTCTCACGGTGGACAAAGGCTTCGACCCCGTCCAGGCCGCCATCCTCGCCTACAGCCTGCGGAACCTGGACGTGAACGCCATCGGCACCATGACCCTGCCCACGGCCGGGACCGGCATGGCGGCCGGGCAGTCGGTGGTGTACCCCGACTATGGCGGCATCGCCGCCGTCGGTGCAGCGCTGCGGGAGGGCCGGATCGCCGACTTCGCGGTCCCGTAGCCTCCGCCCAAGGCGGCCCCCATCCTGGCCACCGCCTGTTCAGGACCGCCTCACCCCGGGTTTACCCGCAGGACCATGTCCGTGCGTCCGCCCGCGGCAACCTCAGGGTATGACTGAGAACTCCCGCACCACAGTTTCCCGCCGCACCGTCGTCAAAGGCTCGGTCCTCGCCGCCGCGCTCGCCTCCGTCCCCGCCGCCGCCCAGGCAGCCGAAACCGGCCAGTCTCCCGCCGGCGTCGCGTTGGTCCGCAACCGCCTCACCCTCCCAAGCGGCATCGCCACCGGGGACGTCACGTCCGATTCTGCCGTCCTGTGGTCCCGGGCCTCGGGTGCCGGCCGGATGACTGCGGTCCTGCGGGCGGTGGACGACGGCGGCCAGGTCCTGCGCGGGCGCGGCGCCTTTGAGCGGGTGCTCCGCGGCCCCCGTGCCACCCAGGCCTCAGACTTCACGGCCAAGATCCATGCCGGCAACCTGCCGTCCAACACCCGGTTCGCCCTGGAAATCAGCTTCGAAGACGACGGCGGCGCGGCCAGTGAGACGGTGACCGGCAGTTTCCGCACGGCCCCCGACACCGGGACGGTCAACGGCAAGGGCCGCACCGGCGGGACGGGAAACGGCGGCGACGTCCCGGCGTCGTCCGCGCAGAGCTTCGTCTGGACCGGCGACACAGCCGGCCAGGGGTGGGGCATCAACGAGGAGATCGGCGGCATGCGCGGCTACCGGGCCATGCACCAGACCCGGCCGGACTTCTTCATCCACTCCGGCGACACCATCTATGCCGACGGTCCCATTGCGGAGACCGTCACCGAAAAGGACGGCCAAGTCTGGAAGAACCTGGTGACCGAGGAGGTCTCCAAGGTGGCCGAGACGCTGACCGAGTTCCGCGGCAGGCACCGCTACAACTCCCTGGACGCCAACATGCGCGCGTTGTTCGCCGACGTCCCGGTCATCGCCCAGTGGGACGACCACGAGACCCACAACAACTGGTACCCGGGCCAGGTCCTGGATGACTCCCGCTACACGGTGCGGGACGTCAACACCCTCGCCGCCCGCGGCCGCCAGGCCTGGCAGGAAAACATGCCCATCGCGGACAGCTCGGCCCTGTGGCGGCCCGGCACGTTCGACGACGCCGGCACGTACCAGCCGGCCCGCATCTACCGGAAGATCTCCCGCGGGCCGCAGCTGGACATCTTCTGCCTGGACATGCGCACCTACAAGTCCCCCAATACGGATGGCAAGGAGCCCTACGCCACCGCCATCCTGGGCCAGGAGCAGGTGGACTGGCTCATCAGCGAGGTGTCCAAATCCAAGGCAACGTGGAAGGTGATCGCCAACGACCTGCCCCTGGGCGTGGTGGTCCCGGACGGACCCGTGAATGAGGAAAGCGTCTCCAACCGCGACCCCGGCGCGCCTTTGGGCCGCGAGCTCGAACTGGCCGGTGTGCTCAGCGCCTTCAAGCGCAACGGCGTGAAGAACACTGTGTGGCTGACCGCCGACGTGCACTACTGCGCCGCCCACCACTACTCCCCCGAGCGGGCCGCGTTCACCGACTTCGACCCCTTCTGGGAATTCGTGGCCGGCCCTATCGCGGCAGGCTCGTTCGGTCCCAACGCCATGGACGGCACGTTCGGGCCGGAAGTGGTGTTTTCGAAGTCCGGCCGCTTTGCCGGGGAGTCCCCGCGGGACGGCGAAAACCAGTTCTTCGGGCACGTGCAGCTCGGGGAGGACAACAGCTTCACCGTGAGCCTCCGGAACGCCAACGGCGCCACCGTGTTCGCCAAGACGCTCACGCCCCAGAGGTAGGTGCTCCGCCCGCGACAGCCCGGACACGCGGATGGCCCCCGGCCGAAGCCGGGGGCCACCGTGTCGGGAAGTACAGGCCTCAGCTGCCGATGCGCTGTCTGGCGCTGTGGCGTGCACAGTTTGGCGATCCGCCCCATAAGGCAGTCAAAAGGTTTGCCCGCCTCCCGAGCTTTTGTTGTCTGATACTGATTTTCTAGCACTCCTGGCGCGGGCCTTCAAGAGCCCGTGCGGTCAGTCCCTGGTGGGGTCCGGCCGGAGCGGCGCCGGCCCGGGATCAGGGACGGGCAACGGTCCCGGCGCCGGCGGTGGGGGGAACGGATTTGGCGACGGCGGCCCCGGCGGGCGGGGCTGGGTGGGATCCGGGGAGCTGGGCTCCGGTCCGGGTTCGGGCGGAAACGGCTCAGGTTCGTGCACTGGCGGGATGGTCATGGAACTTCCCCTCTCAGGCTGGGCAGATGTGCCTTGGACTGCTCAGGATACGCCGGACATGCCCCGGCAACCACCCGTCCCGCCGCCCTCCGCTCCCCCGTCAGCGAACGGCCTGCGGACTTGCAGGGACGGGTCTATATATTGAATCCATGACCTCCACCCCGCTGCAGGATTCCACCGGCACCTCCGTCCCGGCACCCCCGGTTGCCAAGAAGATTCCCACCGAACGCACCCACCACGGGGAGACCTTCGTGGACAACTACGAGTGGCTCCGGGACAAGGAATCCCCGGAGGTGGTGGCGCACCTGCGGGCCGAAAACGAGTACCAGGAAGCGGTCACCGCCGGCCAGGAGCCGCTCCGCGAGGCCATATTCCAGGAGATCAAGGGCCGCACCCAGGAAACCGACCTTTCCGTCCCGCACCGGAAGGACGGCTGGTGGTATTTCAGCCGCTCGGCAGAGGGCAAGGAATACGGCATCCACTGCCGGGTGAAGGCGCAGGACACCGGGGACAAGGTGGCCGACTGGACTCCCCCGGCCGTGGAGGCCGGCGTGGGCATCCCGGGCGAGGAAGTCCTGCTGGACGGCAACGTCGAGGCTGAGGGCAAGCCGTTCTTCTCGGTGGGCGGCACCGCCGTGACCATCGATGGCCACCTTTACGCCTACGCGGTGGACAACTCCGGCGATGAGCGCTTCACCCTCCGGATCAAGGACCTTCGCACCGGCACGCTGCTGCCGGATGTCCTCGAGAACATCTTCTACGGCGTCTCGTTCTCCCCGGACGGCACCCGCCTCTTCTACACGGTGGTGGATGAGTCCTGGCGCCCCTACCAGGTGAAGTCCCACGTCCTGGGCACGCCCGTAGCCGACGACACCGTGGTGTACCAGGAGGACGATCCCGCCATGTGGCTGGGCTTCGAGCTCTCCGCGGACCGGCGCCACCTGGTGCTCGGCATTGGCTGCTCGGAGTATAGCGAGACCCGGCTGCTCCGTTGCGACGACCCCTCGGCAACGGTCAGCACGGTCATTTCCCGGGACGAACGCATCCTTTACGAGGCAGAACCCTTCCTGCTGGACGGCGAAGAAAAGATCCTGCTCACGCACAACCGCGGCGCCATCAACTCGATGGTCTCCCTGACGGATCCGGCTGAGTTGCACAAGCCGCTGGCCGACCAGGCCTGGCAGACCGTCGTCGAGCATTCCGACGGCGTCCGCGTCAACGGCGCGGGTGTCACCTCCTCCCACCTCATCGTCTCCGTCCGCAAGGACACCATCGAGCGGGTCCAGGTGATGGGGCTGGCCGGGCTGGGCACGCACGCGCAGCAGGCCCCGGTGGAGCCGGCCTTCGATGAGGAGCTGTACACCGCCGGGGTGGGCGGCTCGGACTACGACGCTCCGGTGATCCGGCTTGGATATACGTCCTACTTCACGCCGTCGCGGATCTACGACTTCGTCCTCCCCACCCCCGAACTGCCGGCCGGCGACCTGCTGCTGCGCAAGGAAAGCCCGGTCCTGGGCGGCTACGACGGAAGCGACTACATCGCCACCCGCGAATGGGCCACCGCCGGCGACGGCACGCGCATCCCGCTGTCCGTCCTGCGGCACAAGGGCGTCAAGCAGGATGCGACGGCGGCGGGCCTGGTCTACGGGTACGGCTCGTACGAGATGAGCATGGACCCCGGATTCGGCATTGCGCGGCTGTCCCTGCTGGACCGTGGCGTGGTGTTCGTGATCGCCCACATCCGCGGCGGCGGCGAACTGGGCCGGCACTGGTATGAGGACGGCAAGAAGCTCACCAAGAAGAACACCTTCACCGATTTCGTCGACGCCACGGACTGGCTGGCGAACTCGGGTTGGGTGGACCCGGCGCGGATCGCAGCCCTGGGCGGTTCCGCGGGCGGCCTGCTGATGGGCGCCGTGGCCAACATGGCGCCGGAGAAGTACGCGGCGATCGTGGCGCAGGTGCCGTTCGTGGATCCGCTCACCAGCATCCTGGACCCGGACCTGCCGTTGTCCGCCCTGGAGTGGGAGGAATGGGGAAACCCCATCACGGACCCCGCGGCCTACGCGTACATGAAGTCCTATTCGCCGTACGAGAATGTGCGGGCGGTGGCTTACCCCAAGATCGCGGCCGTGACGTCCTTCAACGACACCCGGGTCCTGTACGTCGAGCCCGCCAAATGGGTGCAGGAGCTGCGGAACAAGACCACCGGTTCCGAGCCCATCGTCATGAAGATCGAGATGGACGGCGGCCACGGCGGGGCCTCCGGGCGCTATGTGCAGTGGCGTGAGCGTGCGTGGGACTACGCCTTCATCGCCGACGCCCTGGGCGCCACCGGGCTGCTTCCAGGCGCCGGGCTGAAGCAGTAGCGCCTGCCAGCCACCGCCCTGTTCCCGGAAATGCTCATCATGCTTACCATTGTGGGGCACTCGTTTTCCGATCCGGGCTGCGATCCGGGCTACCAAAAGGGGCAGGCATGTCATTAAGCAAGGGAACGCACGTGGAGTGGAACACTTCACAAGGCAAGACCCACGGCAAGATCGTGGAAAAGAAGACCAGCGATTTCGAACTCGACGGCAACACGCACCGCGCCAGCGAGGATGAGCCGCAGTATGTGGTGGAATCGGCCAAGACCGGTGCCCGCGCGGCGCACAAGGCATCCGCCCTGACCGAAAAGAAGTAGGCACGTGGCGGCCCGCCACGAGGTTGTCATTATTGGTGGCGGCAACGCCGGCATCTCGCTGGCGGCCAGGTTGCAGCGCTACGGCGTCCAGGATGTGGCGGTGGTCGAACCCAAGGACCACCACCTCTACCAGCCGCTGTTCTCGCACATCGCGGGTGGCCGGGCGCAGGCCCGGGAAGCCATCCGGACCCAGGGGTCGGTGACCCCGGCGGGCGTCACCTGGATCAGGGATGCCGCGGTGGACGTGGACGCCAACGCGAACACGGTCACCCTGGCGTCCGGGGCGTCCGTTGACTACGGGCAGCTGGTGGTGTGCCCCGGGCTGCAGTATGACTGGGACGCCATTCCGGGCCTTGCCGACGCCGTGCACTCGCCACACGGCGCCTCCCATTACGAGTTCGACCTTGCCCCCAAGGCCTGGACCCTGCTCAGCGGCCTGGCCTCCGGCACCGCCGTGTTCACCATGCCCGCCGGGCCCGTCAAATGCGCCGGAGCCAGCCAGAAGCCCATGTACCTTGCCTGCGACTATTGGCGGGAGCTGGGCGTCCTGGACAAGATCCGGGTGGTGATGGTGCAGCCGTACCCCACCGTCTTCGGGGTACCTGAGGTGGACCGGGAGCTGGACCGGAAGATCGCCGAGTACGGGATCGAGCTGTGGACCAACAGCGAACTGGTCGCGGTCAACCCCGGCGAGCGCAGGGCAACCATCCGCAAGCACGCCGCCAACACCACCGAGGAGCTCACCTACGACGTCCTCAACGCCGTCCCGCCACAGTCGGCCCCTGACTGGCTCAAGGCCACGGACCTGCCGGCGGCCGGTGTCTCCGACGGCTTCGTGGAGGTGGACCGCCAGACGCTGCAGCACCTGCGGTATGGCAATGTGTGGTCCCTGGGCGATGCTGCGGGGACCACCAACTCAAAGTCCGGCGGCGCCTTGCGAAAACAGGCCACGGTCCTGGCGAAGAACCTGGTGGCCGCCCGCAAGGGAGAGCCGCTGCGCGCAAAGTATGACGGGTACTCGGTGTGCCCGTTCACGGTATCGCGGGACACCGTGGTGTTCGCCGAATTCGACGACCAGTACCGGGTCAAGCCCAGCATCCCGCACGTTCCCACCTGGAATGAAAGCAGGCTGTCCTGGGTGGTGGACCGGGACCTTTTCCCAAAGATCTACTGGAACCTGATCCTCAAGGGCCGGGCGTAGGGTTCCTTTCCCCGCTCCATTCGTCGGCCAGGACGGCGTAAACCAGTTCGGTGGCCCACTGGCCTTTGTAGAACCACTTGTCCACATGCCGCGCCTCCGGCCGCATCCCCAGCCGCTGGCAGAGCGCGGCGGAGGCGGTGTTGAGCTCGTCAAGCCGGGCCTCAATCCGGCGCAGGCCGAGCTCCCCGAAGCCGAGGTCCAGGACCGCCGCTGCCGCCTCGGTGGCGTACCCTTTGCCGCGCGCCTGCGGTGCCGTGGACCAGCCGATCTCCGCCTGCCCGCGGCCCGGGAGCCACTTCAGTACCACTTCGCCCAGGAGGCCCGGCTCATCTTTGGCTTCGATGGCCAGCGACAGCCAGTCGCCCTCCTTTTCGTACACGAAGTTGGCGTACTTGCCCACGTACTCCATGGATTTGGTGTAGCTTTTGGCCGGTCCCGGCAGGAACCGGGCAGTCTCCGCGAGTGAATGGTAGGCGTGGAAGGCGTCCAGGTCGCGGCCTTCGAAGCGCCGCAGGACCAGCCGGTCGGTGCGGATTGGCAGCAGGATCTCCGGCATGCCGGTTACCTGTTTGAACCGACGACGGCGGCCGTCGCCTCGGCGATCGCGCGTTCCTCATCCGTGGGAACCACCAGGACGGGGATCGCGGAGGACGGTGCGGATATCACGCGCGGCTCCCTTGACCGTTTGGCGTTCAGGCCGGCGTCGAGCTCTATGCCCAGGGCGCCCAGCCGGTCCGCAACGAGCGCCCGGAACTGGGAGGAATTCTCGCCAATCCCCGCGGTGAAGACCAGTGCCTTAGCCCCGCCGACTGCCACGTGGTACCCACCGATGTATTTGGCCAGCCGGTAGGACGCCACCGCCAGCGCCATGGCGGCTTTGGCGTTCCCGGATTCGGCGGCCTCCACCACGGTGCGCATGTCATTGTTGCCGGCCAGGCCCTTCAGCCCGGATTCCCGGTTCAGCATGGAGTCGATGTCTTCCGGCGTCCACCCGGCGCGGCCCAGGAACACCAGGATGGAGGGGTCAAGGTCGCCCGAGCGGGTGCCCATCACCAGGCCTCCGAGCGGGGTGAAGCCCATGGAGGTGTCCACGGAGTGTCCGCCCCGGATGGCGGTGACCGAGGCGCCGTTGCCCAGGTGGGCTATGACGCCGTCGAACTCCTCCGCGGGGAGGTCCAGCAGAGCAGCGGACCGGCGGGCAACGTACTCGTGCGAGGTGCCGTGGAAGCCGTACCGGCGGATCCCGTGGTTGGTGTAGAGCTCATCGGGGACGGCGTAGCGCCAGGCGTGCTCGGGCAGGGTCCGGTGGAAGGCGGTGTCGAACACGGCCACCTGCGGCATGTCCGGCCATTTCCTGGTGATGGCGCGGATGCCCAGGACGTTGGCGGGGTTGTGCAGCGGCGCCAGCGGGTTGAGGCGTTCGATGGCGCGGGTGATTTCGTTGTCGATCAGCACGGGTTCGGCGAACCGCTCGCCGCCGTGCACCACCCGGTGGCCCACCGCGCCCAGTTCCAGGCCGCCCAGTTCCTGGTGGATGGCGGCGTCCACTTGCTCCAGGGCCTCCGCGTGGTCCCGCGGGCCCTCGATCTCGCCGTCCCCTCCGCCACCGTTGCCCATCCCGATCTTCTCGATCAGCCCCTCGGTGAGGACCGTCCCGGCGGCGACGTCGCGGACCTGGTACTTCAGCGACGACGAGCCGGAGTTGATGACGAGCACGAGCATGCGGGGCCTCCTCAGCCTGGCGTCAGCAGTTCAAACCCCACTATAGGTGGCGCCGCTAACGGTCGGTCAGCAGCAGCGTGTTCCCGTCCGGGTCCTGGGCCGTGAAGAAGAGGCAGACGTCCGGCGAGCCCGTAATGGACCCCACCGGAACGCCCTGCTCCGCCAGCTCCGCGCGCTTCGCGCCCAGGTCATCGACTGTGAAGTTGCACGTCGCCCAGGACAGCCCCGGGGAAACCTGGATGCCGCTGTCCGGGCCCATCAGCGTTACGGATGCGGTTCCGCTGCCGGTAAGGAGCGCCGAGAATCGGTTCGCGTCCGCGACGGTGAGTCCCAGCATGCGGCTGTACCAGTGGGCCGCCACTTGGGGGTCGCGGACGGGGATGAAGGCGGTGGTGATGGCTGTACCGGGCATGCCAGTGATGGTAGCTGATGGGTCCGCCCTTTCCTTGCGCATGCACCCCTGCTGTGCCTATGGTCGGCGGACAAGGCTGGACCACGGCGAGAGGACATTTCCATGACGAGCGAGCCCACTTCGATCGACGAGAACGACCCCACCAACACGGGATCCAGCAGCACCGCCCCGCTCAATGCGGGCTCCGGCTCCGGGAAGAAGGACCCTACCGTCGTGGAGGGCGCCAACCCGGCCCTGGACGACACAGGCAACCTCAAGGCCGCCGAAACCGGCGAGTCACCGGAGGCACCGGAGCACCCGGAAGACCTCGACCTGACCCCGCAGGGCCTCTCAGACGAGCCTGCCAAGGAGGAGGATCCGGAGAGCATAGCCAAGCCGGACAACAGCTAGGCTCCCCCAGGCAAAAGGACGACGCCGGCACTTTCGAAAGTGCCGGCGTCGTCCGTTGTGCGTGGCGCCTTAGGACGCCGGCGCCCCTGCAGGGACCTGCGCCCGTTCCTGCCCGGCATCGCGGGCCTGCGCCTGGATGGCGGTGATGGCCACGGTGTTGACGATGTCCTCCACGGTGCAGCCGCGGGAGAGGTCGTTGACCGGCTTCCGCAGCCCCTGCAGGACAGGGCCCACGGCAACGGCACCGGAGCTTTGCTGGACTGCTTTGTACGTGTTGTTGCC
Source organism: Pseudarthrobacter sp. efr-133-R2A-89 (assembly GCF_030209315.1). Classification (NCBI taxonomy): domain Bacteria; kingdom Bacillati; phylum Actinomycetota; class Actinomycetes; order Micrococcales; family Micrococcaceae; genus Pseudarthrobacter; species Pseudarthrobacter sp. efr-133-R2A-89. The sequence goes on along the minus strand of NZ_JARVSE010000003.1, from coordinate 163,653 downwards.
GGTGTTCAGGTCCGGGAAGATGAACACCGTCGCCTGGCCGGCCACGGAGGACCCTGGCATCTTGGACGCGGCAATGGAGGCGTCAACGGCGGCGTCGTACTGGATGGGCCCCTCCACGGCGAGGTCGGGCCGGCGGGCGCGCACCAGTTCGGTGGCCTGCCGTACCTCGTCCACCGCCTCACCGGACCCCGAGCCGCCGGTCGAGTACGAGAGCATGGCCACCCGCGGCTCCACCCCGAACTGGGCAGCGGTCTCGGCCGAGGCCAAGGCAATGTCCGCCAGCTGCTCGACGTTCGGATCCGGGTTCACGGCACAGTCCCCGTACACCAGCACCCGGTCCGGCATGAGCATCAGGAACACCGAGGACACGATCTTCACGCCCTCGCGGGTCTTCACGAACTCCAGCGCGGGCCGGATGGTGTGCGCGGTGGTGTGCGCGGCGCCTGACACCATGCCGTCCACCACCCCCAGCTGGACCATCATGGTGCCGAAGTAGCTGACGTCCTGCATGATCTCCAGGGCCTTGGCCAGGTCCACGCCCTTGTGGGCCCTCAGCTCGGCGTACTTCTCCGCGAACTTCTGCCGCAGCTCCGAGGTGGCGGGATCGATGACGTTGATTCCCGACAGGTCGATGCCGTTGGCTGCGGCCAGCTCGCGGACGTCCGATTCAGGCCCCAGGAGGGTGAGGTCGCAGACGTCCCGCCGGTGCAGGATCTCGGCTGCACGCAGGATCCGGACATCGGTGCCCTCGGGCAGGACCACGTGGCGGCGCTGGGCCCGGGCGCGTTCGATCAGGTCGTGCAGGAACCGCAACGGGGTCATCCGTTCGGCCCGCGGAAGGTGCAGCCGCTCCACCAGTTCTGTTTCGTCCACCCGGCGGGACCAGAGGCCCAGCGCCGACGCCACCTTGCGGCGGTGCCCGGACCAGATCTCGCTGCGGACCTCGGAGACCCGGCGCGCCGTCTGGTAGGTGTCCTCATCCGCCGCGAACACCGGAAACGGCGCCTGCGCCAGGAGCGGGTAGATGTTGGCATCCGGCGCCAGGCCGCCGGTGAGGATCAGCGCAGACGCCACGGGAAACTCCGGTGAGAAGGAGGATGCCAGGCAGGCCACCATCACGTCCGCCCGGTCCCCAGGCACGATCACCAGGGCCCCCTCGTCCAGGACATTCAGGAAGTTGCCCACGTTCATGGCGGCAACCTTGATGTCCTTGACGTCGCGCTCCATGTCCGGGGTTCCCGCGATCTGCCGGACACGCAGGGCCGCTGCCACCTCCCCTGTGGTGGGCCGGGCGATCTCTTCGAGTTCGGGCAGGATGTACACGGGCCGGCCGGAGGCCCCCGGCTTCAACGCCGCCGCAATGGCATCCAGGTCCGCGGCGTCCGCCCTGTTGACCATGATGGCCAGCAGCGAGCAGCGTTCGGCGGCAAGCTCCTTGCGGGCAACTTCAACGGCGGCGGCAGTCTCGGCGACGGTCCGCCCCTTGGCGCCCACCACGGCCACCACGGGCGTGGCCAAGTTGTTGGCCAGCCGGGCGTTCAGGTCAAACTCGACGGCGGAGTCCTGGCCCACCAGGTCCGTCCCCTCCACGATCACCACATCACAGTGCCGGGCGATGTCGGCGTAGATTTCCACGCACAGGGCGTCGATCTCCGCGCGGTTGCCTGCCGCAAGGAGTTCGCGGACCTCCGCATAGGTCAGGCCGCCGCGGCACAGGTCGTCATCCAGGGCAAACCGTGCCTTCATCAACGCCACCATGGGGTCGTCCGCGGCGGAGGGGCCGTGGACCACGGGCTTGAAGAAGCCGATCCTGTCCGCGTGCCGGTGCAGGGTGTCCGCCAGGCCCAGGGCCACCAGGGACTTGCCCGACCCAGGGGTGGTTGCGCTGACGTAGATGCCTTTGGCCATGGTCCGCCCTTTGCTGTGCTTGCTCGTGCCGGTCCTCCCATCCTTGCACTTCAGGCGGCCCGGGGGCACATGGGCGGGCCGCCCACCCTTGACACCGGACCCCCTCATGGGATTACCTAATGAACATTCGGTAAATAAAGCTGGAGGCAATGACGCATGGCTGAAGCAACACTTTCCGGGGCCACCCACCCCATCCTGGAAAACGACTACGCCTCCGAATGGATGGGCATCGAGGTCCTCGCGCTCAGCGACGGCCACGCCACCATCCGGATGACCCTCCGGCAGGAAATGCTCAACGGCTTCGCCATGGCCCACGGCGGAATGATCTTCGCCTTCGGCGACACCGCCTTCGCCCTCGCGTGCAACCCCATCCAGCCTGCACCGGGCGAGGAAAACACCATCACCGTGGCGTCCGGCGTCGACATCAATTTCCTCAAGCCGGCATTCCGCGGCCAGGTGCTCACCGCCGTCGCGGACCGCCGCTCCAGCGCGGGGCGCAGCGGCCTGTACGACATCCAGATCTTTGCCGCCGACGCCGCCGCTGCCTCCAAAACCCACCCCAGCTCCCCGGGCGAGCTCATCGCCGAGTTCCGTGGACGCAGCCGCACCATCCCCAAGAAGTAGGAAAACCATGACACTGCATGCCCCCGAAACCCCCGCCGCTGCCGGCATCGACCCTGGCCTGGACCGCGAAGAGACCATCTCCCGCGACGAACTCGAAGCCCTCCAGCTCAGCCGCCTGCAGCACACGGTGGCCTACGCCTACGACCGGGTCCCGCTGTACAAGCGCAAGTTCAACGACGCCGGCATCCACCCCAGCGACCTGCGCGAACTTGAAGACCTGGGCAATTTTCCCTTCACCACCAAGGACGACCTCCGCGCCGAGTACCCCTTCGGCATGTTCGCCGTGCCGCAAAGCGAAGTAGCCCGGATCCACGCCAGCTCGGGCACTACCGGCCGGCCCACCGTCGTCGGCTACACCAAGCAGGACCTGGCCGATTGGGCCAAACTGGTGGCCCGCAGCTTCCGCGCCTCCGGCATCCGCCCCGGCATGAAGGTCCACAACGCCTACGGCTATGGCCTGTTCACCGGAGGCCTGGGTGCACACGCGGGCGCCGAAGCCCTGGGCTGCACCGTCATCCCGATGTCCGGCGGCCAGACCGAACGCCAGATCCAGCTGATCCAGGACTTCAAGCCGGACGCCATCCTGGCCACTCCCACCTACCTGCTGACCATCGCCGACGCGATGGCGCACATGGGCATCGACCCCGCCTCCACCTCGCTGAAGTTCGCCGTGCTGGGGGCCGAGCCGTGGACCCAGGAGATGCGGCACGAGCTCGAAGTGATGATGAATATCAAGGCCTGCGACATCTACGGCCTGTCAGAGGTCATGGGCCCGGGCGTCGCCGGCGAAGCCGTGGAAACCCAGGACGGCAGCCACATCTGGGAGGACCACTTCCGCCCCGAGATCATCGACGCCTTCAACCCCGTGGCCGGCAAGGAGAACGTCCTGCGCGACGGCGAACACGGCGAGCTGGTCTTCACCTCGCTCACCAAGGAAGCGCTGCCCATCATCCGGTACCGCACCAAGGACCTCACCCGCTTGCTCCCGGGAACTGCCCGCCCCGGGCACCGCCGGATGGGCCGCATCACCGGCCGCAGCGACGACATGATCATCCTGCGCGGCGTGAACCTCTTTCCCTCCCAGATCGAGGAAATCGCCCTCCGCATCCCCGAACTCAGCCCGCACTTCCAGCTCGAGCTCACCCGGCCCGAGGGCCAGCGGATGGACCAGCTGACTGTCCGGATCGAGCGCCGGGACGCCGTCACCAATGAGCAGGGCACGACGGCGGCCCGCACCTTGAAGGAGCAGATCAAGATCCACGTGGGTTCTTCGTGCACCGTTGACGTGGTGGAACCGGGCTCGCTGGAGCGGTCTAACGGCAAGCTGCGCCGCATTTACGACCTCCGCCCGAAGGCATAATCGTTTCGGTGGCGCTGCGCCGTCCCCGGACTTACCGACCGTTCGTGAGAAACTAGCCACTATGCCCAGCGCCAGCAGAACTGCCAGCACCACCGACACCCCCGCCGCCAACGGCACAGCCGCCGGCGGCACCAAGCGGGGCCGCCCCGGCTATGACCAGCAGTCCGTGCTGCGCATCGCCGTCGACGTCTTCAACCGGCACGGCTATGACGCAACCTCGATGGGCATCCTGGCCGAGAACCTGGGCATTTCCAAGTCCGCCATCTACCACCATGTGCCGTCCAAGGGCGACCTGCTCAAGCTCGCGCTGGACCACGCCCTGGGCGGACTTGAAGCCATCCTGGAGCAGCCGGAGGCCACTTCCGGGGCGGCCGATGCCCGACTCGAGTTCGTGCTGCGGCAAACGGTGGCCGTGCTCGTGGAGCGCCTGCCGTTCGTCACCCTGCTGCTGCGCCTGCGCGGCAACACCGAGATCGAACGGGACGCCCTGGAACGGCGGCGGACCTTCGACCACAAGGTGGCCGGCCTGATTTCGGCTGCCCGCGATGAGGGATCGCTGCGCGCAGACATTGATCCCCGTACCGTCTCGCGCCTGCTGTTTGGCATGATCAACTCCATCGTGGAGTGGTACAAGCCGGGCGGCTCACTTTCCCCGGAAAAGCTCGCCGACGACGTCATCACCGTCGCGTTCGACGGCCTGCACAGCAAAGGATAGGAGGCTGGTCCAGCACGCATCACCGCTGATAATAAGCGTGCTTGGTATTTTCCCGGCTCCCCCGCTACGGTGGTAGGAAGCCACCACCCGCTGGAAGGAAATTAAGATGAGCCATCCCAAGGAAGAGCCCGAGACAGGGTACATCGTTCCGGATCCCTCAAAGCTCCGCGAAGACATCGCCGGTGATTCGGGCGACGAGGCCAACGCCATCCGGTTCAGCGAAGAACAGGCCCTGATCGAGGAACAGTCGCACGGTATCCGCCCGGACACCTACAGCGTCCCGCCGGGAGGCCCCACCATGGAAGAGGCCCGCGGCAACATGGACCTCTCCGACCGCAGCGAAGAAGGCCACGGTACCGGCCGCGAGGATGACAGCAGCGACGACGGCCTGCACGGCGGCGCCGAGAACTGACCACCAGGTTCCAAAGCGTTCCACCACAGGCAGCAGGGGTGCCCCGATCCGACCGGGGCACCCCTGCTGCCGTTTTTCACCGGCCGCCGGATCCCGCCTAGGTACCCGGCACCCCGAACGTCGAGGCGTACCAGCCCATGTAGGCGAGCACCGCGCACAGCAGGAGCGCGGCCACCAGCAACACCATCGAGCGGTCCCGCGCGACGAGCAGGGCCACCAGGTTGGTGACAAGGCCGACAGCCACCACGACAACCTGAAAAATGCTGTTCGCGGCAATGGCTCGCGGCGACTCGAACATGCCACCGGCACCAATCAGGAAGGTGATGAGGTACCAGGACGGCAGGACCCAGACCGGAACCGCGGCCAGGACAACGTCCAGCACCAGCGCAGCTTTGCCGGCCCTGGTTCCCGGAAGCCAGCTGAAACTTCGCCCGGAAGGGACAGGGACCATGGGCTGTTGCGCCCCGGAGGTGCCGGACACCCGCACTGGCCCGGGCGCCTAGACCTGGTATTCCGGATTGGCCGCGAGGTTCTGGTGGACGCAGAGAATGTTGTGCTCGGTGTCCATGAACCACGCGCATTTTTCGGATTCCGTGGTGCAGATGTGGTTTTCCGTCCTCAGGGTGGGAAGGTCATAGTCCTGGAACATCACCCCCCTGGCCTCCATGTCGCGGACGGTCCCCTCAATGTCGGCAACCTCAAAGCTCAGCGCTGTGTGCTCGGAGTGCTTGCCATCGGAGACCGGCATCAGCTGCAGCATGGGGCCGCCGTCGGTGCCGAGTAATTCGCTTCCATCGTCTGTCATTCCGCGGTGCGGGAGTCCGAGCTTTTCGGTGTAGAAGCTGCGGGCGCGGGCTGCGTTGTCGACTGGCAGGATGGTTGTGGCTGTGCTCATTCTAAGGTTCATGTGGCCACCTCCTACGGGCAGAATCTTACGCCCGGGCTACCGGAAAAGCCCCTCCCCGGCAACGCCCGCTCACTTTCGACCCTCAAACCCCAAACGCCCGCTCACTTTCGACCCTCAAACCCCAAACGCCCGCTCACTTTCCCGAGAGAAGTGAGCGGGCGTCCCGGTGAAAGCCGCAACAAGTGAGCGGGCGTTGCGGGTTACTTTTCGACGAGGGTGAGGACGTCGTAGGTGGCCACGATGTCGTCGTTCTGATTGGTCAGGACGGCGTCCCAGGCCACCTCGCCATACTCATCCGTTTCGCGCGGGGTGATCTTCTTGGCCGTGAGGGTGACCCGGATGGAGTCACCGGCAGCCACGGGGGTGAGGAAACGGGCGTTCTCCAGGCCGTAGTTGGCCAGCACGGGTCCCGGGGCCGGCTCCACGAACAGCCCTGCGGCCCAGCTCAGCAGCAGATAGCCGTGAGCCACGATGCCCGGGAAGAACGGGTTGGCTTCCGCCGCTTCCTGGTTGGTGTGGGCGTAGAAGGTGTCGCCGGTGGAGTTGGCAAACGCGGTGATGTCCTCAAGCGTGACCTGCCGCAGGTCAGAACGGACGGCATCGCCGATTCGAAGCGTGGCGAGGGATTTCCGGAACGGGTGCGCGCCTTCGGTTTCCACAGTGAAGTTGCGGTCCGCCCCGGGATGCCAGACGCCGGTGACGGCGGTGAGCATGTTGGGTGAGCCCTGAATGGCGGTGCGCTGCATGTGGTGCAGCACCGACCGGATACCACCGAGTTCCTCGCCACCTCCTGCGCGCCCCGGGCCTCCGTGGACCAGGTGCGGCACCGGTGATCCATGGCCGGTGGACGAACGGGCGTCCTCCCGGTTCAGCATAAGGACGCGGCCGTGGTGCGCGGCGATTCCGGTGACCAGCTCCCGTGCCACCGCGGGGTCGTTGGTGCACACCGAGGCCACCAGGGAGCCCCCGCCGCGGGCAGCCAGGCGGACGGCGTCGGCCAGATCGCGGTAGCCGATCACGGACGATACCGGCCCGAATGCTTCGAGTGAGTGGATCGCGTCCGCTTCGGGGTTGTCCCAGTTCAGGACGACGGGGGCCATGAAGGCGCCGCCGTCCACTACCCCAGTGGTTCCGTCGGCCGAGGTGACCGACGGCGAATCGAGGGTTCCGTACGCAAGCTCACCGCCGGCGTCGAGCATGGACTGGACGGCCGCCCGGACGTCCTTCAACTGTTCTACGGACGCCAGTGCGCCCATGGTGACGCCCTCGCCGCGGGGGTCGCCCAGGACGATGCGTTCCGAAATGCGCTTGCCGATCGCGGCGGTGACGGCGGGAACCAGCTCCTGCGGCACGATGGCGCGGCGGACGGCGGTGCACTTCTGGCCGGCTTTGACGGTCATTTCGGTGACTACGGACTTGACGAACGCATCGAATTCCGGGGTGCCCTCCACCGCGTCCGGGCCAAGGATGGCAGCGTTCAGGGAGTCCGTCTCGGAGGTGAACCTTACCCCGCCCTCCACCACGTTCGGGTGCGCCTTGAGCGACTTCGCGGTGGAAGCCGAGCCGGTGAAGGCGACGAGGTCGCGGTAGTCCAGGACGTCCAGCAGTCCGCGGACGGATCCGGAAATGAGTTGCAGCGAGCCCACCGGGAGGATGTTGGACTCAACGATGGCTTTGACCACGGCCGCGGCAACGTAACCGGTGGGGGTGGCAGGCTTGACGATGGTGGGGACGCCGGCCAGGAAGGCGGGGGCAAACTTCTCCAGCATGCCCCAGACCGGGAAGTTGAAGGCGTTGATCTGGACGGCAACGCCGGGAATGCGGGTGTAGATGTGCTCGCCGGCGAAGGAGCCGTCCTTGGAGAGCACCTCCATTGGCCCGTCCACAACTACCTGCGCGTTGGGCAGTTCGCGCCGGCCTTTGGAACCGAAGGTGAACAGGACGCCGATGCCGCCGTCGATGTCCACCATAGAGTCGATCTTGGTGGCGCCGGTCTGGAACGAGAAGCCGTAGAAGTGTTCGCGGCGGGCGTTCAGGTACTGCGCCAGTTCCTTGAGCTTGAGGGCGCGCTGGTGGAAGGTCAGCTTGCCCAGTTCCGCCTGGCCGGTGGTGCGGCCATATTCGACGACGGCGGCCAGGTCCAGGCCCTCCGTGCTGACCTTGGCCAGGATCTCCCCTGTGCTCGCATCCCGGACAGGGACCGCGGAAGCCGACGAGCCGGCGTCGGGCGTCCACCAGGCATCCTTGACGAAGCTGGGCACTGTCTCCACGGTGTCAACCGTGGCCTGGGGAGCTGTGGCTGTGGTGGTCATCGTTGACGGGTCCTTCCAACGCTGGGGCAGGCGAACAGCAGTCATTACTGACCGTCCGTTCGGTAATATATTCACCATACATGAAGTGCCGTGCCGCACACTAGAAGGCCGGGACTGAATTGGCCACCAAAGGAGAACGAATGAGCGCCCCACACGAGGATTCCGGCGACAACCAGCCGTCGCAGCATGAACTCTGGAAAATCACGCTGGGCGAGCTGGACGAAAAGATGGGCGTGAAGATCCTGGAGGAGTCCGTGGAGCGGGTGGTGGCCACCATGCCGGTGGAGGGAAACCGGCAATCCTTCGGCCTGCTGCACGGCGGCGCCTCGCTGGCCGTCGGCGAGGCCGTGGGCTCCTGGGCCGCCGTGATCCACGCGAGCACCATGGGCAAGACCGCAGTGGGGGTGGACGTTTCCGCCACCCACCACCGGTCCGCACGGGAGGGCCAGGTAACCATCACGGCCACGCCCATCCACCTGGGCGGCACGCTGACCACGCACGAGGTGCTGATCACCAACGAGGCCGGCCAGCGGCTCTGCACCCTGCGCATCACCAACCTGCTGATGCGCCGCCACAAGTAACGGTGGTTAAGCCCGTCCCCGGTGGTTGAGCCCGTCGAAACCTAGTCCGATCCCCGCTTCCGGCGCCTGACCAGCACCATAAGCACGATCCCGACGGCGAGCGCGGCCGCCGCGGCAACGGCTGCGGGAACCAGCGCCGTAGCACCGGTGTACGCCAGACCGCCCGCACCCGCGGAACCGTCGCCGCCCGTGATCGCCAGGCCAGCAGGCGCGACGCTGGGTGCCGGGGTACTGGGTGCCGGGACACTGGCCGGCGGCGTGACGACGGCGGCCGGGCTGGTCTGGGTGGGTGATGGAGCCGCGGTGGCCTGGGTGGGTGACGGGGCCGCGGTAGCGATGCTGGCGGGAGGACTCGTGGGAGCCGGCGGCGCAGGGCTCGACGGCGGCGCAGGGCTGGTGGGAGCCGGCGGGGTGGCCGCGAACTCGAAGGCGTTGGCGCCCGACCGGCTGTACCCGTTGACGGTCTCGGCCGTGAAGCGGAGCGGATCCTTGCCTTGCGGCGCGGTGAAGCTCCAGTTCCCGGCGGCGTCCACCGGGACCTCGAACGGGCCCTGGCCTTGCAGGGTGATCCGGACCTTGGACCCGGCTGCGACAGCGGACGCCGGAGCCGCTGCCACGGTGCCGGTGATGGTTTGGCCGGAATCATAGGTACGGCCGGCCGCGGGCGCGGTGACGGCAGGCTTGTTGAGGAACAGTTCCAGCTGGTAGCCGGGAAGTACGGCCAAACTGTTCCGCAGGGTGGCGCCGACGGCAAAGTTTTGGATCACGTTGCCGTTTTGGTCCGGGGTGTCCCCTGCCGAGTGGGTGCCCACGGCGTAATTGCCGCTGACGTAGGGTCCCCCGGAGTCTCCTCCGCTGGACTGCACCCCGTAGGACAGGAACCCGTTGAACGCGCGGATGTCTTTGTTGTCCGAGGCGTAGCCCGGGCCAGGCACCAAGAAGATGCCGACGGCGTCAACTGTTCCGCACGACCAGGCCGAGGAACGTCCCGAGCGGCAAATGGGCATTCCCACAACGGGGTCTTCGGAGCCGATGATCTTGACGTCGGGCCCGGGCTGGGATGGGTTGCCCCACGTGCTGGCTGCGGGAAGGGGATCAATGTCCGGCCGCAGCGACTGGATCACCGAGATGTCAGTTCCCACATTGCCGGGGTTGGTCACCGCCGTCTGGTCCGGACCGATGGCAGTGGTGGGGTCGAGCACGCGGGTGTTCCCCGGGCCGCCGAACTGGCTGAAGCCGAATTTCCCCAGCAGGCCCGCCGGCACCCCTTGGAACTCCAGGGTGGCTGTCTTGGCAGCACCATCCGAAGCACAGTGCCCTGCGGTCAGAACAGTGGGGAGGCCGGTGGGATCGAAGGCAGAGAAACCCGTGGAACAGACCCAGCCGATATCGGTCTGGTACCCGACGCCGCCGGGGACGTCCGCCTCGGATTTAAGCGGCGTACCGCCGTCGAGCTCGACGTTGGCATAGCGGGAGACGAACTGGGCCGGAGTGACCTTTCCGGCCCCCGGCGACGGGGCTGCGGACGACGACGGGTCTGCGGACGACGACGGCGACAGCGCCTCCGGCGCATTGATCCCGCCCGTCCTGATCACGAACTTTCCGCCGGCGTACATCACCGCCTGCAGGCCCTGCGCCCCAACCTCGCGGAGATAGGCCTGGAAGAGCTGCTCCGTGCTGACCGCCAGTTCGGACCCGGTGACGGCGGCGGGCGCCTCGAGGGACAAACCGGAGATCGTGCCTGCGAGGGCGGCAACGGCGGCCTGCAGCTTCTGCCCGGAACCGCTGACGATAATGGATCCATGCTCGATCCGGATTCCCACGTAGCCCGGGACCTGTCGCAGCTGGACGGCCGCCTGCGCTGCCTGGGCACCGAGTTGTCCGGCAGCCTCGAACTGCTGGGGGTTGAGCTTGAGGTCCCGCTGCACGGCGTCGTCGAGGGCGGCCTGCGAAAGGGCGGTGGGCGCCGGGGACGCCGGGGCTGTGCTTCCCAAAGTCGGGCTGGGGGACGCTGTCGCCTGATTCGGCGACGCCGGAGCAGGCGACGATTCACCGGTACCGAAAGCGGGAACGGCTGCGTACGCGGACGATGCCAGCACGCCGGCTGCGGCACCCAGGGCAAGCACCCGCCGCAGCGTGGCAGCACTAAACCCCAGGTCACGCGCCATTGAGGTCTTCTTCCTTGGGTGCTGCCGTTGAACTCATGCCCGTCTCTCTGCCGATCAACCTGACCGAGGCAACAACAGTATCTCAGGTCACATGCGTCACGCTGGTCCCATTGTATCTACGCTGTCATCGCAACAAGCCAGGACGGCTTCAAGTTCCACTGCGGTGAGACCGTTGGCCAGGAGGTAGCGGCGGGTATCCAGGTTGCGGACAAACCTGACCACGGTGATCCCCCGTTGTTCCAGCAAGGGCTCAAGTTCACCGGCGTCCAGGTAGCGTTCGCGGCTGTGCGGCGGGCCGTGCGTTCGGTACCTTTCGTTGATGCCGCGTGCCGCCTGCCGGTAGCCCTCTGCGATCGCTTCGTCGGAATCGCCCGCCAGGTCCTGGACCATGGCTGCCACCATTCCACTGCGGTCCCGGCCGGCGGCGCAGTGCAGCAGGACATCCCCCTTGGGTGCGGCATGGGCGATGGCCCGGAAGACGCCCACCAGCTTTTCCGGGAAGAGGCGGGCGTTCTCGGCGTAATGCCTGGGGTCGTTCAGGTACGGCCCGGTGACGGCGGTGAAGCGTGGATCGCCGGGCTCTTCCGTGGGGGCCTGGACCACGTCGATGTCCGGCATGGACGCGTCCGGGACCACCGGGTCGGTGTCCCGGCGCCGGCCCTCCGCCGCATTGCGGAGGTCGACGACGGTGCGGACGCCGTCGTCGAACACCTGCCGCCACCCGGACGCCGTCAGCCACTCACGCCGCCCCATCCGGTAGATGCCGCCCGAAATGTGCCAGGCGTTGACAGCTCCATCCCAGTGCATGGGCCTGCCCCGTTTGCTCATCCGCCCAGCTAATCACACCGTGCTGGGAGCCGTATGCCGCAGGGCAAGAGTTTGGCGTCATCAGCGGCCAGCCGTGCCGCGGCGGTCCAGCCGGTACTCGAGCCCGGCGCGGACGGCGGGCCATTCGTGGTCCAGGATGGAGAACACCACGGTGTCGCGCAGGTTCCCGTCGCTGGTCCGGGAATGGCTGCGCAGCACGCCGTCCTGCTTGGCACCGAGCCGGGCGATGGCCTCCCGCGACTGATGGTTCAGCCAGTGGGTGCGGAATTCCACCGCCGGGCAGCCCACGGCCTCGAAGGCGTGCCCCAGCAGCAGGAGCTTGGAGTCCGGGTTGGTGCCGGTCCCCTGCACGGAGGCCGCGTTCCACGTGGAGCCGATCTCCACGCGGGGCGTGGCGGCGTCGATGTTCATGTAGGTGGTCATGCCGATGATGCGGCCCGGGCCGCCGGTTTCCGCGTCGATCAGGCGGGTGGTGAACGGCAGCATGGATCCCTGGTCCTGCAGTGCCAGCCGCCGCCTGATTTCGGCGGCCATCGCATCGGGCGCCGGCACCGAGGTGTACCAGAGCTTCCAGAGCTCACCGTCCCTGGCGGCGTCCACCAGGCCGTCGTGGTGCTCCTCCGCGAGCGGCTCCAGGATTACGCGTCGGCCGGTCAGGGTAAGGGGTTCAAGGAAAGTCACTGCACCAGCCTAGGCCCGGCCCACCCGTTCGGGGCCGGTTACGCTGGGGCAAGCACGTGGACGGCGAGCGAGGGAGTCATTGTGTCAGGAACCAATCCGGATCCGGAAGACGACAAGATCACCGGCCTGGAGCCCGGCGGCGGCGTGCCGCCCGGCGAAACACCGCCGGGCGAAGCATCCACGGTGGGCCCCCATGGCAAGGAGGAGCGCGGGCCGGGCAAGGGCACGCAGTTCCTCTGGATTGCCATCATCGGGCTCGTAGTCCTGCTCTGCCTGCTGTATTTCATCGGCTACATTGTGGGCTTCTTCGACTAACGCGGGCGGCCGGCTCAGCTCCAGTCGAAGAAGCCTTTGCCGGTCTTGCGGCCCAGTTCCCCGCGGGCCACCTTGTCGCGCAGGATCTGCGGGGGTGCGAACCGGTCACCCAGGGTGGACTGCAGGTATTCGGCGATGCCCAGGCGGACGTCAAGGCCCACGATGTCCGTGGTTTTCAGCGGCCCGGTGGGGTGTTTGTAGCCCAGCACCATGGCGTTGTCGATGTCCTCGGCCGAGGCAACACCTTCTTCCACCATCCGAATGGCCTCCAGGGCGATGGCCACGCCCAGCCGCGAGGACGCGAACCCCGGCGCATCATTGACGACGACGGCGGTCTTGCCGAGTGCCGCCACCCACCTCTTCGCCTCCGCGGCGAGTCCGGGCAGGGTCTGCTCGCCCAGCACCACCTCGATGAGGGTCGACGCCGGCACCGGGTTGAAGAAATGCAGCCCCAGGAAATTGCCCGGGCGCCTCAGCTCTTTCGCCAGACCGTTCACAGACAGCGAGGACGTGTTGGAAGCCAGCCAGGCGTCTTCCGCCAAGCGCTCCTCGATGCCCCGCAGGGCCGTAACTTTCAGGCCCCAGTCTTCAGGGACGGCTTCCACCACCAGCTGGCGGTCCTTGAAGGCGTCATAGTCCACGCCGACGGCCAGGCGGGAGACCAGTTCGTCCAGGTTTGCGTCGGTTGCCCCGCGCTCGATGCTCTTTGCCGCCGCGGATTCCACCCGTTCCCGGGCGGCTTCCGCAGACTGTTCGTCGCGTTCCACCACCAGCACGTCGGCGCCCTTGATGAGGAAAGCGTGGGCGATCCCGGCGCCCATCCGGCCACCGCCCAGGACGCCCACCCGGGCCGGGAGGGCTGGGGTCAGTTGCGATTCGCTCATGGTCTACTTTCCGTCTGCGGGGTTGGCGGGGTTGGGCTTTTTCCGGGCACTGCGGTCGAGGAACGCCTGCATGCGGTCGAACTTGGCCTGGGATTCGAAGAGGATGCCCTGGGCCAGCTGGTCGATTAGTGGGTGGGCTTCCGCGGGGGCGTGGAACACGGACTTGGTGATGCGGACGGCCAGCGGATCCTGCCGCCCGATCCTGTCCGCAAGGCTGTGGGCCGCGGCCAGCAGGTCTGCGGGGTCGTGGATCTCGGTGATGAGGTTGGCCGCCCGTGCCTCGTCGGCGCCGAGGACCAGGCCGGCCAGGAGGATCTGCTTGGCCAGCGGTTCACCCACGAGTTCCCTGAGCCGCCAGCTGGCGCCTGCCGCCGCCAGGATCCCCAGCCCCGTTTCGGGGTTGCCGATGCGCACGGTGGGGGTGCCGATCCGGAAGTCCGCCGCGTAGGCGAGTTCCGCCCCGCCGCCCAGGCAGTAGCCGTCCAGTGCGGCGATAACCGGCATGGGCAGCTTCGCAATCCGGACGAAGATGGTGGAGTTGATCCCCTGCAGGGCGTCGTCCCGACGCCGTTCGCGCAGCTGCGCGATGTCCGCTCCGGAGGCGAACACCCCGTCCACCCCGGCAATGATCAGGATCCTGGGGTTCTGTTCCAGCGCCGCGCACACGGTGTGGAGTTCGTCCACCATCTGCTGGTCGATGGCGTTCTTCACCTCGGGCCGGTTGAGCAGCACCACCACACGGTCGTCCCGTTCTTCTACCTTGAGGGCGGAAAATACTTCGGCGGCAAGGTCCACTGCGGCGGCCATCAGATTTTCTCCAGGAGCATGGCAGTGCCTTGGCCAACGCCGACGCACATGGTGGCGAGGCCGATTTTGGCGTCCTCGCGTTCCATCCGCCCCAGCAGGGTGATGGCTATCCGGGACCCGCTCGAGCCGAGGGGGTGGCCCAGCGCGATGGCGCCGCCGTCGCGGTTCACGATGTCCGGGTCCAGGCCCAGGCGCCGGATGGAGGCCAGTGACTGGGTGGCAAAAGCTTCATTGAGTTCGACGGCGGACAGGTCACCAACGCTCAGGCCGCTGCGCTTGAGCACTTTCTGCGTGGCGGGGACAGGGCCGATGCCCATGATTTCGGGTTCGCAGCCGGCGGAGGCGCCGTCGATGATGCGTGCCCGCGGTGTCAGGCCCAGGCGCTCGATGGCGGCTACGGACGCGACGATAATGGCCGAGGCGCCGTCGTTGAGCGAGGACGAGTTTCCGGCGGTGACCACGGAGCCGCCGTGTGTTACCGGCCGGAGGGCGCCGAGAACGTCGAGGCTCGTGCCGGGGCGGGGTCCTTCGTCCGTGTCCACCACCGTTTCGGACTTGCGTGTCTTCACCGTGACGGGGACGATCTCGTCCTTGAAGCGCCCGGCGGCGATGGCATCGAGGGCGCGTTGGTGCGAGCGGACGGCAAATGCGTCGGCATCCTCGCGGGAGATGCCGTCCACTCGGGCCACTTCCTCCGCTGTTTCCGGCATGGAGTAGGTCATTTTCCCGTCACGGGAGAGGCCGCCGTGCTGGAACTGCGGGTTGGTGAAGCGCCAGCCGATGGAGGTGTCGAAGATCTGGCCTGGCTTGGCAAAGGCGGCGGCGGGCTTTTCCTGTACCCAGGGTGCCCGGCTCATGGACTCCACCCCGCCGGCGATAACGATGTCCGCGGCTCCGGCCTTGATCATGTGGCTCGCCTGGATAATGGCGCTCAGTCCGGAGGCGCAGAGCCGGTTGACCGTAATGCCCGGGATGTGGAGCGGGAGGCCCGCCAATAGGGTGGCCATGCGGGCAACATTCCGGTTCTCTTCCCCGGCGCCGTTGGCGTTGCCCAGGATCACCTCATCGATGGCTTCCGGATCCAGGCCGGCGCGTTCCACGGCTTCGCGGACCACGAGGGCGGCGAGGTCGTCCGGCCGTACGGCGGACAAGGCACCTCCATACCGGCCCACCGGTGTTCGGACCCCGCCAACAAGGAAAGCCTGCGGACCTGCGGTTGCAGCCATGGATACACCCTTCACGCGATAAACAGCACTGTCATCGGCGGCCGGGACAGCGGAGGAGCCACTTACCGACCGTTCGTTCTGTAAATGGTACACGGCAAGGTTCCGCTCCGCACCCGACTAAAGGACTGTGACACCCAGGTGCGCGGCGATCAGCGGCGCCAGGAGGCCCAGCTGGTACTCGTCAACAACCAGGCCGGAGAGGCTGCCCAGCCCGCTGATCTTGCGAAACGCGGTTCCGCGGATGTCGAAATCCTTCAGCTTGGCACCGGCCAGGTCCAGGGATCCAATGGTGCAGTCCTCGAACCTCACCCGGACGGCTCCCGCGGCCCCAAGGTCCAGTTCATTGATGATGCAGCCGCTGATCAGCACATCCGTAAGCTTGGCACCACGCAGGTTCAGGAAGTCCACCTTGCCGCCGTCGATCCGTACGGACTGCCACCCGGTTTCATAGAGCTCCGCGGAACCCAGCCGGGGATTGTGGAGCTCCACGTCCTGCCAGGTGCTGCGGGCACCGCGTAAGACGGGGGCGTACAGCTCCGCCAGGATGCAGTCGCGGAAAGATGCTCCCCGAAGCTGCGCGTCATTGAAGGACACAGCCTCAAACCGGCACTCGGAAAAGACAGACCCGCCCAGGTCCAGCCCCTCCGCGTCCGCGCGGCTAAACCGGAACCCTTCGTGCCTGTCACCGCGCCGGAAGGCGGCCTCCGCCTGGTCTTCAAGGTCATTGAGCTCCACCGCTGAAACCCGGGGCGCCTGCACCCCAGCCGGCCCCCGCCCGCGCTTTTTTTCCATCCCCCGAGCCTAGCCCGGCCGCCACGCCCTTGAATTAGTAAGCAAGCTTCGTTTATGGTGAAAATGTAAACGATCGACGGAAACGGAAGGAGGCCACCACTATGGGCCTCGGAGACAAGATCAGCAACGAAGCCGAAGAACTTGGCGGCAAGGCCAAGGAAGCCGCCGGCAACGTCACCCACAATAACCGTCTCAAGGCTGAAGGCCAGGCGGACCAGGTCAAGGCGGATGCCAAAAAAGTCGGCGAAAGCGTCAAGGACGAGTTCAAGCGCGACTAATACCCACGTTGCTGCAGCCGCAGCGAACGGCGTGCTGCACCAGCCCAACGGCGGCGGATCGGACCGATCCGCCGCCGTTCCGCTGTCCACACCGATTGCAAAATCACCAACCGCTGCGGGTGGGGGTGTGGCCCTGGCGGGAATCTTCCGGCATGGTCATTTCCGCCCGCAGGCCGAGCAACCTGATGGGGCGGCCGGGCTCGATCTTCGCTGCAAGCTCCAGGGCCTGCGCCAGCACTTCCGCAGGGGCGGATGTTTCGGGGATCTTCCGGCCGTACGTTGTGGTGGTGAACGGCGCATAGCGCACCTTCAGGGTGAGGCCGACCACCGGCCGCCCTTCCGCGGCGACATCGTCCAGGACGTGCGCTGCCAATTCCCTGACGGCCGCGTCAATGTCCGCCTCCTCCGTCAGGTCGCGCTGGAAGGTGGTTTCCCGGCTGTGTCCCCGGGCCACCCACGGCGTGTCATCAACCACCTGCGATCCTTCGCCCCGTCCCAACTGGGCGTACCACGGGCCCATCTTGGGACCGAACTCGGGCACCAGGTCCGCCGGGTTGGCCGCCGCGAGCTCGGCAACAGTCTTGACGCCAAGGGTGGCGAGCCGCCGCGACACCGCCTTTCCCACGCCCCACAAGTCGATCGTAGGCCTGTCCCCCATCACCTGGAGCCAGTTCCCTTCCGTCAGCCGGAAGATGCCCGCTGGCTTGCCGAACCCCGTGGCCACCTTGGCCCGGACCAGGGTGTCCCCGATGCCGATGCTGCAGTGCAGCCTGGTTTCCGCCAGGACTGCCAGCTGCAGCTGCCTGGCAATATCTTCGGGGACGTCGCTCTCGATGCCCACGAATGCTTCGTCCCATCCCAGCACCTGGACAGTGGCGCCCGGCTGCGAGCGCAGGACCGCCATCACCTTTTCGGACACTTCAAGGTATGCCTCATGATCCACGGGCAGGATGACCGCGGCCGGCACCTTCCGCGCGGCGATGCGCAGCGGCATGCCGGAGCCCACGCCGTAGGCCCTGGCTTCGTAGGACGCGGTGGACACCACCGCACGTTCGGTGGGGTCGCCGCGGCCACCCACGATCACGGGTTTGCCCGCGAGCTCGGGCCTGCGAAGCACTTCAACGGCAGCGATGAACTGGTCCAGGTCCACGTGCAGCACCCATGGTTCGTTCACAGCCCCAGTCTGCCCGGGCCAGGCGCCGTGCACCAGCTTCCCCGGGTGGGCGGCTGAAATCCACCCCGCTAACCCGTACTGCCCGGTTAGCCTTAGCCATGACCTACGTTGACCTCAGCGCCGAAAGCGCCACCGCCGGCGGCTCGCCCTCTTTGGGCGGCTACCTTGCCACGCCGGAAGGGCAGGGCCCTTTCCCCGGCGTCGTGATGATCCACGAGGCCTTTGGCCTGACCGACCAAACCCGCAGGCACGCCGACAGGCTGGCCCGGGCCGGCTACCTGACGTTGGCCGTGGATCTGTTCAGCGAGGGCGGGGCCCGCCGCTGCCTGGTCAGCACCATGCGCAGCATGGCTGCCGGCACCGGCAGGGCCTTCACGGACATCGCCACTGCGCGGAAGTGGCTTGCCGCCTCCCCGCAGTCAGCCGGAAAAACCGGTGTGATCGGTTTCTGCATGGGTGGCGGCTTCGCGCTGCTGGTGGCGAAGGACGGTTTCGACGCAGCCTCGGTCAACTACGGTCGCCTGCCTGGCAACCTGGACGACGCGCTCCGCGGCGCCTGCCCCATCGTTGCCAACTACGGCGGCGCGGACAGGCCCCTGAAGGGCGCCGCTGCCCGGCTCGAATCAGCACTGGACAGGCTGGGAATCGAACACAGCGTCAAGGAATTCCCTGGCGCCGGCCACGCCTTCCTGAACGACGCCGACGAAGGTCCCGTGGTCCTCCGCCCGCTCATGCGCGTGATGGGCATCGGGCCTGACCCGGGCTCCGCCCCGGAGGCCTGGCAGCGGATCGAGGACTACTTTGCCCGCTACCTGAAGGACTCCGCTGCCTGACGCACCGGGCCCGCCCGGACATCAAGGAGGAAACGCCGACGGCGGACCACCCCACCAAAGGGGCGGCCCGCCGTCGGACGTTGTTCCAGGAAGATCCGGCCTTAGCTGTAGAGCTCGCTCTTGGGCTGGTTGTCCTTGACCTTCTGCCAGCCAAGCCACAGGACCAGCGCGAAGAACGGGATGGTGGCCAGGGTCCAGAGGCCCAGGTAGAACACCTCGCCGGTGGCCTTGTCCGTCATGGTGTCGAAGCCGATGAGCACGGTGATGGCCAGCAGGCCCAGCAGGCCGGCCCAGCTGGTCCAGGGCGAACCCGGCATCGGCAGGGTGGAGGTGATGCCCTTGCGTCGGCGCAGCACGATTTGGCTCGCGAAGATGGAGCCCCAGCAGAAGATCACGCCGATCGAGGCGGTGTTCAGGGCGAGGTCGAACGCGTGTGAGCCGCCCAGCCAGATGTTCAGCAGGATGCCCACCAGGTAGAACGCGGCGATGGCCAGGATGGCGGCATACGGGACGTGCCGCTTGGACATGCGGGTGAGCCACTGCGGGGCGTGGCCATTGTTGGCCATGGTGCGGAAGACGCGGCCGATCGAGTAGAGCCCAGAGTTGCAGGAGGAGAGGGCGGCGGTGATCACGATCATGTTCATCACGTCACCCACCCAGCCCAGGCCCATTTGGCCGAAGACGGTAACGAACGGGGAGGTGCCGGCCTTGTACTGGTCCGAGGGCAGCAGCATCGCCAGCAGCAGGACGGATCCAACGTAGAACACCACGATGCGGAGTACGACGGCGCGGATCGCCTTGGGCACCTCGCGTTCAGGCTTTTGCATCTCGCCAGCAGTGACGCCGACGAGCTCGATGCCGTTGTAGGCAAAGATGACGGCGTTCAGGACCAGGACCATCACCAGCGCGCCCTTGGGGAACATGCCGCCCTCGGCCGCGAAGAGGTTGTTGACGGAGGCGTGCCCGTCACCCACCTGGGCGTTGGTGACCACCATGAACGTGCCCACCACCAGGAAGATCAGGATGGCCCCCACTTTGAGGCAGGAGGCCCAGAATTCGAACTCGCCGAACGCCTTGACGCTGAGCAGGTTCACTGCCACCAGGAGCGCCAGCGCGGCGATGGCCGAAGCTTCCACGGGGACGTTGGGGAAGAAGAACTGGAAGTACAGGCCGATCGCGATGAGCTCGGCGATGCCGGTCATGCCCCAGTTGATGAAGTACATCCAGCCGGACATGTACGCGCCCTTTTTGCCGAACATCTCGCCGGCATAGCTCACCAGTGAGCCTGAGGTCTGGCGGTACATGATGAGTTCACCCAGGGCCCGCATGAGCAGGTAGGCGATGACGCCGGCGATGGCGTAGGAGAAGATCAAGGCCGGGCCGGTGGACGCGAGGCGGCCGCCGGCTCCCATGAAGAGGCCCACGCCGATGGCGCCGCCCATGGCGATCATGGTGACGTGGCGTCGGCCC
Organism: Pseudarthrobacter sp. efr-133-R2A-89; assembly: GCF_030209315.1. NCBI lineage: Bacteria > Bacillati > Actinomycetota > Actinomycetes > Micrococcales > Micrococcaceae > Pseudarthrobacter > Pseudarthrobacter sp. efr-133-R2A-89. Next base: position 143,378 of record NZ_JARVSE010000003.1, on the reverse strand, counting down.
AGGGTCTTGCTGTAGCCCTCGGCGCTGAGGGAGGAGTCGACGGCGGAGGTTTCCGCGGCGGTGTTCTTGAGGTCTGTAGGGGTACTTTGAGGCACAACTGTTCCTTGTGGGTTGGGGGTTGGCCGCATCCGGAATCCGTATGATCAGGCTCACAAAATTCGGCCTTACGGCCAAGAAACCAGCGATTGTGAGCGTAAATCATCGAGCAGCCGAAGCTTCACGCGGCCTGTCCATCCTACAAGACCGGGCGCGGCCACGTGACGCGCACTACACGGCGACCCCGGCGATAGGCTGAAGCATGGCCACAGCCCATCGCGTTCCCCCCGCTCCGCAGCCGCAGCTGTACCGTTTTTCCCGACTGGACCTGGCGGCACTCTGCCTCTACGTGGCCATTGCGGGATTCTTCGCTGCGGCCGGCGATCTGGTGGCCCCTTTCTTGCGCCAGATTGCGCCGTCCCCGGCCGCTGCCTCGTATGCGGTGAACCTGTTGTTCTACGCCTCGGTGGGAATCGTGGCACTCTTGGCCGCCCGGACAGTGGTGGCCCGCGACCTCAGAGTCCTGGCGACCCGGCCATGGTTTACCCTGTTGATGGTTCCCGCCGCGGTCATCGCGATGCTGGTCCTGACCGCGGTCCTGGTGGCGCTGAACGGGCAGGTGGAAACGTCCGCCAACCAGGCAGGCCTGCAGGCGCTGATACAGCAGGTGCCGCCCTGGCTCATGGTGCCCCTGCTGGTGGTGGTGGGACCTTTCGTAGAGGAATACATCTTCCGCCACCTGCTGATCGGCAAGCTGGGCAGGCGGGTGAACATCTGGATCTGCTGCGTCCTGTCGGCAGTGCTGTTCGCGGCGATGCACATCGTGGGGCAGGAGGCCATCACCCTCACGGCACTGCTCCCCTATCTGGCCATGGGCGCCACGCTGGTGTTCGTCTACGTATGGACCGGGAAAAACGTCATGTTTTCCTACTTCGTCCACGCCGCCAAGAACCTGCTGGCCGTGGTCCTGGTCTACGCCATCCCGCCGGAACTGTTCGAGCAGATGCAGCACGTCCAGGCGTAGGCCGCCACTCAGTCCCGGCGCTCAGGCCCGCAGCGTGTACCCGCGCAGTGTGAAGCGGTGCGTGCCGCTGGTCCGCCCCGTGATGTAGACCTTGGTGCCGCCGGCCGCGTTCGTGCCGCCCAGGTAGCGGTAGCTTTCGCCCGGGTTGTAGGTGGCAGGAGTATCCGGATCCGCGGGCAGCCCGGGGCCAAACTCAATCACGTCCGCGCCCACCCGGTACGTTCCGGTACCGGACACCAGCTGGAAGGTTCCAGGCGCACCTGCCGGCTCTACGCCGTCGAGCACCCCGCCTGGCTGGAAGGTCAGCTCGAGCGCGAAGGCCGTGTGCGTCCCTTCGAACCCCAGTTCCAGGCCCACCTGCCCGTCTGCGGCCTCGATCCTGATCTCCGTGGCGAGCCGGTGGACGTCGGCGGTGCGCGAGCTGAACTCCATTCCGGCGCTGAACCGGCCTTCATGCTCCAGGGCGTATATGCCGTCCGGGCGCTGCTTGGCGGGCGGCAGGGGCTGATAAAAGTTGGCTTCGAGCTGTTCGGCGAGCACCAGCGCACCGCCCTGCCGGACCGTATGTCCGCTGCGGAACGGGCCCAAGTCGAAGAAGCTCCTGGACAGCCGCAGATCGGACAGTACGGCGTCGCCGTGCCCGAAGCGGAGGAAGGTGGGATTGGTGGCAAGCCCGGAGCCCACGCCCGGGACCAGGGGGTCGCAGCCGCCGTACACGGTGGCCACGGACCCTGCTGCGCGGAACCGGTAGGCGCCGCAACTCTCGAGGGCTGCCCCGGCCGGAGCGAGGGGCGCCGGCAGCGCGGTGGCGTCCGACGGCGGTTCGGCCGGCAGGGCCGCTGACAGCCAGGGGTCCAGCCGGGCGAGGGCAAGCAGTTTCGCGGGTTCGTGCAGGGGCAGCGTGGCCAGCCAGTGGGCAGCGGCGGCGAAATCGTTCCGGCCGTCCTGGGCCGCCAGCCGCCGGAGGAGGTGGAGGAACGGGGCCGCGCCGAATTGCATCCACTGGTCCTGCCGGCGGGAGAAGACGGATTCCACAGTGCCGTCGGCGTTGAACCACGGCAGGAAGGCGGTGAGGTTCCGCCGGACGTGGTCCAGGAGGTCCGTTCGGCCCGTCGCGTCCGCAATGGCCAGCAGCGAGGGATTGGTCACGGCAGTGGCGTACAAGGGGCTGCGCTCGGAGTACATGCCGTCCGGGAGCTGGTCGATACCCTCGGCCAGCCATTGTTCGATCCGGGCGCCGATGTCCTGCCGCGGGCGCAGCGTATTGATCTGCGCCAACGCGGCGGAAAGCTCCCAGCGGTGGTTTGGGGTGTGGACGCCGCCGGCCACCATGGCGTCAACGCTCCTGGCGATGATGGCCTCGAGACGCTCGTCCACCTCCGCCAGGAGGGCGTCCGGGGTTTCCGTCCCACGAACCAGCCGGACCGCCAGGCAGACGTCGTTCAGGGTGAACGCGGAGTCCGGCGGCGAGGACAGGTTGGTGCCGTCGAACAGGCCGGCAGGCCCTTGGAGGGTCTCCAGCCGGTCCAGGCACCGACGCATCGCCGCAGCAAGGGTTTCCCGCCGGTAGTAGCCGGAGCCGGGCTCGGTGAAGACCGCAGCCAGGGCCAGCAGCCTGGCCATGGCCGGCCGGTGCGCCAAGGCCCGCACGTCGTCGTCGTGGGTTGCCAGGAACGCCGCGACCTCCCGGTCCGCTTCTGCCGCCACCCGCGCCAGGAAGGCCGTGTCCGTTGTTGCTGTCTGCACTGTTGCTGCCTTTCACCGGCCCGCCGTGGCGGGACCGTCCTAATCTTTCAGCCCGGCGCTGACGTCCGCGTTGAGCACGTATTTCTGGAAGACGAAGAACACCAGGACCAGCGGCAGGAGCGAAATCACCGAGGCCCCCAGGAGCACCGGCCAGTCGATGTTTTCCGCCCCCACGATGCTCCGCAGCGCCACCTGCAGGGTGTACCACTTGGGGTCGTTGAGCACGATCAGGGGCCAGATGTAGTCGTTCCACCGCCACTGGAAGGAAAAGATGGCCAGTGTGAACAGGATGGGCTTGGACATCGGGAGCATGATCCGGAAGAAGATGGCCAGCTCGCCCGCACCGTCGATCCTGGCGGAGTGCAGCAGGTCATCCGGAACCGTGAGGAAGAACTGGCGGAACATGAACACCCCGGTGGCCGTGAGCACCGACGGGACGATGATGCCTGCCAGTGAGTTGTAGAGGCCCAGGTCCCGGATTACCGAGAACGTGGGGTTCAGGATTACCTCGGTGGGCAGCATGGTGGTGGCCAGGATGCATACGAAGAACAGCCTGGCGCCCTTGTTGTTGTACTTGGCCAGCGCATAACCGGTGCAGGCGCTGAAGAAGACCGTCAGCACCGTGGTGGTGATGGACACCGTGGCGGTGTTCAGGAAGTACTGCGCGAAGTCCACCCGTTCCCATGCGTCCACGAAACCCTGGAAGGTCCATTCCCGGGGAATCATGGACAGCGGGTAGCTGAAGAGTTCGCTGCCGGGCTTGAACGAGCTGAGCAGGAACCAGAGCAGGGGAAGCGCGTAGATGGCGGCGATTACCCACATCAGCAGGGTCAGGGGAATGGAGGCCTTGGCCCGGATCTCCCGGTTGCCCGGCTGGGCGCGGCCGTCCCTGCGGCGTGGAGCCGGGGCCTTCAGGGTTGGTGGGGCGTGCTCCTCCGCTACCGCCGGAGGCAGGTTGGCAGCTGTTGCCATGGGTCAGCCCTTCTTCCTGTTGAACCGCAGCTGGATGAGCGCGATGGCCAGCAGGACCACCATCAGCACCATGGAGGCGGCGCTGGCGTAGCCCACCTTTGACTGCTCAAAACCGGTTTTGTAGATGTACTGCACGATCAGCGTGTTCTGCGTTCCGGGGCCGCCGCCGGTCAGCGCCTGGATCATGGCGAATTCCTTCATAGCGTGGATGGTGGAGAGCAGGATGACCATGAACGACGTCGGCGCGATGCCCGGCAGGGTGACGTGCCGGAAACGTTGCCAGGCGTTGGCACCATCGAGTTCCGCGGCCTCCAGCAGGGATTCCGGAATGTTCTTCAGCGCGGCGATGAACAGCAGCATGTTGAAGGCGGTGCCGCCCCACGCCGAAGCGAAGATCACCACGGCGAGGGCCAGGTTGCCGTCGCTGGACCATGGCAGTGGATTGCCGCCGAGGCCGGAGATCAGGAAGTTGATGAACCCGAAGTCCTGGCCGAACAGCCACTTCCAGATGACGCCCACCACGATGGGCGAAATGAGCCAGGGCAGGAAGATCACGGTCTTTGCCGCCGTGCGTCCGCGGACGGCTTTGCTGACGAGCAGCGCGGCCACGCCCAGGGAGCAGACGTAGACCAGCGGGACCGACAGGACCGTGTACACGAAGGTCCGGCCCAGGGCGGCGTAGAACGAGCCGTCCGCGAAGAGCTTCTGGAAGTTGGCCAGGCCGATGAAGTGCAGCTTGCCGATTCCGCGGTAGTCCGTGAAGGAGTACAGCATGCCCAGCGCTCCCGGCCAAACAAAGAACACCAGGAAGAGCACCACGTTGACGCCGATGAGGACCAGCGGCGCGATGACGTAGCGGTTACGGCGCTTCAACGCCGACTTGCTTCGGACCGGCCCTGCCTGGGGTGCCGGGGGCGCCGTCGGAGTGATGGTTGGTTGTGCCACGGGATCAGGCCCCGTTGTAGAGCTTCACGATGTTGTCCACCGTGGTCTTGGCGTCCTGGCTGCCGGAGAGCATCTTGACGGTCTCCTCCCGGAGCGGATCGCCGGAGAACGGGGTCTCTGCATACGCCTCGATGACCACGCGCTTGATGGCGTTGTCCCCCTTCGCCTGGTTGCCGGCGATCTGCTTTTGGTAGAGCTCGAACGATGCCTGCTGGAACGGGTAGTCCACTTTCAGGTCCTTGACGGGCAGGTAGCCGCCCGTCTTGGCGAACTCGGTGTAGTTGGCGTCGTTGTAGAACCAGTCGATGAACTTCTTGGCTTCCTCATCTGCGCCGGTGTCCTTGAAGGCGACCATGAAGCCGCCGCCGAGGTTGGTGGCGTTGACGGCCTTCTTGGGCAGCGGAACGGACAGCCACTCGAAGTCCTTGATGTTCTTGTTGAAGTCCGCCACCTGCCAGCTGCCGGAGTAGTAGGCGGCCACCTGGCCGCTCTTGAACATGGCGTTCCCGTCCTCGCCGCTGAGCCAGACGGACTTGGGCATGGTCTGGTCGTCGTTGATCTTCTTGAAGTAGTCCAGCGTTTCCACGGCTTTGCTGTCGCCGGTGTACTTGCCGTTTTCCTTGGCGAAGGCCGTGCTGCCGAATTCGTACATCATGGCCCGCAGGCGGTGGCCGGAGCGGTCCATCACCACGCCGTACTTGGCGCCCGCCTTCTCGCGGACCTGGCTCACGGCTGCGATGAACTCATCCCAGGTCCAGGTGGTGTCGATCGACGTGGGGAAGACGACGCCGGCCTTGGTGAACAGACTCTTGTTGATGAAGAGGCCCACGGCGGTCAGGTCCGAAGGGATGGCCGGAAGGATGCCGTCCGGCGATTTTTGCAGGAAGTTCGGGTCGATGGCGTGCGACGTGGCAATGTCCGTGAGGTCCTGGAGCTGGTTGGCCCACAGCGGGTCGATGGCGGTAACCCTGGCCAAGGCCGGGAGGTCGTTCGCCGTGGCGGCGTTTTTCAGCTTGGTGGTGATGTCAGCGGTGGGGACGTCGACCACCTCGATGGTGATCCCGGTGGCTTCCTTGTACTTTTTGGCGGCGGCCGCGAACGCACCGCCCTGGTTGGTGTCGCCGGACAGGATAAGCTGCAGCGTCTTGGCGCCGCCGTCCGAGGAGCTCCCTCCCCCGCCTCCGCTGCAGGCGGTGAGGCCGGCAGCCAGGGCCGACAGTCCGAAGGCCGTCAGCCCAAACTGGCGGCGGGTAATGCTGGAGATTCTTGTCGTCTCTGACAATGCTCTGTCCTGTCTCTCGCGATCGCTGGGAAAACCCTTTCCGCTAGAAACTGTGACCTATGTCATGACATATTGTCAAGAATACTTTTGGATATTGTCGGGCTGGGCCGCACATCCGCATCAGCCCCTTCCCCAACTCCGCGGCCGCCCTTACCGTGGACGGATGGGACTGAATATCCAAATCGTGATCGACTCGTCAAACCCGCATGAGCTCGCCGACTGGTGGGCGGAAACCCTGCAGTGGGCTGTGGAACCACAGGATGCCGGCTTCATCCGTTCCATGATCGAGCAGGGATACGCCACCGGGGACCAGACCATGACGCACCGCGGAAACCTCGTATGGAAGGACGGCGCCGCCATCCGGCCGCCCGAGGAAATAGAAGCCAAAGCCCCCGCCCGTCGCATGCTGTTCCAGACCGCCCCCGAGCAGAAAACCGTGAAGAACCGCGTGCACTGGGACGTGCGGCTGGACGGCCGGGACAAGGACGAGGTGCGGCGCGAACTCGAGGAGCGCGGCGCCACTTTCCTCTGGACGGCGGGGCAGGGGCCGCATTCCTGGCACACCATGGCGGACCCCGAGGGCAACGAGTTCTGCATCAGCTGACGCCGATTACTAGACTTGGACGGTGAGCAACCAGATCCCAGCCCCGGTGTCCGACGTCTTCGATCCCACGCGCTGGCGGGTGGTTTCCGGCTTCGAGGACTTCCAGGACATGACCTACCACCGGCAGGTGGAGCGGGATTCCGACGGCGGCTGGGTGCGTGACCTGCCCACGGTCCGCATTGCGTTCAACCGGCCGGAGGTCCGCAACGCGTTCCGTCCGGGCACCGTGGACGAGCTGTACCGCGCCATGGACCACGCCCGCATGACCCCGGACGTCGCCACCGTGCTGCTCACCGGCAACGGCCCCTCCCCCAAGGACGGCGGCCACTCCTTCTGCTCGGGCGGCGACCAGCGGATCCGGGGCCGCGACGGGTACCGTTACGCCGACGGCGAGACCCAGGAGACCATCGACCCCGCCCGTGCCGGACGCCTCCACATCCTGGAAGTCCAGCGGCTCATGCGGACCATGCCCAAGGTGGTCATCGCCGTCGTCAACGGCTGGGCGGCCGGCGGCGGGCACTCCCTGCACGTCGTTTCAGACCTCACCATCGCGTCCCGGCAGCACGGCAAGTTCAAGCAGACCGACGCCACGGTGGGCAGTTTCGACGCCGGCTACGGGTCGGCGCTGCTCGCGCGGCAGGTGGGACAGAAGACCGCCCGCGAAATCTTCTTCCTGGCCCGTGAATATTCCGCTGAAGACATGGTTCGGATGGGCGCGGTAAACGAGGCAGTGGACCACCCGCGGCTGGAAGAAGTGGCCCTGGAATACGCGGCGGACATCGCCCGGCAGTCGCCGCAGGCCATCCGCATGCTGAAGTTTGCTTTCAACCTGGCCGATGACGGCCTGGCAGGCCAGCAGGTGTTTGCCGGCGAGGCGACCCGGCTGGCCTACATGACCGACGAGGCGGTGGAAGGAAAAGAAGCCTTCCTGCAAAAACGCGACCCCGACTGGTCACGCTTCCCCCACTATTTCTAAGAAGGGACGGCAATGAACAGCGACGAATCACCGGCCCCCGGCACCGGCGGCCCCCTCAATATCGAACCCGCCCTGAAAGCCCTCGCGGCCGCCCTCCACGGCGAGGGCCCCGCCGTCGAACTCTCCGTCGGGGCAGACGGCGGGCTGGTGGTGGGGCACGTGGAAACCCCCGGCTGCGACGACGCAGTGGCCGTGGTCCGCACGTCCGGATCCACCGGTACCCCCAAGGCGACGCTGTTGACGGTGGAATCCCTGGCGGCCTCCTCCATGGCCACGGCGCTGCGGCTCAAGGGAGAGGGGCAGTGGTTGCTGGCCCTCCCCGTGCAGTTCGTTGCCGGAATCCAGGTTCTGGTGCGGTCCCTGTTCGCCGGGACCCGGCCCTGGGTCATGGACATGTCCGGCGGCTTCACGCCGGAGGCCTTCACCGCCGCAGCGCTGGAACTGACTGACAAAATCCGCTTCACCTCCCTGGTTCCCACCCAGCTCCAGCGGCTCCTGGAGGACCCGTCGCCGGAAACCCTCGCGGTGCTCCGCCGGTTCAATGCCATCCTTCTGGGCGGCGCCCCGGCGCCGCAGTCCCTGCTGGCAGCTGCCCGGGACGCCGGCGTGCGGGTGATCACCACTTACGGTTCCGCCGAGACCTCCGGCGGCTGCATCTACGACGGCTACCCCTTGGAAGGCGTCTCCGTCCGCGTGGCCGCGGACGGCCGGATCCTCCTGGGCGGGGACACGGTGGCCGCCGGCTACATCGAGGCACCGGATGAAGAAACCGGGACGTTCTTCGAGGAAGACGGCGTGCGCTGGTACCGCACCAGCGACCTCGGCTCCATTGACGACGACGGCCGCCTCACCGTGCTGGGCCGGGCCGACGACGTCATCATCACCGGCGGTATCAAGGTTTCCGCCGCGCACGTGCAGGAGCAGCTGGAACAGTCCGACGCCGTCTCCTCGGCTTTCGTGGCCGGCGTCCCCTCCGCGGAATGGGGCCAGGCCGTGGCCGCCTACGTGGCCCTTGCCGGGGGCGGCGCCTCCGGGCACGGCGACACGGCGAAGGCCGGCGCCGGGCAGCACGCCGGGGAACCCGGCGTCGAGCTTCAAAAGCAGTGGCAGCGCGAATTGGGGGTCCTGGCACCCAAGACCGTGCTCACCGCGCCGGAGTTGCGGATGCTGCCGAACGGCAAACCCGACCGGCTCGCCATGACCGCGGAACTCAGTGCCCTGCACAAGGGAAAGTAGAGTGGACCTGCACCACCGCGGCGGGTGCGCCCGCTCCATCCTGCCGTCATATCGAAACAACACGAGGTACTAACCGTGGCCACAGCCGCCCAATGGATCCAAGGCGCCCGACTCCGGACACTTCCGGCAGCAATCGCGCCCGTGCTGATCGGCACCGCCGCCGCCTACGAAATGGACTCGTTCCTGCTGCCCAACGCCCTCCTCGCGGCCCTGGTGGCACTCCTGCTGCAAGTGGGCGTGAACTTCGCCAACGACTACTCCGACGGCATCCGCGGAACCGACGACGACCGCGTGGGGCCATTGCGGCTGGTGGGTTCGGGCGCCGCCAGGCCTGAGCACGTGAAGTGGGCCGCGTTCGGCACGTTTGCCCTGGCCATGGTTTTCGGCCTGGCCTTGGTGGTCCTGACCCAGGCGTGGTGGCTGATCCTGGTGGGGCTGGGCTGCGTCATGGCCGCCTGGGGCTACACGGGCGGCAAGAACCCCTACGGCTACATGGGCCTCGGCGACCTTTTCGTCTTCGTGTTCTTTGGCCTGGTGGCCACCTTGGGCACCACCTACACGCAGGCCGGGCACATCAGCCTGCCCGCAGTCATCGGCGCGATCGGCACCGGGCTGATCGCCACGGCGCTGCTGATGGCCAACAACGTCAGGGACATTCCCACTGACATGCAGGCCGGCAAGAAGACCCTCGCCGTGCGGCTCGGAGACAAGCATGCGCGCGAAAGCTACGTCCTGATGCTGGCCGTCGCCATCCTGCTGGTGGTGATCCTGGCCCCCGGCCGGCCATGGATCCTGATCGTGCTGCTGCTCATCCCGGCCTGCCTGATGCCGGCCTGGCTGATGATCAATGGGCGCAAGCGCAAGAGCCTGATCCCGGTCCTTAAGCAGACCGGGCTGATCAACCTCGGTTACAGCATTTTGTTCTCACTGGGGTTGATCCTCAGCCACGGGTTCTAGGCGTTCTTTTTGCCCTTGGCGTTGTTGATCGTGATGTCGGGGTTGGCATCGAGAAGGGCGTCCTCGGCATTCGCGTCCTGGATTTCCCCGGCCGAGCGAAGCGGCTTGGCCTTTCCGGAAAAGCGGTGCTGCAGGGCTGCGGTGGCAGCGTCCCGCTGCTTCTGGAAGAACAGGTAGCTGATGGCGAAGGCGATGAGCGCGGCGCAGACCACGGACATCAGCACCCCGACCTGCAGGAACGCGAACAGGACGAACAGGGGCACGAAGATCGCGAGCCGGATCAGGGAATATTTCAAAAAGGCCACTATTCAAGTTTAGCCGCCTCCGCCCGCGGCCCCTGCGCGTCCTGACGATAGACTTGATGGCATGCTCTTCCGTGTGGCTTTGGCCGTCGCAGTCCTCGTCATCTTTGTGTATGGCCTGGTGGACGTGATCCGTACCGAGGGCCGCCTGACCCGGGGCATTTCCAAACCGGCGTGGATTATCGTCCAGATCATCCTGCCCGTCCTGGGCGCCATCCTGTGGTTGCTGATCGGCAGGCCGCGCGGCACCGCGCAGCCCCGGCCGAGCTACCCCCACCCCACCGCTCCCGACGACGATCCCGACTTCCTGCGCAACCTGGAGGCCCGGCGCCGCACCCAGGCCGAGGCTGAGCGGCTCAAGAAGCTAAAGGATGAATTGGACGCCAAGGCCAAGGACGCCGACCGGAAACCCCGGCACGACACCGACGAACACGACACCGACGGACTGAAATAGGGGCCATGACGTCCCCGCCCGGAGGAGACGAGCAGCGCCTGTCCCTTCCTCCACCTCGGCCTGGGATGTCCTGGTCCGCACCGCCGCCCATCCCGGCCATCCCTTCCCTGCCCCGAATCGTCAGGACTGCCCGGACCCTCTGGGTCCTCAGCTTCCTCGCCGGACTTACCGTGCTGGCCGGCTCCTTCGTGGCCCGCGATTCGAACCTGCAGCGCCTCCGCGCCGTGGTGGCGGACGCGGCGGCCCGTGGCGGCGTGGCGCCCGCAGGTACCGCCGCAGACATCGTCTTTTGGGGAAGCATGGGCGCCCTGCTGCTGGTCACGCTCCTGGAGGCGTTGGCCTTGGCTGCGGTCCTGAGCCGGCGGCCCTGGGCCCGTTGGGTCCTGCTTCCGCTGCTGGCCAGCCACTTGCCTGTGCTGCTGCTGGCGTCCGTCTTCCTGGTCCCCACCGGCGCGGCCGGCAGCTATGTGGTGATGCTGTGGGTGGCCGGCGTGGCCCTGGCGTTCGGCGGACTGGTACTGCTCTTCCTGCCGCCGGCCGGTGCCTGGCTGCACCAAGGACGCTCCCTAGGCTGACCGCGGCTGGCGGTTGCCGCCGTCGCACGCGGCCACCACGCCCTCGCAGCTGCGGATCACCACCCGGCATGCCTCCGCGGCCTGCCTTCCGGTCAGTGGGCTCTCGGCCACCCCGCGCCAGCGTGCCAGGTACCGCCGGGCCTCTGCCGCCAGCACCTCGGGACGGGAACCGGCGTCCAGGCCCAACCGCACCCAGGAGGCCGCACCGCTGCCGCCGACGAGCCGTTCAGCTTCCGCACCCAGTTCCGGTGGCAGGTCAACGCCCGTGGTCCGCAACACCGCGAGCAATTGGAGCTCCCGGATCTCGTGGGCGTTGGCCTGGAGCCGTTCCAGGGCGGCCGCCAGGCGCTCCGTCCCCTCGCGGGGGCGGCTGGACAGGAGGTTCTCCACAGCCGCCAGCGCGGTCCTGGCCTTCAGTGCCTCGGACCTCGCCTGGAACTGGCGGTCCAGCACATCCAGCAGGGGATCCAGTCCGCTGCGCCGGGCAAGCTCATGGGCGAGGGGTGTGGCTTCCGTGAACCCGTTCCGGATGAGGACCGAAGCCAGCCGGATGCCAAACAGCCCGTACCGCTCCAGGAGGGCCGCCCGTGCCTCCTCCGTCAGTCCCGCGGGTTCGCTGGCCCGGCGGAACCTGTCGGCGGAAAGCAGCATCCATTCACGGACGGCCCGGTCAAGGCCTGCCAGCAGGCGCAAGGCCTCGAAGTCCGCTTGGCGCAGGGTGCGGGCACTCTGTGCCAGGAGTCCGGCCACCGGGACCACCGCCAGCGCCAGTTTCCGCAGGTTGGGGTCGCGGCTGTACCTCTCCGCGATGATGCCCGCGGAGATCAGGGCGTCAATCCGGCCGGCCCCGACTTCATCGGCCCGCGACAGCACCGCGATGGCATTGACCGTGCCGGAGCGGCCGGCCCGGGTGTCACGGAAGGACTCGAGGAACCGGAGGTCCGACGCGTGCAGGTGGCGCATCAGGTAGACGACGGCGTCAGCTTCCGACGCCGAATCCTCCGGCGTGAGGAACGCCAGGCTTCGTGCGGACACGTCCCGGGACAGGGATGCGATCCCCGGGGTGTCGATCAGGGTCATGCCCTGCAGTGCCGGTGCCGGCCATTCGACCTCGAGCTTTTCCACTTCCTCCGCACGCGTCCCGTCCAGGACGAAGACCAGGCGACCGTTCACGCGTTTCAACGGCAGGTTTCGGGGCTCCCCGTTGAAGGGGAACAGCGTGATGCGGGGCGTGGGCCCGTGCCGGTACCACGTGACGATCCTGGTGCATTCGCCGGTGTCCGTGGGAGCGATTTCTTCGCCGATGATGGCGTTCAGGAGGGTTGATTTCCCTGCTTTGACCATGCCCGCCACGGCGATCCTGAGTGGCTCGGCCAGGCGCCGGGCATAGCCCTCCAGCATCACGGCGGCTTCCCGGTCGTCGCCGTAGGCCTCCAGGGTGTCCCGGATGAGCTTCGCCGCCCCGGCCATGGTGGCCGCTGTCATCCCACCCCCGCGGCGGTGCGGACGCCGGAGGCGCTTACCTCGGCGGCTACAGCTTCGGCGGCCCGATGCAACGCCTCCACCTTCTTGAGCTCGGTCCTGATGTCGCGGATGCGGCCTTCCTTCTCCTGGGCATAGGAGTTGGCGGCTTTTTGGGCTGCCGCCACGGAGTCCGACAGGGAGCGGTGGTATTCGTCGGCGATTTCGGTGAAGTGGTCCCGCGTGGTCCGCTGGACCAGGCGCAGCCTGTCTTTGAGTTGCTTTCCCACCTGGAACGTCACGTCGTCGAGCTGGCGCCTGACCAGGGTTTTAGCTTCGCCCTGGCGGCGTTTCAGCCGCGCTTCCTTGTCTTCCCGGTAGGCCTTGCGTCCCAGCAGCAGGCCGGCTCCTACGGAGAGCGGATTGATCAGGGCCATCCCGAAGATCCCGGTGAGGAGGCCGAACATCAGCACGCCACCGTAGGACCCGCGCATGCCGATCAGGACCTTCTGGACCGGGTTCACCCGGCCGGGATCCAACCCGGGCATCTGGTCTACCGGGTCGAGGGCGTCCCCCGCGTCGGAGACGTGCAGGACCGGCAAGGAGACCTCGTCCGCGGCAAAGTGCTCTGCCACTTGGGCCGCGAGCCATTGGGACCGTTCGCTGGTCCAGACGAACGTGTCGGAAACCGCTGCCGCAACGCATTCTTCGAGCCACTGGGAGAACTCGGCCCAGACCGGCCCGGGATCGCCTTGGTCGATCGCGGCCTCGGCTTCGCGTTGGATCCGGCGCAGACGGTCCCTGAGGTCGTACTCCATGTCGGCAATAAGGTCGTTGATGCCGTCACTGAGGGTCAGCTGCCAGCGGGCGGAGCGTTTCCGCAGTTCGTCGGCTTCGGCTTTGGCGTGTTCCAGCGCCTCGAGCATGTACGGGGTCCCGTCCGGATTCTCCAGGGCCTCCAGCTCGGACTGCAGGGACAACCGGAGGTTCGCGGTGACCGAGAGCAGGTCCTGGCTGACGGAGCGCCGCTGGAGGCGCTGGGCCTTCGCCACGACCTCGTTGCGCAGGTGCGCTACCAGGGCGGGATAGCCGGATTCGGCATTGAGCTCGTTGTCCTGGAGCCGCGAGGCCTCCAGCCGGAGGTCCGCGGACACGGGGAACAGCGGAATGTCGGGTGCCACGTGGTCAAGATGTGCCCTGTCCAGCTCCTCCACGCGCCGCCAGTCCGGGTAGAGGTCCGTCTTGGAAAGCACCGCTGCCACGCTGGGAGTGATCCGCATGGCCTTTCGCAGGAAGCGGAGCTCGGGTTCGGTGTATTCCTGGGACGCATCCGAGACCAGCAGCATGGCATCGGCCGTGGGAAGTGCGGTGAGCGTAGTCAGCGTGTGGGTCGACCCCATGCCGCCCACCCCCGGGGAATCGATGATGGTGAGACCGCCGGTCAGGACCCGCCTGGGCAGGCAGACCTCCGCGGCCGTGAGCTTCCTGCTGTTGCCCGGGTTGCCTTGCTCGGAGACGAGGGCGGGCAGCTCCGCCAGGTCCACTGGACGGCGTTCGAGGCCCTCCTCCCCGGCGTCGGGAGTGCCGGTCGAGGGAACCAGGATGGCGGCAGACGCCGGATCCCCGTACCGGACTGCCGTGGGAACAGAAGTGGCAATGTCATCGTCCACCGGACATACGGGGGCGTTCACCAAGGCATTGATGAGCTTGCTCTTGCCCTGTTTGAACTCCCCCACCACGATCACCCTGATGCTTGGATCCTGCAGCCGGACCACGGCCTGCTCCAGCCTCTTCCGCAGGTCCGGGCGGTCCCCGCTCCCCACCAGCTGCAGGCCCTGCTCAACCAGCGTCATGAGCTGGCCCGCCGTCATGGGGCCAGGGGGCCTTGCGGGTCCTGCTTCTGCCACGGCGCGTCCTTCGTTCCAGTACCCAATGTCCCGGGCGGGAGGTGGACGCCTCCTGCCCGCCGGTTTACCTTTCCGGCACCAGCGTGTTACAGCCCGGCTGAGTCGTCAACCACCGGGATCTCGATGATGTGGTGGGCCTCCAGGTCCGTGTCGGGGTGGGCAGGGTTATCCTCGGCGAAATCGAGCTGGTTGTCCCCGGCCAGGCTGGTGGCTGCGTTGTCCTGGAAGGAGTCGTCCAGGTGTGCATCCAGCGCCGCGGAGCCATAGCCGGAAGGATCGCTGAACGGCCCGCCCGCAGGTGGGAAAAGGCCGGCCTCCAAGGCGTGGTCGGCATGACCGGGTTCCCCGGCGGATGAATCATCCGGGTCGGGCCCGGGCCCGGCGGCCAAGGAGCCGGACAGCCCACCGTGATCGTCCCAGGGGTCGTTCGCGACGCCGGCGTCCCCGGGACCTGCGTCCACCAGGCCGGTGTCCCCAGGACCTGAACCTCCGTTACCCGGGTCCCCAATGGCCGGGTCCCCAAGGCCGGCGTCGCCGAACACGGCGGGGGCATGGACTGAGGCCATAGCCGCGTGGTCACCCGGTGCCATCGGAACCTCGTTGTCGAACCACTGTTCCGCGTCCCCGTGGGCCCAGACGTTCTGTGGCGCGGATTGGCCTGAGATGGTGGCCCGCTCATCGACGATGGTGGCGCCGGCGGTGTAGGAGAAGTGGTCCACCACGTGGTGGAGCTGCTGGACCGCGTAGGCGTGGTCGTCAGGGTCGTAGCCGGCACCGCCGTAGCCCGCGCCATGGCCGCCTTGCCCTGCCGCGGGGCCCGCGGGCCCGGTCCACGGGCCGCTGCCGCCGGCGCTGTAGCTCCGCTCGAAAGAGGAAGCGTTGACCGTGATCGGGGCATAATCGAGAACAACAGGCATGGCGGCGTCCACATCGGCCGAACACACGTTGCCCAATCCGTGGTCTGCCAGCGCCCTTTCCGGGTTGTCCAGGAAAGCCTGGACTGCTTCCCGGTCGCCGAAGAGGTTCATGAGGAACTGCACGAGGTCGTTCGCGAGTGTTGGCATCTGCGTGCTCCTCACATCTTCTTCGAGTTTCGGATCGACGGGTGCAGGACCCGGGCTGGTTCAAACCTAGGTTCGCAGCCGTGCACGGGGCATCGGGCTCATTCCCCCTAACGGCGGGCGTGGATGCGGGGTTCGGGCACCCCCGGCGCTAGGGGCATTAGGGGTTTCATTCCTGCCGCGGATGCAGGTGCTGGGGTTTGGCCGGCGCGGAATTGTCCGTACCGAGGGCAAGGCGCAGGCGGGCCAGCAGGTCGGAGCGGTTCTCGGCCCCCAGCCGCCGCCTGATGCGGGCGATGTGGTGCTCGGCCGTCCGGGGCGAAATGTAGATGGACTCCCCGATCTCCCGGTAGGTCTTGCCTTCCAGCACCAGCCTGGCCACTTCCTTCTCCCGCTCGCTCAGTCCCGAGGCGTCAGGCTGGCCCTTTCCGCCGGTCTCGGCGCTGGTTCCTGCCGGCACTTCAGGCGTCCCGGCCGGGCCGCCCTGCGGGTGGAGGTCCCGGGCGCAGGCCAGCAGGCGCATCATGTCCCTGCGGTCCTCTGCCCGCGCGGCAGCGTGCCCGGCGAGGCGTGCTCCCTCCCATGGCATCCCCACCCCACCCAGCAGACGGGCCGCACCCTCGACTTCGGCGGGCCGGAACCTCCCGGCCAGCACCGAAACCCAGGCCTTGCCAGCGGCAGCCAGGATGGCGGCGAGGTGGCTGTGGGTCGAGGCCTTGGCCAGCGCCGTCGCGTGTGGAGCGAGGTCGGCGGGGCTCTCGTTCAGCAGAGCGGCCTGTACCGCGGCCCAGTGCAGTGGTACAGCCCACAAGGAAGGTTCCCCCAGGCGGCCGAGCAGCTTCCACGCCTCGTCCACGTAATGCGCAACGCGGCGCGTCTCCCGCAGCCGGGACGCAGCAATGAGGAGCTCGCCCCAGGGCAGCAGGCTGTAGAGGTCCACGGAGGTGTGCAGCATGGCCTCGCGGGCGCGTTCCCAGGCCCGGAGGAGCTCCGGAACCTCGCCATTCCTGCGGGCCAGCCCCACGTCAAGCGCCGCGCTGAGGAATTCGTCACGCGGGACCAGCGGCCAGTGGTTGATCTTGGCGGCCTCCGTGGCAGCCAGCCGCGCCTCCTCGGGTTTGTCCTGCATCATGGCCGCCCAGGCCTGGATCAGCAGGAGCCTGGGCTGGGCGGCGCTGCCCCCTTGGCCCGCCGCCACGGCTGCCCGGCATACGGTCTCCGCCAGGTGCGGCTCCCCGCTGTGCAGGGCCAGCAGTGCGGCCAGTGCACCGGGTGTTTCCGGCAACGGAAGCGCCATGCCGGCCGAGTTCAGCAGGTCCGAGGCATGGATCAGTACCGCGATTCCTTGTTGCGGTTTCTCCCCCAGGGAGGCGAGGATCCCCTGGCCGGTCTGGAGCAGTGCGGACGCGAGGAGGGTCGGGGAGGCCTGCGGGGCTCCCGGCGGGAAGAAGGCTTCCGCGCCCTTGAGGTCTCCGGTCCCCAGGATGGCGACGGCGGCCAGCGGCGCGGATGCCCCCACGCGCTCGGTGCCCAGCCAGTTGTAGACGTCGCCGGCGCGGGCCAGCATTCCCCGCTGCGCCCACACGGAAGCGGCCACGTCAACGCCGCGGCGTACGTCCGGAGGGTCTGTGCTGACCAGGAGGGTGTCGATGATCCGCGCCGCGGCGTCGAGTTCCCCGTCTCCGGCTGCGGCCTGTGCGCGCCGGGCTGCTGTTGCCAGGGGATCGGCTCCGGCGAGGAGGGCCTCTTCGTAGAGCTGCGAGGCGAGCCTGGGGTCATCCTGCAGCGCGGTATCTGCGGCCTGCTCCAGTTCCCTGGCTACGCGCGGATCTGCGAGGCCTCCCCGTGCCAGTTCCCGGGCAATGGTTCCGAGCGGTTGTCCTGCGGACGTGAAGACGGTTACGAGTTCCCGCTGGAGGGCCTGGATCTTGGCGGTCGGGGTAACGGCCAGCAGGGCGTGCCGGACCGGGCCCACCACCGAGCCGTCCGGCATCAGCAGACCCGCTGACTCGGCGCGGTCCACCAGGGCGTCAAGGTTGTCCACGGCTCCCCTGCCAACTTTGTGCTGAAGGCCTGCCGGAAGCGGACCGGGCAATGCGAAGCCCACGGAGAGCGCCAGCAGCAGTTCGCGGACTGCCGCGTTGGCCCCCTTCAACTGTGTGGGCATTAATTCCGCGGGATGGGGCGGGTGCCCCGGGTGCTCCAGCGCAGCGTGCAGGGATCCGGACCGTTCCACACGCTGCAGGTGCCCGTCCATATCAGGCCGCCGGGGACGTCGTCGGAGCCGTCGCTACGGCTGCATCAGTGGGCGTGGTCGTGGGGTTTGTTTCCTCCGGCGTGGGGGAAGGGGCGGTGGCCGGCACCGGCGTCAGGTCTACGGATGTCGGGGACACGATGGGCTCGGTGGCCGGGTCCGAGGCCCCGGTGGTGGTGGGCACCGCCGTTGAGAGCGGCGTGGGCGGGGGTGCAGCCGAGGTGGGCGGATCGGTGGGGCTCGTGGAACCGGAAACCGGCGTGGGTTCGGTGGTGGTACTCGGCGGCGCGGTCTCCGACGGTGTCGCGGTGTCTGACGGCGTGGCAGTTCCCGTCCCGGGGGCCGTACTGCCGGGCGGGGCGGTGTCCGGTGGCGGGGCGGGATCCACGGTCACGGATTCAGGCACCACTCCCGTTCCGGCCGTCCCGGTCCCTGCCGGGGCACCCCCGGCCGTGGCACCATCGGCTGCACCGGCTGCACCGGCGCCCGTGGTTGCCGTACGTCCCAACTCCTGTTGTTTGCTGGTGGGAGAGGCGGAAACGTCCAGGCCCGCCTGCGGCGCGAGCGGCTTTTTCGCAACGGCCTCGATCCCGGCCAGCGGCTGCGGGTTCACCGCGACAGCAGTTCCCCCGGCGCCCGGGGCTTCGGTCCCCGCCGGACCGGTGGCCGCTCCCGGACCGGAAGCTCCGGTGTCTGCCCCTGCCTGCGGGACGAACATCGCAGTCAGGTTCCCCAACCCGTCCGGACTTTGCGCGGCCGTGGCCGTCAGGACCGTCAGGATGGCCGCAGCGGCGGCGACCGCCGTGACGCGGACCGTCGGTCTCGGGGCGTGCGCACCCCTTCGGCCGCCCCGTACTCCGGGAAGCCGGCCCGTCCCCACCAAGGCCCCCGCCGTCGTCGCATGCCGGCGTGACCAGCTGGGCCTGACCGGGGCGCCGGACACGCCCGGTGCCGCAGGGACAGGGACGACGCCGGACGGGACCCCGGCTGCCTCGGCAACAGGCCCGGACGCTGCGGCCAGGGCAGTGGCGTCAGCTGAGTGTGCCAGGGCGGCCGCGACGGCAGCCCCGAGGCAGATGGAGGATTTCGGATCGGCGTCTACCGCGATGGGCCGGCCCAGTTGTTCGGACACCAGCTGGGCCACCAAGGGAATCCGGGACGAGCCACCTATCAGGAGCACCGCGGACAGGTCGGCGGGTTCAAGGTGGAGCCTGGACAGGGATTGTTCCAGCGCGTCCACCGTGTCCCGCACGGGGTCTTCGATCAGGGCCTCGAATTCGGCCCGCACCAGCCGCACCTGCTGCTGGACTCCGGGCAGGAGCACCGGGATGGTGGCTTCGCTGTCGGCAGAGAGCGCTTCCTTGGCCTCGACGCATTCACGCCGCAGCCGGCTCAGGGCGCCCATCACGGCGGGGTCGGCGGGGTCGAGGTCCGTCAGCGCAGTTCCGGTGTGCTGTGCGACGTAGCGGAATACGGCGGCGTCAAAGTCCGCGCCGCCCAGGTCCTCGATGCCGTCCGGGCGGCCCAGGAGCTCGAAGCTGCCGGCGCCGGATTTCCTCAGCACGGCGGTGTCGAAGGTCCCGCCGCCGAGGTCGTACACCGCGATGGTGCTTCCGTCCTCCACCCGCACTTGGGAGGCATAGTGCAGGGCCGCAGCCTCGGGTTCGGGAAGGAGCGTGACATTGTCCAGGCCATGGGCGGCCAGGGCATCGCGGATGGCGGACAGCCGGTGGATCCCCCAGGCTGCCGGGTGGGTCAGGAAGATGGCCGCCGGAAGCGCGCCTTCGCGTTCGGCCGCCCGGTTTGCCACCCACCGTGCCACGGTGGCGAACACATCTTCAGGCCGTACTGTCAGGGTGCCCAGGGCGAACGGGACGTCGTCGCCGACGCGCCGCTTGAATTCCCTGACGACGCGGCCGGGTGAATCGAGGCCGCGGCGCGCCGCGGCTTCCCCCACCAGGATCGGGCCTTCCTCCGGGTAGTACACGACGGAGGGCACGGACGTTCCGCGGAGGCCTAACGGCAGGCACTCCGGGAGGGGCGAAGCACCTTCGTCGAAACGGACAACGGCAGCCGCTGTGTAACTGGTTCCGACGTCGACGGCGAGAGCGTAGCCCATGGGTACCTCGGAAAGCTGGTGATCCGCCTGCAAGCTTCATCACAGGGAACCTGACCAAAGTAGCATTTCCGGAGGACCGGGGAACAGCCCTGTTGCTACATCGAATGGTTATTCGATGCAGGCCGCCTTAGAGGCCCGAATAGGAATGGAGCCCGTTGAACAACGTGTTCACGATGGTGAAGTTGAAGATCACGCAGCAGTAGCCGACGATCGAGAGCCAGGCGGCGCGGGTTCCGGTCCAGCCGCGCGTGGCACGGGCGTGCAGGTAGCCGGCGTAGACAACCCAGATCACGAATGTCCACACTTCTTTGGTGTCCCAGCCCCAGAACCGGCCCCAGGCCTTTTCGGCCCAGATGGCACCGAACATGAGGGTGAAGGTCCAGCCAATGAAGGCGATGGCGTTGATCCGGTAGGACAGGTTCTCCAGGCTCAGTGCGGAGGGCACCAGGCGCATGAAGCCGAACTTGTCGGCGCCGCCCGCGGCAACGGCCTTCTGCCGGTGCGACTGGACCAGCTGCAGGGCGGACATGGCGAACGTCAGGGTGAACAGGGCGGACGACAGCACCGCGATGGAAACGTGGATGACCAGCCAGTAGCTCTGCAGCGCGGGCACGAGGTGGCCGACGGGGGTCCAGAAAGCCACCGAGGCGGCCACCATCATGATGATCACCAGGCCCACCACGAAGGTGCCAAGGAAGCGCAGGTCGCGGCGGATCAGGGAGAGCAGGAACACAGCCGCCACCAGGAACGCGCCGGTGGTCAGGAATTCGTACATGTTGCCCCACGGCACCCGGCCGGCACCAATGGCCCTGGTCACCACGCCGGCGCCGTGGATGAGGACGGCGAGGGTGGTCAGGGCCACGGCAACCCGCGCCGGAACCCGGCGCTCCGCGGCGTACTTCATGTCACCGTCGGCCGTGGCGACGCCGCCGGAACCTGCCGCGTTGGCTTTGGCAGTTGACGACGACGGCCGCTCGGCCCGGCCGGCCGGCCCGTCCAGGCGGGCTTCGGCGGAGCCGGCACCCACGCCGGCTGCTACGGGAACCTTGGCCGGGGCACCCGCCTGGGCGGCCTTGAGGTCCACCGCGCGCAGCGCCTTGCTGCTTTTGGCCAGGTCCCAGGCGAAGGCGATGAAAGCCACCGTGTAAGTACCCGCGGCCAGCAGCATGAAGAGTTCGCTGTACTGGCCCATGGTTTCGTTGATTCCAAATGGCATTACTGGTCCTTTTCGGGCCCGGTGGGGCCTGCTGGGGTGCTGACGGAGCCTGCGACATTATCGCCTGTCCGGCTGGGAGTTTGCTGGGACCCGGCGGTGCTTTCGGCATCAACGTGGTCGGATGCCGCTTCTTCGGCGGCATTGTCCGCGGGCAGTTGCCATTCCGTGGCGAAGAGTTTCCGGAGGGCGGCCGCCTCGCCGGCGAGGCGGTGGTCCTCGCCGCGGGCCAGGAGCCCGTATTCCACCATGGTGCGGCCGTCCGCAGCGGTGCCGGTGCGCACCCAGACGCGCCGACGGTTGACGTAGAGCGAGACGATCAGGCCGGCCACCGCGAGGAGTGCGAACACCAGGGCGTAGACCTGGCCCGGGTTGTGGTGGATGTCCACGCCGATGTAGCGCTTCACGCCGTCAAAACTGATGCTGCCCTTGCCGTCGGGCAGGGTGTAGGTGGAGCCGGGCGCCAGGGTGATGCCGCCTGCGGCCAGGTTCCGCGCGTTGAGGGGCGTCAGGTTCCTGACGTCGAGTTCGAAGACGTTCTGCGGCGCACCGCTGTTCAAGCCCAGGTCGCCGTAGTAGGAGTTCAGTGTCAGCTGCGGGTTGAAGAGTTCGGGGTCGGCGCTGAACGAAACGTTCTTGTCCGTGACGAAGGCGGTGGGAAGGAAGAAGCCCACGAAGCCCAGCTGGTCCGGCTTCGCGTCGGGGACCTTGATCACCACTGAGGAGTAGTAGTTGTCCCCTTGCAGCTTGGCCACCACCGGGCCCTGCATGGCGATGTTCCCGGCCCCGTCGCGGACCGTGACCACAGGGGCGTAGCCGTTGCCGGTGAGGTAGATGCTGGTGCCGCCCAGGCTCACGGGATCGTTGACCTTCAGGATTTCCTGCTTGGCGGGGGCGTCCGGGGTTTCCCTGGTGGTGACGGCGGCCGAGAAGTCGATGGGCTGCCCGAATTTGCCCTTCGATTCCCGGTCAAAGGTGATGTTGAACTTGTCCAGCTGAAGCGAGTAGGGCTGGAGTTGGCTGGACTGGAAGTTGGTGCCCGGGTTGAACTGGTCGTAGCCCACCAGGGTGTTCACGAACGTGTCGCCCTCCACCAGGATGCGCTGGCCGCTGTACCCGAACAGGCCGCCGGCAGCCACGGACACCAACACGCCGATCAGCGAGGTGTGGAAGACCAGGTTGCCCACTTCCTTGAGGAAGCCGCGCTCGGCACCCAGGGACGGCAGGGCGCCGTCGGCATCCCTGACCTCCACCCGGTAGCCGCGCTTGCGGAGCAGCCCGGCGGCGCTGTTGATGGCGTCCGACGCCGGGATCCCGGCGTCGGCGGGAACCACCAAGGTGCCGTATTCGGGGAGCCGGGACAGGCGCTGCGGTGTACGCGGCGGCTGTGAGCGCATGGCTTTGTAGTGGGCGATGGCGCGCGGGACCACGCAACCGATCAGCGAGATGAAGAGCAGCAGGTAGATCGCCGAGAACCAGGCCGAGGAGTAGACGTCGTAGAGCTGCAGGGAGTCCAGCAGCTTGCCGTAGTCAGGGTGGTCCTTGATGTACTGGGTCACCACGGAGGGGTTGGCGGGCCGCTGCGGGAACAGGGAGCCGGGGACGGCCGCGACGGCGAGGAGCAGCAGCAGGAACAATGCTGTCCGCATGCTGGTCAGCTGGGTCCAGGCCCACCGCAGCATGCCAATCGGGCCCAGCGCCGGGAGGTTGGCCTCTGCCTTGGCTTCCGCGACAGGGGTGGCTTGCTTCTTCTTTACGTTCACACGCTCGCTCATCAGATCGGCAACTTCACGTCGGTTTGGAACCAGTACTGCAGCCCGGTCACCCAGGCCCCCCAGACGCCCGTGGCCATCAGCAGGCCCAGCACCACCAGGATGCCGCCGCCGGTCCGCTGGATGGCAAGGCGGTGCTTGCGGAAGAACGCCATGACGCCCATCCCGCGGCGCACGGCCAGCGCGATCAGCAGGAACGGGATGCCCAGTCCCAGGCTGTAGACGAACGCCAGGAAAGCGCCCTTGGCGGCGGATGATCCGCCGGAGAGGCTGAGCAGTTGCACGGCGGAGTAGGTAGGTCCGATGCAGGGCGCCCAGCCCAATCCGAAGGTCAGGCCCAGCAGGGGTGCTCCCCAGAGTCCGGCAGGCGGTTTGGCGTGGATTTTTGCGTCGCGCTGGAGCCAGCTGAAGCCGCCCATGAACACGATGCCCATGATGATCACCAGGATTCCCAGGAGCTGGGTGATCCAGGCGTTGCGGCTGCCGCTGATCAGGGTGCCCAGCTGCCCGAACGCGCCGCCCAGCAGGACGAAGATCACCGAAAAACCCAGGACGAACAAGCCGATGCCTGCCAGCATCCGGCCGCGCTTTTGCTTCTGCAGGTCAACGCCGCTCAATCCCGTGACGTATCCGAGGTAGCCCGGAACGAGGGGCAGCACGCAGGGCGAAAGGAAGGACACCAGGCCGGCGAGGAGCGCCACCGGGATGGCCAGGAGGAGCGAGCCGCTGAGGATGGCTTCGGCGAAGGGACTGTTCACGGTTCCCGGGCCGCCCTACTCCGCCACGGCGGCGGTGATGAGGGCCTTCAAGGTGCCCTTCTCGATCTCGCCGAGGACCCGGGACGCCACCCGCCCCTGCTTGTCCAGGACCAGGGTGGTGGGAACGGCCCCGGGCGGAACCAGGCCGGACACGGACAGCAGGACGCCGCCGTCCTTGTCATCGAAGCTCGGGTACGTCAGGTTGAAGGTCTTCTCGAACGCCTCCGCCGTGGGCTTCTCGTCCCGGAGGTTGACGCCGAAGAACTGCACGCCCTGGTCCTTGAACTCCTGATGGAGTTCTTCGAGGATGGGCGCCTCCACCCGGCACGGGGCGCAGGCGGCGAACCAGAAGTTCAGGATGCTGACCTTGCCCTGGAAGTCGGCAGGGGTGACCTTGGCCCCGCTGAAGAGTGCCCCCTGGATCTGGACGGCTTCCTTGCGGTCGCCGGCGGCGAACTCGGTGACGGAACCGTCGCCTGCCACATAGTTCTTGTTGTCCCCGGCCTTTGCCTGCTTTGCCAGGGCGTCTTCCTGGGCGCAGCCGGACAGGCCCAGGGTCAATGCGCCGAGGGCCAGGCCGCCCGCGGCGAGCATGCTCCGGCGCGTGGGGAGGAAATCGTTGGTCACAGCTAGGCTCCAGGGGTGCTGGCGGCACCGGGAAGAAGGGACGCGGCGGGTTCGCTGTACTCAACGCGCAGCAGCGAGCCGTCGTCGGCGAACACCAGGGACGTGACGGAGGTCAGCGTGCACTCGCGCTTGCGGGGATCATGCCACAGGGGCCGGCCTTCGGCGCTGAGCCGTGCGGCCCAGATGGGCAGCTGGTGGCTGACGAGGATGGCCTCGGGTCCGGTGGCGCCGAAATCGCCGGCAGCCAGGTCAATCGCCCGGAGCCGGGCGTCCTGCGCTGCAGCGGCAACGCGGGCCGCCTGCTGCGTGTAGGGCTCGCCCCAGGACGGGCGCAGCGGATTGACCAGCCGGGGCCAGTGCTTGGGCCGGCGCAGCTCTGCCTTGGTGACCTTCATGCCCTCGAAGTAGTTTTCCGCCTCGATGATCCGCGGCTCGGTGTTGATCTGCAGGTGCAGGGCTTCCGACGTCGGCCGTGCCGTTTCCTGCGCACGCTCAAGCGGCGAGGCGGCCAGGTAGGTGATGCGGGCGCCCTGCTCGGCACGCTGCCGGAAGTGCTCGGCGAGGGTCCTGGCCATCTCCTGCCCCAGTTCGGAGAGGTGGAATTCGGGGAGCCGTCCGTACAGAACGCCGTCGGGATTATGGACCTCGCCGTGGCGGAGCAGATGGACAGTGGCTTGGGGCATGTTTACCAGTTTCTCAAAGATGGCGTGCGATCCGAAATCTTCTACGAACAGTAGAACTTAAGTTTCTGAAGAAATGTTCCGAATGCGGGAACAAAAGATGCAAATGCATGTTTATACTGGATGCAGCAAGATAGTTGAGGCTTCAACCGATGAAGGTTCAACCGCAAGACCACAACAGGCATTAAGAACAAGGAGCATCATCATGGCACTTCCCGCAGACATCACCACCGGCACCTGGACCCTGGACAACTCCCACAGCGAGATCGGCTTCACCGTCCGTCACGCCGGCATCAGCAAGGTCCGCGGCCAGTTCACCGAAGCGGCCGCGACGCTTGACCTCCTCGAGGACGTGGCCGACTCGAAGATCAACGCCACCATCAAGACCGCCAGCTTCGATTCCGGCGACGCCAACCGCGACGGCCACGTCAAGGGCGAGGATTTCTTCGACGTGGAGAAGTTCCCGGAGATCTCCTTCGTCTCCAACGGCCTGGTGGCAAAGGGCAACAGCTACGAGCTCACCGGCGACCTCACCATCAAGGGCGTCACCCGCCCGGTAACCCTGGAGACCGAGTTCAATGGCGTGGCCGTTGACCCGTTCGGCAACACCCGCGCAGGCGTCTCCGCCGAGACCACGATCAGCCGCAAGGACTTCGGCCTGACCTGGAACGCCGTCCTGGAGACCGGTGGCGTGCTGGTCAGCGACAAGGTTGCCATCAACCTGGAGCTCGCCTTCATCGCTCCCGCAGCCTGATTCCGCTCCGGCCCACCCCGGCAGCAAGCATTCCGCCTGGTGCCGGGGTGCCGCATTTAACGCCTGTCGCACCTTGAACGGCCCCGCGGAATCACGCACAACCAGGGCTGCCGGGGGTACGGTGGACCTAAGCCATGCTGGGGGCGGCACAGGACCGATTCCCGGCAGCCCGCCCGGATCCCGACCTGCAGAAGGAACGCCCATGAGTACTCCTCCCGTCCCGCCTCCCGTGCCGCACGATCCGCCATCCGGAAACGACCAGCCCGGCAACGGCCAGCCGGCCGGCGAACAACCCCGCTACGGACAAAACGCCCCCCAGTACGGGCAGAACGCTCCGCAATACGGACAGAACGCACCCGGTTCGCAGCCGCCGGCTGCACCGCAGTACGGGCAAAACGCTCCGCAGTATGGCCAGAACCCGCCGCAGGCTCCGGGCTACGGACAGCAGCAGCCCTATGGACAGCAGCCGTACGGCCAGTCCCCCTACGGCCAGTACCCATCGGAGCAGCCGCAGCCGGCGGCAAGCACCGGCATCCCGCAACTGGTCAACATTTCCTTTTGGATGCTGATCGCAGCCGCCGTGATCTTCGTCATCTCCCTGCTCACCGGGCTGACCCAACTGGATGATCCCGCATTCCGGCAGGCCTTTGACCAGCAGGTCAAGGCCAGCAACGCCGGCGTCACGTACGACGATATCAAGGGCGTCATCGCCGGAACCCTGGTGGTCTTCGCCATCATCGGTGCCGGGCTGTACCTGCTGGTGGCCTTCTTCGTCCGCAAGGGCAAGAACTGGGCACGCATCCTGGGGACCGTCCTGGCAGCCCTGTCGGTGCTGGGCCTCTTCGGGGTTCCGTCGTTCGCCACGGTCGGCACCGTCCTGGGCATCGCGGCCATTGTGCTGCTGTACCTTCCGGCGGCCGCCCCCTACTTCCGGAAGCAGCAGTTCGGCAACCCGTATGCCGGCGGCTTCGGAAACCCCTACGGCCGGTAGCAGCCTGCCACACCACGGAAAACGGCCCGGGATGCTTCGCAGCGTCCCGGGCCGTTTTTCCTTAACCGGTGGTCCTTACGCGGTCTGGCCCGGCGCCTGTGCCCGCTGGGCATGGTAGGCCAGGATCTGCAGCTCGGTGGCCATGTCCACCTTGCGGAGGTTCACGCCTTCCGGGACCTGCAGCATCACGGGCGCGAAGCTCAGGACGCTGTGCACGCCTGCGGCCACCACGCGGTCGCAGATGCCTTGGGCCACAGCCGCCGGGAGCGCCAGCACCACCATGTTGGCTCCGGTGCGGTGCAGGACGGTTTCAAGGTCTGCCACGTCGCTGACCCGCAGCCAGCCCACCTCGTTGCCCACCACCATCTGGTCCGCGTCGAAGATCGCCACGACGTCGAACCCGCGGGATTCGAAGCCGCCGTACCGGGCCAGGGCCTTGCCCAGGTTTCCGGCGCCGACGATCGCGACTTTCCAGTCATGCGTGAGGCCGAGGGCCGCTGCGATGTGGCGGCTGAGGTACTGCACCTCATAGCCCACTCCCCTGGTGCCGTACGACCCTACATGGGACAGGTCCTTGCGCAGCGTCGAGGAACTGACGCCGGAGGCCTCCGCCAATGACTCGGACGAGACCCGCTCCACCCCCTCGGCCAGCAAGGTATTCAAGGCGCGGAGGTACAGGGTCAGCCGGGCCACCGCCGCGGGCGGGATCTGCTTGGCCGGCGTACCGGTGGTGCCCGGAAGGTCCGGGACAGGCTGGGACGTTGATTCCAAGGACGTCATTGGCCTCCCCCTACCGGGCCATGGCGCGCTGCAGCACGCGTTCCAGCCGGGCTTCGTCAATTTTCCAAAAGTCGCGCTGGACCCCGTCCACCAGGACTACCGGGATTTCCTCGGCATAGCGTTCGCGCAGCTCGGGCTGGTGATCCACCGACTCTTCCGCCCAGGTCAGTCCCAACGAGGCAGTAACCCGGCCGACGGCGTCGCGCGCCTCTTCGCAAAGGTGGCAGTCAGCTTTGGTGACCAGGACGACGCGGGGGGTAGCCATGGCTTAACGGTATCGCCGTTCGCGGCATGCGGGCGACGCCGACGGCGGCTGCCCGGCCTATTGACTAGACTCGAGTCCATGCCCGAGGAGAAATACGTCGCCGTAGTCACGCGGCCCGTCACTGCGCCGCAGCCCGGCGAAGCGGCGTTTTTCGACGTGGACAACACCTTGATGCGCGGCGCCAGCCTCTTCCATGTGGCCCGGAAAATGCACCAGCGCGGGGCGTTCACCCTGAGGCAGGCGGCTGGTATGGCCTGGAAACAGTTCAAGTTTGTGGCCCGCGGTGAAAACATGGATGATGTCCACGCCGTCCGGGACTCGGCACTGACCCTGGCTGTGGGCATCAGCGTTGACGATATCCGGGCGTTGGGCGAAGAGGTCTATGACGAAATGATCGCCTCCCGGATCTGGCCGGGCGCCAAGGCGCTGGCCGAGCAGCACCTGCGCGTGGGCCGCCGGGTGTGGCTGGTCACGGCCACTCCCATCGAAGTTGCCACGGTCATTTCCACCCGCCTGGGCCTCACCGGCGCCCTCGGCACGGTCGGGGAAGTCTCCGACGGCATGTACACCGGCCGCCTGGTGGGCGACATCCTGCATGGCTCGGCCAAGGCCGTGGCGGTCCAGGCCCTCGCCGACGAGGAAGACCTGGACCTGAAGCGCTGCTGGGCGTACAGCGACTCCTACAACGACGTTCCGCTGCTTTCACTGGTAGGCCACCCGGTGGCCATCAACCCCGATGCCAGGCTCCGCCGGCACGCCCGCGACCGCAACTGGCCGGTCTACGATTTCCGTGCCGGCCGCCGTGCCGCCACCTTCGGACTCAAGGTGGCAACCTTTGGCGGCGCCATCTACGGGCTGTGGAAGGGTTTCGCCCGGATTCGCGGCCCGCGCATCTAGGTAGCAGCAGATGCCGTTTTGAGCCCCCAAAACGACATCTACTGCTACCCAGTTGGGTGGCGCCTGACAAAAAACGCCCGCCGCCTTTGCAGGCGACGGGCGTTCTCCACGCTGTTCGAAGTATTGCTACTTCTTGTTGCGGCGCTGGTGACGAGTCTTGCGAAGCAGCTTGCGGTGCTTCTTCTTGGCCATACGCTTGCGACGCTTCTTAATAACTGAACCCACGAAAGTTCCTTACAAACTAGATGCAGTACCTGTCTGATGGAAATGGTTCGTGGACAGAGCTACGAACTGGACAACTGACAGATTCTTACAATGACGTAAAACGTTCCTTAACAGGGTACCGCCTATCGGGGGCGGCTTGGGACAAGCTGCCCTAGGCTGTCTCGGAGTGACCGTCCACCACAGCACCTTTGAGGTACTGCTCCACGGCATTCTCAGGTACCCGGTAGGAGCGGCCGAACCGCACTGCCGGCATTTCGCCGGAGTGGACCAGCCGGTAAACAGTCATTTTGGAGACGCGCATGACCTCGGCTACCTCAGCCACGGTCAGGAACTTCGCGTTGGAGAAGTTCTGTTCTGCCGACATTTCCCTATTTTCCTTTGCTGACGGATGGACAACAGTGACCCCAGGTACGTGCCAATGCGGTGTTCCGATGCTGAGCCATCCACCAATCACCTAAATAGATACTCTAGATGTTCATGTGGCAGATGTGAAAGTAGGTAAAGCGACTATTTCGCCTGCCGGCGCTTCCGTGCCGAGGCAGCCAGCTGCTCAAGCACGGAGGCGGAAACGTCCCAGTCCATGCAGGCGTCGGTGACGCTCTGGCCGTACACGAGTGCGGAGCGGCCGGCCGCATGCTCGGCAACGTCCAGGTTCTGGGCGCCGCCCACCAGGAAGCTTTCCAGCATCACCCCGGCGATCGCCTGCGCCGCGGCGCCCCCGTCCTCAAGCTGGGCACCGATTTCCAACGCCACCTCGGCCTGGCGGTGATGGCTCTTGCCGCTGTTGGCGTGGCTGGCGTCCACCACCAGCCGCGGGTTCAGGCCCTTTCCGGCCAGCTCCCCGGACGCCCGTTCGACGTCGGCGGCTGAGTAGTTGGGTCCCTTGCGGCCGCCGCGGAGGATGACATGGGTGTCCGGGTTCCCGGCTGTGGCCACCAGTGCTGCCCGGCCGTCGCCGTCGATCCCCAGGAATGCCTGGGCCGCCGCCGCGGCGCCGCATGCGTCGATCGCCACCTGCAGGCCGCCGTCGGTCCCGTTCTTGAAGCCGATGGGCATGGACAGGCCGGAGGCCAGCTGGCGGTGGATCTGGCTTTCGGTGGTGCGGGCGCCGATGGCACCCCAGGAAATCAGGTCCGCCATGTATTGCGGGCTGATCGGCTCCAGGAATTCGGTGGCGGTGGGCAGTCCCAGCGCGGTCACCTGCTGCAGGAACTGCCTGGCGGTGCGCAGGCCGGTGACCATGTCGTGGCTGCCGTCCAGCCGGGGGTCGTTGATCAGGCCCTTCCAGCCCACGGTGGTGCGGGGCTTTTCGAAGTAGGTCCGCATGACCACCAGCAGGTCTTCCTTGTGCTTTTCAGCCTGGCTGACCAGCCGCCGGGCGTATTCCAGGCCGGCTTTGGGATCGTGGATGGAGCATGGGCCCACGATGACCAGCAGGCGGTCATCCACGCCGTCCATGATGGCCCGGACCTGGTCGCGTCCGCGTTCGACGACGTCAGCCGCCCGGGCGTCCAGCGGCAGTTCGGCGAGGAGCCCGGAAGGGGTGGGCAGCGCGGTGAATTCGCTGACGCGCAGGTTCGAGGTGGATGTGGTGCCGGCGTTGGCGGCTGCTGCTGTTGCGGTGCTCATGATCGGGTCCTGTTCCAGATGGGAAGCGGGCCCGGATTTCAGAACCCGCCGGAGAAACGGCGAAGGGCAGAGAATGATCTCTGCCCTGTTGGCTCTGAAGGAATGCTGGATGCGTGTCAGTTAGACGCGGGCCCCTCCAGAGCCAACGAAAAATACGCATACCAACGGTTAGTCATGGGAAAGACCATAAGCCCGGCCGCCCGGCGCCGCAAAATCAGCGTCCGTCACATTCCCGCACCGGCCTACCCCAGAAGCTTGCGCAGGTACTGCAGCTGCCGGATCCAGTGGTGTTCCTGGCCGCCTTCGTGGTTGTTGAACCGGTACACCTCGATCTCCTTGGCCGCCCCGGTGGAGGATGCCCCGGACGTCCCGGAGCCGTAAGCGTTGAAGCTGGCGAAGACCGTGGACGGCGGGCAGATGTCGTCCATCTGGGCCACCGAGTACAGCGCCGGTGCCGTGGCGTACCGGGCCAGGTTGACGCCGTCGAAGTAGTTCAGGACCTCAAGTCCGGGCTGGTACCGGTCGCGGTGGCGCGCCAGGAACTGGGCGATCTCCGGGTAGGGCCCGCGCGGGGTGATATCGATGGCGCGGGGAAAGTCCTGCAGGAAGGGGACGTCGGGAAGGGCCGCGATGACGCCGTCGAGCCGTCCCGCAGTGAGGCCCGCCGTGGCCACCACGATGCCGCCGCCCTGGCTGACTCCGGCGAGGACCACCTTGGCGGGGTCGACGGCGGGGTGGGCCTGGGCTGCCTCCACGGCGCGGAAGGCGTCCACGTAGACGCGCCGGTAATAGTAGTCCTCGCGGCTCGCCAGGCCCCGGGTCATCAGGCCCGCGTGGGCCACGTCCCCGGCGGAGGGGTGCGGGTCCGGAGTGTCACCCAGGGTGCCGCCGTACCCTTGGCCGCGGGTGTCCATGATGAAATGCGCATAGCCTGCCTGGGCCCAGCGGGTGTCCTGGTTGACCAGGCCCCGGCCGCCCGAATAGCCCACGTAGTGCACCACCACGGGCAGCCTCGCGCCGTCTTCCCGGGCGGCGGGCAAGTGCAGCCAGCCTTTGACCGGCGCCCCGCCGTAGCCGGAAAAGGTGACGTCGAAGGTATCGATGACCGTCAGGTGGTTCTCCACCGGTTCGAACGCGGCGTTCAAGGGGAAGGCCCTGACTTCTTCGAGGGTGGCGTCCCAAAACGCGCCCAGGTCCTCCGGCGGCGTGACGTCGGAAGTGTAGCTGCGCAGTTGGGCCAGGGGCAGGTCGAAGAGGGGCATCGTTGTCCGTTCTGTCAGGGGTGGTTGGTGGCCTGGTTGCAGCCTACTTCAGCTTCACCGGATGATGACGACATCCAGCCGCCGGAGCCCGTGGACACCTTCGACGCGTTCAAGCTCGATGTCCGAGGTTGCGCTCGGTCCGCTGATCATGGTGAGGGGCCTGGTTCCGTCCAGGCGGCGGAGGGCTTCGGGCAGGATCGCGGTGACGTCCCGGCTGCGCACCACGCAGACGTGGTGGTCCGGGATGAGCGAGATGGCGCGGCGGCCCTGGTCCGGGCTGCCGTCCAGGATGATGGTCCCGGATACCGCCACGGTCACCGCGCTGGCAGTCACGACGGCGTCTGTTGCGTCGAGCTCGGTGACGGACCTCGCTCCGTGGCCGCCGCCGTCGTACCTGATCCTGGTGGTGTCTGTCTCCCAGGCCAGCCATGCCGGGTCCAAGCCGGCCGGTACCACGTAGGTGCCGGCCCCGGCGAGGAGGTCCCGGATGGTGGCGGGCACTGCGTCTTCGTCCACCACGGTGACCCCGGCCTTGTAGTCCTCCAGCCGGTCCACCAGGATGTCAATGCGCTGCTGCGCGTCGGCCTCCCCGTCCAGCCGGTATTTCCGGGGGATGTCCGGGACGGCGGGGGCGTCCTTGAGTGCGGTGCGGACGGCCGCAAGGATCTGTTCTCGGGTGCTCATGGTCTCTTGTGCTCCTTGGCCCACCAGTCACGGAAGGACTGCGCCGGGGGCGCCGGGATGTCCCGGCTTTGGGTCCAGCCGGCGGCGAGGCCGGGCAGCTTCTTGATCTTCTTGTCCCGTCCGGCGGCGGCCCGGCCCAGGGGCAGGAGCTTTTCGACGGCGGCCAGGCGGCGCCCGTCGGAGAGCGCCCAGGAGGCGGCCTTGAGTCCCACGTCCATCTGGGACGGCACGCCGCCGCGGTGGGCGTCCACGTCCTTGCCGCGCAGGTGGACCAGGATGTCCGGGATGTTGATCTTCACCGGACAGGCGTCGTAGCAGGCGCCGCACAGCGAGGACGCATACGGCAGCGAGCCGTTCTCTTCCGCCTCGATGCCGGTCATCAGCGGCGACAGGATGGCGCCGATGGGGCCAGGGTAGGTGGAGCCGTAGGCGTGGCCGCCGGCCCGCTCGTAGACCGGGCAGACGTTGATGCAGGCGCTGCAGCGGATGCAGTGCAGCGCTGAGCGTCCCATCTCGTCGGCAAGGGCGTTGGTGCGGCCGTTGTCCAGCAGGATCACATGGAAGTTCGACGGACCGTCACCCTCGGTCACGCCGGTCCACAGCGAGGTGTACGGGTTCATCCGCTCGCCGGTGGAGGAGCGCGGCAGGAGCTGGAGGAAGACTTCCAGGTCGGAGAACGTGGGAAGCAGCTTCTCGATGCCCATCACCGTGATCAGGGTTTCGGGGAGGGTCAGGCACATCCGGCCGTTGCCCTCGGACTCCACCACACCCAGCGTGCCGGAGTCGGCGATGCCGAAGTTGGCGCCGGAGACTGCCACCTTCGCGGTGAGGAACTTGGCCCGCAGGTGGGCGCGGGCGGCCATGGCCAGCCGGCGGGGTTCGTCCGTGAGGCCGGGATCGACGCCGGGCATCTCCTGGAGGAAGATGTCGCGGACTTCGGTGCGGTTCTTGTGGATCGCGGGGACCAGGATGTGGCTGGGCTTGTCGTGGCCCAGTTGGACGATGAGCTCGGCAAGGTCGGTCTCGAACGCCGAGATGCCGCGCTCTTCCAGGTACTCGTTCATGCCGATTTCCTGGGTGGCCATGGATTTGACCTTGACCACCTCATCCACGCCTTCGGCGGTGACCAGCCCGTGGATGATCGCGTTGGCCTCGTCGGCGTCGCGGGCCCAGTGGACCGTTCCGCCGCGGGCGGTGACGTTGGCTTCGAAAGCCTCCAGGAGTTCCGGCAGCCGGGCCATGACGGAGGTCTTCAAGGCACTGCCCGCCTCCCGCAGTTCTTCCCAGTCCGGCAGTTCACCGGTCACGGCCAGGCGCTTGGCGCGGATGGTGGACGTGGCGTGCTTCAGGTTCTTCCGCAGCTGGCTGTTGCCGAGCTCGCGGCGGGCAGCGGAAGGAAACTTCTCTTCGGCGAACAGGTTGCCGATGCCGGGGCGCAGGCCGGGCATGCCGATCGGGGTGCGGGACATTATTTGGCCACCACCTTGACGGTTTGTCCGGCGGGCCCGGGGACTGCGACCGGTTCTGTTTCGGTGCTGGCAAGGATTTCCGCCAGGTGGAGGGTAGCCACGCTTGAGTCCTGCCGGGAGAGGCCGCCGCCGATGTGCATGAGGCAGGAGTAGTCGCCGCCGGCGCACACAGACGCACCGGTGCTGCGGATGTTCGCTGTTTTGTCCGCCAGCATCGCGGATGAGACGTCGGCATTCTTCACGGCGAAAGTGCCGCCGAAGCCGCAGCACTGGTCCGACTCCGGCAGGTCCACCAGTTCCAGGCCCTTGACGCCGCGCAGCAGCCCGGCCTGCCGGTCACCCAGCTTGAGCAGCCGCATGCCGTGGCAGGACGGGTGGTAGGTCACAGTGTGCGGGAAGTAGGAGCCCAGCTGCGCCGCCGGGTTGGTGACGCCCAGGACGTCCACCAGGAGTTCTGAGAGTTCGTAGGTCTTCTTTCCGACGGCGTCAGCCCGCTCTTCCAGCGCGGTGTCCCCCGCGTGCCGGGCCACCATGGGGTGCTGGTGCTTCACCGACGCGACGCAGGAACCGGACGGCGCCACGGCGACGTCGTAGTCTTCGGATTCGAAGGCCCGCACGTGGTTGGCCACCACGGGCAGGGCCTCCTTGCGGTAGCCGCTGTTGACGTGCATCTGCCCGCAGCATGCCTGCCCCGGGGGAAACACCACCTCATGGCCCAGGCGTTCGAGGACCGCCACCGTGGCTTGGGCGGCGCGTGGATACATGGCGTCCACGATGCAGGTGGCGAAAAGTGCGATTTTCATGGGTTCAATTCCTGGCGGCGTTCACGGGCAGGTACGCGGGTTCGTAGCGGCGAAGGCTCGTTCCCGTCGCGATGATTTCGCGCAGTTGCGGCAGCCCGCCCGCGGCCGCACCGGCCGCGCGGGCCTGTACGAGCACGTTGCCCAAGGCAGTGGCTTCCACGGGGCCGGCGATGACGGGACGTCCAGTGGCGTTGGCGGTGAGCTGGCAGAGCAGGGTGTTCTGCGAGCCTCCGCCCACCACATGGACCACTTCCACGGCACGGCCGGCCAGGCGTTCGGCAGCCGTGATGGTCCGGGCGTAACCACTGGCGAGGCTGTCCATGATGCAGCGGGTGATCGCCGCGGGATCGTCGGGCAGGACCTCACCGGTGCGCCGGACCGCCGCGCGGATGCGCTCGGGCATGTTGTCGGGGGCGATGAAGTAGGGATCATCGGCGTTCACTTGCGGGCCACCGGCAGGAAGGGCCGCGGCTGCCGTGAGCAGGGCGGTCAGTTCCGGCCGGAAGCCCTCCAAGGCCCAGGTCCGCTGGCATTCGCTGAGCAGCCAGAGCCCGCCCATGTTGCGCAGGTACCGGATGGTGCCGTCCACCCCGCGTTCATTGGTGAAGTTGGCTTCCCGGCCGGCCTCGGTGAGGACCGGATGCTTCAGTTCCAGTCCCACCAGCGACCACGTGCCGGAGGAAATGTAGGCAAAGTTCTCTTCTTGCGCAGGGACAGCGGCGACGGCGGAGGCGGTGTCGTGCGAGCCGACGGCCACCACTTTGGTTTCCTGGGGAAGCCCTACCGCAGCGGCGGTCTCCGGCAGCAGCGTGCCGATGGTTTCACCAGGCTGGATCAGCGGCGGGAACAGGTCCCTCCGCAGGCCCAGGGGAGCGAAGAACTCGGTGGCCCACTCCCCTGCCACGGCGTCGAAGAGCCCGGTGGTGGAGGCATTCGTGGCTTCCGTCCGGCGGATGCCCGTGAGCAGGAAGGCGATCAGGTCCGGGATCAGCAGGGCCTGCAGCCCGTCGAGGTCCTGTTCCGCGGCCAACTGGTAGATGGTGTTGAACTGCAGGAACTGCAACCCCGTGGTGGCATAGAGGCGCGCGGGGTCCAGCTTGGCGTGGACCGGCGCCACTGCGGCCCGGCTGCGGTCGTCGCGGTAACTGAACGGCTGCGCCACCAGCCGGCCGGCCTTGGTCACCAGGCCGTAGTCCACGGCCCAGGTGTCAATACCGATGCTGGCAATGGTTTCCCCCTGTGCCGAGGCCACGGTGGCCGCAGCCCTAAGGCCGGCAAGGACTTCGGCGAACAACGCGTCGAAGTCCCAACGGAGGCCGCCATCGATCTCCGCCACTCCGTTGGGGAAGCGGTGGACGGTCTCCAGCGACACCCCGGCACCGGCAGTCACGCGGCCCAGGATGACCCGGCCGGACGAGGCACCGATGTCCACGGCGGCGAAGACGCCGGCGCCGTCAATGCTTGGAACGTGCGTGCTCATCGGAGGAAGGCTGCGGCCACTCCGGCGTCCACGGGGATGTGCAGGCCGGTGGTGTGGGACAGTTCGTTGCTGGTGAGGACGGCGGCCGCGTTGGCCACGTGCTCAGGCAGGACTTCGCGCTTGAGCAGGGTGCGCTGGGCGTAGTACTCGCCCAGTTTCTCCTCGTCAACGCCATAGACCGCTGCACGCTTGGCGCCCCAGCCGCCGGCGAAGATTCCGGAGCCGCGGACCACGCCGTCGGGGTTGATGCCGTTGACGCGGATGCCGTGCTCGCCCAGTTCGGCCGCGAGGAGCCGGACCTGGTGGGCCTGGTCTGCCTTGGTGGCGGAGTAGGCGATGTTGTTGGGGCCGGCGAAGACGGAGTTCTTGGAGGAGATGTAGATGATGTCCCCGCCCAGGCCCTGGGCGATCATCACCCTGGCCGCGGCCTTGGCCACCAGGAAGGAGCCCTTGGCCATGACGTTGTGCTGCAGGTCCCAGTCTTTTTCGGTGGTTTCCAGCAGCGGTTTGGAGATGGACAGTCCGGCGTTGTTGACCACCAGGTCCACGCCGCCGAAGGCCAGCACGGCGGCGTCGATCGCCGCGGCGACCTGGGCTTCGTCGGTGACGTCGGCCTGGACGCCGACGGCGACATCCGGGCCGCCGAGTTCCTCGGCGACCTTCTGCGCGTTCTCGAGGTTGAGGTCGGCGATGACCACGCACGCGCCTTCCGCGGCGAGGCGGGTGGCGATGGCCTTGCCGATCCCGGATGCCGCGCCGGTGACCAGTGCGATGCGGGTGGCGTGCGACTTGGGCTTGGGCATCCGGGCCAGCTTGGCTTCCTCCAGCGCCCAGTATTCGATCCGGAACTTCTCGGATTCCTCGATCGGTGCATAGGTGGAGATGGCCTCGGCGCCGCGCATGACGTTGATGGCGTTGATGTAGAACTCGCCGGCAACCCGGGCGGTCTGCTTGTTGGCGCCGAAGGAGAACATGCCCACGCCAGGCACCAGCACGATGGCCGGGTCGGCGCCCCGCAGCGCCGGCGAGTCGGCATCGGCGTGACGGTCGTAGTAGGCCTGGTAGTCCTCCCGGTAGTCGGCGTGGAGTTCCTGAAGCCGGGCAATCGAATCCTCGATCGAGGCATCGGCCGGAAGGTCCAGGATCAGCGGCTTGACCTTGGTGCGCAGGAAGTGGTCCGGGCAGGAGGTGCCCAGGGCGCCCAGGCGCGGGTGCTCGGCCGCTTCGAGGAAGTCCAGGACGACGGCGTCGTCACTGAAGTGCCCCAGCTGCGGCTTGTCCGTGGAGGCCAGGCCGCGTATCACCGGTGCCAGGGCTGCGGCCTTGGCGCGGCGCTCAGCTTCCGGCAGGGCTGCATATCCGGGCAGCTTGGCGCCGAAGGGCTCGGCCGTGCCGTTCTCTGCGATGTACTTTTCGGCCTGTTCGATGATCCACAGGGAATTGGCTTCCGCTTCTTCGCTGGTTGCGCCCCAGGCGGTGATGCCGTGGCCGCCCAGGATGGTGCCGATGGCCTGCGGGTTGGCGTCCTTGATGGCCGCGATGTCCAGGCCCAGCTGGAATCCGGGGCGGCGCCAGGGAACCCAGACCACCTTGTTGCCGAAGATCTTGCCGGTCAGCGCTTCCCCGTCAACGGCGGTGGCGATGGCGATGCCGGAGTCCGGGTGCAGGTGGTCCACGTGCGCGGCGTCCACCAGGCCATGCATCGCCGTGTCGATCGACGGTGCGGCCCCGCCCTTGCCGTGCAGGCAATAATCGAAAGCCGCCACCATCTCGTCTTCACGCTCAACGCCCGGGTACACGTTCTTCAGGGCGGTCAACCGGTCCAGCCGGAGCACGGCCAGGTTCTGTGGCTTCAGCGTGCCCAGGTCCCCACCGGACCCCTTCACCCACAACAGCTGGACGTGCTCGCCCGTGACCGGGTCCTTCTCGATGCCTTTGGCGGAGGTGTTCCCGCCGGCAAAGTTGGTGTTCCGCTTGTCCGCGCCGAGGCGGTTGGAACGGGAAATCAGGTCTTCAACAGTCTTGGCTGCGTTCTGCATGTTCATGCCCTTTATGCGCCCCATCCGGCTTGCTGGCCGCCTGCGCGGTCCTCGTTGATCTGTTTCTGGTAGCCGCTGGCCTTGTAGGCAGCGATCGGGTCCGCGGGCAGGCCGCGGGATTCACGCCATTCAGCCAGGATGGGCCGGACGTCGGTGTAGAACGCATCGTTGAAGATGCCGTTCGCGGCCAGCACGTCCCCGGCGCGCTGTGCCTCGCCCAGGGCGGTGGTGTCCACCAGCAGGGCGCGGGCCGTCATCTCCTGGACGTTCAGGACCGAGCGGATCTGTCCCGGGATCTTCTCCTCCAGGTTGTGGCACTGGTCCAGCATGAGGGCGACGCCGGCCTCTTTCCCGAAACCGCCGCCGCGGATCACCTCGTGCATGATGCGGAAGAGCTGGAACGGATCGGCGGCGCCCACGATCAGGTCGTCGTCGGCGTAGAAGCGCGAGTTGAAGTCGAAGGACCCCAGCTTGCCCAGGCGAAGCAGCTGCATCACGATGAACTCGATGTTGGTGCCCGGGGCGTGGTGGCCGGTGTCCAGGCAGACGAACGCCTTCTCGCCAAGGGCCAGGGTCTGGGCGTAGGACGTGCCCCAGTCCGGAACGTCGGTGTGGTAGAACGCCGGTTCAAAGAACTTGTACTCCAGCACCAGCCGCTGTTCATCGCCCAAGGCGGCGTAGATCTCCTGCAGGGATTCGGCCAGCCGGTCCTGCCGGCCGCGGATATCGTCCTGGCCCGGGTAGTTGGTGCCGTCAGCCAACCAGATCTTCAGGTCGCGTGAGCCAGTGGCGTGCATGATCTGGATGCAGTCCAGGTGATGATCGATGGCGCGGCGGCGCACCGATCCGTTGGAGGAGGTCAGGGAACCGAACTTGTACTCGTCATCCTGGAAGGTATTGGAGTTGATGGTGCCCAGCCCCACCCCCAGGCCGGCGGCGTAATCCTTCAGGGCGGCGTAATCGTCCACCTTGTCCCACGGGATGTGCAGGGCCACGGTGGGGGCCAGCCCGGTCAGTTCGTGGACCTTGGCGGCATCGGCCAGCTTTTCCTGGACCGTGCGCGGCGTGCCGGGCGTACCGAACACCTTGAACCGCGTGCCTGAATTTCCATAAGCCCACGAGGGGACCTCGATGGCAAGCTCCTCGAGCCTGCCCAGCGCCGTTGCTACGTCGTTCATGATGTTCTTTCCGGTGTGTGGTTCGTGTGGTTGTGGTGCCCCGCTGCTGGAGCCCTGTTGCTGTCGGTGCGGTAGTTGTGCGCGCGGGCGGTCAGCCCGCGGATGCGCCGGCTGCCAACTGGCTGTCGAGGTTGAAGACTTCCTCCAGCACGCGGAACCCTTCATCGGGCGCCTGGCCGGAGTCTTCAAAAAGTGTCGCCATTTCTGCCTGCCACCTGGTGTTGACGTCCGTCAGGGCCATCCGGGCGCGGACGGCGTCGAAGTCGTCACATTCCACGTACCCCACCAGGAGCCCGTCCTCCCCCAGGAACAGCGAATAGTTGTGCCAGCCTGCTTCTTTGAGGGCGGTCAGCATCTCCGGCCATACCGCCGCGTGCCGGCGCCGGTATTCGTCGATGAGCGCCGGCTGGACCGAGGAACGGAAACAGACCCTCATTGG
This sequence comes from Pseudarthrobacter sp. efr-133-R2A-89, assembly GCF_030209315.1. Lineage (NCBI taxonomy): Bacteria > Bacillati > Actinomycetota > Actinomycetes > Micrococcales > Micrococcaceae > Pseudarthrobacter > Pseudarthrobacter sp. efr-133-R2A-89. The sequence goes on along the minus strand of NZ_JARVSE010000003.1, from coordinate 103,522 downwards.
TTCTCCTGTTCAAACTCGCGATCTTTTGAATCGTTTCATTGTTACGATTCAAAGTACAGTTGAACCTGAGCAGGTGTCAAGCAATGGCAAAGAACTTTTGATCGCCCGCGCGGGACACCCGGCCGCGGACAGACCAGCACGGAGATTCGATGAACCGGACAGCAAGTATCAAGGACGTCGCCACCCACGCGAGCGTGGCCGTGGGAACGGTCTCGAACGTCCTGAATTACCCGGACCGGGTATCGGAGCGGACCAAGGAACGGGTCCTGCGGGCCATCGACGAGCTGGGCTTCGTCCGCAATGATGCCGCCCGCCAGCTCCGGGTTGGCCACAGCCGCACCATCGGCCTCATTGTCCTGGACGTGGGCAACCCCTTCTTCACCTCCGTGGTCCGCTCCGCGGAGGACGCGGCGGCCCTGCAGGGCAGTGCAGTGCTGCTCGGGGACAGCGGCCACGACGCCGGCCGCGAAGCGAATTACATCGACCTCTTCCAGGAGCAGCGCGTTCAGGGCCTGCTGATTTCCCCCGTAGGCGATGTCACGGACCGGTTGGACCTCCTCCGCGAGCGCGGCGTCCCCACCGTCCTGGTGGACCGCCTGGCGGACGAATCCAAGTTCAGCTCCGTGGCAGTGGATGACGACGCCGGCGGCTACCTCGCAGCCCGGCACCTGCTGGACACCGGCCGCCGCCAGCTGGCCTTCGTGGGTGGCCCCACCTCCATCCGCCAGGTGGCGGACCGCCTCGAGGGGGCCCGCCGGGCCGTCAAGGAGGAACCGGACGCCACCTTGGAGGTGCTGGACTCGGAGGGCCAGACGGTCCTTGCCGGCCGAAGCGTGGGCGACATGCTGGTGCAGCGGGGCCGCGCGGAGCTGCCGGACGGAATTTTCTGCGCCAACGACCTCCTGGCCCTGGGCGTCATGCAGTCCCTCACCATGACGCACACCTTCCGCATCCCGGAGGATGTGGCATTGATCGGTTACGACGACATCGATTTTGCGGTTTCCGCCGTGGTCCCCCTCTCCTCCATCCGCCAGCCCACGGAGCTGCTGGGGCGGACCGCCATCGAGCTGTTGTCCGAAGAAGTGGAATCCCAAAACCCCGTCCACCGGGCGGTAGTGTTCACGCCCGAGCTGGTGGTCCGGCAGAGCACGGCGGCGCCGGCAGCCGGCTGAGCCGCGGGTCCGCTACTTGTCCGGCTGCAGCAGCCATTTCATGGACTCTGACCGGGACGTGAAGAAGCGCGTGGGGCACGGCGGAATGTGCACGCCCAGGAAAAAGTTGGCGATAATCCGGTCCACCGGGCTGGCCCCGAGCAGGGCGATGCGGTTGGCCGCGCACGGGATGGAGAACACTCCGCGGGCCTCCCGGCTGACAGACTCCGTGGTGGCCATGTCCACCAGCATGGGGTAGCTGCCGTCGCCGGCGATGTCGTTGACCGCGGCCATGGCCGCCTGCGCATCATGGATTTCGATCCGAACCTTGGGTTCCCAAATGAGATGGAGAATGCCGTCCGGGCCCAGCTCCACGGTGCCCTTGCCGCCGTCGACCAATACGGGTTCCATGTCCCGCCTCCCTTCAGTGGGCAGATGTACGCCTCCTATCTTGCCCCAGTGCGGAAGCGGCCTAAACCTTCTCCACCACCAGGTTGCGGTACGCGGCGCGGAGTGGTGCCATCTGGCGGAATCCGATCCGGCCGCCGCCCAACACTTTGTCCGACGGATCGTGCCACCGAAAGAGCCCCAAACCGTTGATGGCGAACTCCACCCGTGGCCCTTCTTTCACTACTTCGAGCCGGTAGAAGCCGGCGGCGTCTTCCGTGGGCGGCAGCGGATCCGCACCCTGGGCCACCAGTTCGAAGCCGGCACTCTTGCGGAGGTTGCAGGTGCGGAAGGCGCGCTCGGACTGGTGTTTGTGCCGGAAGTAGGAGACGTGCAGTGCATCGATGTCCCCTGAGTGGTACTGCGGGTAGTACCCGGTCCGGGGCGCGAGCGCAGGGCTGAAGAGGTCCAGGCCGCCCTGTCCGGCGGCCGCGAAGAACAGCATGGCCAGGCCCGGTTCGGCGAGCGGCAGGAAGTCCCAGCTGATGCGGATGCCGTCCGGAAATTCCTCGGGGCACCAGAAGGTCCAGTGCGCATGGTCGCCGAATTCGCCGTCGTCCAGGGTGCCGGACAGCTCCAGGGCGCCGTTGTGGCTGCCGAGGCCCAGTGGCCCTTCCGCCACCCAGCCGGCGACATCGTCCGGTCCTGCCAGCGGGTTGCTGTAGAGGACGCCCGCTTCCAAGCTCGCGGCGCCCACCTAGCCCTGTCCCGACGTCGTACCCAATGCCGGTTCCAGCACCCCGTATCCCAGCCGGCCAAGCTGCCGGGCCACCTCCCCGGCCACCAGCATGGCACCCTGCTGCGAAAAGTGGGTGTTGTCCGCCAGGCCGCCTGGCCAGCGGGCGTGCTCACCCGGCGCGAAGTGGCAGAAGAGGTTCCGCGATCTGTCGCGGCCCAGCCGCAGGTACAGGTCCCGGGTCCAGGCGTTCAGGTCCACCGCCGGCACCCCCAGTTCCAGGCCGAGTTCGCGGACCACCTCGGGGTAGTCCTCCAGGCTTGCCTCCAGGACAGCGTCCGACGCCGGACCGTCGCCCTGGTGCCGGGCGTCGAGGAAGTGCCGCCGCTCCACCGAGGTGCACAAGACCGGCGCGGCGCCGGCCCCGCGCACCTCGTCCACCATGGTGCGCAGGTTGGCCGCGTATCCGGTTCGGGCAGCGAGGTGCTGCTTCTTCTGGTCGTTGTGGCCGAACTGGATGAGCACCGCGTCGCCGGGCCCGGCCTCGGCCAGCAGGTCCGCCCAGAGCCCATCGTCGCGGAAGGACTCCGTGCTTGCCCCGCCTTTGGCGAAGTTGTGCACCGAGCCCCACCGGTAGGTATGCGGCGGAAGCTGCGCTCCCCAACCGCTCATGGGGAACTCTTGGGTGGGGCAATCGGCGACCGTGGAGTCGCCGGCCAGCAGGATTTTCATGGTGTGCTTCCTCCAGTACGGGGTCAGCCCTTGACGGAGCCGATGAGCATGCCCTTGGCGAAGTGCTTTTGCAGGAACGGATAGAAGATCAGGATGGGCAGGGTGGCCACCACGATCACCGCAAACTTGATGCCCTGTTCCGGCGGGATGTAGTTGGGGTCCACGTTGCCAGTGCCCAGGAGGTCCGAGGCGGCGGTGACCTGCCGCAGGTACATTTGCAGCGTCCACTTGGAGTTGTCGCTCAGGTACAGCAGCGGGGACATGAAGTCGTTCCAGATCCCCACGGCGTAAAAGAGCGCGAAAGTTGCGAGTACTGGCTTGGACAGCGGCAGCAGGATCCGCCAGAGGATCCCGATTTCGGTGGCGCCGTCCATCTTGGCCGACTCTTCCAGCTCCGCAGGGAGTTCCTGGAAGAAGTTCTTGATGATGATCAGGCTGAAGGGGTTGATGGCTGCCGGCAGGATCAGGGCCCAGTACGAGTTCAGCAGGCCCAGGTCCTTGACCAGCAGGAAAGTGGGGATCATGCCGCCGGAGAAGACCATGGCGAAGACCACCAGCGACAGGATGACGTTCCTGCCGCGCAGGCTCTTCTTGGCCAGCGGGTAGGCCATGGTCACGGTAAAGGCCAGCTGGACCAGGGTGCCCACGGCGGTGACCAGGATGGTGGTGACCAGGGCGCGGGTGAACGCGGGGGTGGCGAAGATGTACTCGTAGGAGCCCAGGGTGAACTGCTCAGGCCAGACGAAGAACGCCCGGCGGGTGATCTCCGCTTCGGTGGCGAAGGACCCGGCGAAGACGTAGACGAACGGCAGCAGGGTGATGATGCCGATCAGGGCGAGGAACACGTAGTTGACGGCGTCGAAAACCCGGCCGCCGCGGGTGTTGTGGATTTTCATGGCTAGAACAGTCCGCTCTGGTTGAATCGTTTGGCCAGCCAGTTGGTGCCGAAGATCAGCACGATGCCTACCAGGGATTTGAACAGGCCCACCGCCGTGGAGTAGCTGTAGGCGCCCTGGGTGATGCCCACGAAGTAGACGTAGGTGTCAAAGACGTCCGCCACCTCGCGGTTGAGGGCGTTGGTCATCAGGTAGATCTGTTCGAAGCCGGTATTGAGCATCTGCCCGATGGCCAGGATCAGCATCACGATGATGGTGGACCGGATCGCGGGAAGCGTGATGTGCCAGACCCGGCGGAACCGGCCGGCACCGTCGATGATGGCGGCCTCGTACTGGTCCTGGTCCACCGTGGCCAGGGCGGCCAGGAAGATGATGGTGCCCCAACCGGTGTTCTTCCAGATGTCCTGCAGCACGATCAGGGGCCGGAACCAGGCCGGATCCGACAGGAAATCGATGTTCGTGCCCATGACGTTGTTCAGGAACTGGAACAGCGGGCCGATGTCCAGGGCGAACAGCAGGAAGCTCAACGACGCCACGATGGTCCAGGACAGGAAGTGCGGGATGTACACGAGGGTCTGGACCGTGCGCTTGAGCACGGACAGGCGTACCTCATTGAGCAGCAAGGCCAGGACGATGGTCAGCGGGAACGCGATGCCCAGGTTCAGGAAAGCCAGGATCAGGGTGTTGCCCAACAGCCGGGGAAAATCCGGGTTGGCAAAGAAGTCCGTGAAGTTCTGCACTCCCACCCAGGGGCTGCCGTTCACCCCCAGGAACGGGACGTAATCCTTGAACGCGATGGATACGCCGTACATGGGGGCGTACCGGAACACCGCGAAGTACACCACGCCGGGCAGCAGCAGCAGGTACAGCCACTTGTAGTGCGCGAAATGGACGGAGAACCTGCCGTTCTTCCGTTCCCGCACGGGCGGCCGGTTGGCCGCCCGTGCCTCAGCCTCGACGACGGGGGCTGCCATTTACTTGTTGTCCTGCCAGAGCTTGTTGATCTCTTCCTTGACCTTGTCGCCGCCGCTGGTGTCCCACAGCTTGATGGCGTCCTTCAGCCCCTGCTCATCGATCTGGCCGGCCAGGTATTTGATCCGGGCGTCGGCCACGATGTTGTCCAGCTGGGCTCCCTTGGCCACGTAGGTGGCGGAAACGTAAGGCGCTGCCGGGTTGTAGACGGCGCTCTTGAGGTCTTCAGCCATGACGTCTGTGCGCTTGTCGAAGACCTGCTGTTCGTAGTCGGTGGCCTGCTTGACCGGGTAGAACTGGTTGCCGGCGACGTTCATGCCCAGCTGGGCGTAGCTCTTGATGTCCGTGGTGACGGCCTTGCTGGCGTCCGTTTCCGGCTTGACGGGAGCGGCCTTGCCGTCCACCACCGTGAAGTTGACGCCCTCAATGCCGTTGTTCAGGAGGATGCCGGCGTCCTTGCCGTTGAGGGTGTTCAGGAATTCCAGGACCTTGTCCAGTTCGGCTTCCGTCCGGACACTGGCTTTCGGGACGGCCAGGAAGCCGGAGTAGCCGTCGGTGGGATGGGCGTGCAGCTTGCCGTCGGGGCCTTCGAGGTTGCCCACGAAGCCCACCTTGTTCTGGAAGTTGTTGGGATCTGCCTGCTTGAACAGGTTAATGAGGACGCTGACCCGGGAATCGACGTCCACGATGATGCCGCCCTTGCCGTTGAAGAACGGCTCATTCCATTTGGTGCTGTCAAACGTGGCGAAGTCGGGATTGATGAGCTTCTCATCCACCATCTTCTTGATGAAGCGGTCTGCCTGGAGGAACTCGTCGGTCTCGAAGCTGGGTACCAGCTTTCCGTCCCGCTCGGTCCAGCGGTTGCCTGCCCCGAACCATTCCTCGATGACGTCGTAGGGGCTGTTGCTTCCCAGCGCGCCCCATTTGGGAATCGTGATGCCGTAGGTGTCATTCTTGCCGTTGCCGTCCGGGTCCTGCTCGGTGAACGCCTTGGCCACCTTGTAGAGGTCCTCCACGGTCTTGGGCGGCTGCAGGCCCAGCTTGTCCAGCCAGTCCTGCCGGAACATGACCGCGGTCCGCATCGGGGCGCGGCCGCGGAAGATGCCGTAGACCTTGCCGTTGACGCTGGCGTTCTGCTGGATGTCCGGGTAGGTGGTCTTGAGGTTGGGGTACTTGTCCAGCTTGCCGGTGAGGTCCCAGAAGGCGCCGGCTTGGGCATTCTTGACGAACCCGGGGCTCTTGCCCTGGATCACCATGACCTGGGGGATGTCCGATCCCGCCAGGGTGATGTTGGTCTTGTCCTCGTAGGAGGCGTTGGGAGCCCAGTTGATCTTCACCTGCTTGCCGGTGATCTCCTCCAGCTTCTTTTGCACTGCGCCGTCCGCGCCGGGCGGCTGCGCCTCAAGGAAGGGCGCCATGATGGACACCGAGGTGAGGTCGGCGGCCGGAGCGTCACCTCCGCTGCAGGCCGTGAGGGACAGGGCCGCTGCGGTGACGACGGCGGCGGCCAGGGAAAGTTTCCTGCGGATCATATTTTTCCTATTCCACTTCATTGGGGTTCATTGGGCCTTGAGGCCAGTATTGATACGTTTCATTTGAAGCCGGGCACGGCGGAGCCGCACCCGGGAGGATGGCGGTCAGGCGGTGGAGGCTCGCTGCAGGGCGGCCCGGCCGTTCGATTCCACTGCCAGCGCCTCGGCTACCGATTCGTCATTCGCGGTAAAGAAGCGGTCGCAGAGCCAGCCGGTCAGGAAGAGCCAGGCTCCGATGCTGAAGAACGGAATCAGGCCCGGGAGCGCCGCGCTGGCGTACGCCGTGGCGGCGGTGACGAACAGCAGGATGACCGTTCCCGCTAGATGCCGCACAGCAAAGCGCGACGACGTCAGCAGGTACTGCCCCAGCGGCAGTTCGTAGCGGGCATACATGGGAAACACGTAGCACGCTGCGCCGGCCAGGAAGATTGCGGCAACAAAGATGCCGGCCGCCATGAGCTGCGGGAAGAGCCCGCGCCCCGCCGAAAAGTAGTTCCAGTTCAGGGCAAGAGCCACGGAGACGGCCATGACCGGCAGCGCAAGAATGTTCGCTCGGCCAAAATTCCTGGCGTATCCGGCAGCAAATCCACGCACCAGCGGAGCCGCCTCCCCCCGGGCCCGCTTGCGCACCAGGATCTGCGCCGCGGCCGTGGCCGGCCCGGCACCAAGGACGCCGCCGCCCATCAAGGTAAACGCGATCCACAGCAGGTTCAGGCCCGCAATCCATGCGAGCGTGTCAAAGAATGAATAGGCACGCGCACTGAAGGTCCCGGACAGCATGGCTGGGCTCCCTTCTGTTCTCCATCGTTGCAGAGGCGAAGCGGAAAGTGTCCCGCATCACGCTGGTAATCGGTTTCTCGAAAATCTAGACCCGCACCGGCATCCCGGTCAAGTGAATTTTTGAATCGTTACATAGCTGGACTGGCAATGCCTTCATGCCGCACACTGAACGGTGGAAAGCGCTTGCTGGATGATGGCCCGCGCTACAGGCTGGTGCCCGGACGGGCAGGACGGAGAACCATGGGAACGGCAACGGAAGCGGCCGGCAAGGACGCCGGAACCGCCCCGAGGACTGCGGCGCGGGTGGCACTGGTGGGCGTGCACGGCTTTGGCACCCACCACCTCCGGAACCTGGAACGCCTGCAGGCGGCAGGCGCCGTCGAGCTGGTGGCGGTTGCCGATCCGCAGCCGCCCGCACCAGGTGCCGTGCCGCCGTCGGCCGCCATCCACCCCGGGCTCGACGAGCTCCTCCAGGCCGCCGGGGATCTCGACCTGGTCATCGTGGCCACGCCCATCCAGACCCACGCCCCGCTGGCACTGGCTGCCCTTGCCACGGACGCGGAGCTGTACTTGGAAAAACCCCCCGTCGCGTCCCTTGCCGATTTCAACCGGCTGTGTGCCGCGGCGTCGGATTCCGGCCGCGGCGTCCAGATCGGGTTCCAAAGCCTCGGTTCGCACGCCCTGCGGGCCATCGAGGAACTGCTCGCGGCCGGCACCATCGGCACCTTGGAGGGCATCTCGGCCACCGGCCGCTGGGTCCGGGACCGGGCGTACTACAAACGCTCGCGCTGGGCCGGGAAACGCAGCATCAACGGCGTGGACGTGGTGGACGGCGTCGCCACCAATCCGTTGGCGCATGCCGTGGCAACCGCCCTCCGGATTGCCGGGGCGCGCACCACCGCTGACATCGCATCCGTGGAAACCGAGCTGTACCGGGCCAACGACATAGAATCGGATGACACCTCCGTGATCCGGATCCGCACCACTCCAGGCCTGCCCATCACCTGCGCGCTGACCATCTGTGCGTCCGAATCCGTTGAGCCCTACGTGACCCTCCAGGGCTCGGCCGGTACCGCCGTGTTCCACTACACCGAGGACCGGCTCATCGTTGAAACCGCAGCCGGGCGCACCGAGCAAACGTATGGCCGCGATGACCTCACCGAGAACCTGCTGGCCCACCGCGCCACTGGCGTTCCGCTCACCAGCAGCCTGCCGGACAGCGGAGCCTTCATGCTGGTGCTGGAAGCGGTCCGGACGGCGCCGCTGCCCTCCCCCATCGATCCCGCCCACGTCCGGTGGCAGGGCGACGGCGACTCGGCCCACGCCGTCGTGCCAGGCATTGAAGACGCACTGGAACGTGCGGGCCGGGAGCACGCCACCTTCAGCGAGCTGGGACTCCCCTGGGCCAAGTCTGCCCCGGCCACCTTCGATATTCCGGCCTCCTGATGGAAGGCCAACTCCACGACGCAGGGCACCTCCACGCAGCCACCCTGCTGACGGACGGGCTTTCCCCCTGCCTGACTGCTTCGCCGGCCCCCGCCTTCAGCTGGCAGCTGGCCCAAGGCGACGGCGGCGATCCCGCCCTGGCACGGCAGACCGGCTACGAGATTGAGGTCCGGGACACCTTGGGCACAGTCGTGTGGGGATCAGGCCCGGTGGCTTCCGCGTCCCAGCGCGGCGTGCCCTACGGCGGTCCCGCCCTGGCGGACGACTCCGACTTCGCCTGGCGGGTGCGCATCCGCGATGCTGCCGGCAACCCGGGCTCCTGGTCTTCCCCGCAACCCTTCAGCACCGGCCTGACGGATGCGTCCTGGCAGGCCGGCTGGATCAGCCGGGCCCCGGGCGGGCGGGCACCGCTGGACATCCACAACCGCGCCCTGCGGGTGGCGGGCTCGCCGTTCCTGCCTCTTCCGTGCCCCGCAGTCCGCAGCGTCCGGATCCAGGCCCGGCTCCGGCCCGTCATGGGCAAAGCCGGCATTATCCTGCGGAGCAGCGGACCCGGGACGGGCCTGCTGCTCGAACTGGGCCCGGCCGGAGAACTGGTACTCCGCCGCACTCCGGACTGGGAAATCCCCTCCCCCGCCGCCCCGGATTCCGAGGTCCTGGGGACCGCCGCACCGGCAGGAGACCGGCAACCTGGCCCCGGATCGTGGCAGGACCTGGATATCAGCGACGACGGGCAGAGCATCCGGGTGTCGCTGGACGGAACGGAACTGCTGGTGGTTGACGTACCGGCATCCCCGGGCAGCAGCGGAAGGGCCGCCCTGCACCAGGGACCCCGGAGCCAGGCGGAGTACACCCGGCTCCGCATCACCGGGGAGGTTCCCGGCCGCTCCGGGGACGTCCTGCTGGACCACCATTTTGATGCCGGCGAGGACGAAGCGCTTGCCTCGTTGGCACAATGGGACCGCACCACCGGGCACCGGCAGCCCGACGAGTGGACCCTGGTCCGGGGCACCATGGCGCTGGACGGGACGGTCCGGCGGGCCAGGCTCTTCGTGGCGGCACACCACCATGCGCAGGTTTCGGTGGCCGGGACGCCCTGCCTCGGCACCACCTCATTCGGCTACCCCGGCGAGGGGTATTTCGATGCCGCCGACGTCACCGGGATCCTGGCGGCACATCCGGCCGGTACGCCCGTGCCGGTGACGGCCCTCCTCCACTGGTACGGTCCGGGCCAGGGCCGCGCCGCAGGTGTTCCCGGCCTGGTGGTCAGGCTGAGTGTTGACTACGACGACGGGCGGCGGGACGTCCTTGTCTCGGGCCCCGGCTGGCGTGCCGGCGAGGCCCCGTACCGCCAGTCGGGCTACCGCAATGACGAGGGCGACCCCGTGGAGCACCTGGATGGCGAGGCCGCAGCGTCCCTGGACATCACCGAGGACCTCCCTGCCGCCATCAGCGTTGGCCGGCACCCGTCGTCGGACTTTCCCCGGCTGCACGCCCGCCGGACGTTCCTGGGCGGGGAGTTCGTGGCACCGCGGCAGTTCCTTGCCGCTGAGGACGGCACCATGGTGGCGGACTTCGGGCGCGTCATCCCGGCCCGGCCCGAGGTGGACTTCCTGGCCGGCGTCCCGGGGCGCACGGTCATGCTGCGTGCCGGCTACGTCCTGCGCCCGGACGGCAGGGTGGATGCCGGAAAGACCCCCAGCCAGAACACGGACATGTCCTTCCCCTACACGCAAACCGCCGGGCCACAGCAGTTCCGGGCCTCGGTCCACCTCGGCTTCCGCTACCTGGAACTGCCGGGCGTGGAGGCCGCGGACGTGTCACGCGTCGGCGCCGTCACGGTCTACGGCAGCCACCCCGGCGAGGGCAGCTTCAACAGTTCCGACCCCGTCCTGGACGAGGTCGTCGGGCTGCTGCGCGATTCTGCGCTCTACGGTGTCCAGGAGCAGTTCGTGGACACTCCCACCCGGGAAAAAGGCCAGTTCCTGGCCGATGCCGCCAACATTTCCTACGCCACCATGGCGTTCTTCGGCGAACACGCCTACACGGCGCAGGCACTGCGGGAATTCGCCTGGTCGGCCCGCCGCTACTGGAACACCGGGGCGGACAAGGGCCGGTACAACGCCGTCTATCCCAACGGCGATGGCAAGCGCGACATCCCCGATTTCTCCCTGATGCTGCCGGAGTGGGCGGAGGAGTACCACCTGCGCTCCGGAGACCTGGGCCTGGTCCGCGAACTGCTCCCCCACCTGTGCGACACGGCCGACTACGCGCTGCGCTGCATTCCGGCGGAAGGCCCGACGGCGGGACTGGTCACCAGGCTGGGCGGCGGCGCGGGCCCCTACCTGCACGGCATCGTGGACTGGCCCGCACCCGGCCGGTTCGGCTACGACATGGAGTGCGCGGCCAAGACCACCGTCAACGCCCAGGCCTACTCGGCGCTGGTGTCAACGGCACGGCTCTGCAACGCGGCCGGCCAGGAAGACGCCGCCGTCCGCTACGCCACGGCGGCCCGTGTGCTGGCCGTCGCGATCCGCGGCCGGCTGCGGGTTGGCGGGGTCATGGTGGACGGGCTCCATGGGGACGGGACACCCAGTTCCCACGCCTCCCAGCATGCCACGTCCTTCCCGCTCTCACTGGGCATCACGGACCCCGGCCACGCGGACGCCGATGCCGCCCGGATCGCCGGAATGGGCATGCGGCAGGGTCCCATGACGGTGCACCGGCTGGTCCGTGCCCTGGTGCGCCAGGGCCGCATGGACGCCGTCCTGGACCTCCTCACCGCCAAAGACCAGCCCGGCTGGGCACGGCTCCTGGACCGCGGAGCCACCTTCACCTGGGAAGCCTGGGACCTGGCCAAGGGGACCGACTACAGCCAGTCGCACGCCTGGTCCGCGTCCGTGCTCAAGGAGATCCTCGAGCACCTGCTCGGCATCCGGTACGCCGTGCCCGGCGGCACCGCGGTGGTGATTGAACCGCCGCTGTGCCGCTTGGAGCACGCCCGCGGCAGTATCCCGGTGGACAACGGATACGTACAGGCGAGTTGGCGCAGGCGAGGTGGTTCGGTGGAGCTGGAGTGCACGGTTCCACCGGGCACCACTGCCACCGTGCGGCTGCCCGCCGGCACCTACGGGGTCAAGGGGCCCACTGCGGATGCCGCCCCGGTACTTTCCGCCCCGTTGGGCACCGCGGACGGCGCCGCCAGGGAATTCCGCGTGCACACCGGCACCTGGACGTTTACGCCCCGGTAGTTGCCACTGCAGGACGGGTGCGCCGCCCGTGCCGCCAGAGCAGGAGGCCGATGACCAGGGCGGACAGCATGCCCAGGCAGCCGGTGGCCACGAGGCCCGCCCGGACTCCGAACTGCTCGGTCAGCCAGCCGGCCAGGAGGCCACCGAGCGCATGTCCGCCCAGCAGGAGCGGAAGGTACAGGGCCATGACGCGGCCGCGGATGGCGGGACCGGCCTCGAGCTGGACGGCGGTGGCGGCGCTGGTGAGGAACAGCAGCGTCATCATGCCCACCACCACCAGCATGGCGATGAAGAGGCCAACGGTGGGCATGAGCGCCGCCAGCAGCTGGGACAAGCCGAAGAGGCCGGCCGCAGCCACAATGCCTTTCCGGCCCATGGTGCCAAGCCGCGCGGCCAGGAGCGCCCCGGCCAGGGCGCCGACGGCACTGACGGTGTTGAAGAGGCCGAAGCCTTCCACGCCGTTGTGCCACACCCGCTCGGCAAACGCCGCCAGGACCACCGGCCCGTTCATCCCGAAGGCGCCCAGCAGGCCGGCGAGGAGGATGAGGAGCAGGAGCCGCGGCCGCTCCCGTACGTAGTGGAGGCCGGCAAGCACCTGGCCCCGGCCGCGTCCGGCGCGCGGGCCGGGATACAGCTCGCTGGTCCGGATGGCGGTGATCAGGCCCAGGACACCCATGCCGATCAGCGCGTTGGCGGCAAAGGCCGCCGCCGGGCCGGCCTGGGCGATGAGGACCCCGCCCAAAGCCGGCCCGGCCATGCCGCCCAGTTGGGACAGTGCATTGTTCAGTCCGATGGCCGGCCGCAGCGCGGCGTCCCCCACCACTTCATTGACGAAGACCTGCCTGGTGGGCTGGTCCACCGCCGCCGTGATGCCCAAGGCGACGCAGCTGGCGTACACCACCCATACGGTCAGGGTGCCGCTCGCGGCCCAGGCAGCGAGGCCAATGCCCAGCAGCACGATGACGGACTGGCACACCATCATGATCCGGCGCTTGGGGAAGAGGTCCACCACCAGTCCGGCCAGCGGGCCCACCACCAGCATGGGCAGGAACTGCAGGGCGACGGCGGCGCCCACCGCTGCGGGGCTTCCGGTCAGCTGCAGCACCAGCCAGTCCTGGGCCAGGCGCTGCATCCACACCCCCAGGCTGCCGGCCAGCTGCATGCCCAGGAACAGCCGGTAGTTGTGCCGCTTCAGCGGGTGGTACCAGCGAGGTTGGCCGGGCCCGGGTTGGCCGCGTTGTTCGGTACGGGCGCGTTGTTCGGTTCGGGCGCGGCGGAACGGCACAGCTAGCGTCGGGGCCGGCCGGAGCGCAGTTTCACTGCCGCCGCGGCGAGGATGAGGGTGCCGGGGACTACCACGAAGAGTGCCGCGAGCATCCAGACGAACACCACGGCGCAGAACAGCGCGGCCGCGAGCAGCAGCGAACCGGTCCAGTCGCGCAGGGTCATTGCCTGCCCGGCCTGGAGGGCCGTGCGCCAGGAATCCCCTGCGGAGGTGCCTTGGCCGGTTGCGTCGGTCCAGGCCGAGGCGGTGCGGAGCAGCACGACCGCCGCTCCGGCCGCCAGCACCAGGGTGGCGGGAAGCACCACTCCACGGCCCGGCAGTTGCCCCACCCAGGCGAGTAAAAGGTTGAGGACAATCACGACGCCGGCCGCCGCCGTCGTGAGGCCCAGCTTCCAGCTGCCGGGCAGTGCCGCCTTGAAGAGGCTCCAGAGTCCGCGGACGGAATCATCCCGGCCGGCCAGGTGCCGTTCCAGGTGGGCGATGCCGGCCGCGTAGGCGGCCGGCAGGGTCACCAGCGGAATGGACAGCACCAGCACCAGCAGGCCTGCCAGGAGGGTTTCGGAGAACAGGGCAAACCGGTTCACCGGGATTGGCTCGTGGCCGGAAACGGGGGTGGTGCTGTCCATGGCGCTCATTTTTCTCTCCGTTGACCGTCAGCCCTTGAGGCCCTGGGTGGAAACGCCCTCGACGATGTACCGCTGGAAGATCAGGAAGAAGATCAGCACGGGGAGCAGGGCCAGGACAGACATGGCGATCATGGCGCCGTAGTCCGAGGACTGGGTTTGGTCCACGAAGAGGCGCAGGGCCAGGGGCAGCGGGTATTTGTCGGGGGTGTTCAGGTACAGCAGGGGGCCCAGGAAGTCGTTCCAGCTCCAGATGAAGGAGAAGATCGAGGTGGAGATCAGGGCCGGTTTCATCAGGGGCAGCATGATGGAGGTGAAAATCCGGACGTGCCCTGCGCCGTCGATGCGGGCTGCTTCGTCGAGTTCGGCGGGCAGGTTGCGCATGAACTGCACCATCAGGAACACGAAGAACGCGTCTCCGGCGAGGAACTTGCCGATGAGCAGGGGGACGTAGGTGTCCACCAGTCCGAGCTGCTGGAAGATGATGTACTGCGGGATGATCACCACATGGAACGGCAGCAGCAAGGTGGCGATCATCATGCCGAAGAACACGCTGCGGCCGGGGAATTTGATCCGGGCGAAGGCGTAGGCGGACACGCTCGCGGAGAGGATGGTGCCGACGACGGCGCCGATGGCCAGGATCAGCGAGTTGGTGAAGAACTGCAGGGTGGAGACCCCGCCGATTCCGTCCATCGCGGTGGCGAAGTTGTCAAAGCTGAAGTTGTTGGACCACAGCGACGTGTTCTGGCCGCCGATTTCGGAGTTGGGTTTGAACGCGGAGGCGATCATCCACAGGGCCGGGTAGAGCACCACGCAGGTCAGCAGGAGGGCTGCGGCGTGGAAGATGGTGCTCTTGGCGCGTTTGGCGGTGGTGGATTCGGACTTCGGGTTGTAGGCCGGGGCGGTGGCGCCGGGGGCCGGCTGGACGGGGGTTGCCGTGGTTGTCATTTTGCATCACCGCTGTAGTGGACCCAGGACTTGGAAGTGCGGAAGAAGATCAGCGTGATGATGCCGACCACGATCACCAGCAGCCAGGCCATGGCCGACGCGTAGCCCATCCGGAAGTCGCTGAAGCCCCGCAGGTACAGGTAGAGGGTGTAGAAGAGGGTGGAGCCGGCGGGGCCGCCGTCACCGTTGGAGATGATGTAGGCCGACGCGAAGATCTGGAACGCGTGGATGGTTTCCATCAGGAGGTTGAAGAAGATCACCGGCGAGAGCATGGGCCAGGTGATGTTGAAGAACTTCCGGACCGGGCCGGCACCGTCCATCGATGCCGCCTCGTAGAGTTCGCCCGGGATCTGCTTCAGGCCGGCCAGGAAAATCACCATCGGGGCGCCGAACTGCCACACGGTCAGCAGGATCATCATGGGCATGGTCATGGACGGATTCCCCACCCAGCCGCCGATGTTGATCCCGAAGAAGGACAGGCCCTGGTCCACCGGTCCGGAATCGCCGAACATGGCCTTCCAGACGATCGCGATGGACACCGAGGCCCCGATCAGGGACGGGGCGTAGAACGCCGACCGGTAGAAGCCCTGGCCGCGGCGCTTGCTGTTCAGCAGCATCGCCACTGCCAGTGCCGCGGCAAGCTTGAGCGGGGTACCGAAGACCACGTAGGACAGGGTCACGCCTACGGACTGCAGGAAGCGTTCGTCCTGGAAGAGGGTGGCGTAGTTGTCGAAACCGATCCACTTGGGCGGCTCGAACAGGTTGTAGTTGGTGAACGAGAGGTACAGGGAGGAGATCATCGGCCCGACCGTCAGGGCGATGAAACCCAGCAGCCAGGGCAGCAGGAAGGTGTAACCGGCGCGGGCATCCGCCCCGCGCTGCCGCGACTTGCGCGGCAACGCGGTACCGGGATGCCCCTGGCGCCTGCTCAGGGTTGGGCTTTGAGTCACGAGTTCAATCCGTCAGTCGTGAACACTCGATCAGGCACTGGCCGGATCAGGCGTTCTGCTTGATGAGGTCTTCGGCTTCCTTGAACCACGCGTCGACGGCACCGTCAACGGTGAGCTTGCCGTAGTTGAGGTCGGAGGCGATCCGGCCGAACGATGCTTCCAGCGTGCCGAAACCGACAATGGGCGGCTCGGGTGCGTCTTTGAGGTACTGCTCGATGGACTTCTCGTAATCCACCACCAGCTTGTCGGCGCCGTCGAAGGTGGTGCCGTCGCGCTGGGTCTTGGAGGCCGGAACGCCGCGGGAGGTCTTGAAGATCTGGCCCACCTCGGGATCGTTGACCATGAAATCGATGAAGCGTGCGGCAGCGTCCTTGAACTTGGTTTTGGCGCTGGCCACCATCAGCATGGACGGCTTCAGGAACAGGCCCAGGTTGTTCGGGTCGTCCGAGGGTACCGGCACCAGCTTGAGTTGCTTGGCACCGCTGTCAGCCAGGTAGCCGGCCATGAAGTTGTCCCAGGTGACCTCGGCGGCACTGACGTTGGAGCCGAACGGCGACTTGGGCTTGAGCTGGGTCACCCTGTCTTCCGGCACGATGGCCTGGGTGCCGCGCAGCTTCGAGTTGAGGCTCCACCAGGTCTTCAGGTCGTCCTTGCTGAATCCCAGCTTCCCGTCGCTGGTGAAGGCCTGGATATTCTTCTGCCGGAGCCAGATGTTGAACTGCCACCAGACACCGGTGAAGTCCGTGGAGCCGTAGAGGGTGCCGTTGCCCTTGTCCCCAACTTCCTTCAGGAAGGCCTGGAATTCGGACCAGGTCCACTTGCCGGTGGGTTCGGCGATGCCCAGGGAGGCCAGCTTGGCGGGATCATAGTAGACCGCGAAGGCGTTGGTGCTGGTGGGGATGCCGTAGGTCTTGCCCTTGATCTGGCCGGACGGCAGGAGTGATTTCTCGAACGCGGAGGTATCGATCTTCACCGTGCCCAGGTCCAGGAGCTGGTTGCGCTGGCCGTAATCGCGAAGGTAGGACAGGTCCCACTGCATCACGTCAGGCAGGCCGCCGCCGGCCGCTTCGGTGGCGCGCTTCTGCCAGTAGCCGGCGAAGTCCGTGAAGTTGCCGTTGACCTTGATATCCGGGTTCTTCGACTCGAACAGGGCGATGGCCTTGCGGGTCCGCTCGGCGCGGTCGTCGTTGCCCCACCAGGTGTAGTTGATGGTCACCGGTTTTTCGGCGGTTCCGGTCTGGCCGGACGAGCTGCCTCCGTTCCCGCAGGCTGCCAGGGCTGCGGCCGATGCGGTGCCAATGGCCACGGTTGTGAGGAAATGCCTTCTGTTGATCACGGGAGCCTCCTTGCTCAATGGGTGCCTGCCTCGGCTCGGTCTACAACGGAAGTAGTGAGCTGGCTAACACGGCGTCTGAAACGATACAATAGCTGCATTCGAATGAATGGGCAAGCGTTTTCCGAGCCCTCAGGCAAGCGCTATCCAAGAAAGCGTTTCCTCACCGTAAGCCAGCCCCTCAGTTGACAAAGGAGTCCCATGACACAGCAGGAAAGCACCCGCCCGTCGAGCGTTTGGTCCGCGGTCGAAGGCATCGCGTTCGGGGGCGACTACAACCCTGAGCAGTGGCCAGCGAGTGTCCGGCTGGAGGATTTGGAGCTTATGCAGGAGGCGGGCGTGAATTTCCTCAGCGTGGGGATTTTCTCCTGGGCCCTGCTGGAACCCGCCGAGGGGCAGTACGAGTTCGGCTGGCTGGACGAAGTCCTGGACAACCTCGCCGGGATTGGCGTGAAAGTGGCCCTGGCCACCGCCACGGCCGCACCTCCGGCCTGGCTGGTGCGCAAGCATCCGGAAATCCTGCCGGTCACGGCTGACGGGACCGTGCTGGGACCGGGCTCAAGGCGGCACTACACGCCGTCGTCGGCCGTGTACCGCCGCTACGCCGCCGGGATCACCCGCGCACTCGCCGAACGCTACAAGGACCACCCCGCGCTGGCGCTGTGGCATGTGGACAACGAACTGGGCTGCCACGTCTCGGAGTTCTACGGCGAAGAGGATGCAGCCGCCTTCCGGGCCTGGCTCGAACGCCGGTACGGGAGCATCGATGCCTTGAACGCTTCCTGGGGCACGGCATTCTGGTCCCAGAACTACGGATCCTTCGAGGAAATCCTGCCTCCCGCCGTCGCACCGTCCACCCTGAACCCGGGCCAGCAACTGGACTTCCAGCGGTTCAACTCGTGGGCGCTGATGGACTACTGCCGGGAGCTGGTGACCGTCCTGCGCGAGGTGACCCCGGACATCCCCTGCACCACCAACCTGATGGCCTCAAGTGCCACCAAATCCATGGACTACTTCAGCTGGGCCAAAGACCTGGACGTCACCGCCAACGACCACTACCTGGTGGCCTCGGACCCGGAACGCCACGTCGAACTCGCGTTCAGCGCGGACCTCACGCGCGGCATTGCGGGCGGCGACCCGTGGATCCTGATGGAACATTCGACCTCGGCGGTCAACTGGCAGCCGCGCAACCAACCCAAGATGCCCGGCGAGATGCTGCGCAATTCGCTGGCCCACGTGGCCCGCGGGGCGGACGCCGTGATGTTCTTCCAGTGGCGGCAAAGCTTTGCGGGGTCTGAGAAGTTCCACTCCGCCATGGTGCCGCACGGGGGACGGGACACGCGGGTATGGCGTGAGGTGGTGGAGCTCGGCGCGGCACTGAAACGCCTCGAACCCGTGCGCGGTTCGCGGGTCCAGTCGCGTGCCGCCATTGTCTTCGACTACGAGGCCTGGTGGGCCAGTGAAATCGACTCCAAGCCAAGCATCGACGTGAAGTACCTGGAGCTGCTCAGGGCGTTCCACCGGTCGCTGGTCCTCCGCGGCATCTCCGTGGACCTGGTGCATCCCTCAACGTCACTGGACGGCTACGACCTGGTCCTGGTGTGCACGCTGTACGCCGTGTCCGATGAGTCCGCCGCCAACATCGCCGCTGCGGCTTCGAGCGGGGCCACGGTCCTGGTCAGCTATTTCAGCGGCATCGTGGACGCTCAGGACCATGTGCGGCTCGGCGGCTACCCGGGCGCGTTCCGCGATCTCCTGGGTGTCCGGGTGGAGGAGTTCCACCCGCTGCTGGCCGGGGCCCAGCTGAAGTTGAGCGACGGGACCACCTCATCCATCTGGAGCGAGCATGTCCACCTTGCCGGCGCCGAGGTGATGCAGGCCTTTACCGAATACCCCTTGGAGGGTGTCCCCTCCCTGACCCGGCGGCCTGTCGGGTCAGGGGCCGCCTGGTACCTGGCCACCTTCCCCGACGCCGACGGCATTGAGGCCCTGGTGGACAAGCTGCTGGCCGAATCAGGCGTTTCCCCCGTCGCCGCTGCCGATCCCGGGGTGGAACTGGTGCGGCGCCTGTCCGCCGAGGGGCGCAGCTTCCTCTTCGCCATCAACCACACGAGGGCGGATGCCGCCGTGTCGGCCACCGGCCTGGACCTGCTGACCGGAGAGCCGTTCCCGGGCACGGTTCCTGCCGGCGGCGCCGCGGTGGTGGCGGAGGGCCAGGCAAAGCCCTAACGACGGCCGACGGCGGCACGGGCCTGGGAAACAGCTCCGCCCCGGAAGGAACCATCGGTTCCCGCCGGGGCGGAGCTGCCACCCGCCGTCGGACGCCTCGGGTGGGGTGTTACCCGCCCGAGATGTCCGGAGCCGTGTAGCGGCGTGCGGATCAGCTGCCGATGGCGGACTTCATCTCGTCGGTGGCCTTCTTGCCCGCGTCGGCCGGGGACAATCGGTCAAACAGGACTTCCGAGGTGTAGCGCTTGATGATTTCCTGGATGGCTCCCGCACCCTTTGGCGGCGGCGCCGGGGCTTCGCCAAGTTCGCCCTTGATCTGGTCGATGAAGGTGACCACCTTGACGTCTGCCGGAGTCAGTTTTGACTGGATGGCTGCCCGGACATCAGCGTTGGGATACACACCACGGTCCGCCAGGAGCGCTTCGCCGGCTTTGACGTTGTTGGTCAGGAAGTTGATGAACTTGGCCGTTTCCTGCGGGTGCTTGGTGCGCGAGGAAGCGGACCAGAACTGCGAGGCCTTGTACCAAAGCTCCGCGTCGGCTGCCGATCCCGTCTTGGTGGGGAACCGCAGGATCTTGAGGTCTCCGCCGCTGGCCTTCTCAAGGGCAGGCGCCTGGTTGGACCACCAGAACGCCATGGCGTTCTTGCCGGTCGCCAGGCCGCTCTGGTCCAGGGGAGCGGCCTCAGCCTCAACCACTTCGGACGCGGAGGGCACCGCCTTCTTCTGGCTCAATTCCTTGAGGAACGCCCACCATTCGGCGATGTCACCGGGCTCGAAGCCCAGCTTGCCGTCGGAGGTGTAGAGGGACTTGCCGTCCTGCCGGAGCCAGACTCCGAGGGAGGCCTCATCCGTTCCGTAAGCTGCCGCGCCGTAGGTGCCCTTTGGCGACTTCGCGGTGATCTCGGCGGCGATCCGGCCGAAATCGTCCCAGGTCCATTTGGTGTCATCCGGCAGCGGAACTCCGGCGGCCTGGAAAACTGCGGGGTTGGCCAGGATGGTGGCGGCGTTGATGCCGGCCGCGATGCCCGTCAGGCCCTTCTGGCTCTTGCCTGCATTCAGGGCCGCTTCGTCCAGTTTGGAGGTGTCGACGTCGTACTTGGAAAGATCCAGGAGCGCGCCGCGGCTGGAGTATTCAGTGATGTATTTTTCGTCCATCTGGATGATGTCCGGGGCGTCGTTGGCTGCCACCTGGGTGGCGAGCTTGTCCCAGTAACCACTCCAGTCGCCGAACTCCGGCTTGATCTTGATTTTGGGGTTTTCGGCTTCGAACTGCTTGATGGCTTCCTGTGTCAACTGGGCGCGTTTGTCGCCGCCCCACCAGGAGAAGCGAAGCTCTACGGTTCCGTCAGCGCTCTGCGGAGCGGCTCCCCCGCCGCAGGCACTGAGGGCCATGACTGCGGCGACTGCGGCTGCGACAGCACCTGCTGTCCGGGTTCGGCGCGGTGCGCGTGAAGGTGGTGCCCCTGCCGGCTGCTTGGCAGCAAATGCAGGACGGGGAAAAAGCGGCACTGTGTAACTCCGATCTTCTTTGATCAAGGTGCGGTGATGTTGGGGATGGCCTGGCAGCAGCCGTCGAGGTTTCGAAGACTGCGCCTAAGCTGCGAAAGCGCTTTCTGCACCTAATACTACAAGTCTAAAACTTGTATTACAAGATGTTATGCGAAGTGCGTCCATCCCATGACGCGCGAACGGCCCGTCGCTGGCGACGGGCCGTTCAAACAGGTGGCGCAGGGGCGCATGGCGCCGGGGTGAGGCCCGGCGTTACTTGATGCCCGTGGTGGCGATGCCCTTGATCAGGAACCGCTGGCCGAACAGGAACACCAGGAAGACCGGCAGCAGGGACACGATGGACATGGCGAACAAGGATCCCCAGCTGGTGGCGGACTGCGAGTCGACGAACGCGCGCAGTGCCACCGGAACGGTGAACATATCCGGGTCCGTGAGGTAGATCAGGGCGCCGAAGAAGTCGTTCCAGGTCCAGATGAACGTGAAGATCGTGGTGGTGGCCAGGGCCGGCACCATCAGCGGCAGGATCACGCGAAGGAAGATGCGCGGGTGGCCGGCTCCGTCGATCCTCGCGGCCTCGTCAAGCTCCTTGGGGATGCCGCGGATGAACTGCACCATGAGGAAGACGAAGAACGCATCCGTGGCCAGCAGCTTGGGGACGATCAGCGGCCAGAAAGTATTCACCCAGCCGATCTGCGAGAACAGGATGTACTGCGGCACGATCACCACGTGGAACGGGAGCATGATGGTGAGCAGCATGATGCCGAAGAACAGCTTCTTGGCGGTGAACTGCAGCCGCGCGAACGCGTAGGCGGCCATCGAGCAGGAGACCAGGTTGCCCAGGATCGAGCCGATCACCACGATTGCGGAGTTGATCATGTAGTGGCCGAACGGGTGCGTCAGGGCCGACCATCCGGACGTGTAGTTGCTCATTTCCAGGCTGTTCAGCCACAGGCCCGGTTCACGGAAAATCAGGTCGTTCGGCCGCAGCGAGGAGACCACCATCCACAGGAGCGGGTAGATCATCAGCCCGCCGGCCAGGATCAGGATGCCGTGCTTCATCAGCGATTTGCCGCGCTGGGCCCTGCTGAAGGCCAGCGTTCCCCGGGACTCGCGGACCCTGGGCTTGCGGTTCGTAGGCTTGCCGGCGCCCCCGGACTTCTTGTCCGGGGTGGGCAGCGTCTCAAGCTTAGTCGTCATAGAAAACCCAATACTTAGAAGCGATGAAGTTGATGGCGGTGAAGACGCCGATGATGAGCAGCAGCACCCACGCCATGGCTGAGGCGTAGCCCATGTCGAACTGTCCGAAGCCCTTTTGGTAGAGGTACAAGGTGAAGAACATCGTTGAGTCGGAAGGTCCGCCGTTGCCGCCGGAGACGATGAACGCCTGGGTGAAGGACTGGAACGAACCGATGATCTGCAGTACCAGGTTGAAGAAGATGATGGGGCTCAGCAGCGGCATGGTGATCCGCCAGAACTGCTGGAGCGTGGTGGCACCATCAACCCTTGCCGCCTCGTAGTACATGTTGGGGATCTGGCGCAGGCCCGCGAGGAAGATGATCATCGGAGCGCCAAAGGTCCACACGTGCAGCAGGATGATGGATCCCAGGGCCGTGCTGGGGTCCGAGATCCAGCCGGGACCCTGGATGCCGAACATGGCCAGGACCTGGTTGACCAGGCCGGTGGTGCCGAAGATCTGCTTCCACAGGATGGCGACGGCGACCGAACCGCCCAGCAGCGACGGCAGGTAGAACACGGAACGGTAAAACGGAAGGCCGCGGAGCCCCTTATCCAGGACGAGCGCGATCAGCAGTGCCACAGCCAGCTGCAGTGGCACACCCACCAGGACGTACGTGAACGTAACCCGCAACGAGTTGTGCAGCCGGGCGTCGCTGAGCATCCTGGTGAAGTTGTCCAGCCCCGTCCACTCCGGCGGCTGCAGCAGGTTGTAGTCCGTGAAGGAAAGGTAGAGGGACATCAACATGGGGCCGATGGTGATGGCCACCAGGCCCACCAGCCACGGGAGCAGGAAAATATAGGCGGCCTTGTTATCCCGCCTGTTGGCCTTCTTCTCCTCAGCGGTGGCTTTGCCCTTCCGCCGGCTCAACGAAGACAGTTCGCTGATGGCGCTCACGGTTGCTGCTCCGTCACGGACAGCAGGCAAGCGTCGCCCGGCAGCGGGGCCGGACGGCGCGTCCTGGGAATATGCTTTGCGGCCATGTGGTCTCCTTTGGTCATCGTGGCCTCCACGTTTCGGTCATCG
This sequence comes from Pseudarthrobacter sp. efr-133-R2A-89, assembly GCF_030209315.1. Taxonomy (NCBI): domain Bacteria; kingdom Bacillati; phylum Actinomycetota; class Actinomycetes; order Micrococcales; family Micrococcaceae; genus Pseudarthrobacter; species Pseudarthrobacter sp. efr-133-R2A-89. The sequence continues at coordinate 80,501 of NZ_JARVSE010000003.1, read as the reverse complement.
CCAGGCGATGGGGGGAATTGGACTCCCTTCGCGGGCCCGCCGCCTGCCCGTCAGGGCTGGAGCGGTTCCGCCCGCCGGGAGCGTCGTTTTAGAAAGCGGCTCCGTACCAAAGTAAACGGTTTCTTGACTCCTGTACAGCCCTTTGTTAGTTTTTGAGAAAACGTTTTCTGTTACATCTGGCAGGGGGACGTGACCACCAAAATGAGGGGGACAACAATGAGGTTTGGTCTCAGGAAATCGGTAATGGGAATCACCGGCGCCGCCGCAGCGCTTGCCATGGTCCTTACCGGCTGCGGCAACAGCCAGCAGGCCGGGAAGGTGGGGACTGCGGAGGATCCCGTCACCATCCGGTTCGCGTGGTGGGGCAACGATTCCAGGGCAAAGACCACCATGGAGGTCATCAAAGCCTTCGAAGCCGCCAACCCCACCATCAAGGTCCAGGGTGAGAACACCGAGTTCAGCTCCTACTGGGACAAGATGGCCACCCAGATCGCCGGCGGAACCACCCCGGACGTGATCGCCATGAGCGGCGCCTACCCCAGCGAATACTCCAGCCGCGGCGTCCTCCTGGACCTGGACAAGGTCAAGGACCAGATCGACACCTCGAAGTTCGCCGACGGGACTGTCGACCTGGGCAAGATCAACGGAAAGCAGTACACCATTACGGCTGGGGTCAACTCCATGTCCATGGTCCTGGACCCCAAGGTCTTCGAGGCCGCCGGCGTGCCGCTGCCGGACGACGAAACGTGGACGTGGGACGACTACGCACGGATCGCCGCGGAAATTTCCAAAAAGTCGCCGGGCGGAACTTTCGGCACGACCCCCATGGCCAACGATTCCTTCCTCGCCGTCTGGGCACGCCAGAATGGCCAGGAGCTCTACACGGACGACGGCAAGAAGATGGGTATCAGCGAGGACACGCTCGCCAAGTGGTTTGAGCTCAACAAGAAGCTGATGGAAACCGGGGGCGCACCCTCCGCGTCCCAGACCGTCGAGGACGGGTCCGCCCAGCCTGAGATGACACTGATGGGCCAGGGAAGGCAAGGAATGAAGATCTCCTGGAGCAACCAGATGACGTCCTACTCCGGCGCCCCGCTGGTCATGATGAAACTTCCGGGCGAAAGCAAGACGCCGGGGGCCTGGCTGCGTTCGTCGATGGAATACGCCATCTCGTCCAAATCCGCCCAACCCAAGGAAGCGGCCTTGTTCGTCAACTACCTGGTCAACAACATGGACGCGGCCACCAAGATCAAGAGCGACCGCGGCATGCCCGCCAACACCGAGCTGAAGGCCGGCATCACTCCCCTGCTCAAGGAAACCCAGCAGAAGGAAGCCACCTACCTGGACCGGATAGCGGCCATGAAGATCCCGGCACCCAAGCCCTTCCCGGCGGGATCATCCGCAACCCTGGAAGTTTTGAACCGTTACAACACGGATGTACTCTTCGGAAAGATCGCGCCACGGGACGCCGCCAAAGGCATGATTTCAGAGGTCAACCAAAACCTCGCCTGACGCCTGCCGCGGCGGACGGACGAACAGCCACCAACCACGAAAGGAGGCAGGCACATGATCACGGCAACACGGCCCAGCGCCATCGCCGGCTACGACGATTGGCCTGCCTATGTCCGGGCCCATCCCCGCCACCGGGCATCCACCGCAGCGGCGCAGGAACTCTCGGACGCCTTGGGCGTCCCGGCTGCGTCCGCGCCGTTGGAGGTTCGGGTGCAGTGGGAGGAAACGTACGACGACGCCACCACCACCGAACTGAGCTGGCAGGTGGGCTTCGGGCCGCGCACCACGGGCTGGCTGGTCCGGCCGGCAGGACATTCCGGCCCCCTGCCAGGCGTCCTGGCCCTGCACTGCCACGGCGGAAACAAGTTCGGCGGCGCAGACCGGCTGGTGGAGCTCCCAACAACCCATCCGTCTGCGGCTGCCGCACGCGCAGGCCACTATGACGGCCGTGCGCTGGCCACCGGCATCGCCCGCCAGGGTTTCGCTGTCCTGGCCCATGACACGTTTGCCTGGGGCAGCCGCAGGTTTGACCTCTCCGCCCCGCCATGGCGGACCGCCGCGGCCGTTGACGCACGGCAGGCGCAGTGGCGGGCGGACGGCGTCGCGCCTTCCGAGGCGGAGGAATACAACGCCGCGGCCGGCGTCCATGAGGACACTGTGGCCAAGGCGGCGGGGCTGCTCGGCACCAGCCTGGCCGGCATGGTGGCCCATGACGACCTTGCCGCCCTCGACGTCCTGGCCGCACTGCCCGGCGTCGATGCGGGCAGCCTGGGGTGCATCGGTTTCTCCGGCGGCGGCGGCCGTTCCCTCACCCTCGCCGCCCTCAGCCCGCGCATCAGGGCCGCCGTGGTCACCTGCATGATGACCACGTTTGAGTCCCTTTTCCCCGCTTACCTCGACGCACATTCGTGGCTGCTGCAGACTCCTGGACTGTGGAAGCTGGGTGACTGGCCCGAACTCACCGCCCGCGCCGGGTCCGCCCGGTTCCTGGTGCAGTACGCCCTTGCTGACGAACTCTTCCCGGAAGCCGGAATGCGGCAGGCCCACCAGTTACTCGAATCCCTGCACAGCGGCACGGACAGGTATGCCGGCAGCCTCTGGCCCGGCGGGCACGTCTTCACGGCGGCCATGCAGGACGAGGCCATCGACTTCCTGGCGGAAACGCTCACCTCCTGACCCCCAACCAGCAACGCTCCCAAGGACCCACGTGACCACACAGCATTCGGCGGAATCCACCCATCCGCAGTCCACGCCCACAGACCTTCCCAGGGTTGCCCTGGTGGGCGTGCACGGCTTCGGCGAACGGCACCTCGCCAACCTGGCCCGGCTCGAACAGGCCGGCGCCCTGGAACTGGTGGCCGTCGCCGATCCCAACCCGCCGCAGCCAGGCAGCCTGGCCGGATCAGTGGCCGTGTACCCGGACCTGGACCGGCTGCTGGCCGCCAAGCCGGGCGTCGACGTCGTCATTATTGCCACCCCCATCCAGACGCATGCTCCCCTGGCCATCGCGGCATTGTCCGCCGGAATGGACGTCTATGTCGAAAAGCCGCCGGTGGCATCCCTGGCGCAATTCGAGCAGGTCCTGGCCGCGGCCAGGGATCACGGCCGCCTGGTCCAGGTGGGCTTCCAGAGCCTGGGCTCCCAAGCCCTGCCCGCCATCCGGGGCCTGGTGGAGTCAGGTGAAATAGGCACCGTGCTGGGGCTCAGCGCCACCGGCCAATGGCTGCGGACCAAGGCGTACTTCAACCGCTCGCGCTGGGCCGGGAAGCGCAGCCTCGACGGCACGGACGTGGTGGACGGGGTGGCAACGAACGCCCTGGCCCATGCCGTTGCCACCGGACTGCACCTGGCGGGCGCGCATACCCTCGCGGACGTCCGCTCCGTGGAAACGGACCTGTACCGGGCCAACAGCACCGAAAGCGATGACACGTCCATTCTGCGGATTCGCACCGCTGGCGGAGAGACCCTGCTCTGTGCCCTCACGCTCTGTGCCCCCGAGCAGCTCAACCCGGCCGTTACGGTGCACGGAACGCTGGGCGAGATCACGCACTCCTATACGGAGGACCACGTCGTCATCACCACCCCGGCCGGCGAGCGCCGGGAGTCCTACGGCCGGACCGACCTGCTCGAAAACCTGCTGGATGCCCGGGCCCACGGGACGCCCCTGCTCTGCGCGCTGGAAGACACCGGAGCGTTCACCGCCGTCCTGGAGGCTATCCGCACCGCGCCCGCACCAGCCCCGATCGGCACCGGCTTCATCACGTGGGAAGGCGAGGGCGACGACGCCCATCCGGTGGTGCAGGGCATCTCCGGAACGCTGGAGCGCGCCGTCAAGGCACAGGCAACGTTCGCAGAACTGGGCGTGCCCTGGGCCCGTCCCCTTCCGGCGGTCCGGACGCTGACCGTTGAGGGCCACCCGGTGGCGGAATACCAGGACGGCAGCCATATCCGGGCAGTATCCTCCCCACGCCCCTACCTCCACCCGGTGCGCACCCTGAACGGCGTCGTGGTGACGGATCATCAGCCCCTTGACCACGTGTGGCACCTGGGTGCCGGCGTGGCCCTGCAGGATGTGGACGGGGTGAATTTCTGGGGCGGCCGCACCTACACCAGGGAAGCCGGCCAGTACGTGTGGCGCCCGGACCATGGCAGCATCGCAAGCACCGGCACCGTATCCCTCCAGGCCGACGCCGGCGCGGGCCGGCCCGGCGTCCTGCAGGAGACGCTGAGCTGGAACGGGCCGGACGGCTCCCCCGTTCTCCGTGAGGAACGCACCTGGGCGTGGTCCGCCGTCGAACCCTCCGCCTGGCGGCTGTCACTGGATTTTGCGCTGTCGCCCGCTGGGAACTCGCCGGTCAGCCTGGGCAGTCCCGGCTCCAACGGCCGGTTCGAGGGTGGCTACGGCGGCGTCTTCTGGCGGCTGCCCGAATGCGCGGATCCTGCCGTCTGGACGCCCGCCGGCTCCGGTGAGTCGCAGGCCCACGGCAGCGTCACGCCATGGCTCGCCTGGTCGGGAACGTTCGACGGCGGCCCGGCCACCTTGGTGTTCGTCGCCGCCGGAGACTCCACGGACCCATGGTTTGTCCGGGTGGACGGCTACCCGGGCGTCGGCCAGTCACTGGCCTGGGATTCGCCCGTCATGGCGGAACCCGGCGCGCCGGTGCGGCGGCACGTCACCGTTTTCGTGGCCGACGGACTCCTGGCCACCGCCGACATCGAAGCACTGATCAACCAGCAAGGGGATCCGTCATGACCCAGACCACAGCCGCAGCCGTTCCCCAGCAGGAGGCACGCCTGGCTCCCGGATCCCCGGGTGACCGGGCCATCAAGCGCCGGCGCGTACTGGACATTCTTGACGTGGCCGGGCGGGATTCGCTGCTCCTCACCACCAACACGGCCCTGACCTGGTACCTGGATGGCAGCCGGGTGCACGTCAGCCTGGCCGGCGACCCCATCGCCGCCCTGCTCGTGGCGCGCGACGGCGATCACCTGGTGACGTTCAACAACGAAGCCGGCAGGATCGCCGCCGAGGAGCTTCCGCTGGGAGTCAACCTGCATACCGTTCCCTGGTACGCGAACCTGCACCAGGCTGCGGCCGCCGTGGGCAATGATGCCGGGCCGCCGCTGTCCGAGGCAGAGGTTGTCGCCGAACTGCGCGCCGCCCGCCAGCAGCTGCTTCCGGCGGAGAGCGCCCGCTATGCCCTGCTCAGCGCTGACGTTGCCGGCATCATGACCGATGTCCTGTCCGCCGCCCGCCCGGACACTAGCGAATTCGCGCTGGTGTCGGCGCTGGCCGCGCGAGTGGTGGCCGCGGGGGCAGAGCCGCTGGTGCTCCTGTGCAACGGCAGCTCCCGCAGCACGTTCCGGCACCCCCTGGCCACGCACGCGCCTCTTGGCCGGCGTGCCATGGCGGTGGTTTGCGCCCGCCGCGACGGCCTGGTGGCCAACATCACCCGCTGGATCAGGTTCGACGCCGGCACTCCCGGAGAGCGCGACGCCGAGGCCCGCATCGCGGCAGTAGAGGCTGATATTTTCGATGCGACGGTTCCCGGCACCCGGCTGGACCGTATCTTCACCGAGATCCAGGCCGCCTACGTCCGGCATGGCTTCGGCGCGGACCAGTGGGAACAGCACCACCAGGGCGGGCCCGCAGGTTACGCGGGCCGTGACCCCCGGGTCACCTCCGGCGCCACGGATACGGTGGTGCTGGACCAGGCGTTCACGTGGAACCCGTCAGGGCCGGGCGTCAAGATCGAAGACACGGTCCAGCTCACGGGATCCGGGCTCCGCATCCTGACTGTTGATCCGCGCTGGCCGGTGGCCACCGTGAACGGGCTGGAACGCCCCGTGACCCTGCAGCTCTAAGTCGACGCCCGCTCACCTGCTGCAGCTTTAATCGAAACGCCCGCTCACTTATGGCCGTAAATACGGCCATAAGTGAGCGGGCGTTTCGTGTTTGGCTGCAGCAGGTGGGCGGGCGTTGTTACGGAAGCCGCAGTTCCCCATCCACACGGCGCAGGATCCCCAGCGGATTGTCCTCGCGCAACGCCGGGTGCAGGACACTTTCCGGGGCGTCCTGGTAGGCCACGGGACGCTGGAAGCGGCGGACCGCCGTCGCACCCACCGAGGTGAACAGCGAGGTGGTGGCGGGGTACGGGCCGCCGTGCTGCTGGGCCCAGTTCACGGCGACGCCGGTGGGCCAGCCGTCGAACAGGACCCGGCCGGCCAGGCCGGAGAGCTGCTCCACCAGGGCGGCGATGTCCTCGCCCGGTTGTGCATGCACTGTAGCCGTCAGGCTGCCGGGAACCTCCGCCAGGACAGCAGACAGCTCTTGCTGGTCCGTGTACTCGATGAGGATGGTGGTGGGGCCGAAGCATTCTTCAAGCAGCTGCCCGGGCCGGTCCAGGACCTTGGCCGCGGTGGTGGCGAACACCACCGGGGCCGCCCCGTTGGCTGCGGCGTCCTGGTCAACGCTGCCGCCCACCACCTCCACGCCCTCCACGGCTGCGAAGCTGCGCAGCCCGTCCGGGTAGGCTTCGGCGATGCGGCTGGTCAGCATGCCGGCCGCGGGCTTGTCCTTGCTGGCTTCCGCCACTTCGGCTGGGAAGGAGGTTCCGGCAGGGATGAATACCAGGCCCGGCTTGGTGCAGAACTGGCCCGCCCCAAGGGTGAAGGAGCCTGCCAGGCCGGCGGCGAGCTCCGCGGAGCGGGCCTTCAGTGCTGCCGCGGTGATGACCACCGGGTTGAGGCTGCCCAGCTCTCCGTAGAACGGGATGGGATCAGGGCGGGAGGTGGCGAGGTCGAAAAGGGCGCGGCCGCCGGGAATGGACCCGGTGAAGCCCACGGCCTTGATGGCGGGGTCCTGGACCAGCGCCGTTCCCACCTCGCGGCCGCTGACCAGGGCGAACAGGCCCTCCGGAGCACCCGCACTGCGAAGCGCCTCCGCGACAATTTCTGCGGTCCGCTCGGAGAGCCGCAGGTGCCCTGAGTGGGCTTTGACAACCACGGAGCAGCCGACGGCGAGGGCCGAGGCCGTGTCACCGCCTGCCACGGAGAAGGCGAACGGGAAGTTCGACGCCGAGAAGACCGCCACCGGCCCGATGGGCCGCAGGAGGCGGCGCAGGTCGGGTGTGGGCGGCGTGGCGGCGGGGTCCGGGTGGTCGATGATGGCTTCAAGGTAGGAGCCCTCGGTGATCACCCTGGCGAACAAGCGCAGCTGGCCGGTGGTGCGGGCCACTTCCCCCGTCAGGCGCGGGACACCGAGGCTGGTCTCGGCGTCGGCGATTTCCACCAGTTCCGCCGCGTTGGCGTCCAGGGCGTCCGCGACCGCGTGAAGCCACGCGGCGCGCTCTGCATCGGTGGCCGCAGCGGCAGTCCGGGCGGCCTCCGTCGCGGCAGCGGTGAGTTCGGACAGGGAAAGCGTTGCAGTTGTCACGTCAGGTACCTGTTCTGTGGATGTGCGTAGTGGTTACGGTGCGTCCCGGAAACGGAAGCCCAGTCCGGGCTGGTCCGCCAGGGCCACCCTGCTGTTGGCGAACCGCACCGGCGACGGGCCGGCCAGGATCCCCAGCTGTTCGAAGGATGCCTCCTCGACATCCTCCACCATTGTGGGTTCCGCCAGGGTCAGTGCCAGCTGCCCGGACAGTTCCGGCAGCAGGTGCAGCATGACCTTGATGCTGTGGGTCCGTGCCAGCTCCACGATCCGCCGGAACGGGGTGATGCCGCCTACCCGGATGATGTTGGGCTGGATGATGTCCACCGCCTCCGCCTCGATGAAATCGCGGAACCGGTAGATCGTGTGCAGGTTTTCGCCAAGGGCAATGGGCACCGGCGAATGTTTGCGGAGCCTTCGGTAGGCCCAGAGGTCGTCCGCACGGATAGGTTCTTCCAGCCATTCCAGCCCGAATTCGGCCAGGACATCGAGGGCCCGGAGGGTGGTGGGCAGGTCCCACCGCTGGTTGGCGTCGATCATGAGCCTGCGGTCCGGGCCCAGGACGGAACGGACGGCGGCAACGCGTTCGCGGTCCTCGCGGAGGTCCGGCTTGCCCACCTTGATCTTCACTGCCTGGTGGCCGGCGGCAACCCAGCGTTCGGCCTGCGCCACCAACTCTTCCAGGGTGTAGTGCAGGTTCACGCCGGAACCGTAAACCTCGGCTGACTCCTGCCGCTGGCCCAGCAGGCCCGTGACGGACATGCCGGCACGGCGGGCCTGCAGGTCCCACAATGCAAGGTCCACACCGGCCATGGCAATGGTGGTGAGCCCTCCGCCGCCGGCCTCGTGCAGCCGCTTCCAGAGCACGTCCCACACACCCTCGGGGGTGGCGGGCAGCCCGGTCACGAAAGGGGCGATGTCGTGGTCAAGCAACGCCTTGACTGCCTGGGGACCGATGGTAGGCGTCCAGGAGAAACCAAAACCCGTGCCGCCGTCGTCCGTGGAGATCTCGGTGGCGATCACGTGGTTCTCCGGTGCCTCCGCGCCCCAGCTGCGGCGCAGCGCAACGGTGAGGAGCCTCGTCGACAGGCCGGTGATGCGCGGGACGGTGCGGACGGTTTCGGCCGCCGGTGCGCTCATCAGTGCCCGGCCAGCTCGTAGCCCCTGGCCAGGATGGCCTTGAGCTCCACGAGCTGCTCCTCCGTGGGTTCCACCAGCGGCGGCCGCACCGGGCCCACCGGAAGGCCGCCCAGGCGCAGGCCGGCCTTGATCAGGGAGACGCCGAAACCGGGCGTCTGGTCGCGCAGGCGGACCAGTGGCGCGTAGAAGCCCTCCAGGAGGGCATTGCGGCGGTCTTCATCCCCGGAAACGTAGGCGTCGTAGTATGCCTTGGCGATCTCCGGCGCCATCGCGAACGCTGCCGACGAATACAGCGGGATCCCCAGGCCGCGGTAGGCGCCCTGCGTCAGTTCCGCGGTGAGCAGGCCGTTGAAGAACGCGAAGTCCTCCCGGCCGGAAGCCTTGACGGCGGACACGATCTCCTGGGCCAGGCCGACGTCGCCCAGGCCGTCCTTGAAGCCGATGACCTTGGGATTCGCCGCCAGCTTCGCCATGGACGCGGCCGTGAACTTTGCGTTGCCGCGGTGGTAGACAATGACCGGCAGGCTGCTGGCATCGGCGACAGCCTCGATGTAGGCCACCAGGCCGTCGGTGGGTCCGGTCACCAGGTATGGCGGAAGCACCAGGAGGGCGTCGGCGCCGGCTTCCTCGGCCACCCGGGCAGCAGCGAGTGCGTGGCCCAGCGGTCCACCAGCTCCTGCCACTACGGGGACTTTTCCGGCGACGACCTCGACGGCGGCCGCCACCACGGTGCGGACCTCGTCGATGCTGAGGGCATGGAATTCACCGGTGCCACAGGCAGGGAAGACGCCACCGGGGCCATAGGGCAGCCGGGAGGCGATGTGTTCCTTGAGCAGTGCGACGTCAACGGCGCCGTCGGCCGTGAACGGGGTGACGGGAAAAAACAGTACGCCGTCGAATTTCATGGTGTCTCCTTGCTTCCGCCGCCGGCTGTGACCAGCGTGGAAGCCTCGTCGTTGAGGGTGTGGCGGGACGTGAGTTCAGTGCGCCAGCTGCGCCGCGGCTGCCAGCCCAGGAGTTCCTGTGCCTTGGCGATGGAGAACGCGGGGCTGGTCCCGGTCAAGCCCGCGCTGATGTCTTCGCTGCCCGGCAGGAACCGGGGCATGAGCTCCGCCAGCGGCGCGGTTGCCAGGGCGTCCGCAGCTCCGACGAAGAAGGTTTCGCCGTTGGGAATGTCCGTCATTTTCCGGAGCAGCAGGTCAAGGAAGTCCGCCACATCCCGGGCGTCCACGTAGTTGAACAGGGCCGGCGCCGAAAGGGCGGGATCGGCCAGGCGTTCAGCCAGGGTGTGGCTCTGCTGGGTGGGCGCCCCCTCCCATTCCTCCGGTGAGATCACGAAGCATGGGCGGAATGCCGCGTACCGGATCCGCTCCCCCTGGGCGGCGGCGAACATCTGCACTGTCTGTTCGGCGATGAGCTTGGACAGCGCATAGGCGTTCCAAGGCTTCGGCGGCGTCCGCTCGTCGAGCGGGAACGACGGCGGAAGCCAGCCCGCGGGCGAGCCGTAACCGAGCACGGTGGGGCTGCTGGCGGTGATGATTTTGGGGACGCCCAGCTCGGTGGCCGCGCTGATCACGGCGAAGGCGAGCCTGGTGTTGGTCCCAAAGATGACGTCCTCAGGCGCGCTGAAAGGGACGGCGATCGCTGCAAGGTGGATGACGGCGTCGGGCCTTGACTCCCGGAGGAGGCGCAGCGCCTCCCCCGGCGCCAGGAGGTCCGCGGTTTCCTGCACGACGCCGGGCGGCAGCTGGCCGGCGGGCACGGCGTCACGGTCCACGGAGACCACCTCGTGGCCCGCCTGGGCAAGCCCCGCGACGACGCTGCGGCCCAGGCGGCCGGAGCCGCCGGTAACGAATATCCTGCTCATGGTTGTTCCTTACTTGCTGCGGCGGAGGTCGACGCCGAGGTCCAGGTCCTCCACGCGGATGGGGAGCGAGGTTTCGAGCGACTGGTTGCCGGCGATGCCCACGGATACCGAACGCAGCCCGTCGAGGTAGCCGGAGGGGCGGCCCAACGGGTCTTCACCCGGGCCGTTGAAGAGGTCCGAGAGCAGGAGCTCGTCGCCCCCGCCGTGGCCGCCTTCGCCGTTGACGATCGGGACCTCGTACGCGGCCTCCCAGTGGCGCTGGACCACCAGCCGTTCGCCGTTGCGGCGCACGGCGTCCTCTTCCTCCACGGGGGTTGCGCTCGGGTCCACCACGGCCTTCTTGTCGGTGCTGTGCAGGACGGCGGCGCGTTCCACCACTTCGAGCTCAGCCCGGCCTTCGGTGCCGTTGACCGCCACCCGGTACCCTTCCCACGGGCTGTGCGCGTTCAGGGAGTAGCTCAGGCGCGGCCCGCCCTGGTACTCAACCACCAGTGCCAGGTTGTCCTCGATGGTGATGCCGCCGGTGAAGACGTCCTGGTCGCGGCGGTAGCCGTCGTAGTGCTCGTTGTCCAGGAAGAGCGCCTTGAGCCGCTCGTCCTCACGGAGGTCCAGCGCGAACGGGTCCTTGTCGCCGGCCGGCGCACCGGCGTCGGGTGTTCCGCGCTCGGGGCGGGGGCCCAGCCCGCGTTCGGCGGCGTTCTTGTCGCCATAGAATTTCAGGCCGCCGGAGGCGAAGACGCGCTCCGGGACGTCGTCGATCCACCAGTTGACGAGGTCGAAGTGGTGGGACGCCTTGTGGATGAGCAGGCCGCCGGAGTTCTTCTTCTCGCGGTGCCAGCGGCGGAAGTAGTCGGCGCCGTGGACCGTGTCCAGGACCCAGCTGAAGTCGATCGAGGTGACCTTGCCGATCACGCCGCTCTGGATGATTTCCTTCAGGGCGCTGTTGCGGGGCGAGTAGCGGTAGTTGAACGTCACCACCACATTCCGGCCGGTTTCCTGGACCGCTTTGGTGATGCGGCGGCAGCCCTCGGCATCGATGGTGAGCGGTTTCTCCACCACCACGTCCGCGCCGGCCCGGAGGGCTTCGACGATGTAGCCGGCGTGGGTGTAGTCCGGAGTGGTCACCACGACGCGGTCAATGTTGTTGGCCTGGATAAACGCCGTCAGGTCCGCCGGATCGAACGAGGCAATGGGGCCGGGAGCGCCGAGTTCCTGGATGAGGCCCTGGTAGAACTCCACGCGGCCGGGGTTCACGTCTGAGAACGCGACCAGTTCCGCGGTGTCGGCGTGCTTGCCGAACACTGCGCGGATGTACATTTCGGAACGCCCTCCGGTGCCGACCAGGGCAAGGCGCGCTTTGCGGCCGTCGGAGGTGGCGCTGCCGGCAGCCGTGTGGGGAGCAGCTGCGGCCGACGTCGTCTGGGCTGTGTTGACCATGTGGGGTACCTTTCGAAAGCTCGTTGCCCGGCCGCCGGGACGGCCGCTGCGGTTCGGCGGTGGCACTCTGCTGCACCTGCCTGAGAAAGCGTTTTCTCAGTTCGCTATAGAAGTTGTATCAACCCGCCCGCCCATCCGTCAACCACTTCGGGCGCTGACAGAAAGCGTTTTCCAGCCCAACGCGCCGCGCTGGCGCCCTCCCCGGCGGAAAACTGCCGGGAAAAGGATAGAAATCGCTTTCCGGCTGCCGTATATGCTGTCTTCCAAAGCACCTGCCACCCGGGGCTTGTTGGCCCGGCGCGTGCCGCGGCCGGCAGCATCCGTCCGGAGTGGCGCGAAAGAAGGGTTCCCCATGGCCAGGAAATCGGCAAGCGGCCGGATCGGCATCGCGGATGTCGCCGTGAAGGCAGGAGTCTCACACGCCACGGTTTCGCGTGTCATGAACGGAAACTTCACCGTGGACCCGGACATCGCCGCCAGGGTCCGCGCAGCCGCCGCCGAACTGAAGTACCAGCCCAACCCGGTGGGCCGCAGCCTCGCACTGGGGAAGACGGACACCATCGGCATCGTGGTGCCGGACTTGGCCAACCCCACGTTCCAGGCGATCCTTCGCGGCCTCAGCCGGGCCGCGGCACAGGATGGCTACCGGGTGCTGATCGCGGATTCGTTCGAGGTTTCCAGCGAGGAGTCCATCCTGGCCGGCGAAGCGCGCCGCCGCTGCGACGGACTGGTCCTCTGCGCACCCCGCATGTCCGATGCCGAACTGACGGAGATCGCGCCGTCCCTGCACCCGCTGGTGCTGATCAACCGCACCACGGCCGCGCCGGACGTGCCCAGCCTGGTGGTGGACTACGGGCAGGGCGTCCAGGACATCGCCGGACACCTGGTGGAGCTGGGGCACACCCGGCTGGCCTTCCTGGCGGGGCCGCCGCGGAGCGCATCCAACGGCATGCGGCTCAAGGGCCTGGAGGCATTCAAGGCCGCCCACCCGCAGGTGGAGGTGACCATGCTCGAGGGCGGCTCGGACTTCGACACCGGGCATGAAGCAGTTGACGCGGTCCTGGCGAGCGGGGCCACCGGCATCCTCGCCTTCAACGACCTCGTGGCCATGGGCCTGATGAGCGGACTGCATGAACGGGGCCTGGATGTGCCCGGCGACATCTCAGTGACCGGGTTCGACGACATCCCCTTCGCCAAATACACGACGCCGGCGCTCACCACCGCGGCCGTCCCCATTACCGAACTGGGCGAGCAGGCCTGGCACCAGCTCCGGGCATTGATCCGCAAGGAAGGGAACGAGGTGCCCGGCAGCCGCTTCCAGCCCCGACTGGAAGTGCGGGCCAGCAGCGGCCCGGCCAAGGCGCCACGGAGCGCCGTCCACGGCTAGGGTTCCCGGGACCCGGCCCCCAGGCCAGCTTCCTGGTAATACCCCTCGATGTGGGCCGCCACCAGTCCTGCCGCCCGGCCGCCGTCGCCCTTCCGGACCGCATCAAGGATGGCGTGGTGCTCGGCGCGCAAACGGGAGGCGGTGGCGTCCCAGTCGGGCAGGTTTGACGTCAGCTCTGCAGCGTAGCCCTGGATGGCCTCGCGGAGGGATCCCATCATGGCGCTGACCACCGCATTGCCGGCGGCGCTGGCCAGCGCGAAATGGAAGCGGACGTCGAGGGCCAGGAAGTCACCGACCGAGAGGCCTTCCGCCTGGTCCATCCCGGCCAGCAGGGCCGCGGCCTCGTCGAGTTCGGGGGCATCCGGCCTGGCCTTGCCCGCGGCCCAGGACTCCAGCAGGACGCGGGTCTCCACAATGTCCGCCACGGGCAGGTGCTGGGTGGCAACGTGCAGGCGGAGGGCCGAGCCGAGCGCCGCGGTGGGGTCAGAGATGACCACCGTCCCGGCATCGGGGCCGGACCCGACACCTGCACGGACCACGCCCATCGCCTCGAGGATCCGGATGGCTTCCCGCACCGACGTACGGGAGACCTTGAGCTGCTCGGCAAGGGTCCGTTCGGCCGGCAGCCTGCCGCCGACGGCCAGCCGGCCGGCAGAGAGTTGGTCCTCGATCCACGCCAGGACCAGCTGATGGGTTCGCATACGGCCAATGGTAGTTGATGTGGTTGGACCACATGGCCTACAGTGTGGTTGGACCACAGGAGGACGACATGACCCACATCATCCAGCCCGGCAACCCGGAAGCCGCCCCGGCCCCGGACACCACGGACATTCCCGCAGCCCCCGCCCCTGCCGAGGCGCCGGCGTCGTCCGCCGTGCCCCCTGCCCTGAAGCGCCGCGTGCCCAAGTACGCGGACCTCGCTCCGCTGATGCAGTTCAAGAAGCCCGGGTTCAGCAAGGACGCCCGGCTCAAGCGGGCCAGCACCATCTGGGAACTCCGGGACATCGCCAAGCGGCGGACGCCGCAGGCTCCCTTCGACTACACGGACGGAGCCGCCGAGGAGGAAATCACCCTCCGCCGGGCCCGCCAGGCCTTCCTGGACATCGAATTCCGGCCCGGGATCCTGCGGAACGTCTCAGCCATCGACCTCAGCACCACCATCCTTGGCAAACCGTCCCGGCTTCCCGTCGGCATCGCCCCCACCGGATTCACCCGGATGATGCAGTCGGAGGGCGAATACGCCGGGTCCCGGGCCGCCGAGGCAGCGGGCATCCCCTACACGCTGTCCACCATGGGCACCGCGTCCATCGAGGACGTGGCCGCCGCTGCACCCAACGGCCGGAACTGGTTCCAGCTGTACCTGTGGACGGACCGCGACCGTTCACTGGAACTGATCGAACGCGCCGCCAAGGCCGGCAACGACACCCTCATGGTGACCGTGGATACGGCCGTGGCCGGCGCCCGCCTCCGCGACGTCCGCAACGGTATGACCATTCCGCCGGCATTGACCCTGAAGACTGTCCTGGACGCCTCCTACCGGCCTGCCTGGTGGTTCAACTTCCTCACCCACGAGCCGCTGACCTTCGCGTCGCTCTCGCGCTACACCGGCACCGTGGCGGACCTGATCAACTCCATGTTCGATCCCACGCTGACCTTCGAGGACCTGGACTGGCTGCGCGACACCTGGAAGGGCAACCTGGTGGTCAAGGGCATCCAAACGGTGGAGGACGCCCGCCGCGTCGCGGACCATGGCGCGGACGGCATAGTGCTCTCCAACCACGGCGGCCGCCAGCTGGACCGGGCCCCCATCCCGTTCCACCTGCTCCCCGAGGTCAAGGAGGCCTTCACCAAGGACAACACGGACGCGGCCATCATGCTGGACACCGGCATCATGAGCGGCGCCGACATCGTGGCCGCCCTCGCCCTTGGCGCTGACTTCACCCTGATCGGGCGCGCCTACCTCTACGGCCTGATGGCCGGCGGCCGCGCCGGCGTGGACCGCGCCCTGCAGATCCTGGAAAAGGACATGGCACGCACCATGGCCCTGCTGGGCGTCAGTTCCGTTTCGGGGCTCACGCCGGACCATGTGCGGCTGCTGGGGCGGTAGCCGCTATTTCTTGCGGCCGAACTTGGGCAGGTTTGCCAGCAGGTCCGCGGCTTTGGTGGCCGCGCGGCCAACGCTGCGTCCAATCTGCTGCGGAACGCTGTCGTCGCTCAACGGGGCGGCGGTTCCGCCGGGAATGACGACGGCGGGGCTCAGCTCGGCCCCCTCCCGCGCCAGGACGGCGGCCGCGGCGTCCTCCTGGATGTGCGCCGCGTGCCCCGGTTCGACGGCGGCGGGCGCCTCCGTCGGGCCTGCTGCGGCGGCCGCCGCTGTTGGCCGGCCTTTCGCCGCAGCTGCCGTGCTCCCTGCGGCGCTGCTTGCGGAGGCGTTCTTTGGTGATGCGCCGGTTGGCGAGGAGGCAGCCTTGGCGGCCGTGCCGACGTCGAACGTCTCCAGCCAGCTTGCGATGCCTTCCAGCGGACCCCGGTTCAAGGCGTAGTACCGTTTTTGGCCCTGCGCGCGCATGCTGACCAGCTGCGCTTCCCTCAGGACCTTCAGGTGCTTGGAAATGGTGGGCTGGCTGGCGTCCAGTTCCTCCACCAGCTCCCCCACTGCTTTGTCCCCCGTCCGGAGGGCCACCAGGATGTCCCGCCGGGTGGATTCCGCTATGACGGCAAATACGTCGTCTGTCACCATGCCTCCCACCCTAGCGACATATACGCCGAAAGGCATCAACTATTTCGGTATCCCAGTGCTCCACGGCGGCACCGGAGCCGCTAGTCGAACCAGGGGTCCAGCCCGTGCAAGGGGAACACCGCCTTGCGGGTGGCCATGACGGTACGGTCGACGGCGTCGTTGGGGTCGAAGCCCACTTCCCAGGACCGCCACCAGAGTTCCACGTCGTCCCCCATGAGCGCCGGGGCCACGGTCCCGAATTTCTCCGCCACGTAGTGCCGCCAGTCCTCGGGGACGGCCGTGCGCAGCGGCACGGGCCGTCCGGCGGCGATGGCCACGAGGTGGCTCCAGGCGCGCGGCACCACGTCCAGGACGTTGTATCCGCCGCCTCCGGTGGCGATCCAGCGGCCACCGCAGAACCGTTCGGCAAGGTTCGCGACGGCGTTCGCGGCCTCGCGCTGCCCGTCGACGCTGAGGTTGAGGTGGGTGAGGGGGTCGCTGCGGTGTGAATCGCAGCCGTGCTGGCTGACGATGACCTCCGGTTCGAAGGCGGCTACCAGCTGCGGCACGATGGCGTAAAAGGCCCGGAGCCAGCCGGCGTCCCCGGTGCCGGCGGGCAGCGCAACGTTGACGGCTGTTCCCTCCGCTGCGGGGCCGCCGATCTCATTGGCGAACCCTGTTCCAGGAAAGAGGGTCAGTCCTGTTTCGTGCAGCGAGAGCGTCAAGACCCGGGGATCGTCCCAGAAGATGTTCTGCGTGCCGTCGCCGTGGTGGGCATCGACATCGATGTAGGCCACTTTTCCGACGCCGCCGTCAAGGAGCCGCTGCACGGCAAGCGCGGCGTCGTTGTAGATGCAGAATCCACTGGCGCGGTCCCGGGAGGCGTGGTGCATGCCGCCGCCGAAGTTGACCGCATGCACGGCCCAGCCCTCCAGCACGCCCTGGGCGGCCATCAGGGATCCGCCGGCGAGCCGCGCCGCAGCCTCATGCATTCCCGCGAAGGCCGGGTCATCCTCGGTTCCCAGCCCCCGGGACTCGTCCGGCCGGGAGGGGTCGGCGCTGACCCTGCGCACCGCCGCGACATAATCCACCGAATGCACCGCTTCCAGTTCTGCATCGGAAGCCGTCTCCGGCGCCTGCACGTCCACGTGGTCCAGGTCGAACAGCCCCAGGCTGCGCGCCAGGCGGGCCGTCAGGTCCATCCGTTCCGGTGCCATGGGGTGGCCCGGACCAAAGTTGTAGGCAGTCATGTCAGGGCTCCACGCCACCATCGTCGGCAGCGCGGGCTGGCTTAGACCGGGCAGATATGTCATCAATCACAGGCTACCCGAGCCCGCCGGACTCCCAGCCAGGCCATGAAGCCGGGCTTTAGTGGTTTACTACTGGGGGAAGCAGTTTCGACCGAGGAAAAGCCACACATGACGCAGAGCCAGTCAAGGCCCCGGACCCCGGCCAGCTGGCACCCCCCAGCGCAGGAGCGGGAGGGCCTCTGGATCTTCACGCGGCTTCGCGACTTCATCGACGACATTGCCAACACCTCCCCTGCCAGGCTTGCCCTGACGGCGTTCGCCGCGGTCTGCGTGGTGTTCACGTTCCTGCTGTCCCTGCCCATGGCTTCGGCCGACGGAACCGCCACCCCCATCCACGAGGCCCTGTTCACCGCCGTCTCGGCCGTCTGCGTGACCGGACTTACGGTGGTGTCGACGGCGGTGCACTGGTCCTTCTTCGGCCAGCTGGTGATCCTGGTGGGCATCTTCATTGGCGGTTTGGGTACCTTGACGCTCGCCTCGCTGCTGGCGCTCATGGTGAGCAAGCGGCTGGGGGTGCGGGGGAAGATCATTGCCGCCGAATCCATGAACAACGCCGGCCGCCTCGGCGAGGTGGGCACGCTGCTCCGGATCGTCATCACCACCTCCGTGGTCATCGAGGGCGTCCTGGCGCTGGCCCTCGTTCCCCGCTTCCTGACCCTGGGCGAGCCCTTCTGGCAGTCCGTGTGGCATGGCATCTTCTATGCCATTTCGTCGTTCAACAACGCCGGCTTCACCCCGCACTCTGACGGCATCGTGCCCTACGAGACGGACCTGTGGATCCTCATCCCGCTGATGGTGGGCGTGTTCCTGGGCAGCCTGGGCTTCCCCGTGGTGATGGTCCTCCAGCAGAACGGCTTGAACTGGAAAAAGTGGAACCTCCACACCAAGCTCACCATCCAGGTATCGCTGATCCTCCTGGTGGCCGGGGCGTTCCTCTGGGCGCTGATGGAGTGGGACAACGTCCGGACCATCGGCACCATGGATGTGGGCGACAAGATCACCCACGCGCTGTTCGCCTCCGTCATGACGCGTTCCGGCGGCTTCAACCTGGTGGACCAGAACCAGATGGATTCCACCACCATGCTGCTGACGGACGCCCTGATGTTCGCCGGCGGCGGTTCCGCATCCACGGCGGGCGGCATCAAAGTCACCACCATCGCCGTGATGTTCCTGGCCATCGTCGCCGAGGCCCGCGGTGACGCGGACGTCAAGGTCTACGGCAGGACCATCCCGCAAGGAAGCATGCGGGTGGCCATCTCGGTGATCGTGGCCGGCGCCACCCTGGTGTCCGTGTCCGCTTTCCTGCTGCTGGCCATCAGCGGCCAGTCGCTTGACCGGGTGCTGTTCGAAACCATTTCCGCGTTCGCCACGGTGGGCCTGAGCACCAACCTCAGCGCCGAGATGCCACCTGCCGGCGTCTACGTCCTCGCGGCCCTGATGTTCGCGGGCCGCGTGGGAACCGTTACCCTCGCGGCCGCCCTGGCCCTGCGCCAGCGCAGCCAGCTGTACCACTACCCCGAAGAGAGGCCCATCATTGGCTAGTTCCACAGACGCCCCGCGGCGCCCCGCCCACAACGCCCCGGTGCTGGTGATCGGGCTGGGCCGCTTCGGATCATCCACGGCAGAGCAGCTGGTCAAACAGGGCCGGGAAGTACTCGCGATCGAACGCGACCGGAACCTGGTGCAGAAATGGGCCCCGCTCCTGACCCACGTGGTGGAGGCTGACGCCACCAACATCGACGCGCTGCGCCAGCTGGGCGCGCAGGAGTTCAGTTCCGCAGTGGTGGGGGTGGGGACGTCCATCGAGTCCTCCGTGCTGATCACCGTCAACCTGGTGGACCTCGGAATCGAACATCTCTGGGTCAAGGCCATCACCCCCTCGCACGGCAAGATCCTGACGCGGATCGGGGCCAACCACGTGATCTACCCGGAGGCCGACGCCGGCGTCCGGGCAGCGCACCTGGTCTCCGGCAGGATGCTGGACTTCATCGAGTTTGATGACGACTTCGCCATTGTGAAGATGTACCCGCCGCGCGAGACCGTGGGTTTCACGCTGGACGAGTCGAAGGTCCGCTCCAAGTACGGTGTGACCATTGTGGGCGTGAAGTCCCCGGGCGAGGATTTCACCTACGCCCGGCCCGAGACCAAGGTGTCCTCGCGGGACATGCTCATTGTCTCCGGGCACGTCGACCTGCTGGAACGGTTCGCCGCCCGGCCTTAAAGTCCCACGGTGGTCGGGCCTGTCGAAACCGGATTTCGACAGGCCCGACCGCCGCTACCCAAGCTGCTTGGTGATTTCCGCTGCCCGGTCCGCTGCCGCCTTGGCACCGGCGGCAATGATGGCCGGGATGCCCTGTTCGTCGAACGTGGCGATGGCCCGCTCCGTGGTGCCGTTGGGGCTGGTGACCGCTTTGCGCAGCGCGGAAGGGTCCGCCCCCGGTTCGGCGAGCATGAAGCCTGCGCCGGCCACCGTTTCGCGGGCCAGGAGCAGGGACAGCTCGCGGTCCAGGCCCAACTCCTCCCCTGCCGACGCCATGGCCTCGGCCAGGTAGAAGGCGTACGCCGGGCCCGAGCCGCTGATCGCAGACAGCGCATCCACCTGCTCTTCGGGCACTTCGACCACAGTCCCGGCGCCCTGCAGGATGTCCTTGACCTTCAGGAGCTGCTCGGGAGTGCAGTGGGTTCCCGGTGACACGGACACCACGCCGCGGCCCAGCTTTGCCGGCGTGTTGGGCATGGTCCGGATGACCGGCTGGCCGGCGGGGAGCGCGGCTTCAAGCTGGGCGATGGATACTGCCGCGGCCACGCTGACCACCACGGTATCCGGCGAAAGGGCAGGGCCGATTTCGCGGGCCAGGTCAGCAATGCCCACCGGTTTGACGCCAAGGATGACGACGGCGGATCCCTTGGTGGCCTGTTTGTTGTTGTCGGGTTCTTCCTCGCCGGCGATCGCGGTAATACCGGGGTACCGTTCGGCGAGTTCCGAGGCGCGCTCCGCGCGGCGGACGGTGGCCACCACATCCCCGGGGTCCGTGCCGGCCTCCAGCAGACCGCCAAGAATGGCCTCGTTCATGGATCCACAGCCAAGGAATGCAATTCGGTTGCTCATGCCTCCATCATTGCAGCACGCATGCATTCACAGGCAACTCCCATGTTCAGCGCAGGCAGCGCACAACTTGGAGTCCTAACGTAGTTATTACCTCATTGAGGGTGCGAGTGATGCGGCAGGCATGGGGATGCCTGCCAAGGCACCGGTGGCTCGGCAACAGGTTTTCCCCCATTTTCCTGTTGCCGGCCCCGGTGCTTCCTCATTTAAGCTCAGCTGGAGGCGCGGCCCGGCCAGGCCGAACGTTTGGTTGCTAGACGGCAGGTTCCACCGGGCGCGACGCGGCCACATGGGGCGCCGGTTCCAGCGGCCCGGCGAAGACCAGCTGGTCCAGGCGGCGCAGGATGAGCCCCTCGCGCAGGGCCCAGGGGCAGATGCGCAGCTTCTTGAACTTGAACATCTCCAGGGCGGCCTCGGCCACCAGCGCGCCGGCAAGGAGCTGGTGCGCCCGCGCTTCGGATACACCGGGGAGGTGCAGCCTGTCCTCGGAGCTCATGGCCGAGATCCGCTGGGTCCAGATGCCCAGGTCCGAGGCGTGAAGTTCGCGCTTGACGTAGGGGCCCTCAGCGCTGGGCGCGGCCCCGGCGATCCGGGCCAAGGACCGGAAGGTTTTTGAGGTGCCTGCCACCACGTTGGCCCGGCCGAGGCCGTCGAATTCCCGGACAGCAGGCTTGAGGGTGGCCCTGATATAGCGCCGCAGTTCCTTGACGCTTTTGGCCGACGGCGGGTCCTCGGGGAACCAGTCGCGGGTGAGCCTGCTGGCGCCAAGCGGCACGGAGGTGGCCACCTCCGGAAGCTCGTCCTGGCCGAAGGCCATTTCAAAGGATCCGCCACCGATGTCCAGGTTCAGGATGGGGCCGGCGCCCCACCCGTGCCACCGCCGCACCGCGAAGAACGTCATGGACGCTTCTTCGCTCCCGGTGAGTTCCTGGAGCGTCACCGTGGTCTCGTGCTTGACCCGGGCCAGCACGGCGGGGCCGTTGGTGGCCTCCCGGATGGCCGAGGTACAGAATGCCAGCAGGTCTTCGGCCTTGTGCCGGGCGGCGAACTCCCAGGCCTCCAGGACGAACTCGGTCAGCTCATGCTGCCCCTCGTCGCTGATGCTGCCGTCCGGTTCAAGGTATTGGACCAGGGACAGCGGCCGCTTGTGGGACGCAAACGGGACCGGCTGCGCACCGGGGTGCGCGTCCACCAGGAGCAGGTGGACGGTGTTGGATCCGATGTCGAGGACGCCTAGACGCATGGGGACATTATTGCTCGTCGGCGCGCTTGAAGTCCCGCCGGATGTTCGCCACGCCTTCGGGATCGATCTCGAAGCCGTAGGCGGCACCGGGGTTGATCACCATGCCCAGTTCGTCGCCGAGGTTGGCGATGATGGCCGCACCCTGGGTGCCCAGCACGTTGGGTGCGGCTTCCAGGTACTGCTGGTCCACCCGGGTGGGGTGTGAGAAGACGGCGAGGACGGGGCGGCCGTCCGCGTTGGCAAGGACCAGCGGCTCAACCTGGGAGTCCACGCCTTCCACCGTGTCCGAGCTGATGATGTAGACCTCACTGTTCAGGAAGGACAGGATGACGTCCACGGGATTGGCGTCTTCCTGCCCGCCGGTGGCGAGCTTCTCCTCAAGGTCGTTGAGCGGCTGGAGATCCGTGTGCGCGGGCTGTTCAGTCATACCGTCTACCCGATCACGATGTGCCCTGCACCGCAAACAGAGTCGCTGCCATGACCCGAAATCGCCGGAAAAATGCGGGCTCGCCGGTTCTTTCCGGCGAGCCCGCACCGCTCCGGCGACTTCGGCGGTCCCAGGACTACTTCTTGGCCGTTGCCTTCTTCTTCGCGGGTGCCTTGCGGGTGGCCGTCCGCTTGACCGGGCCCTTGGCGCGCTTCTCGGCCAACAGCTCCACGGCCTGTTCCCGGGTGAGTTCCTCCAGGGAGGTGGCACGCGGAACCGTGATGTTGGTGATGCCGTCGGTGATATACGGACCGAAACGGCCCTCCTTCACCACGATGTTCTTCTCCGACACCGGGTCCGGACCGAACTCCGCCAGCGGCGGCACGGCGGCACGGGCTCCGCGCTGCTTGGGCTGTGAATAGATCTCCAGCGCCTGCTCCAGGGTAATGGTGAAGATTTCCTCTTCGGATCCGATGGAGCGCGAATCCGTGCCCTTCTTCAGGTATGGACCGAACCGGCCGTTCTGCACCGTAATGAGGTTGCCTTCGGCGTCCTCGCCCAGCGCGCGGGGCAGGCTCATGAGCTGCAGGGCCTCGTCCAGCGTCACGGACTCCACGGTCATGGACTTGAACAGCGAACCCGTGCGCGGCTTGGCCTTGACCGGCTTCTTGGGCGGCTTGGGCTTGCCGTTCTTGTAGTACTCCACCGGCTGCTTGGCCAGGTCTTCGTCGGTCATTTCCGGGATGATCTCGGTGACGTAGGCGCCGTAGCGGCCGTTCTTGGCCACAACAGTGTGTCCCGTGTGCGGGTCTGCACCGAGTACGCGCTCCTCCGGCGCCGCAGTCTCCATCAGCTCAATGGCTTTGGCCGCGGTCAGTTCGTCCGGGGCCAGGTCCTCGGGAACGTTGGCGCGGGCCGACTCCACGATCTCGCCCGTCTTGGGATCGACGACGGCTGCCGAACTTTCCAGGTACGGGCCGAATTTGCCCACCCGCAAGGTGATGTCGTCGGTGATCGGGATGGAGTTGATCTCACGTGCATCGATCTCGCCCAGGTTGTTCACGATGCTCAACAGGCCGGGGTCGGAGTCCTCGCCGAAGTAGAAGTGCCGGAGCCACGAAGCTCCCGCCTCCTGGCCGTTGGCGATCTTGTCCAGGTCGCCTTCCATGTCGGCGGTGAATTCGTAGTCCACGTAGTCGCTGAAATGCTGCTCCAACAACCGGATCACCGAGAACGCGATCCAGCTGGGCACCAGCGCGGAGCCCTGCTTCCGGACGTAGCCGCGGTCCTGGATGGTGGAGATCGTGGACGCGTACGTCGACGGGCGGCCAATGCCCTTCTTTTCCAGTTCGGCGGTCAGGGACGCTTCCGTGTAGCGCGGCGGCGGCGAGGTTTCGTGGCCCACCGCCAGGATGTCCGCGGCAGTGAGGGAGTCGTCCTTGGCCACGTTCGGGAGCCGGCGTGCTTCGTCGGACTCGTCATCGCCGCGGGTCTCGTCCTTGCCTTCCTCGTAAGCGGCCAGAAAGCCGGGGAAGGTGATGACGGTGCCGGAGGCGGAAAACTCGGCGTCCCGCCCGTCGGCGGCAATGGCACCAAGGCGGATGGTCGCCGTCGAGCCCTTGGCGTCACCCATCTGGGACGCCACGGTGCGCTTCCAGATGAGCTCGTACAGGCGGAACTCGTCCCCGGAGAGCTGCTTGGCAACCTGGGCCGGCGTGCGGAAGGAATCTCCCGCCGGGCGGATGGCCTCGTGCGCTTCCTGCGCGTTGGCGGCCTTGTTGGAGTAGACGCGCGGTGACTGCGGAATGTATTCCGGCCCGTAGAGCTCCGAGGCCTGCCGGCGCGCGGCGGTGATGGCTTCGTCACTCAGCGCCGACGAGTCCGTACGCATATAGGTGATGTAGCCGTTTTCGTAGAGCCGCTGGGCCACCTGCATGGTGCTCTTGGAGGAGAAGCGCAGCTTGCGGCCGGCCTCCTGCTGGAGGGTGGAGGTGGTGAACGGCGCGGCCGGGCGCCGGGTGTACGGCTTCGTGTCCACCGAGCGGACGCGGAAGTCCGCATCCTGGAGCCCGGCGGCGAGGGACGTCGCAAGCTCCTCGTTGAGGTGGGCCACGTTCTTGGCGGTGAGCTCGCCGTTGTCGTTGAAGTCGCGGCCGCTGGCCACCTTGGCGCCGTCAACGGCGGCAAGCTTGGCCTTGAACGAACCGGAGTCCGCGCCGAACTGGCCGGTCAGGTCCCAGTAGGAGGCGGCCTTGAAGGCCATCCGTTCGCGTTCGCGGTCCACCACCATGCGCGTGACCACGGACTGCACACGGCCGGCGGACAGGCCGCGGGCCACCTTGCGCCACAGCACCGGGGAGATCTCGTAGCCGTACAGGCGGTCCAGCACGCGTCGGGTTTCCTGGGCATCCACCAGGTCCTGGTCAACATCGCGCAGGTTGCCCATGGCGCGCTGGATGGCTTCCTTGGTGATTTCGCCGAACGTCATCCGGTAGACCGGGACCTTGGGCTTGAGGACTTCGAGCAGGTGCCACGCGATGGCTTCGCCTTCGCGGTCCCCATCGGTTGCGAGATAGAGTTCGTCGGCGTCCTTGAGCGCAGCCTTGAGCTCGGTCACCTTTTTCTTCTTGTCCGGAGACACCACGTAGTAGGGCTTGAAGTCGTGGTCGATGTCGACGGCGAACTTGCCCACCGACGTTTTCTTCAACTCGGCCGGGAGTTCGGACGGTTGCGGCAGGTCGCGGATGTGACCAATGGAGGCCTCTACGATGAAGCCCTCGCCGAGGTACTTGGCGATGGTCTTGCTTTTGGCCGGAGACTCCACAATCACGAGTTTCTTGCCGGTTTTGGCCTTGCTTGGCACGGTGCTCCTACAGAAAAAGGTTGCTGGGGCAGATGAGCCCATGTTCGCCTAGTTCACCATATTTTGGGGAATCGTGCGCATTCATGTGGAAAAGACGGGGCCCGGCCAGGAGCATAAGGGGGCTTACTGTGCGGCCGGAAACGCGGCCGGAATGAGGAACCCGTCCCGCACCAGGTTGGCCACGTCGGCAAGCAGCGAGCGCTGGAATGACCCGGCCTCTCCGCCCAGGAGGGCCTCCAGTGCCGCGGCGATCTGCCCGGCGGCCAGGTCGCCGTCGCACGCTGAGACGAACCCGGCCAGCTCGGTGCTCATCAGGTTGGTGCGGCGCAACCCCGCGCCTTGCCGGAGCAGGATCACGCCGGGGTGCTCGGCGCCGGGGCGCTGGTGGCGCTCCTCCGTGACGTCGTCGGCCACGAGCAGGTGCGTTCCGGCGAGATCGTGCCCTGCCAGCCAGTCGTTGCGTTCGACGGCGGCGCCCAGGTGGGGTCCGACGGGCTGCTCGATGGGGTACGTGATTTCCTCGTAGCGGCTGATGGCTCCCTGCACGGCCGCAGCGGGGCGCCGCAGCCAAACCATGCCGAAGCCGATCCCCGCGACGTTCCGGGACTCGAAATCCGCGAGATATGCAGCGTAGGCGTCCCGGTAGTGTGTGCGGTCCCGGGATTCGGAGGCGTCCTGCAGCCAGGTTTCCGCGTATTGTTCCGGGCTGACCTGCTCCCGTTGGATGAACCAGGCATCGGTGCCGGACCGCACCCAGGACCTCGGCCGCTCATCCCAGTTGGCGCCGGCGGGGATTTCCCAGTTTCCCAGCATCTGGGCCACGCCGCCCGGCGCCAGCACGCCGGGCAGGTCCGCCACCAGGGACGCGACGATCTCATCGCCCGGCAGGCCGCCGTCGCGGTAGGTGAACTGGCCGGCCGCGTCCTCGCCGGCGCTGCGCGGCGTGATCACGAACGGCGGGTTGGACACCACCAGGCCGAACTCCTCGCCGGCCACCGGCTCCAGCAGCGAACCCAGGCGCAGGCTCACCCGGTCCTCGAGCCGGTCCGGGTCCACGGAGAGCGCCTCGGCGTTGAGCAGGATGTTGAAGCGGGCGTAGGCCAGGGCGCGTGCGGAGATGTCGGTGGCAGTTACGTGCTGGCAGTGGTGCAGCAGGTGGAAGGCCTGGATGCCGCACCCCGTGCCCAGGTCCAGGGCGCGTTCGGTGTGCTGCCGGATGGTGGTCTGCACCAGCGTGGTGGACGCCTGCCCGATGCCCAGCACGTGATCGTGCCGCAGGACTCCGGCCTGCTGGTGGGCCGCGAGGTCGCTGGCCACCCACAGTTCAGCGCCGCCGCTGCCGTCGGGGTTGGCGTCCCAGCCGTACGGGCGCAGGTCGGCTTTGGCCGTGACGCGGGGCGTGCCGGGGACGGGCTGCACCAGCCCCAATTCCAGGAGCCCTTCCACTCCGATGCCCGGCAGCGCGGCGTCGAGCGTTTCCCGTTCCTGCGGCTCGGCCAGGAGCCACAGCCGGACGACGGCGGCAAGGGGCGCCGCCGCTGCGGTGCGCTCCACTGCCTGCGCGGTTGCCAGCATGGCGGGAATGACCTGGTCCCGGTTCAGCGCCGCGGAGGCCGTGGGCCCCAGCAGCCGGGCGACGCCGTCGAGCGTGTAGTCGATCCTGCGGAGGTCAGCGGCGAGCGCCGCGAGCAGCCCGGGAAGGTCGCTGCGGGGTGCGTCGGGAGTGTTGCCGGCGGTGAACTCGTACGGGGATCTAGGCACCGCTCAAGTTTAGTCCGGCCCGGCAGCGGGGTACGGTGGAAGCATGCCTTCCCGCCTGTCCTTCCTTCCGCGCGCCCGCACCGCCGCGGTACGCCGTACGCTGCCGGCGGTACTGGTTGCCGCAGCCCTTGGACTCACCGTCGCAGGGTGCTCGCCTGCGGGCTCGGTGGAGGCCGCGGACGTTCCGCAGTGGCGGGCCACGGCGCTGCCCACGTCCCCGGCGGACGTGGTGCTCCAGGATTCGGGAAAGATCCTCAACCGGGACCACCTTGTGCAGGAAGCAGCTTCCGTTCCTGCCGGCAGCTACACGCTTACGGCGGTGTGTGCCGGCACCGGCAAGGCGTTCTTCGCGGTGTCGCTGGACGGCAAGGCTGTCACAGAAGCGGGTGCGGCCTGCAACGGCCGAGCCGAGACCACCAGGATCAACCTGCCTGCCGGCGGCCGGGTCCAAATCAGCAGCTCCAGCGTGGACGCCCCGCTGCTCTACGCGTACCGGCTGGCCCCGGCGCAATAACACCGGGTTCCGGCTCTGGCCCG
This sequence comes from Pseudarthrobacter sp. efr-133-R2A-89, assembly GCF_030209315.1. Taxonomy (NCBI): domain Bacteria; kingdom Bacillati; phylum Actinomycetota; class Actinomycetes; order Micrococcales; family Micrococcaceae; genus Pseudarthrobacter; species Pseudarthrobacter sp. efr-133-R2A-89. Next base: position 53,260 of record NZ_JARVSE010000003.1, on the reverse strand, counting down.
GCGCCTGTCGCGGGCATACAGTCGGACTATGCCCAGTGTGCGGAGGTTCTCCGCGCCCCTTCCCCGAAGGACAGCACGGGCGCCGCGGGCACCGAAGCCCGCGGCCGCCGTCGCCCTTGGACTGGTGCTTGCGGCAGGTGCCCTGGCGGGCTGCGAATATACGTACGACGACGGCCGGGCCGGTGCCGTCCAGGGCGGCGCCACCATCGCCCCGGTTCCGGCGTTCACCCGCGATCCTTTGCAACAGGACCCGGTCAGCGGCGCCGACCTCGGTGATTGGGTGTCCCGGGCGCTTCCGGAGGGTACGGGACCGGAGGTCCAGGCCGATGCCGGGTTGTTGGGGTCCGGGGAGGTGCGGACCGTGGCATCACCGGCCCTGGAGGCCGGGACCTACACGCTGGCCCTGGCCTGCCGAAGCCAGCGCAGGGTGACGTTCACGGTGAGTACCGAGGACGTGACGCTGGTGGATCTTGGCCTTCGGTGCGGCATCAACCGGGAGAACGTCTTCTATCTCTCCACCCGGAGCGTACTGACGGTGCGGCTGGAAGCGGGCAGCGCGGCGAACTATGCGTTCCGGCTGCGCAGGCTTTGACGTGCGGGCTCAGGCAGCGGCGCAGCCCTCGGGGCAGCGGAGCGTCTCCGGGCTGGAGGCGCACCCGGCGCAGTACAGCGTCAGGGTCCGGCAGCTGGGGTTGGAGCAGTTCTCGAATTTGCTGGTGGGTGCGGAGCAGCGGGCACACTGGCCGATCGTTTTGGCGTCCTCGCTGAACTCGAGGTGCATGCGCTTGTCGAAGACGTAGAGTGAGCCTTCCCAGAGCCCTTGGTCCTTGAATGCCTCGCCGTAGCGGACAATACCGCCGTCGAGCTGGTAGACCTCTTTGAAGCCGCGGTTCACCATCAGGCTGGAGAGGACCTCGCAGCGGATGCCGCCGGTGCAGTAGGTGACCACAGGCTTGTCCTTGAGGTCGTCGTACTTGCCCGAGTCGAGTTCCTTGATGAAGTCGTGCGTGGTGGCGACGTCCGGGACCACGGCGTCCTTGAACCGGCCGATTTCGGCTTCGAAGGCATTCCGGCCGTCGAAGAACACCACGTCCTCGCCGCCCTGCTTCTTGGCGTCCACCAGTTCGTGCAGTTCCTCCGGCTTGAGGTGCTTGCCTCCGCCCACTACTCCATTGGCGTCGACAGTCAGTTCTCCGGGAGCACCGAAGGAGACGATCTCGTCCCTCACCTTGACGCTGAGCTTCGGGAAGTCCTCTGCGCCGCCGTCGGACCATTTCACGTCGATGCCCCGGAACCCCGGATACTCGCGGGTGGTCTTGACGTACTGCTTGACCGCGCCGATTTGCCCGCCCACCGTGGCGTTGATTCCGTCCTTGGAGATGAGGATGCGGCCGGTCAGGCCGAGCTTCTCGCACAGGGCGCGCTGCCAAAGCCGCACGGCGTCCGGATCCGCGATGGGGGTAAAGCCGTAAAAAAGCACAATTCGGTTCAAAGCCACGTATTTAAGGGTACCGCCGGCCGGGTGCACGGTTATCGCCGGCCCGGGAGCAGACGCGTATCACAATTCCATAAGCACTTGGCCACCCCCTGTTGCTGGCGATCCGGCTGGAATAGTCTTCATGCCATGAGTCAGGAAACCCTGGTTGAAGACATCACTGGCCTGTTTCAGGTGTGGGTTGCGGGCTGGGCCGGATGTCGCGGCTACCGGACCTCGACGCATGGCCGGTTCCCTGCCGTATTCCGGGCTGACACCAGCGGTGACTGGGAAGTTTTTGCGTCCGAACCCACCCCTGACGAGTTCGCGGCCCTGGCCGCCACCACTGCCGAAGCGCCCGCCCGGGTGCTGACCATCCTCACCCACGATCCCGCCAGGTTCAGTGGCCTGGCGGCCAAGCACGGGCTGAACGTCACCTCCGATTCCCAGACGATGATGATCGTGGACATGGAGACCCAGGACGCTGAGGATCCGTGGCTTTCCGACGACGACCTGAGCCTGTCCACGTTCGAGCGGGATGGCGTGCACTACGCAGAGGTCCGATCCGGGGACGAGATCGCGGCCAGCGGAAGGGTGTTCGTGGTTGGCGATACCGCGGTGTTCGACAAGATCATCACCGAACCCGCATTCCAGCGCAGGGGCCTGGGAAGCCTCATCATGCGGGCCTTGGCGGCCCAGGCCTTCGGCCACGACGTGCGGACAGGACTCCTGCTGGCGTCCACTGACGGGCAGAAACTGTACTCACACCTGGGCTGGACCACGGTGGCCCGCGTCCTGATGCTCTCGGCGTCCCATGACGGAGCGGATCTTTCGCTCAGCTGAGGGTGCCGCTGCCCGGTTGTGCGTTTGGCGAACCGCTGCCCTCCGGCTTGGTGCCGGGTGAAACAATGGTGGGGTGACCCCCCATGACTCCCTGATTCCCCTCCTGGGCCGCGGCCCGGAACCGGAACAGCTCCGTCATGTCCGCACCATCCCCGCGCGGGAGGCGGTCCACGAGCCCTGGCCTGAATGGATGCACCAGGACCTCGTTGAGGCGTACGGCTCGCTCGGCATCCGGGAGCCGTACCGCCACCAGGTGGAAGCCGCCAACGCCGCCCATGCGGGGAAGCACGTGGTGGTGGCCACCGGAACCGCGTCGGGGAAATCGCTGGCGTACCAGTTGCCGGCGCTGGACGCGATCCACCGGTCGGAGTTGCGTGTGCTGGCGGACCCGGGGAAGATCCACGACGACGGCGCCGTGACGCTGTACCTCTCCCCCACCAAGGCCCTGGCGGCGGACCAGTTGAACGCCATCCGTGCTTTGAAACTGCCCACGGTCCGGGCGGAAACCTACGACGGTGATACGGATCCCGCTGCCCGCCGCTGGATCCGGGACCACGCGAACTTCATCCTTGCCAACCCCGACATGCTGCACTTCGGCATCCTCCCCAACCACGCCTGGTGGGCGTCGTTCTTCCGCCGGCTGCGCTATGTCATCGTCGATGAGGCGCACAGTTACCGTGGCGTGTTCGGCTCCCACGTGGCGAACCTGATGCGGCGGCTGCGCCGGATCTGCGCCTACTACGGGGCAGGATCGTCGTACCCGGAGCCGGTGTTCATTGCGGCGTCGGCCACGGCGTCGGAGCCTGACGTCTCCTTCGCGCGCCTCATTGGCGCCCCCGTCACTGCGGTGTCCCGCGACTGCTCGCCCCACGGTGCCACGACGGTGGCCCTCTGGGAGCCGGCGCTGACGGACGTCCGCGGCGAGAACGGCGCCAAGGAACGACGGACGGCCGTGGCGGAGACCTCTGACTTGCTGGCCAACCTGGTGTCCGCGCAGATCCGCACCATCGCATTCATCAAGTCACGACGTGGCGCGGAAACCATCTCCGCCGTTACCAAACGGCTTCTCGACGAAGTGGATCCGAGCCTGCCGCAACGCGTGGCCGCGTACCGTTCGGGCTACCTGCCGGAGGAACGCCGGGCGGTAGAGAAGGCGTTGCGTTCCGGCCAGTTGCTGGGTGTTTCCAGTACGTCGGCCCTGGAACTGGGGATCGACATTTCCGGCCTTGATGCGGTCCTGGTGGCCGGGTGGCCTGGAACGCGGGCCTCGCTGTTCCAGCAGATCGGCAGGGCGGGCCGCGCCGGCCAGGATGCGATTGCGGCCTTCGTGGCAAGCGACGACCCCCTGGACACCTACCTGGTGAACCATCCCGAGGCCATTTTCGATGTTTCGGTGGAAGCAACAGTCTTTGACCCTTCAAATCCCTACGTCCTGGGGCCCCATCTGTGCGCCGCGGCCGCTGAACTTCCGCTGGGACCGGCGGAGCTCGATCTCTTCGGCGATACCGCAAAGATGCTCCTGGACCGGCTGGTGGCACAGGGCTACCTCCGGCGCCGGCCTGCCGGCTGGTTCTGGACCCATTCGCAGAGTGCCGCCGCCATGGTCAACCTCCGGGCGGACGGAGGGGGACCAGTCAGCATCGTGGACGCCGAGACCGGTTCGCTCCTGGGGACCATGGACTCGCCGCAGACCCACTACCAGGCGCACACCGGGGCGGTGTACGTCCACCAGGGCGATACCTATGTGGTGGAGGACCTCAACGAGGACGATCACTGCGTCATGGTGCGGCGCGCCAACCCGGACTATTACACGACCGCACGGGACGTGACCCAGATCGAGGTGCTGGAGACCCAGCGAACCATGCAGTGGGGTGACGTGACGGTGCACTTCGGCGACGTGAAGGTCACCACCCAGGTTGTGTCATTCCAGCGCAAGGCACTGATTTCCAATGAGGTGCTGGGCGAGGAACCGTTGAAGCTGGGCGCCCGCGACCTGTTCACCAAAGCTGTGTGGTTCGTGGTGGAGAACCGTTCCCTGACGGCGGCGGGACTGATCGAGGACCAGTTCCCGGGTGCCCTGCACGCTGCCGAACACGCGGCAATTGGTCTTCTTCCCTTGGTGGCTTCCAGCGACCGGTGGGATATCGGCGGGGTCTCAACCGCACTGCACGCCGATACCGGGGTGCCCACCATCTTTGTGTATGACGGGCACCCCGGGGGCGCCGGGTTCGCCGAACGGGGCTTCGACAAGGCCATGGTGTGGCTGGCGGCAACGCGGGACGCCATCAAGGCCTGTGAGTGTGACACCGGCTGCCCGTCCTGCGTCCAGTCGCCCAAGTGCGGCAATAAGAACAACCCGTTGGACAAGGCCGCGGCCGTAACCCTGCTGGACGTCCTGCTCAAGGACGCTTCGGAAGCCAGCCGGGAGGTGCTGGACGTCGGGAGCTGAGCGGGACGTGCGGGACTAAAGGGCATGCCGGACTAAAGGACGTGCGGGACTGACGGACGTGCAGGGAGGCATGGACAGTCCCGTGCGCCGCCACACGGCAGCCGCTACGGAGGGGGCCCTGCCCGTGCATGTCCCGTGGCGGCGCCCAGGAGCGACCGTTCGTTGAGCTCGGTCCGCACGTCAACGGTCTGTCCGGCCCCTTCCACGCAACTGATCACTGTGGCGGCATGGCGGGCCGACACCTCCGACGCAACCATGCAGGGCTCCCCTGTTGTGATGCCGCGGAGGGCGTCGGCCGCTGCGAGGGCTGCCAAGTCCGCGGCTGCGGCCGCCCGGCTGGCCAGCACGGCCGACTGGGCGAGCAAGAGCATGACGGCCATGGCTGTCATGACCACCAGCGCCAGCCCGGCCGCCATGAGCGTTCCGGAGCCGCGGTCCCGGCCATTGTGCGCACCCAACCAGCTGGACGAACTACCAACACGCCCCAGCCTGTCAACTGGGCGGCAGTACCGTGAGGCCGGGCGGCACGCCCGGGCCTTTGCTGGGAGGCGCTTTTCCATCGCCGTCACCGGTTTCCCTTTCCATCGGTCAGGCCGCTGCCGTTGCGGGTCCCGTCTGCACCGCCGGTTCCCGGCGACTCACTCCGCGTCGATGCACGTGCAGTGAGGGTCCACGGAATCGATGCGCCCAGCGGTCCGGACACATGGTCGGTGACGGTGATGCTGAACCATTCGCCGTCGGCCGCAATGGACGCGGCCGCCGTTTCGCCGGCAAGGGTCCTGACTGTCCGTTCCACGGCGCCGGGGTCTTCGCCCCGAGCCAGGGCCCGCGCCCCGGCGCGGGCTCCTTCTTCGATCCGCAGTTGCGTCATACCTGCGGCGGCTCCGGCCAGCAGCATGGCAAGCAGCGCCAGTACCGCCGGCAGCGCCACTGCGAACTCTGCTGTGACCGCGCCCCTGGCAATCCGCCTGGGCGTCACATCGGCAGCGCCCGGAGCACGGGGTTTGGCAGGCGAACTGGTGCTGCCCGGCGCATGGGGCGTGTCGGGTGAATCGGCAGTGCCCGGCGCATGGGGGCCGGTCACGGCAACGCCAGCGCGGTCCGGATCAGGTTCAGCAGGAAGCCACGGACTTCATCACTGCGAAGGATGAACACGAGCAGCCCTGCGAAGCCGACGGCGGCCAGGGTGGCGATGGCATATTCCGCCGTGGCCATGCCTGCCTCAGAGCCCAGCAGCCGGGCCCTGCGCCGGTTCCCATGCCGGAATGGGTCCGATCCCGGATAAAGCTCAACGACATTGCCGTCTGCGGCCGCTGCCCCATGCCTGGCAGAACCGGTTGGCGCGGAAACCTGCCCGGCGCCGCCGGTGGCGAACCCTTGTCCGCCAGGTGAGGTGCCGGCAGTGGCGGAGTGGGCGAGCGCGGATGTTCCGGCGGAGCAGCCGTGGTGGTTGATGGACATGTGTTTTCCTTTCATGGGTCTGCCGGGATGTTTCCCCGGCTGTCTCGACTCTTCCCGCCGGCGGTGCGGCCGGTAAGGGATGGGGTGGGCTAAGTGGAAAAGCCGGGCCGCCGCCCCCTTGTGGAGGAAAGGACCGAGGCGCCGGGGTGCCCGGGCGGGCGGTCTAGGAGCCGGACGGAACCAGGGCGAGCAGCACCGGGACGACGCCCAGGCAGATGAAGGCAGGGAGCGAGCAAAGGCCCAGCGGGACCACCAGCTTCACGCCAAGCGAGGCGGCGCGTTTTTCTGCGGCACGGAATCTCTCGCGCCGAAGCCTTGCAGCCTGCGCATACAGGATCGCGGATGACGGTGCACCAGTCAGCGCGGCAAACCCGAGGGCGTCCCGGAGCTCCAGGACCTCCGGAAGCCGTACGGCTGAGCTTCGCCACGCCGTCTCCCAGTCGGCGCCGATGGCCAGGGCGGAGACCACTGGACGCAGGGAGTCCCGGTAGTGCGGGGCTGCCGAGGCGGCCACCAGTTCCAGCGACCGCCCGATTCCGGCCCCGGCGTCCAGCATCGCCGCCACGAGTTCGAGCATCATGGCTGTGTCCCTGATGCCCCCAGCACGGCCCTTTTCGGTCCCCGCAGGTGCCTGGTGGTGGTTCTCCCGCGGGGCGTCCAGGTTCAGGCGCCGCAGGCGTCGGCGTGACCGGCTGCGGCCTGAACAGGACAACCAGGCAGCCATGGCGAGGAGCAGGAACAGCGCCGGCCCCTGACCCCATTCCGGCGTCATGGCCCTGACTCCGCAGCGGCCGAAACGAGCCGGGCGGACCACACCCGGCCGGCCATGGTGAGGACTATGCCGCCTACCAGCGCTGCCAGTCCAAGGGGGGTGCCCAGCAGCGTGGCTAACGGGTCAACCCCCAGGGCTGCGCCCAGTCCGAGTCCCATCAACGGAAGCCAGGTCAACAGGCGGACCGTGGCTTTAGGCCCTGCAAGGGCCGTCTGCCTGGCGGCGTCGGCGTCTTCCCCGGCCTCCAGCTGGGCCGCAAACCTGGTCAGCACGTCAGCGAGCGGGCATCCACTGGCTTCAGCGATATCGAGACAGGCCGCCAGCTCAGACCAAGTTGCGGCTTCACGGTCCCGGCCCGGGAATGCCGTGGGAAGCACCCGACGGATGGCCTCGGACACGGGAGCTCCGGTAGCCGCGGCTGCACGGGCTGATGCGAGGACTGTGGTTGACCCGCTCGCCAGTACGGGGCGCTCGGGGCGTGCGGCATCCGGGAGCCGCTGCTCTTGGCCGCCGGGGACGCCGTACACGGCCCACAGTTCATCCCAGAGCCGTGCGGGCGTCCGTCCGCCCCTGAGCAGCGCCGCCAACTGCTGCACCATCAGGGTCAGGCCCATTCCGCGTTTACCGGCCGAGTCGCGGCCGGAGCGCCGGGACCACGGCAGCATCCTGCGCGTGGGGGTTCGTTGCGCTCCCGGGGAGTTCCGCGCCACGGCGCGCAATCTCGCCGGCGCACGCAGCGGCGGTTTGAGGAGCAGCACGGCGGTGCAAAGGAGCGCCGCCAGGAAGAGCGTCACGGGGCTTCCCCGGAATCCAGCCCCAACCGGGCTGCCAGCGCAGGCCAGCCCGGGCCCGGCTTTCCGGATTCCTCGACGGCCGGCACCACGCCAAGGCCCTCGGGACCGTCGCCGAGGAGTCCCACGCAAAGGACTTCCCTGCCCCGGGGCGTCCGGCCGAGGTGGATGACCACGTCCAGCGCGCTGGCCGCCTGGAGCCGTACCGCCTCCGGCCCCAATCCGGCGAGGGCCCCGAGCGCTGTGAGCCTGGCCGGGACCGCCGTTGCGGTGTTGGCGTGGATGGTTCCGCCGCCACCGCTGTGGCCGGTGTTCATCGCGGTGAGGAGCTCGCGCACTTCGGGCCCCCGGCACTCGCCCACCACCAGGCGGTCCGGGCGCATGCGCAGGGCCTGCCTGACGAGTTCCCCCAGGTCCACGGCTCCCCCGCCTTCAAGGTTTCCAGGACGCGATTCAAGGGCCACCACATGCGGGTGGACCGGGTTCAGCTCGGACGCATCCTCGATCAGGACGAGGCGTTCGTCCGGCGCACACAATCCCAACAAGGTGGACAGCAGCGTGGTCTTGCCGGAACCGGTGGCCCCGCTGACCAGGAAGCTCAACCTCCTGGCCACCACGGCTTCCAGCACTGCCTGCACCCTCGGGCCGAACATCCCGGCGGCCCGGAGTTCCGCCATGGTGAATACCCGCTCCCGGCGGATCCGGATGCTCAGCAGCGTCCCGGACGTGGAAACCGGCGGCAACACGGCGTGGACACGGTAGCCGCCGGCGAGCCTTACATCGACGCACGGTGAGCCGTCATCCAGGCGCCGGCCACCTGCAGCCACAAGCCTGCCGGCCAGTGCCCGCACTTGGGCCTCATCGTCGAACCGGACGGAAACCCGCTCGATGCCGTGTCCCCTGTCCACCCAGACAGAGCCCGGCGCGTTCACGAAGATGTCCGTGACGGCCGGATCCCGGGTGAGTTCCTGAAGCGGTCCCAAGCCGTTGAGTTCAGCGCTGATCCGCTCGACCGCGGCCAGCGAACCGGCGGTACCCAGCAGCTTGCCGGTGGCCTGGACCGCCGCGGCAACCCGTGAGGGCGTCACGGCCCCTGCCTCGGCCATCATCGACTCGCGGACGGACTCCAGCAGGCCGGCGTCCACTGCCCTTCCGGTCCCTGCTGCATTCCCCGACCGCCCGGAGCGGCCTGCCTGGTTGGTTTCCAGGATCCGGGCGTTCCGCCGGGCGCCCGCGTTTCCCGGCGCCGCCCCGCTGCCCGCATCCCGCCTGGCGAACCCGGGAGTTCCCTGCGGACGCATCATGCCGCATCCCCCGCGTACAGGTCATCGCCGAGCCACTCGAGGGCCGCGGCGGCGAAGCGCCGTATGTTCCGCCGCTTCCCCAAGTCCAGCAGGCGGCCCGCCTCCGCGGCACCTGGTACGGCGCGCAGTTCGGGGATCCTGCCTTGCACCGGCAGCCCGACGGCGTCGGAGATCAGCGAAGTGTCCAACGCGGCGCCGGGACGCCCGCGGACCAGCAGTGCGGCCTCGACCGGGGGAAGCTCCTGGAGCAGGCGAACGGTTGCCACCGCCGCCTTGAGCTGGGCCGGGACCACCACCATGATCCGGTCGCAGTCCCACGCCACCGTGTTCAGCGGCCCTGCACCCCGCCCCACATCGACCACCACCAGTTCGTAGCCACGGCGGGCGGCGTCGAGGACCCCGGCCATGGCAGCGGCGGGGACCGGCAGCGGTTGCTCCCGGGTGGCAGGCCACGAGAGGAAGGACAAGCCTCCCGCCGCAGGCAGGGAATCCACCAGCTGCACGGGGTCAATGCTGCCCCTGGCCTCGGCGAGGTCCGGCCACCGGAGGCCAGGGATATCCTCCGCGGCGAGCGCAAGTTCAAGTCCACCGCCCCAGGGATCGCCGTCAACCATCAGGACGTGCACACCCAGCCGGGCGGCTGCCTGGGCAATCCAGATGGCGGCCGTGGTGGCCCCTGCACCGCCGCACCCGCCCGTGATGCCCAGGACCACCCCACCCGGACCTGGCGAGCGGGACCGGCTGAGGTGGTCTGCCAGCCAGGCCGCGGCGTCCGGCAGCACGGCAACGCGTTCCGCCCCCAAGGCGGCGGCGAGGTGCCAGAGGCTGTCCCCTTCACCGTCCAGGCCAACCATGACCGCCGGCGTGCGCCGGCGCGGTGGCAGTTCGCGCACATCGCTGCCCACGAGGACCGCTGCCGCGGCATCCCAGTGCCGCCCGGCTTCGACGGCATCGGGGACAACACGCAGGTGCGCCCCCGCAGCCGCCACAATGCGCTCCACCTCGGAACGCAGCACCCCGGAGGAGGTGACCAGCAATACTTCTCCGGACCCGTCCGGCAGCCAGGCCGCGCCTCGAACGTCCGGCCCATCGGCCGACACAACAGCCGCTCCCGGCGCCCCGCCCGGCGGCCGCCGCGAGGGTGCCCCGGAATGTTCCGGACCGGACCGGGGTGCGTTCAGCTGGTGCCTGCTCATGGAGCCACTCTGTCTAATATCCCGGCCATCGGAGTAGGCAGGAAATCCTATATGTGGACAACATGCCTCCGGGCAGCTCCGCAAACAGGGCAGAATTGGAGCATGTACCTGCTGCTCGCCGCCCACCCCCGCGGCGCGGCCCTCCAGCAGCTGACGCAGGCGGGACATCCCGAGCCGGCCAACCCGGAACCCCGGCCCGTGGCACTGGCGGACCTTGCCGCCGTCGTCCGCGACCTGGAAGCCCGGCGCCCCGGCGGCCAGCCGCCCCGCTGGATTTGGCACCGGACGCAGGACTGGTACCCCGCACTGCTCAAGTCCGGGGTGGAGGTGGAGCGTTGCTATGACGTCAGCCTCTGCGGCAACATCCTGGCCTTTTCGCAGTTCAGCGCGCACACGGAGTACGCCCGGAACACGGACCGGGTCCCCGTGGAGGATCCGCTGCTGCCCCCGAAGACACTGCTGCCGCCGCGTCCCCCGGCAGACCAGGGCGCATTGTTCGAAGACCCCAACGCCGGTGCCGCGCCCGGTGTGTCCCTGGACGAGCTCCGAACCGAATACGCTGCCCAGCAGTCCGCCATGGCAGCGGTGGACACGGCGGAAAACCGCCGGAACCGGCTCCAGCTGCTGCTGGCGGCGGAGTCAGCGGGCGCCATGGTGGCTGCGGAGATGCAGCACGCCGGCGTCCCGTGGCGCGAAGACCTGCACGAACAAATACTGTCCGGCCACCTCGGGCCCCGGCCCGCCGCCGGACAGCGTCCGCCCAGGCTCGAAGCGTTGGCGGCGGAACTGCGCGGCCTGCTCAACGCTCCCGGACTCAATCCCGATTCGCCGCAGGACTTGATGCGGGCCCTGCACCGTAACGGAATCGAGGTGAAGAGCACCCGGAAATGGGAGCTGAGGGAGTCGAACCACCCGGTCATTGAGCCGCTCTTGGAGTACAAGAGCCTGTCCCGGCTGCACACAGCCAACGGCTGGTCCTGGCTGGATGCCTGGGTGGACGGCGGCCGGTTCCGGCCGGAGTACGTCGTGGGGGGCGTGGTCTCGGGCCGCTGGGCTTCCCGCGGCGGCGGCGCCCTGCAGATTCCACGCCAGGTCCGCGGTGCCGTGCACGCCGATCCCGGCCACAAGCTCATCGTCGCCGACGCCTCGCAGCTCGAACCCCGGGTCCTGGTGGCCCTTGCGCAGGATTCGTCCATGGCGGAGGCGGCCCGGGACCAGGACCTCTACGCCGGGATTGCCGCCAAGGGATTCGGCGGGGACCGGGCCAAGGCGAAGATGGCGCTGCTGGGCGCAATGTATGGTGCCACCTCCGGTGAAGCAGGCCGGCTGATGCCCCAGCTGGCACGCACCTATCCCCGCGCCGTCGACTTCGTGGAGCGGGCGGCACGGGCGGGCGAAGCCGGAGGAACGGTCACCACCAGGCTGGGCCGGAGCAGCCCTCCCCCGTCCGAACGCTGGTACCAAAGCCAACGTTCGGCAACAGCGGAGGAGCAACGGCGGGCCGAGTCGATCGCCCGGTCGCGGGGCCGTTTCACGCGGAACTTCGTGGTCCAGGGCTCGGCGGCGGACTGGGCGGCGTGCTGGCTGGCGGAATTACGACGACGGTTGCGCACCTTGCGGGCTGCCGGCGCGGTGGGGAGCGGGGCCGGCCGGCCCGAGCTGGTGTTCTTCCTCCACGACGAAGTGATGGTGCACGCTCCGGCGGAGCAGGTGGAGGCTTGCATCGCCGCCATCGAGGAGGCGGCCAGCGCGGCCAAGGAGCTGTTGTTCGGCCCGATTCCGGTGGAGTTTCCGGTGAGCCTTGCCGTGGTGGACTCCTACGACCGTGCCAAATAGGGCCCCGAGGTTCGGCAGGAAAACACGCCTTTGAGACGCAAGGTAACCTACCCGGCGGTAGCTCGACGGGTGCGGTGACGGCGGTTACAGTCAAAATGGCTGAAGCAGATCCGGTCACCGATGCAACGACGCATACCAGGGAGGTCCCCGTCCATGGCGGGAAGATTTGAAATACACCGTGTTGGGGACGAGTCCTACCGGCTGCGGCTTACAGACGCCGAAGGGAATATCGTCGCGGTTTCTCCGACTTTTCCATCCCTGACGATGCTGCGGGACGGCATCAACGCAATGCGGGAAAATGCCGCCACGGGCATTGTCGTGGACTTGCGCCGGCAGGCCTGACGCCTACACCGCCACCGGGTGCAGCCGGTTCCGGTCCCACGGGACGGACCAGCCGAGCTGGTCGAACAGCCCGCTGAGCACAATTCCGGTGAACCCCCACACCAGCACGCCGTTGACGGTGAAGGCCGGGCTGTCGAACGTGCGGCCGGCCCGGTGGACGGTGGCCATTACCCGGTTGTCGGGGTCCAGCAGGTCCCGGACCGGGACGCGGAACACCTGGGCCGACTCACCGTAGTCCACCACCCGGACCGGCGACGGAGCGTGCCACCAGGCGAGGACCGGCGTCACCAGGAAGTTGCTGTGCGCCAGGCCCAGCTCCTGGAGGGTGCCTAAGACCTCCACGCCGGCCGAGTCCAGCCCGGTTTCCTCCTCGGCTTCGCGGAGGGCGGCGGCCACGGGTGTCTCGTCCCGGTCGATGCTGCCGCCGGGGAATGCCACCTGCCCCGGGTGGGACCCCAGGGTGTGGGCCCGTTCCAGGAGGAGGACGTCCAGGTCGGCCGCGGCCAACGGCTTGCCGGACGCCGCGGGGACGTCGTCGAGCACGCCGAAAAGCATGAGGACGGCGGCCCTGCGGGCGCGCTCAACGTCCACGGTCAGCGCGGCCCAGCGCGGGTCAGGGGGGCCGGCGGTTCCCGATTCGGCCTGCCGGACCAGCCTGGCGAGGTCTTCGCGCGCGCTCACGGGGCCCTCACCTGGGACGCCATCCGGATCTCGGCGGCCCGGTGCTGCTCTGACAGGTACTGCTCCAGCAGGGCTTCGCTGCCGGGCGCCAACTCATATTTCAGGAGCTTGGCCGCCTTGGCCGGGTCCGTCTCTCCCATTCCGTAGGAGGGGCACCAGTTGGCCACGGGGCAGGCACCGCAGGCCGGCTTCCGGGCGTGGCATACGCGCCGGCCGTGGAAGATGACCCGGTGGGACAGCATGGTCCAGTCCTTGCGCTCGAAGAGCCTGGCCACGTCCTGTTCGATCTGTACTGGATCCTCGGACTGCGTCCAGCCGAACCGCTTGGTGAGGCGGGCGAAGTGGGTGTCCACGGAGATGCCCGGGACGCCGAAGGCGTTGCCCAGGACTACGTTGGCCGTCTTGCGTCCGACGCCGGGCAACGTGACCAGGTCCTTCATCCGGCCCGGAACTTCGCCGTCGAAGTCGTCCACGAGCCGCGTGCACAGGGCGAGGACGTTCTTGGCTTTGGCCCGGAAGAACCCGGTGGGCTTGAGGATGGTTTCCAGCTCAACCGGGTCGGCTTCCGCCAGGGAACGGGCGTCAGGCCAGCGCGCAAACAGCACTTTGGTGACCTGGTTGACGGTGACGTCGGTGGTCTGGGCGGACAGCACCGTTGCCACCAGCAGTTCGAAGGGGTTGCGGAAGTCGAGCTCCGCGTGGGCGTAGGGGTATTTTTCGGCCAGCGCCTTGTGCATGCGCCGTGCCCGCCGTTTCAGTGCCAGCAAGGATTCGGCCTGGACCACGGGCGTGCCGGCAGCCTGGTCGTTATTCGCGGTTTGCCCGGCGGGGTCGTTCCCGCCGGGCCTGGCCGCCCGGAGCCCGGCCATGGACGTCAGCCGCGCTCGATGTTGCTGAGGTCGCGCAGGATGCCCAGCCGGCCGTCAGTGTGCTGGACCAGGAACTCGTGTCCCCGGTCTTCCAGTGCCAGCACCCACCCGCCGGGTTCGATGACGAAGGCAGGCGCCCCGGTGCGGGGATCAAAGGCGGTGCGGTGCTGCGCCACGGCAAACCAGAAGGCCTCGTGGGCGGGCTGTGCGTCCGCCTCGTCGTGGCGGACAGTGGGGTCCACGGTTGCGCCGATGGGCTCTTCGGTCCGGATCTGCTGGTGAACCGCGGTGGCGGCCGGCGGCTCCCAGGCCGGCTGCGGGGCGCCAAGTGCCGGAGCATCGGCTGCCCGGGTTTCCTCCGCCGCGGGCGCCGCAGCGGGACGGACGACGTCGGCTGCCTGGGTAGGCGGCCCGGCATCCACCTCGGGGGTACGGTCCAAGACCTCCGGGGCGGTGGAAACCGGAGTGGAGATTGCCGTCGCGGAAGGAGCAGGTGCCGAGGCGGAAGGAGCAGGCGCAGGCGCTGCAGGAGCCGAAGTGGGCACGGCGGCCGTGGCGGGCGGCTGCCCGTTGCCGGCAGGTTCGTGGCTGGCGCCTCCCGGCTGGACCGCAGATGACCCGGCGCCTCCGCCGCCAAAGACGCCTGCGCCCTTGAGTCCGAAGCCGGTCTTGGACTGGCCGGAGCCGGACTCCGGCTTTGCCGGCTTGGGGGCGCGGGGCCTCCGCGCGGGCACTGCGGCTTCGCGTGCCACGATATGGGCCGGCGCATCGGCCCGGCCTTTGAAATCACCGGCGAGATAGGGGATGTAGCGGCCCAGGACCGTGGCGGCGAACAGGACCAGGGAACCGATCAGGCCCACCAGCAGGCTGGTGACATAGGCGCCCGCAACCGACAGGAAGAAAAAGGCGACGGCGAAGGAGGCCACCACCGAGGCGAACTGGTCGATGGACAGCGACCCCACCCGGATTTTGGTACCCGGCACCAGGCGGCGTGCGGCGAACAGCGCGCTGGCGATCACCGGCAGGATGATGCCCAGTCCCAGGAAAAAGAGGTTGTTGAGGTTCCACAGGTTGTAGCGGGCGCCGAACAGTGGCAGCAGGGATGCGACGAAAAGGATCAGGGTGCCGGCGAAAACCGCAAGATCGCGCACGGTGAACGGTCCGAGCACAGCCTGGTTGGCGTTGGGGTCAATCTTCCACGAGGCCGCCTTCTGCCCTGGAGCGGTGCCGCCGGCAGGGTTTTGGTGGCCTGGTCCCCCGGCGGTTCCGGAGCCGCCGGGTCCCGCTTGGATGTGCGGGGCCGTTCGCTGGCCGAAGCTCTGCTGGTTCATTCTGCTCTCCTTAGCGTGGCGGCACCGGGCCCGTGCGGACCCGAAAACTGTGCCGTCTTGACATGCGGTCCGGCTCCGGCCCGGCACGGTCCATGCCTGGCCGGAGCCGTCCGAAGTGAAGTCACAATTCCATCTCAGCCTAGTCAACAGCCAAGCTGATCACTAGCTGGCGTGGGGTCGACGGAGCCGCCTGCACGCCATTCACCGCTTAACAAATGCCGTTCGCTGGCGCATCTGTGACGGCGGGCACATTGGGTCCGCGGCAAGCATTAGGCTTGGTTGCGGAACAGCTCTTTGCGGTATGTCCGTCCCGGCTGGAGCCCAGTGCCGCGCCAACGGCGGGCCCTGCGGTGAGGGCGTCCCGCGCGGCGACGATCGATGAATGATGAGGTTCATATGTCCCAGGACACCCCCAGCTCCACGGCCACGGTTCCGTCGGATTCCGCCCCGGCCGCAGCCCGGTCCGGCCAGCAGGGTGACGCTTTCGCGAACCTGCTGCACGAGACCCGGGCCTTCCCTCCCAGCGCCGAGTTTGCAGCCGGCGCCGTCGCCACGGCAGCCGAGTATGACGATGCGAACGCGGACCGGCCGGCGTTTTGGGCGAAGAAGGCCCGGGAGCTGCTGACGTGGTCCAAGGACTTCACGCAGGCGCTGGACTGGTCTGATCCGCCGTTCGCGAAATGGTTTGTTGGCGGTGAAATCAACGCGGCGTACAACGCGCTGGACCGGCATGTGGAGGCCGGCAACGGTGACCGGGTGGCCATCCATTTCGAGGGTGAACCCGGCGACACCCGCGCATACACCTATGCGGAGCTGACCGAAGAGGTGAAGAAGGCGGCCAATGCTTTCGAGTCGTTGGGCGTGGCCAAGGGTGACCGGGTGGCGGTGTACCTGCCGATGATCCCGGAGGCCGTCATCACACTGCTGGCATGTGCCCGGATCGGCGCGGTCCATTCGGTGGTGTTCGGCGGCTTCTCGGCCGAGGCGCTCCGCTCCCGGATCGACGACGCCGAGGCCAAGCTGGTGGTGACCGCTGACGGTACCTACCGGCGGGGCAAGCCCAGCCCGTTGAAGCCGGCGGTCGACGACGCCCTGGCCCACGACGGCCACACCGTGCAGAACGTGGTGGTGGTCAAGCGCAACGGCCAGGACGTGGACTGGCATGAGGGCCGGGACCACTGGTGGGCGGACACGGTGGGCGCTGCGTCCGCGGAACACACCGCGGTGGGCCACGATTCCGAGCACCCGCTGTTCATCCTGTACACCTCCGGGACCACCGGGAAGCCCAAGGGGATCCTGCACACCACCGGCGGGTACCTCACCCAGGGCGCGTACACGCACAAGGCGGTGTTCGACCTGCACCCGGAAACGGACGTCTACTGGTGCACGGCAGACGTCGGCTGGATCACCGGCCACTCGTACGTCGCCTACGCCCCGCTCATCAACGGCGCCACCCAGGTCATGTACGAGGGCACCCCGGACTCCCCGCACCAGGGCAGGTGGTGGGAGATCGTGGAGAAGTACAAGGTCTCCATCCTCTACACCGCTCCTACCGCCATCCGCACCTTCATGAAGTGGGGCGCGGAGATCCCGGGCAAGTACGATCTGTCCTCGATCCGCGTCCTGGGTTCGGTGGGCGAGCCGATCAACCCCGAGGCCTGGATGTGGTACCGCAAGGTGATCGGTGGCGACAAGGCGCCAATCGTGGACACCTGGTGGCAGACCGAAACCGGCGCCCAGATGATCGCCCCGCTGCCGGGCGTCACCGCCACCAAGCCCGGCTCGGCCCAGGTGCCGCTGCCCGGCATTGCCGTGGACGTGGTGGACGAGATGGGCCAGTCCGTGCCGGACGGCCACGGCGGCTTCCTGGTGATCCGCGAACCCTGGCCGTCCATGTTGCGTGGCATCTGGGGCGACCCCGAGCGGTTCAAGGACACGTACTGGTCCCGGTTCGAAAACATGTACTTCGCCGGGGACGGGGCCAAGAAGGATGAGGACGGGGACATCTGGCTCCTGGGCCGGGTGGACGACGTCATGAACGTCTCCGGGCACCGGCTCTCCACCACGGAGATCGAGTCCGCCCTGGTGTCCCACCCCGCCGTGGCGGAGGCCGCCGTCGTGGGCGCCTCGGACGAGACCACCGGGCAGGCCGTTGTCGCGTTCGTCATCCTCCGCGGCGACGCCGTGAACAACGGCGACGCCACCGTCCAGGAACTGCGCAACCACGTGGGCAAGGAAATCGGCCCGATCGCCAAGCCAAAGAACATCCTGGTCGTCCCGGAACTCCCCAAGACCCGATCCGGGAAGATCATGCGGCGCCTCCTCAAGGACGTCGCGGAAGGCCGGGATCCGGGCGACGCCACCACCCTTTCCGACCCAACGATCATGCAGCAGATCGCGCAGTCGCTCAGAAAGTAACACTGGCTTAGTATCCCGCCGGGAACCACCGGACGGCCCCGTTTCCCCCGCCATCACGGGGAAGGCGGGGCCGTTCACATTTGTGACGATTCAAAAAAATCGACGCGCAAAATGTTATTTAGCGTTCTTCCCTGTTCGCTTTTGCGAGGTTATAGTCAGCGTATGTGAGGTGCCTCACACGCGGCTATTTTTCAAGGGAGAGAACATGGCTTCACAGTTTGATGCGTCTGCCACCGCATTTCCGAGCAGGCGGACCATCCTCAAGACAGTCGGCGTAGGAGCGGTTGGCCTGGCCGGCATCCCGTTCCTTGCCGCCTGCACCGGCGGCAGCGCACCGTCGGCAACGGGGTCGGAATCATCCGGCCTCACTTTCGGCTCCGGAGCCTCGGACGACGTCCCCAAGCGCGCCTACCAGGCCGTGACGGATGCCTTCACAGCCAAGACCGGCAAGACGGTCACCACCAACGTGGTACCCCACAACGATTTCCAGAACAAGATCAACTCCTACCTGCAGGGCTCCCCCGACGATGCGTTCACCTGGTTCGCCGGGTACCGGATGCAGTACTACGCGGGCAAGGGACTACTGGCACCCATCGACGATGTCTGGCAGACCGTGGGCGCCAACTATTCTGACGCCCTGAAGAAGGCGTCCACCGGCCCCGACGGGAAGATGTATTTCGTTCCCAACTACAACTACCCGTGGGGGTTCTTCTACCGGAAGAGCCTCTGGACCGAAAAGGGCTACCAGGTACCCGCAACGTTCGATGACCTCAAGGCGCTGGCCACGAAGATGAAGGCTGACGGCCTGATTCCCATTGGCTTCGCCGACAAGGACGGCTGGCCCGCCATGGGCACCTTCGACTACATCAACATGCGGCTCAACGGCTACCAGTTCCACGTGGACCTCTGCGCCCACAAGGAGTCCTGGGACCAGCAGAAGGTCAGCGCCGTCTTTGACACCTGGAAGGCCCTCCTGCCGTTCCAGGACCCTGGAGCCCTCGGGCAGACCTGGCAGGACGCCGCAAAGGCCCTGGAGGCGAAGAAGACCGGCATGTACCTGCTCGGTTCCTTCGTCACCCAGCAGTTCACCGACCCCACGGTCCTGGCCGACATCGACTTCTTCGCTTTCCCCGAGATCGCGATGGAAGGCAGGGACTCCGTCGAAGCCCCCATCGACGGACTGCTGTTGTCCAAGAAGGGCGGGGACAACAAGGCAGCCCGCGACTTCCTGGCGTTCCTCGGCACACCGGAGGCGCAGAATGCGTACGCCAAGGTGGACTCATCAAACATCGCCACCGCCAAGGGCGCGGACACGTCATCGTTCACGCCCCTGAATAAGAAGTGTGCCGACACCATTGCGGGCGCGAAGAACATCAGCCAGTTCTTCGACCGCGATGCGCTGCCGGCCATGGCCAACAACGTGATGATTCCCGCCCTGCAGACGTTCATCAAGGACGGCACCATGGACGTCAAGAACCTTGAGGCCCAGGCCAAGACGCTGTACGCAGCGCAGTAGTTCCGCCCACGGAACGGCGACGGCGGCGCTTGGCGTGCGCCGTCGTCGTTCCCCCTCCTGCATCCGGACCAAGCAAGGGGAAGAATCCCATGAGCAGCACCGCACAAGAATTGATTCCGCCGGAGTCCAGGGACCCGGCCGGAGCGCCCTCGAAGAGGCGGCCCGGGCGCGGCCGGGTACGCCGCCTGTCCAGCCGGGACAAGCTTGTCCTGGCCCTGATGGTGGGGATTCCCACCCTGATCGAACTGATGCTGGTCTGGCTGCCCATGCTGATGTCCGTCGGGCTGAGCTTCAGCCGCTGGAATGGCCTGGACCTGGCAGATCTCCGTCCGGCCGGCACCGACAACTACCAGTTCATCACCCAGGACTACCCGCCGTTCTGGCCCGCGGTGCAGCACAACATGCTGTGGCTGCTGTTCCTGGCCCTCATCGCCACTCCGCTGGGCCTGCTGCTGGCCGTACTCCTGGACCAGAACATCCGCGGCAGCAAGATCTACCAGAGCATCTTCTTCGCCCCGGTCATGCTGTCCCTCGCCCTGATCGGCATCATCTGGCAACTGTTCTACCAGCGTGACAACGGCCTGCTGAACTTCATCCTGGGAACGGCGGGGACGCCGCAGGCAGTGGACTGGTTCGGTGATTCGTCCGTCAACATCTGGGCCGCCATGATCGCCGCCACCTGGCGGCATGCCGGCTACGTCATGCTGCTGTACCTGGCCGGCCTCAAGGGCGTGGACCCCAGCCTGAAGGAAGCGGCGGCCATCGACGGCGCTTCCGCCACGCAAACCTTCTTCCGTGTGGTCTTCCCGGCCATGCGGCCGATCAACATCGTCATCGTGGTCATCACCATCATCGAGTCCCTCCGCGCATTCGACGTGGTGTACGTGATCAACCGCGGCACCAACGGCCTGGAAATGCTCAGCGCGCTGGTCATCCAGAACCTCGTGGGCGAAGGCCAGGTGATCGGGGTGGGCTCCGCGCTGGCCGTGGTCCTGCTGGTGATTTCCCTTGTCCCCATCGTTTTCTACCTCAGCCGCACCTTTGGCAAGGAGAACAGAGCATGAGCAATGTTGCAGCCCGGCCCCGGCCGGTTCCCGCAGGCGCCGGAACCCGGTCGGGGAGCCGCCCCAAGCGGCACTACGGGACCCACATCTTCCTGACCGTCATGGCCATCGTGTGGCTGGTCCCGCTTGGCTGGTCCGTCTTCACAGCGCTCAGGCCGGTGGCCTCCACCAACCAGTACGGGTACTTCAGCCTGGCCGGCGCGTTCAACTTCGACAACTTCATCCAAGCCTGGACGCAGGGCGGGTTTTCCACCTACTTCTGGAATTCGGTGATCATCACGGTCCCGGCCGTGCTGCTGACGCTGTTCCTCGCTTCGCTTATGGCCTTCGCCGTGAGCCGGGTCAGCTGGAAGTTCAACATCACGCTGCTGATCATGTTCACGGCAGGCAACCTCCTCCCACCGCAGGTCCTCGCCGCGCCATTGTTCGAGATGGCCAAGCACCTTACGGTGCCCTACTCGTTCAGCGATTCCGGGAACATGCTCAACACGTACATCATCGTGATTGCCGTGGACACGGCGTTCCAGATGGGGTTCTGCACCTTCGTGCTGTCCAACTACATGAAGGCGCTGTCCGCAGACCTGACCGAAGCGGCGCTGGTGGACGGGGCGGGCATCTGGCGGCAGTACAGGGAAATCATCCTGCCGCTGTGCCGGCCGGCGTTCGCCGCACTGGGCACGCTGGAAGTCATCTTCATCTACAACGACTACTTCTGGCCCCTGCTCTTCATCCAGAGCGGCAACCGCCTCCCCATCACCACCGCCATCAACAACCTCCAGGGCCAGTTCCTGAACAACTACAACCTCCTGGCGGCGGGTGCAGTCATCACGGTCATCCCCACCCTGATCATCTACCTGCTCCTACAGCGGCAGTTTGTGGCGGGGCTGACTCTTGGTTCCAGCAAGGGGTAGGCAAAGATGGAACGTGAACGGGACATTTCTCCCTTAGCCGCCCGAAAGGAACTCCATGCTTCCCGCAGCACGTCACCAGGCCATCGTGGACGCCGTCCAGCGGGAGCGGGTGGTCCGTGTGTCAGACCTCGCCCACCAGCTGGGTGTCTCGCTCATGACGGTCCGGCGGGACATCGAGCTGCTGGAGGAGGGCGGCCGGGTGGAGCGGATCCACGGCGGTGCCAAGCTCCCCGGCGGTGCAACCACCCATGAGCCCGGCTTTGAACTGAAGTCAACCCAGCTGCCGGCCGAGAAGCGCGCCATTGCGGCTGAGGCCGCGCGGATGGTGCATGAGGGCATGGCCGTGGGCCTCAGCGCCGGCACCACCACGTGGGCTCTGGCCCAGGAACTGGCAAAGGGGCCTCGGATCACGGTAGTGACCAACTCCGTGCGCATTGCGGACCTGTTCCACCACGGGGCGGCTTCAGGAGCTGCACGATACGGGTCCACCGTGATCCTGATCGGCGGCGAGCGCACGCCGTCGGACGCCCTGGTGGGTCCGATTGCCACCGCAGCACTGAAACAGCTGCATCTGGACTTGCTGTTCCTGGGCGTGCACGGCATAGATCCGGAAGCAGGATTCACCACTCCCAACCTGCTGGAGGCCGAGACCGACCGGGCGTTCGTGGCGGCGTCCCGGAAGCTGGTGGTGGTGGCGGACCACACCAAGTGGGGCACCCAGGGCATGAGCACCATCGCCGCGCTGGAGGAAGCGGACGAGGTCATCAGCGATGCCGGCCTCAGCGCGGATGCCCGCCGGATCCTGCAGGAGAGCGTCAGCCGGCTGCGGATCGCCGCGCCGGCCTAGCTCCTACGGGCAGCCGCAGGACTGGCGGATGCGCAGCGTGGTGGGGAAGATCCGGTGCCGCGGTTTTCCGCCTCGGCCGGCTTCCAGCAGCGCCCCGACGGCGGCTTCGGCCATGGCCACCACGGGCTGTTCCACGGTGGTCAGCGGCGGCCAGGAATATTCCGAGTCCGCCGATCCGTCAAAGGACGCGATGGCGATGTCGCCCGGGACGGAAAGGCCGGCCTCATGGATGGCGCGGAGGAGCCCGATGCCCTGCATGTCGGACGTGGCAAAGATGGCGGTGGGCCGGTTCACCGATGCCAGCAGCCGCTGCCCGGCAGCATACCCGCCGGGCCTGGTGAACGCGCTGTAGGCAATGGGGCCCTCCGGCAGGCCTGCTTCCTGGAGCGCCTGGCGCCAGCCCAGCTCGCGGCCATCGGTGGAGCCGGAGACGTTGGTGCCCATCGCCAGCCCGATATTGGTGTGCCCATGGCCGATGAGGTGCTCCACCGCGATCCTGGCACCGGCTGCCAGGTCCACGCCGACGCTGTTGAACCCGGGCGCATCGCGTTCCTGGTTCAACAGCACCGCCGGGATGTCCGCGGTCTCCAGGACTTCGAGGTCCGGTTCGAAGAGGACGCTGGCGAGCAGCACCCCGTCCACCTGCCGGGCGGCTAGGTTGCGGACGTTCCGCCGCTCCTTGGCCAGGTTCCCGTCCGAATTGCTCAGGACCAGGGCGTAGCCAAGGGCGGCGGCCGCGTCCTCCACCGCGTGGGAGAACAACGAGAAGAAGGGGTTGGCGATATCCGGGACGATGAGCCCCAGTGTCTCGCTGGACCCCAGCTTGAGCGCCCTGGCAGCGGCATTGGGCCGGTAGCCGAGGACGCGGATGGCGTCCTGGACTTTTGCTTCGGTGGCGGGAGCCACCTTCTTGGGACCTCCGTTGACCACGTAGCTGACGACGGCGGTGCTGACGCCCGCGAACCGGGCAACATCCTTGCGCGTCACCGGCCCGCGCGGGGACGGCACAGCCGAAGTGGTCATGGAGTACATGCTAGCTACCAGGTGGCAGGTGCGTCGCCGAAGTCACGGATGGGCAGCCGCGCGCCGTTTTGCCGTGCCGATTCGTGGGCCACGATCCCGGGAAGCGTGAACCGCGCGGCAACCCAGGCATTGACGGGCGGCAGCGAGCGGTTGTTCACCGCGGTGACGAAGTCGTCCACCAGGAAGTGGTGGCTGCCTTCATGACCATTGGGTGCGCCCTGGAACTCCGCGGGCAGCCGTGCTGCGTCGTGCACCGGGGCGAGTCCCGACACGAAGGCGTCCCGGAGTTCGGGGGCGACGTTGGCCAGCGACGGATCGTCCAGCGGGATACTTGGCCGGGTTTCCATCTGCTCGGAGATGTCGTGGACGTCCTGTTTGTCCTGCCACACGGTGACCTTGGCGAGCTGTTCGAAGCTGGCCTCGGTGCCGAAGAAACGGAACCTGGATTCGCGGATGTGGGAGGGGTAGCCCACCCGGCGCATTTCGTTGGTTCGCATGGCACCGCCGTCGTTCAGTTCGAAGAGCGCGGTGGCGTTGGATAGGTCGTTGCCGAACATGCTGACGTCCTTGTCGAAGACGCCGTCGTTCCGCTGGTCCGTAACCCCGATGCAGCTGACGCTGACGGCATGGGCCGGAAGGGCCCCGAGCACTCCGCCGATCGCGTGCGTGGGGTAGAGCATGGGCGGGTAGCTGGCGGTTTCCTTCCACCGCTCGCCGCCGCTGTACTGGTAGGCGCCGTAGAACCCCAGGTCCATGTCGTGGACATAATCGCCCTCGGAGTAGAACACCCTGCCGAACTTGCCGGCGGCGTGCTGCTCGCGGGCATAGACCGTGGCGGGGTTGTAGTAGCTGGTTTCACCCATCATGTAGACGTTTCCGGTGTCCCGGACGGCGTCGATGATGCGGGCGATTTCCGCTTCCGAGACTGCCATGGGAACGGCTGAGTAGACGTGCTTGCCGGCGCGGAGCGCCCGTTCCACCAGGGGGCCATGGGTCCAGCGCTGGGTGAAGATGGCAACGGCGTCGACGTCGGAGGCCAGCAGCGCGTCGAAGTCCGCCTCCTGCCCCGCCAGGTTGTACCTCTCGACGGCCTCGGCCGCCCGTTCCGGGCGCTCATCGGCCACGTAGACGGCATGGACACCGGGGTGCAAGTTGAACAGGTGCGCGAACTGGGAGCCGAACTGGCCCGCGCCCACGATGCCGATCGAGAACGTCATTGTCATGCCTTTCGTCAGGGGGATACCTGAGTCTTGCATCGGTTTCTACTCGAGTCAATATCTGGCAAATGGACAAAAAGCCTTTAAATCCGGCGTGAATTAACCTCTTGCCACCCTCGCATCTACTCGTGTAGATTGTTCCGCAGCCTGTTACTTCCATCACAATCAGGAAAGGGTCGACGATGACCACCCTTACCAGGAACGCCAGCCCGGCAGAGCACACAGTGCGCCGGCCGCTGAAGCGCCGGGGACAAAGTGACCTGAAGATCGCGCTGTTCTTCATCGCTCCCGCCATGATCGGATTTCTCGTCTTTTACCTGGTGCCGACGCTTCGCGGCATATACCTCAGCTTCACCGAATACAGCATCCTCGGGGACCCCACGTGGATCGGCACCGCCAACTACGAGGCAATCGCAAAGGATCCCCTGTTCTGGAACGCCCTGGCGGTCACCTCGCAGTACGTCCTGATCAACATCGTCCTGCAGACCGCACTGGCCCTGGGGCTGGCCCTGCTGATGCACCGGGTGGCCAAGTCAACCTGGATCCGCGGCGCGCTCCTGCTGCCGTACCTGATGGCCAACGTGATTGCCGCCCTCCTGTGGTTCTGGCTGCTGGACTACCAAATCGGCATCGTCAACTACTTCATCGAATCCATCGGCCTGCCCAAGGTGGCGTTTTTCGGCAGCGAGGAATGGGCCATCCCCACCCAGGCGCTGATCAACACATGGCGGCACATGGGCTACACAGCGCTGCTGCTCTTCGCCGGCCTGCAGTCCATCCCCCACCATGTCTACGAAGTGGCCAACCTGGACGGCGCCTCCCCGTGGCAGACATTCCGCAAAATCACGGTGCCGCTGCTGCGTCCCGTCCTGGTCCTGGTCCTGATCGTCACCGTCATCGGCTCATTCCAGGTCTTCGACACCGTGGCCGTGACCACCCTTGGCGGCCCGGTCAACGCCAGCCGGGTGCTGCAGTTCTACATCTACCAAAAGGCCTTCACGGAATCGGATTTCGGATACGGCTCCGCCCTAGCAGTCATCCTCTTCGTCATCCTCGCCTTGGTGGCCTTCATCCAGATGAAGTTCCTCAAGGGCAACGAATCAGACCTGGACTAAGGACACTTCCATGACCACCGCAAAAGTTTCCGCCCCCGCCCGGCCCGCCGCCCGCCGTCGTCCGTTCAGCTGGCGCCGCGCCGCCGCCTGGGCCCTCGTTGCCCTCGCGGTCGCCGTATCGGTCCTCCCGTTCTACTGGATCCTGCGGACGGCGCTGTCCACCAACGGGTCCCTTGCCGGCAACGCCACCAACCTGCTCCCGGCGGACTTCAACCTCGGCGCCTTCAAACGGGTCTTCGGCCTGCAGTCACCGGAAGAAGCTGTCGCCGAAGGCGGCTCCGGAGCCCAGATCGACTTCTGGAGCTACCTCCGCAACTCCGTGCTCTTCGCCTCCATCACCACCACCGGGGCCGTGTTCTTCAGCGCCATGGCCGCCTACGCGTTCGCCCGGTTGCGGTGGCGGGGACGGAACCTGGTGTTCAGCCTCTTCCTGGCCACCATGATGGTGCCGCCGATCTTCACGGCACTGCCCAACTTCCTGCTCATCAAGAACCTGGGCCTGCTCAACACCCTGGCGGGGCTGGTACTCCCCTATATCTTCATGACCCCGTTTGCCATCTTCTTCCTGCGGCAGTTCTTCCTGAACATGTCCCGCGAGGTGGAGGAAGCGGCCATGCTCGACGGCGCCAAGCACCTTCGGATCTTCTTCCAGATCATCCTGCCCAACGCCGCAGCCCCCATCGCCACGCTGGCCCTGCTCACCTTCATCGGCCAGTGGAACGAGTACTTCTGGCCTTTGCTGGTGGGCCAGGACGAATCCGTCCGCGTCCTCACGGTGGGCCTGGGCGTCTTCAAATCCCAGTCGCCGCAGGGCGCGCCGGACTGGTCCGGGCTGATGGCAGCCACCCTTGTCTCCGCCCTGCCGGTCCTGATCCTGTTCGCCGCGTTCGGCAAGAAGATCGTCAACTCCATCGGCTTCTCCGGCATCAAGTAAGTCCCCTTCCCGCGTAACCCACCCGCCCCATCCCCGGCGCCGGGCCATGGCGGCCTGCCCGGAAGCACTGTGAAAGGAACATCCATGAAAAAGAAAGCACTCACCTCCCTCGCCGCAGCGGCAGCCGCTGTCCTGGCACTGTCGGCCTGCGGAGGCGGCGGATCCGCCGAGGCCGGCAAGGGCGAAATCAACTACTGGCTGTGGGATGCCAACCAGCTCCCGGCGTACAAGCAGTGCGCCGACGACTTCCACAAGGCCAACCCGGACATCACCGTCAAGGTCACCCAGCGCGGCTGGGACGATTACTGGGGCACCCTCACCAACGGCTTCGTGGCGGGCACCGCCCCGGACGTGTTCACCGACCACCTGGGCAAGTACCCGGAATTCATCAAGAACAAGCAACTGCTCGCCCTCGATGACGCGGTCAAGAAGGACAACATCGACACCAGCATCTACAACTCGGGGCTTGCGGACCTCTGGGTGGGCCAGGACGGCAAGCGGTACGGCCTCCCCAAGGACTGGGACACCATCGCCCTGTTCTACAACACCAAGCTCGCAGCCGACGCCGGCGTCACCCCCGAACAGATGGCCAACCTGAGCTGGAACCCCCAGGACGGCGGCACGTACGAAAAGACCATCGCCCACCTGACCGTGGACAAGAACGGCAAGCGCGGCGACGAACCCGGCTTCGACAAGAACAACGTTGCCGTCTACGGGCTCGGCCTCAACGGTTCCGGCTCCGGCCAGGGCCAGACCGAGTGGAGCTACCTGACCGGAACCACCGGCTGGACGCACACGGACAAGAACCCGTGGGGCAAGCACTTCAACTACGACGACCCCAAGTTCCAGGAAAGCATCGACTGGTTCGCCGGGCTGGTGGACAAGGGCTACATGCCGAAACTTGAAACCACGGTGGGCGCCAGCATGGCGGACACCTTTGCCGCCGGCAAGTCCGTCATCAACGCCAACGGTTCGTGGATGATCGGCCAGTACACCGGCTACAAGGACATCAAGGTGGGCATCGCCCCGACGCCCACGGGAGTCGACGGCAAGCGCGCCAGCATGTACAACGGCCTGGCGGACTCCATCTACGCCGGCACCAAGAAGCCGGACGCCGCCATCAAGTGGGTGGAATACCTGGGTTCCGCAGCCTGCCAGGACGTGGTCGCTGCGAAGGCCGTCGTCTTCCCCGCCATCAAGACCTCCGCCGACAAGGCAGTGGAAGCGTTCAAGGCCAAGGGCGTGGACGTGACCCCGTTCAGCCAGCAGGTCAAGGACGGCACCACGTTCCTCTATCCGATCGCGGACAACGCCGCCAAGGTTGACGGCATCATGAAGCCGGCCATGGACGCCGTGGTGTCCGGCAAGGCCAAGGCCAGCTCCCTCACCCAGGCCAACGACCAGGTCAACGCCCTGTTCAAGTAACCCTTCCCACGTGGCTGCGTGTGTGGTCGCAGCCACCGGCCCGGGCGCCGCCGTCCTCCTCCTCGCGGCGGCGGCGCCCGGCCACCCCTTCCCGGATTTCCCTCCTGTGCGTAACTTAAGACGCAACGCTGAACACTGAAAGAGACCTCCTATGGATCCCCTGTATCTCCGTTCCGCCGGCACCAGCCTGCTGATCAGCTTCGACAGCGGGGAGGCCGAGGTCATCCATTGGGGCGCCGACCTGGGTTCGGAGCTGCCGGGCCTGGGCTTCCTGGCCGGACCTATCGGGCACTCTTCGGTCGACGCACGCGTACCGTCCGGCCTCCTCCCCCAGGCGTCCTCCTCGTGGCGGGGCCGCCCCGCCCTCCGCGGCCACCGCATCACCGGCAACGGCCCCGGCTTCGACTTTTCGACCCGTCTCCGCGTCACGTCCGTCCACGCCGAGGGCCGCACCGCCACGATCGGCCAGGCCGACATCGACGCCGGCATCAGCGTTTCCACCTCCCTCACGCTGCACGACGGCGGCCTGCTGGAACTGCGCCACACCGTCACCAATGACGGCACCACCCCGTTCCAGGTGGACGAGCTGGCAACCGTCCTCCCTGTGGCGCCCGACGCCGTCGAACTCCTGGACCTCACCGGCCGCTGGTGCCGGGAACGCCACCCGCAACGGCAGCGCATCCAGCAGGGCACCTGGGTGCGGACCGGCAGGCACGGCCGCACCGGGCACGACTCGTCACTGATCTTCGCCGCAGGCACCGAGGGCTTCGGCAACCGGCACGGCAAGGTGTGGGCGACCCACCTGGCCTGGAGCGGCAACCACGAACAGTTCGCGGACACCATCGGCGATGGCCGGACCGTGATCGGCGGCTCGGAGCTGTTGGGGCCGGCCGAAGTCATCCTCGAACCGGGTGCCGGCTACACCACGCCGGCCCTGTTCGCCGCCTACTCCGGCCATGGCCTGGACGGCATCAGCGAGGCGTTCTACAGCTGGTTCCGTGCCCGGCCGCACCATGTGCTGCCCGCCGCCTCAACAGGACTGCCGGCCGGTAAACCGCGCCCGGTGGTGCTGAACACCTGGGAGGCAGTGTATTTCGACCACAACCTGGACACGCTGATCGAACTGGCTGATTCCGCGGCGGACCTCGGCGTGGAGCGTTTCGTGCTCGACGACGGCTGGTTCCGCGGGCGCCGCGACGACCACGCCGGGCTGGGCGACTGGTACGTCGACGAGACGGTGTGGCCGGACGGGTTGACCCCGCTGATCGACGCCGTCACCTCCCGCGGCATGGAGTTCGGCCTCTGGGTGGAGCCGGAAATGGTCAACATGGATTCGGACGTGGCCCGTGCGCACCCGGAATGGATCGTGGGTCCTTCCGCCGCGGCGCACAAGGACGGCGGCCGGCTCCCCCTGGAATGGCGCAACCAGCATGTCATCGACCTGGTGAACCCGGAGGCCTGGCAGTACGTGTTCGACCGGATCTCCGCGCTCCTGTCCGGCAACAACATCAGCTACCTGAAGTGGGACCAGAACCGGGACCTCGTGGAACACGGCCACGCGGGCCGGGCCTCAGTCCACGAGCAGACCCTTGCCGCGTACCGACTGTTCGATGAACTCCGCAAGGCCCATCCCGGCGTCGAAATCGAGAGCTGCTCCTCCGGCGGCGCCCGCGTGGACCTGGGCATCCTGGAGCGGACCGACCGCATCTGGGCCTCGGACTGCAATGACGCGCTGGAGCGGCAGACCATCCAGCGCTGGACCGGCCTGGTGGTCCCGCCCGAGCTGGTGGGCAGCCACATCGGGCCCACCACCTCCCACACCACCGCCCGCACCCACGACCTCTCGTTCCGGGCCATTACCGCCTTGTTCGGCCACTTCGGGATGGAATGGGATGTCCGGGGCGTCCAGGGCAAGGAGCGGGAAGAGTTGCGGCGCCTGGTGGGGCTGTACAAGGAACACCGGGACCTGGTCCACAGCGGGCTGCCGGTCCACGCGGACATCGCCAATGACGCGTTCCAGTTGTACGGCGTGGTGGCTCCCGCGCCCGTTGAAGGCACGACGGCGGCGCTGTTCGCCGTCGTGGGCATGCGCACCTCGGCAGCCGAGACCCCCGGCAGGATGGGCGTTCCCGGGTTGGACGCGGAGCGCAGCTACCGGGTGGAGGCCGTCTTCCCCACACCGGTGGACGCCGACTACGCCCACACCTTCACCCAGGTCCAGCCCCCGGCCTGGCTTGCAGGCGGCGCGGTTGCCAACGGACGGTTCCTCGCCGAAGTGGGGCTGCCCATGCCCATGTTGAACCCGGAGCACGCGTTGCTGTTCAAGGTCACGGCCCTCTAGCAGCTGCTATGGGCCCGCTGCCCGCCGCCCTCACCAACGTAAGAATGCGCGGCGGGCAGCACCAACCGATAGATTTGCAGGCATGACTGAAGCCTCCTCCACCGTCGAAGCCGGCCGCGGCACCATCCTCGTCATCAACGGCCCCAACCTGAACCTGCTGGGCACCCGGGAGCCGGAGAAGTACGGCACCTCAACCCTTGCGGACGTGGAGCAGCTGGCAGCCTCTGCCGCCGCCAAGCACGGCTTCGCGGTGGAGTGCGTGCAGTCCAACCATGAGGGTGTCCTGCTGGATGCCATCCACGCGGCCCGGGGCGCTGCCGCAGGAATTGTGCTGAACGCCGGCGCCTTCACGCACACGTCCGTGGCGCTCCGTGACGCCCTTGCTGCGGTGCAGCTGCCCGCCGTCGAGGTGCATATCACCAACGTGCACCAGCGGGAGGAGTTCCGGCACCACTCGTACCTGTCGCCGGTATGTGCCGCGGTCATCGTGGGGGCCGGCGTTTTCGGCTACAAACTCGCCATCGACTACCTGGCCGAGGTCCTGTAGCCGGCAGCCCTGGTTCCAGACGCCCAAGCTTCCGGCAGCCCTACTTCTGGATGCACTGCCCGGAGGAAACGGGCGCGGACAGGGTGGGCGCCTGCTGGGCCACGGGGTTCAGGTCGCTCATGGTGATGGCGAATCCCACTTCAGCGTCCGAGGTTGCCTTGGCAAAGATCACGCCGGCCACCTGGCCGTCGGTGGTCAGCAGCGGGCCGCCCGAGTTCCCCGGCTGCACGTCCCCCGCCAGGCGGTAGATGTCTTCCGGCGACGGGTTGTTTCCGTAAATGTCCGGCACCAGCACGGTGGCGATGTCCTGCACCGTGGCCGGCTTGGACTGGAACGGGCCGCCGTGGGGGTACCCGGCGAAGGCGGCCTGGCTGCCACCGGGCAGATCGCGGCTCAGCGGCAGCGGCTGGGACGGAAGGTTGTCCACCGCCAGGACTGCCAGGTCCCGCTTGGTGTCGAAGTAGACCACACGCCCCGGCATCGCGCCGCCGTCGGGCATCTCCACGACGGGCTGCGACACGCCCGCCACAACGTGCGCGTTGGTGACCACGCGGCCCTGGGACACCACGAACCCGGTGCCGGTCTGGTTCTGGCCGCATTCGTACGCCGTCCCGGCGATCCTCAGGACCGACTGCGCGGCCTTGTTCAACGCGGGAGTATTGGTGCTGGCATTGGGAACCTGGACCGGCTGGCCTTGGTCCAGGCCTTCGAACAACGTGGGTATCCCGTTGCCGATCACCGTGGATCGCAGCTCCGCCATGGTCGCCTTGACCGGTGTGGGCGTGAGCCCGTCGATGAACCGGATCACCTTGGATTCAGCCAATTGCTGCGACACGACCGGCACGCCCAGGGAGCTGACGCTGAAGGCCAGCATGGACATCACCAGCGCGGACACCACCAGGTTCAGGGCCCCGCCCACCAGCCGGTCCACGGCACGCAGCGGCCGGATCCGCATGGCCCCGCGGATTTGCCGGCCCACCATGGTGCCCAGCCCGTGGCCCAAGGCCATGAGGACGACGGCGGCCGCAATGATGGCGGTCAGCCTCCATCCGGAGTCCGGAACGAAGGTGCTGACCAGGGGGACGGCAAAGAACGCCGCGACGGCGCCGGCCGCGAAACCGGCCAGGCCGCCGACCGTGACCAGGAACCCATTGCGGAGGCCGTACACCAGGTATGACAGCAACGCCAGGATCAGGACGAGGTCCAGGACAGTCAAGCCGACCACAAAGGCTCCTTATTAAACAGTTGAACCCCCATTCTAGTGGCGGACACTGACAATCTTCTGTGGGCTTCAATGCCCTCCCGCTGACCCGGATCCGGTTGTTCGCGGGCGTTTCGGCTGCCAAGTTCGTCACAGAACCTTGAAAATTCTGAAACAATGGCACAAGCGCCACAGCCGATACTTTTACTCAGGAGATTTCATGGACATCGAGGTACTGCGCCGAGCACCCCTTTTCGCCACGCTCGACGACGACGCATTCCGTCTGCTGACGGACGAGCTCACCGAGGTGGACCTTTCCCGCGGCGCATCCGTATTCCGCGAGGGCGACCAGGGTGACCAGCTCTACTTCATCGTCTCCGGCAAGGTGAAACTCGGCCGCACGTCCCCGGATGGCCGGGAGTCCCTGCTCGCCATCCTCGGCCCGGGCGAACTCTTCGGCGAGATGGCCCTGTTCGACCCCAGCCCCCGCACCGCCACCGCCACCGCGGTGTCGGAAACCCGGCTGGCCGGGCTCAAGAACGAGAGCCTGAACACCCTGCTGCGGACCCGCCCCGAGGTTTCCGCCCAGCTGCTGCAGGCCCTGGCCCGCCGCCTCCGCCGCACCAACGACTCCCTGTCCGACCTCGTCTTCTCGGACGTCCCGGGCCGCGTGGCCAAGGCCCTGCTGGACTTGGCGGACCGCTTCGGCCGGCCGGCAACCGACGGCGTCCTGGTGGCACACGAGCTGACCCAGGAGGAACTGGCGCAGCTGGTGGGCGCGTCCCGCGAAACCGTCAACAAGGCCCTCGCCGAGTTCGTCCAGCGCGGCTGGCTCCGCCTCGAAGCCCGCGCCGTGGTCATCCTGGACATGCAGCGCCTCCGCCAGCGCTCCCGCTAGGACACACGAAAAAGGCCGCCCCGAGGGGCGGCCTTTTTCGTGCCCGGGAACAATGAGGTGGTTGGGCCCGTCGGAACCCACCCGGTTGCTGGCTTCAGCGTTCGCGCTGGTGGTCCCCTGCCACGGTCTTGGCGGCCTCGACCTCAAGCATCAGCTTGCCGTCTTCCTCCACCAGGACCGGCTGGTACACGTGGGGCTTGCGCTTGTAGCTCAGGTAGGCGATGCAGCCGTTGGCGGCCGCCATCTTTTCGATCATGATCTCCGAGCCGGGGACCAGCAGCTCACCTAAGGGACGGCCCACGGTGTTCTCCTGGCCGGCCTCGTCGCCGAGTGCGGTGGTATTCCTTTCCTGCACCACCTGCGCAGCGTTGACCCACCTGCCCCAGACACCCTTGCCCTCGAGCAGCGTGGGTTCCTGGCCCAGCGGGACGGTGGCGGCAAAGTACCGGGTATCGAACCGGCGGTGCGCAAAATCCGGGCTGCGCCAGTTGACCAGGGATTTGAGCAGGTCCGTGCGCAGCGAGAGGCCGCGCTTGCCGAGGACCTGGGCCAGCGTCTTCTCCTGGTCCGCAACGGCGATGCGGGCACGCATCCACTCGGACGAGGACGTGGCTTCCACGGTATTGGACATGTCCGGACCAGCCAGCAGGATGCCGGTCTCTTCGAAGAGTTCCCGGATGGCGCCCACCACGTGGCGCCGCGCCAGCCCGACGTCGGCCGTTCCCATCTGCTCGGCCCAATGCTGCGGCGAGGGGCCAAGCCAGCCCATGGCGTCGTCGTCGGCCGGGTCCAGGGAGCCGCCGGGGAAGGCGAGGACTCCCAGCGGCGAGGAGCCGGGCCGATAACCCAGCCAGGTCTCCAGGCCGGTGGGGGAATCACGGAGGAGGACCACGGAAGAGGCGTAGCGCGCGGCCCGGGGAGTCCGTTCGCCATGTTCGAGCCAGCTTTGAGCCGCCCCTTCAAGGTCCTGGGGAAGTGCAAAAAGGCGTCGTGCGAGGTGAGGCAAGGGAAGTGACCGGTCCTAGCTGAATTCGGCGATCAGTTCGACTTCAACGGGAGAGTCGAGCGGAAGAACGGCAACGCCGACGGCGGAACGTGCGTGCTGCCCGGCGTCGCCAAGGACACGGCCCAGCAGTTCAGAGGCGCCATTGATAACGGCGGGCTGGCCCGTGAACGACGGGTCCGAGGAGACGAATCCGACCACCTTGACGATGCGGGTGATGCGGTCCAGGTCGCCGATGACGCTCTTGACCGCGGCCAGGGCGTTCACGGCACACACGGCGGCATACTTCTGGGCGTCCTCCGGAGAGACCGTGGGCTCGTCGGCGAACCCTTCGGTACCGGCGGACACCTTGCCGGTAGCTTCGAGTTTGCCGTTAATGAACGGCAGCTGCCCGGAGGTGTACACGTGGTTGCCGGAGACGATGGCGGGGACGTAGGACGCCACGGGAGCGGCGACCTCCGGGAGCGTGATGCCAAGTTCCGCGAGGCGCTGCTCGACGGCGGATGCGGGCGCCGTCGCGGCGCCGGAAGGGGCTTCTGCGGGGGTGCTCATGCTACTGCTTCTCCCTCTTGAGGTAGGCGACAAGGCCGTTGCCGTCGGGTCCGGGAACCACTTGGACAAGTTCCCAGCCGTCCTCCCCCCACTGGTCCAGGATCTGCTTGGTGGCGTGAATAATGAGCGGAATCGTCGCGTACTGCCATTTGGTCATGAGAGAAAGCGTAGCCCTTGCCGGTAAAGTGGAAAACATGGCGACTCGCAACAACCCCTTATTCGACACTGCCACCACACTGGGTAAGATCCTTCTTTTCCTCGGTGTGAGCGCGATTTGCGGTGTCCTGGTGGCGGGCCTTCTGGTCCCTGCCGCCGCCGTCTCGGGCAGCGCGGCAAGCGGTTCCATCAACTTCTTCGACTCCCTCCCTGCGGAACTGAAGGTTGACCCGCCCAGCCAGACCACGCGGATCCTGGCCGCCGACGGCAGCGAGATCGCCAGCGTCTATACGGAGAACCGCACCAAGGTTCCGCTGGACCAAATTTCGCCGAACATGAAGAACGCCATCATTGCCGTGGAGGACAGCCGCTTCTACGAGCATGGCGGCGTGGACACCACCGGCATCCTTCGCGCCCTGGTCGCCACCGCCCGCGGCAACAAGCAGGGCGCGTCCACCATCACGCAGCAGTACGTCAACAACGTGCTCAATGCGAACCTCGCCGCCGCCGGCGAAGAAGACCAGATCAAGCTCAACGGCGTCAACAAGGGCGTTGGCGACAAGCTCCGCGAGATGAAGCTCTCCATCGCCCTGGAGAAGGAGTTCACCAAGGACCAGATCCTTGAGGGCTACCTGAACATCGTGTTCTTCAACCGGGACGCGTACGGCATCGAGGCCGCCTCCCGGTACTTCTTCAGCACCACCGCCAAGGACCTGACGCTGCCGCAGGCGGCACTCCTGGCGGGCCTGGTGAACAGCCCGTCCATGTTCGATCCCATCACCAATCCGGAGAAGTCCAAGCAGCGCCGCGACCTGGTGCTGGGGCTGATGAAGGACCAGGGCAAGATCACCGCGGACGAATACCAGGCTGCGGTGGCCACCCCGGTTGAACCGAAGGTCACCCAGCCCAAGCAGGGTTGTGCCTACGCGGCCACCGCTCCGTACTTCTGCGACTACGTCCTGCACCTGCTGGAGAACAACCCGGCCTACGGTGCCGAGGTCAAGGACCGCCAGCGGCTCATCTACGGCGGCGGCCTGACCATCACCACCACTCTGGACCCCAAAGCCCAGGCCACCGCCCAGGAGCAGGCCGACGCCGCGGCCGGCGCCAACCCGGACAAATGGGGTGCGTCCATGGTCTCGGTGCAGCCCGGCACCGGCAAGATCATCTCCATGGCCCAGAACACCTCGTTCCTGGCCGGCGCGGGCGGCTTCAATTCACAGTTGAACTTCAACGTGGACAAGCTGGACAAGGACGGGAACGACCTCAACGGCGTCGGCGGGTTCCAACCGGGTTCCACCATGAAACCGTTCACCTTCGCGGAGTGGCTCAACGAGGGCAAGACCATGAATACCGTGGTCAATGCAGCCCAGCGTGTCTACCCCATTGGTTACCCGTGGAAGAACACGTGCGGGAAGGTCCAGGGTGCGTACAGCACTGCGCAGAAGAATGCAGGCCTGGACGCTACTGATGACCTCCAGAATGCCGAGCCACAGTGGTACAAGCCGCTGACCGTCCTTGAGGGCCTTTACAACTCCATCAACACCGTGACGTTCGCGTCCGCGGCGCAGCTGGACTTCTGCGGCATCCAAAAGATCGCCGATGCCGTTGGACTGCACAGCGGCCTGCCCTCGGCTGATGGCAGCGAGCCGCACCCCAAGATCAACATGATGACCCTTGGCAACCTGTTGGGCT
The DNA here is from genome assembly GCF_030209315.1 of Pseudarthrobacter sp. efr-133-R2A-89. NCBI lineage: Bacteria > Bacillati > Actinomycetota > Actinomycetes > Micrococcales > Micrococcaceae > Pseudarthrobacter > Pseudarthrobacter sp. efr-133-R2A-89. The sequence goes on along the minus strand of NZ_JARVSE010000003.1, from coordinate 17,048 downwards.
CCACCCAGACGTCGCCGCTCACCATGGCCAGCGCGTTCGCCACATTTGCGAACGACGGCAAGTACTGTGAGCCCATTGCCATCACCTCGGTGACCGACGCCACCGGCAAGCAGCTCCCGGCCCAGTCCAGCAGCTGCCGCGACGCCATCAAGCCAGAGGTTGCCCGCGGCGTGAACTACGCGCTTCAGGAAGTCATGAACAGGGGTTCGGGCTCGCTGATCCAGCCGCGCCTGTCCACCAAGACCAGTTTCCCGATCGGCGCCAAGACCGGTACCTCGAACAACAACGGCTCCACCTGGGTTGTTGGCCACACCACCGGTTTGGCTACGGCTGCCTGGTTCGGTGACCCGCTGGGCGACCAGGGCCGTGCCGGCCAGAACATCACCGTCAACGGAAAGTTCTACCAGGGCATTGACGGTTACATGGTCGCCGGACCCATGTTCTCGAATTTCATGACCAAGATCGCGCCAGGCTACGGCACCAACCCGTTCCCGGCACCGCCGAGCAACATGGTCAACGGGACCACCACCAACTCCGCTCCTGCCCAGAACGGCCAGCAGGCCACCCAAGCCCCTGCAACCCAAGCGCCCGCCACCCAAGCCCCGGCCCCGGCCCCGGCGCCGAGCAGCAACGGGAACGGCAACAATGGCAAGGGCAACGGCTAAGCACGCATGAGCATCGACAGCCTGGCAAGCCGCGCCCGTTCAATCGGGCGCGGCTTTGCCGTTGCCGCAGGGGCCGGAACTGCGGCCGGGATGGCGGCCTTCGGCTACGGCTTGTGGGAGAAGAACCAGTTCGTCCTTCGCGAGGAAACCCTGGCCATCCTCCCGCCCGGACGCAACCCGTTCCGTATCCTGCACCTGAGCGACATCCACTTCGTGCCCGGCCAAGAGAAGAAGGCCCAGTGGCTCGCCTCCTTGGCGGACCTGCAGCCCGACCTGGTGGTGAATACGGGCGACAACCTCAGCCATGTCAAGGCAGTGGATCCCCTCCTGGCCGCGCTTCGGCCCTTGCTGCAGTTTCCCGGCGTCTTCGTACCGGGCTCCAACGACTACTTCGCCCCCACATTCAAGAACCCCGCGTCCTACCTGTTGGGACCCTCCAAGGCCGCGCCGAAGCCCACCCCCCTGGATTGGCCCCGCCTTCGTTCCGGGTTCGGCATGGGTGGCTGGGTGGACCTGACCAACCGCCACCAGTCGCTGATCCTGAACGGCATGCGCTTCGACTTCTCCGGCGTGGATGACCCGCACCTGAACCGCGAGCGCTACGCCGGCTGGCCGCGCGGCACGGTCAACCAGGACGCCAACGACCATCTCAAGGTGGCGGTCATCCATGCCCCGTACCAGCGGGTACTGGACCACTTCACGGAAAGCGGCGCCGACCTCCTGCTCGCCGGCCATACGCATGGCGGCCAGCTCTGCATCCCCGGGTATGGTGCCGTCGTCGCCAACTGCGACCTCCCCACGTGGCGCGCAAAGGGCCTCAACGACTGGACCAGCAACGGGCGTACGACGCCGGTCAACGTCTCCGGTGGCATCGGCACCTCACGCTTCGCCCCGGTAAGGATCGCCTGCAAGCCTGAGGCAGTCCTGCTGACGCTGACCTCCCGCGGCTGACCCTCCCATTACGGACTGCAATAACTGGGCAAGCCTGGCGCCCCGGCGGCAACCCCTGTGAATCGTCTCACGCCATGGCATAGGGTAGTTGCTAGAGGAAACTACATTCGTTTTAGAGCTTGAGAAGCGGGCATGGCCAAGCAGACTCCATTTTTCAGATCAATCAGCCGTCTTTATCCGCACGTCCGGCCCATCATCCCCCGGCTTTTGCTGGGGCTTCTCTGTGCGCTGGCGGCAAGTATCGTTGCCCTGACCATCCCCCAGGTGCTGCGTGTCCTGGTCAACACGGCGCTGCAGCCGGGGGCCAGTGCGGACGGGGTGTGGATTTCCGCAGGTGTCATCCTGGTGCTGGGCGTCGCCGAAGCCGGCCTGGTGGCGCTCCGCCGGCAGTTCGTCATCAACCCTGCCACGACGGTGGAAACCAGGATGCGGGTCTCGCTCTACGACCACCTGCAGGAACTGACCGTCTCCTTCCACGACCGCTGGGGTTCCGGCCAGCTGCTGTCCAGGGCCATGACAGACCTGAACTTCCTGCGCCGGTGGATGGCCTTCGGCGCCATCATGCTGGTGGTCACCACCCTCACGGTGATTATCGGGATCGTGGCCATGTTTGCCATGAGCTGGCAGCTGGCGCTGATCTTCCTCGCCGCCGCCGTACCCATCACCATCAACAGCTTCCGGTTCCGCACCCGGTTCAGCAAGGTGGCCCGGCGCAGCCAGGACCAGGCCGGCGACCTCGCCACCACGGTGGAGGAATCAGTCCACGGCATCCGCGTGCTCAAGGCGTTTGGCCGCAGCCGGGAAGCCCTCGAGAACTTCAACGAACAAGCCGAGGAACTGCGCCAGACCGAAATCGAGAAGGCCCGCCACCAGGCCACCTTCACCATGGTGGTCACCCTGCTCCCCGAACTCGCGCTCGGAACCGGCCTGGTGGTGGGCGTTATGTTGTGTGCCGGCGGCCAGCTGAGCATCGGCTCCCTGGTGGCGTTCTTTGCAACGGCCGCCGTCATCGCCTCGCCGGTGGAATTTTCCGGCATGCTGCTGGCCATGGCACTCACGGCGAAGACCGCCGTCGACCGCCACTACGAGGTGATGGATACGCAGAACACCATCACCAGCCCCGCCGAGCCGCGCCGCCCGGACGAACTCGCGGGCGCACTGCGCTTCGACAACGCAACGTTCGCCTTCGAGGACGCCCCGGACAAACCGATCCTCAAGGACATCAACCTCGAGGTGCGGCCCGGCGAAACCATGGCTTTGGTGGGCATCACCGGCAGCGGCAAGAGCGCGCTCATCCAGCTGGTCCCCCGCCTCTACGACGTCACGGCCGGCGCCATCAGCATCGATGGAGTGGACATCCGCGACTTTGACGTCGAGGAACTGCGCAGGATTGTCGGGGTGGCCTTCGAGGACACCACGCTGTTCTCCAGTTCCGTCCGGGACAACGTCCTCCTTGGCGCGCCGGTGCGTTCCGAGGAGATCCTGGAGGAGGCCTTGGACGTGGCGCAGGCGCATTTCTCCTATTCCCTGCCGCAGGGCGTGGACACGCTGATCGGTGAGGAAGGGCTTAGCCTGTCCGGCGGCCAGCGCCAGCGCATTGCCCTGGCACGTGCCATCGCCGCCCGTCCACGTGTCCTGGTCCTGGATGATCCCCTCTCGGCCCTGGACGTCCACACCGAGGAACTCGTGGAGGCCCGCCTCCGCGAGGTGCTCAAGGACACCACCACCCTGATCGTGGCGCACCGGCCGTCCACCGTGGCGCTGGCCGACCGGGTGGCGCTGCTGGAAGACGGCCGTATCACCGCCGTGGGCACTCACACGGAACTGCTGGCCGGCAACCAGCATTACCGGTACGTCATCGCCAGCCTGGAGCGTGAACCGCGCGACCTTGACTCCGAACTGTCCGCCCTTGAGGACCAGGCAGAGGAAGTGACCCGATGAGCACGGCAACATTCGGCACCGCCAACGAGGACAACGCCCACCTCAGCAAGAGCGACAGCAAGGCGGTCCGGCGCCGGTCGATCGCCCTGCTCGGGTCCCTGATCCGGCCGGTGCGGGTGCGCTTCTGGCTGACCATCGCCATGGTGGTCCTTTCCCAGGCAGCCCGGGTGGCCGGCCCGGCACTGATCGCTTTCGGCATCGACCGCGCCCTCCCGGCCCTCCGGTCAGGTGACAACCTCCCGCTGGTGTTCACCGGCGTCGCCTACCTGCTGGCGGCCATCGCGACGGCGGGCCTCACCGCCCTGTACGTCACCTCCACGGCACGGCTCAGCCAGGCAATGCTGCTGGACCTGCGCGTCCGGGTCTTCCGGCACACCCAGCGGCTCAGCCTGGAATTCCATGAACGGTACACGTCCGGCCGGATCATTGCCCGCCAGACGTCGGACCTGGAGGCGTTACGCGAACTCCTCGATTCCGGCGTCAGCTCACTGGCTTCCGGGATGCTCTTCATGGCGTTCACCGCCGCCACGATCTTCGCCCTGGACTGGCGCAGCGGCCTGCTGGTGCTGGCCGCCGGGGTGCCCATGTTCTTCCTGGCCCGCTGGTACCAGAAGCATTCCCAAATCGCCTTCCGGGAATCACGGGTGGTTTCCGCCCGGCTGATCGTGCACTTCGTCGAAACCATGACCGGAATCCGCGCGGTCAAGGCCTTCCGCAAGGAAAAGGAAAACTCCGAAACCTACGGCAACCTCGCCGAGGACTACCGCCTGGTCACGGTCCGGTCCATCAACCTCAACGGCATCTTCCAGCCCGGGCTGGTGCTGATCGGCAACGTCTGCGTGGCGGTGGTGCTGCTGTTCGGCGGCTTCCGGGTGCTGGGCGGCGACCTGGCCGTCGGCGTCCTCCTGGCCCTCATCCTCTCCACCAAGCGGTTCTTCCAGCCCGTGGACCAGATGGCCATGTTCTACAACTCGTTCCAGAGCGCGCAGGCAGCCCTCGAAAAGGTGTCCGGGCTCCTCGAGGAAGTACCCACGGTCCGGCCGCCGAAGAACCCTGTCCCGCTTCCCGACGCCACCGGGCGCATCGACTTCAAGGACGTCGAGTTCCGCTACGGCGACGGACCCGTGGTGGTGCCCCGCCTGAACCTGCATATCCCGGCCGGGCAAACGGTCGCCCTGGTGGGACAGACCGGCGCGGGCAAGTCCACCCTGGCCAAACTCATCGCCCGGTTCTACGACGTCACCTCGGGACACCTGACCCTGGACGGCGTGGACCTCCGCGACCTTGCCACCACCGACCTCCGCCGGAACATCGTCATGGTCACCCAGGAAGCCTTCCTGTTCAGCGGTTCGGTGGCGGACAATATCGCACTGGGCCGGCCGGAAGCGACACGTGCCGAGATTGAGGAAGCTGCCAAGGCCGTTGGGGCGCACGACTTCATCCTGGAACTCCCCGAGGGCTACGACACCGACGTCAACAAGCGCGGCGGCAGGGTCTCCTCCGGGCAGCGGCAGTTGATCAGCTTCGCCAGGGCCTTCCTGGCGCGGCCGGCAGTACTGATCCTGGACGAGGCCACCTCCTCCCTGGACATCCCCTCTGAGCGGCTTGTGCAGGCCGGGCTGGCCCGCCTGCTCGCCGGGACGGAGGCGGCGCGCAGGACGGCACTGATCATCGCGCACCGGCTGTCCACCGTCGAGACAGCTGACAGGGTACTGGTGGTGCACGACGGCCGGATCGTGGAGGACGGCACCCCGGAAGATCTGATCGGCGGCGGCGGCCGCTTCGCGGACCTGCACGGGGCCTGGAAGGATTCCTTGGTCTAGGCCGCCGCCCAGGCTCACTGCGGCCGGATTTCGCATCGGGCCCCGCCATCGGCTATCCTTGTAAAGTTGCTTTTGCAGCGGATCGGGATGTAGCGCAGCTTGGTAGCGCGCTTCGTTCGGGACGAAGAGGTCGCAGGTTCAAATCCTGTCATCCCGACCATAACGAAAAGAGGGTCTCCACCGGAGGCCCTCTTTTTGCGTCTCTATTTGGTGACGCCCCGCCGGACACTCCCGCCGCCTTAACGCCACCACCCGGTTAAAAGGAATGGCCCCGGAGCTGTTGCTCCGGGGCCATCCTCGCCTCCTGGGTGAGGAAGCCGTTTATGCGGGATCAGGCCAGTTGCCCACGTACGTGGTGTAGGTAGTGCTGGTGGCCTTATCCTTCTTCACCTTTGCGGAGGCGGGGTCAGGCCAGTTGCCTACTGCTACAGACGTACTCGAATTATCGGCGACGGAGCCTGAGGCCAGGACAGCCGGAGCTGCCGCGGAAAAAGCCAGGGCCCCGGCCAGGACGGCCGCGGTTGCGATCTTCTTCAACATATAAGTTCCTCAATACGAGTCGGATTCGTTACAAAGCCAGCACTGTCCTTGTTGACACACATTGTAAAATATTTTCCACAGGGGCTGTCAAGCATCCGTCAGCCCCACTTGTCCAAAAGAGGAGGATACGCGTGGGCAACGGGTTCGGAGAAAAGCTCCGCGCGGAGCGCCTTGAGCGTGGACTGACGCAGGCCGAACTGGGCAAGGACCTGTACTCACCCAGCTACATCTCGCTGCTTGAAACGGGCCGCCGCGAACCGACGGCGGAAGTCATCGAGGAACTGGCGCGCCGGCTGGAGCTGGCACCGAAAGCCCTGGAGGCATGGAGCCAGCCCATTTCCGTCAGCGACGCCGAGTATGTACTCGCCGGCCTCTACGCCCGGCAGGCGTGGGACCTGCGCGACTATCCCTTGGCGGCAAGCCACGCGGCCACGGCCGCAAAGATCGCCCTGGAGGGGCGGAACACCAGTGCGTGGTGGAACATGACGTACATGCAGGCCGAGTGCCTGATCAAGCAGGGCAACTGGCGCGAAGCCCAAAAGATCATGGAGCACCTGCTGGAACATCCCATGGCCAGGGAATCGGCAGGACTTGCCGTCCGGGCACACCAGATGCTGGCCGGCATCTACCAGGGCCAAGGCCAGCTGAGCCTAGCCGTGGACCAGGGAATCCAGGCCGTGGACCTGTGCAAGCAGCTCCCCAAGGGATCAACACTCATCATCAATGCCCACCACGCCCTCATCGGGGCACTGGCCGAGAGCGGACGGCTCGATGAAGCCTGGGGGTATTGCCAGGCCATGATCGAGCACGTGGACGAACTGTCCATGAGCCAGCTCGCCGGCGAGGTGGCCTGGGTGGTGGGTAACGTCGCCTTCATGCGGCACGACTACGCCGAGGGCGTGAAGCACCACGAGCGTGCGGCGCGCCTGCTCTCCCCCGCCAATGACATCGGGCTGTGGGCCCGGTTCAACAAGGCGTCCGCGGCGGTCCGCCTCTCCTCCGGCATCGTTGAGCCGGAAACGCTGTCTGCGATCGAACGTGCTGAACTGGCGCTGTCAATCGTGGGAGGCAACAAGTCAGACCAGCTGGAGGTAGCGTTCATTCGCGCCCGCTGGCTGTACCTCACCGGGGACATTGTGGCAGCCGTCGAGAAACTCCGCGAAATCCACGCCGAGCGCGCAAGCCTCGCCAAGCACACGGCTGGTGAGGTCTCGCTCCTCCTGGGCAAGTCGCTCAAGGCTGCCGGTGACACCGAGGAAGCCTTGGTGCACCTGGAGGAAGCCCAGAAGGCCTTTGCCGCGGCAGGCGCCCAGGACAGGGTCCAGCAGGCCTTGGACGCGATCCTTGAAATCAAGCTGGCACAGAGGCGCGCGGCCGCGGCCGCGAAAGCCAGCTGAAGCAAGCCAGGTGAACCCGCCGTGGCGGGTCCACCTGGCGTGGCCGGGTCTCAGGCGAATGTCTTTCCGGTGATCTTCTCGTACGCTTCGACATACCGGCTGCGGGTGCGTTCCACCACGTCGGCAGGCAGCGCCGGCGGAGGGGTGTCGGATGACCGGTCCCAGCCGGAGGCGGCAGAAGTCAGCCAGTCCCGCACGTACTGTTTGTCGTAGGAGGGCTGGGCCTGGCCGGGCTTGTAGGTTGCAGCGTCCCAGAAACGGGAAGAATCAGGGGTCAGCACCTCGTCACCCAGGGTGATGGACCCGGAGACGGCGTCGTAGCCGAATTCCACCTTGGTGTCCGCGAGGATGATGCCGCGTTCACGCGCGATCTTCTCCGCCGTGGTGTAGATCTTCAGGGTCAGCTCGCTCAGGCGGGCAGCAATGTCATCCCCCACGAGCGCCACCACGGCGTCGTAGGTGATGTTCTCGTCGTGCTCACCGATCAGTGCCTTGGCGGATGGGGTGAAGATGGCGTGTTCCAGCCGGGAGCCGTCCACCAGCCCCTCCGGGAGCGGGATATCGCACACTGTCCCGGAGGCCTTGTACTCCAGCAGTCCTGAACCCGTGAGGTAGCCGCGGGCAATGCACTCCACCGGGAACATGTCCAGCTTCTTGCAGATCATGGCCCGGCCTTCCACCTCCGCGGGCACGCCGTCTTCCACCGTGGACCCGAGCACATGGTGCTCGACGCCCAGCTGGTCGAACCACCAGAGGCTCAGCTGGGTAAGGATGCGGCCTTTGTCCGGGATCTCGCTGGAGAGCACATGGTCAAAGGCGCTGATGCGGTCGCTGGCCACCACCAGGACGCAATCCTGGCCCAGGCGTTGCACGATCGACTCGTCGGCGGGTTCGTAAAGGTCGCGGACCTTGCCGGAGTAGACGTGCGTCCATCCCTGCAGTTCCAGGGTGTCCGCGGCGTAGCCTCGGTTCTCGGAAGTTCCACTCATGTCAGGCCTTCGCTTTCACTACGGGCAGCGATCCGGTGGCACCGTACGGCACCTTGATTTCCCCGCGGGCTGCCTTGCGGGCAATGTCGCTGCGGTACTGGGAGCCTTCAAGCTGGACCAGCTCAACGCCGTCGTAGGCCCTTTCCCGGGCCTCCACCAGGTCGCTGCCCAGGGCGACGACGGCCAGGACGCGGCCGCCGGCGGAGACCACCTTGCCCTCGTCGTCCAGGGCGGTGCCGGCATGGATGACGTGCACGCCGTCAAGGGCGTCCACTTTCTTGAGCCCGCGGATGCGGTCACCGGTGCGGGGCGTGTCAGGGTAGTTTTCCGAGGCCACGACGACGGCGACGGCGGCGTCCTTGGACCAGCGCAGCTCTTCCGCTTTGTCCAGTTCGCCCTTGGCGGCTGCCATGAGCAACGCCCCCAGGGGGGTCTTGAGCCGGGCGAGGACCGCTTGCGTCTCGGGATCGCCGAAACGGACGTTGAATTCGATGACGCGGGTTCCGCGGGACGTGAGCGCGAGCCCGACGAAGAGCACGCCCACGAACGGAGTGCCGCGGCGCGCCATCTCGTTCACGGTGGGCTGTGCCACCCGGTCAAGGACTTCCTGCACCAGGCCCTCGGGGGCCCACTCGAGCGGGGTGTAGGCACCCATGCCGCCCGTGTTGGGACCTTCGTCGTTGTCGAAGATGCGCTTGAAATCCTGGGCGGGCGAGAGTGCCACGGTGTTCTGCCCGTCGCAGAGGACGAAGAGGGAAACCTCGGGGCCGTCCAGGAACTCCTCGATCACCACGGATCCGCCGGCGTCGAAGCACGATTGGGCGTGGGCCAGGGCTTCGTCCCGGTTCCTGGTGACCACCACGCCCTTGCCGGCGGCCAGGCCGTCGTCCTTCACCACGTACGGAGCGCCGAAGGTGTCCAGCGCTGACGCTGCCTCTTCGGCGTTGGTGGCCACCATGGCCATGGCGGTGGGAACGCCTGCCTCCGCCATGACCTCCTTGGCGAACGCTTTCGATGCCTCCAGCTGGGCTGCTGCCTTGCTGGGCCCGAATACCGGAATGCCGGCGGCGCGGACGGCATCGGACACACCTGCGGCCAGCGGAGCTTCGGGGCCCACCACCACGAGGTCGACCGTGAGCCGGGCGGCCAGCTCGGCAACAGCCTGGGGATCGTTGCCGTTGATGTTGTAGGTGGGTACCAGCTTGCTGATACCGGCATTGCCGGGCGCCGCGTGGACTTCGGACACGTTGGGGTCGGCAAGCAGGGAGCGGACAATGGCGTGTTCGCGGCCTCCGGGGCCAATGACGAGTACCTTCACAGTCTCCAAGGGTACTTTGTGCACCCTTCCCGCTCCTAAGCTGTGACCTTGCCGGCCCGGCCGGTCAATCCGGACTACCCGCCGCTCCGAACCACCACCATGACAAAGCTTCGGAACCGCTTGACCGGCCCCTCCGCCCTGGCTGCCCTGGCAGGTGTGGTGGCAGCCGCCGTCGTACTTGCCGTTGCGGAGCTCCTCGGCGCATTTTTCACCGCCAGGGCAACACCGCTGTTCGCCCTGGGGTCCACCTTCATTGACTTCACGCCGCCCCGGCTGAAGGACTTTGCGATCGCCACCTTCGGCACCAACGACAAGACTGCCCTGTTCGTGGGCATGGGGCTGACCATCGCGGTGCTCGCCTGCGTCCTGGGCATCGTGGCCTACCGGAAATGGGTCCTGGGCGTCCTGGGCGTCCTGTTCATGGGCGCGGTGATCGTTGCGTGTGTCGTGACGCGTGCAGGCGTCAGCGGAGTTGACGCCATCCCGTCCGTACTGGGCACGGTGGCCGGCCTGGTGGCGCTCCGCCTGCTGGTGGCACCGCTCTGGCGGCTGAAGGAAAGCAAGCCATGGCCCGAGACTCCGGCGGACCTGGCGGCCGACGCCGATGCCCGGCCGGGGCACGAAGGCGCCAGCCGTCGTCGTTTCTTCGCTGCGGCAGGGATCACCGCGGTGGCCGCCGGCATCGCCGCGACCGGCGGACGGTTGCTGGGCGCGGCGCGCAACAACGTGGCCAAGGCCCGCGAGGCGCTCACGCTGCCGACGCCGGCCAAAGCCGCAGCCGCGGTTCCCGCCGGCGTGCAGTCCCCCGTCCCGGGCGTCACGCCATGGTTGACGGACAACGGCGACTTCTACCGGATCGACACCGCGCTGAGCGTCCCGGAAATCAACGTCAACGACTGGGAACTGCGGGTCCACGGCCTCGTGGAGCAGGAAGTCACCCTGACATTCCAGGACCTGCTGGACGCCAGCCTGATCGAATCGCACGTCACCCTCACGTGCGTCTCCAACCCCGTGGGCGGCAACCTCGCCGGAAATGCCAAATGGCTGGGAATGCCCATCCGCGATGTCCTTGCCCGGGCCAAGCCCAAGGACGGGGCTGACATGGTGCTCTCCAAGTCCATTGACGGCTTCAGCGCCTCCACTCCCCTGGAGGTCTTGCAGGACGGGCGTGACGCCATGCTGGCGATCGGCATGAACGGCGAGCCGCTGCCGCTGGAGCACGGCTACCCGGTGCGCATGGTGGTCCCGGGGCTCTACGGGTTCGTCTCCGCCACCAAATGGGTGGTGGACCTGGAGGTCACCCGGTTCGCGGACAACAAGGCCTACTGGACCGAGCGTGGCTGGTCCGAACGCGGCCCCATCAAGACAATGGCGCGCGTGGAGGTACCCAAGTCCTTCGCCAAGGTCCCCGCCGGGAAAGTCGCCGTCGGTGGTACTGCCTGGGCACAGACCCGGGGAATCACCAAGGTTGAAATCCAGATCGACAACGGCGAATGGACCGAGACGGTCCTCTCCACGGAGGCGTCCACCATCACGTGGCGCCAGTGGTCCTACGAATGGGACGCCACGCCGGGCCCGCACTACATCAAGGTCCGTGCCACCGACGGTACCGGGCAGGTACAGACGGACCAGCGCGCAGATCCCGTCCCTGACGGTGCTTCAGGCTGGCAGTCGGTGATGGTGACCGTCCAGTAGCCACCCACGACCGCGGGTGGCCCGCCATCCGCGGACCGGACCATAGACTGGCAGTATGCCGCACAATCCGCATGCCACCTTCACCGTTGACTCCGCCGTCGAACTGGCCGTCATAGAACGCAGCGGTTTCGTGGAGTCCCGGCACATCGGCTCTGCGGTGCTCGTCGCCGCCGACGGCTCGGTGGTCACCGAACTCGGCGACATCAACACCCCCATCTATGCACGGTCCACCCTCAAGCCCTTCCAGGCGCTGGCGTCCATGCAATCGGGCGTACCGCTGCGGGGTGCCCAGGTGGCCATCGCGTGCGGCAGCCACACCGGTTCGCTGGACCACATGGATGTGGTGGCAGGCATGCTCAAGGCGGCGGGCGTACGGGAAGACCAGCTGCAGTGCCCGGAAGCCTGGCCCGAGGACGAAACGGCCCGGAACTGGCTGGTCCGGTCCGAAAAAGGCAAGTCGCGGCTGGCCTACAACTGTTCCGGCAAGCACGCCGCCTTCCTGTGGGCCTGCACCGAGAACGGCTGGGACACGCACAGCTACCTGGAACCCAACCACCCCTTGCAGCAGCGCGTACGCACCGTCATCGAGGAATACACCGGTGAGCGGATCGCGCACCTCGGCATCGACGGCTGCGGCGCCCCCGTGGCCGCGGTTTCGTTGAAAGGACTGGCGCTGGCGTACTCCCAGCTGGCCAAGGCTCCCGGCGACCACAGCTTCAGCGCCAGGGCCGCGACGATCGCCACCTCCATGCTGGACTATCCCTGGGCCGTGCAGGGCCGGGGGGAAGCGAACACCCTGGTGATGGATGAGCTGGAAATCATCGCCAAGATCGGTGCCGAGGGCGTCCTGGCGATGGCCACACCGCAAGGAGTCTCGGTGGCCGTCAAGATCCTCGACGGAAACGTGCGGGCAACTTCCGTGGTGGCCCTCACCCTGCTCGCCGCCGCCGGGGCCGTGGAGATTCCCGGAGTCGCCAGCGCCCTGGAGAAAGTGGTGGCTCCGGTGCTCGGGGGCGGCCGACCGGTTGGGAAGATCCGACTGGGCCCCGCGGTATCCGCCCTCCTGGACTAGCACCCACCCCTGCCGATGCCAAAGGAAGATTGAAAGCATGGCCACAGCCCGCCGTCGTATTGATGTCCACGAGGGCAAAGCAGCAGTGAAGGCGTGGCTGGAAGCCGCCCAGTCGCCGTCGGACCCTCCGCTGCCGCGCGCCTCCCTGGCCACGGCCGTGCGGTACTCCCTGGAGGAAGTGACCGCCCGGGCGCCGGGAAACTCCGTAGAGGTGCGCGTGCCGCCCTTCGGTGTCACCCAGTGCGTAGAGGGCCCGCGGCACACCCGCGGCACCCCGCCGAACGTCATTGAGTGCGACGCCGCCACCTGGCTGGCGATGGTCACCGGCCAGGTGGCGTGGGCGGACGCAGTGGCAGCCGGCAAAGTGGCAGCCTCGGGCCTGCGCGCAGACTTATCGGCCCTGCTGCCCCTCTAGCCCGGGCTCGTCGCCCGCGTGCCTGCCACGAGCGGTGCGGGGCTCTCCGGCCCCGTCCGCCGAGGAAATCCGTGCCGGGTGGGGGACCGAGTTCTGCAGTTTCGTGGACAAGGCCGCCACTACGGCGAAGGCAAACGCGGCCACGGCAATAAGGACCGACATCACCGCAACCGTGCCGTAGCCGGCTGTCCGCGGGTCCAGGAACGGATAGGGATACCAGTCCACGATGGGACCCCGGACCAGGCTGTAGACCAGGTACAGCAGGGGAAAAGCCAGCCACACCAGGGATGTCCGGACAGGAATCCGCACCCGCGGGAGGTCCACCAGCCAGTCGATCACCATGACGGTGGGCACGGTGTAATGGAGCACCACATTGACCCACGGGATGGGGGTGTTGACGTCAATGTCGCTCAACAGCAGGCTGTAGGTGATCCCGGTGATGGTCATATATACGGTGGCCGCACCCCGGAGGAGTTCAAGCCACCGCGGGCTTGCCCCCTTCCAGGCAAACCAGCCGGCGATCCCCAGGGTTACGAAGGCGATGATGTTCGACTCGATGGTGAAGTAGCTGAAGTAGTTTCCGGCGCTGGCGCCCGGTACGTTCTGCACCAGGTGCAGCAGCTGGAACAGCACCGCCACGAACCCCAGCAGCGCGAACCAGAAGCGGAAAAGTGCAAGTCCCCTGTTTGCGGTCATGTGCCGATCCTAGGCTCTGGGCGGCCGCCCGCCCCGCCGCGGGGGCCCGGCGTGCCTACCCGCGGCCTATGAAAGGCATGCCGGCCGCGGTGACCACCACGGAGCCGACGCTGGCCGACGCCGGCATGTTGGCCATCATCAACACGGCACGCGCCGCGTCTGCCACCGGAAACATCGGTTCCACCTTGCGGCTGCCGTCCGCCTGCAACGCCCCGGAACCGACACCGATGGTGTCCATGATGTCGGTGGCGGTGTTGCCGATATCGATCTGCCCGCACGTGATGCCGTAACCGCGGCCGTCCAGGTCGATGCTCTTGGTCAGCCCGGTCATCGCGTGCTTGGTGACCGTGTAGGCCACGGTACGCGGCCGGGGCGAGTGGGCGGAGATGGACCCGTTGTTGATGATGCGGCCGCCCTGGGGCTCCTGGGCTTTCATCGTCCGGACTGCCGCTGCCGCGCACAGCATGGACCCGGTAAGGTTCACGGCCACCGTGGCGTTCCAGTCTTCCAGGCTGATTTCGTCCACGCCGGCCGACGGGCCGAACACGCCGGCGTTGTTGAACAGGACGTCCACGCGCCCCCACTGCTGGCGGACGGCCTCGAAAAGCCGCTCGACGTCGTCGGGCCGGGTGACGTCGCTGGGCACCACCAGGGCGTCCGGGCTGCCGTCCGCGGTTTCCAACAGCAGCGCCTCGCGCCGCCCGGCAAGTGCCACGCGGTAGCCGTCGGCCAGCATCTGCCGCGCCACCTCCCGGCCGATGCCGGACCCGGCTCCGGTGACGACGGCGACGCGGGCGGCGGGCTGTGGGGTGTTCATTCGGTTCTCCTGGCTTAAAGCTGCGCCGGAACGGCCGGCTGGTGCAGCGGCCAGCCTATGACGGCCTTGGGCCGCGGTGCAGCGAAGGTCCGCACTTTTGAGGTGGACAGACGCATGCGCACCAGCGATTCGGCGATGGTCACTGCCGAGGCCACACCGTCCACCACGGGGACGCCGGCCCGCTGCCGGATCTGCTCGTCCAGGCCTGCCATGCCGCCGCAGCCGAGCACAATCACTTCCGCTTTGTCCCTGCTAACGGCCAGCAGTGCCTCGTTGATGATGGCCTCCACGGCCCGTTCCGGTTCCTCTTCAAGTTCCAGGACGGCCATGCCGCTGGCACGGACCGACGCGCACCTGGCATCCAGGCCGGCCAGCTTCAGCCGGTCCTCAATGAGCGGAACCGTGCGGTCCAGTGTTGTGACCACCGAGTACTTGTGGCCAAGGAACATCGCCGTGCTTGCGGCTGCCTCCGTGATGTCGACCACCGGAACATCCAGCAGTTCCTGCAGCCCCTCCCGGCCGTGTTCCCCGTAGCCGGCCTGGATAACGGCGTCGAACGGCCCGGGGTAGGAGGTGACGGCGTCCATGACGGCGATGGCGGCCAGGTAGCTTTCGAAGTTTCCTTCGCAGGAGTCTGCGCCGAACCGCGGCGTGAGGCCAACGATTTCGGTGCCCGTCGCGGCCGCGGCGCGTGCGGAGGCCGCGATGGAGTCGGTCATTGAGTGGGTGGTGTTCACATTCGCGACGAGGATGCGCATGGGAAAGTTCCTTAGTCGGCAGGGTGGGTGCTGGGTTCAGTGGGTGCTGGCGACGGCGATGGCCTCGCCGTCGTGGTCCACCAGCACTTGGTTGCGGTCGGCAATGAAGAAGTACAGCGCGGCGGCAATGCCTGCGGCGAAGAACCAGGCAAAGGGTGCCGCCGCGGCCAGGCCGGGAACGAAGGCGATCAGCAGGGCAAGGACGGCTGCCGGTACCATGGCGATGATCGCGCGGGGGTTGACGCCCTTCTTGTAGAAGTACGCGCCCTGCGGCGATGCCGTGTAGAGCTCCGGCACGTTGACCTTCCCTCGCCTGATCAGCCAGTAGTCAGCCATGACCACGCCGAACAGCGGGCCGAGCAACGCCCCGAGTCCGCCGAGGAAGTACACGATGACCAGCGGATTGTTGTAGAGGTTCCAGGGCAGGATTACCAGGCCGATGCTGGCGGAGACCATTGCCGCCTTGCGGAAGTTCAGTTTCTTGGGGAACAGGTTGGTCAGGGCGTAGACGGGGGCCACGAAGTTGGCCATGAGGTTCACGGCGATGGTCAGGATCAGCAGCGCAAGGCAGGCCAGGACCAGGAACAGCGTGTTGGGAATGGTCTGGACGATGTCCGACGGGCTTTTGATGATGGTCCCGTTGATCTTGAACTGTCCACCGGCCATGACCACCACGATCGCGCCGAAGACGAGCATGTTGATGGGGATGCCCCAGAAGTTGCCACGTACCACTGCCTTCTTCGACACCGCTGAGCGGGTGAAGTCGCAGAAGTTGAGGACGAAAGTGCCGTAGATGGAGACCCACAGCGCGCCGCCGGCAAAGATGGTGAGCCACATTTCCGGGCCTTCCAGGGCCTTATTGGAAGCCCAGGCGATGCTGCCTCCGGCTTCCACGAAAATCCAGACGGCCATTGCTGCCATGGTGGCCAGGATGACCGGACCGGCGAAAGCCTCGTACTTGCGGATCATTTCCATGCCGAAGCTGACGATCACCAGTTGGACCACCCAGAGCGTCACGAATGCCATCCACCCGAGCGTGGACAGGCCTAGGATCGAGTCCTTGTCCAGCTCTGCAAGTGAGGGGAACATGGCTGTGAGCATCACGCGGAAGACCACCGATGCGAGGTACGTCTGGATACCGAACCAGGCGACCGCAACGGCCCCGCGGAGGAGGCTGGCGATCTGTGCCCCGCGGATACCGAAGCTGATCCGGCTCATGACCGGAAAAGGCACACCGGTCTTGACGCCCATGAATCCTGACAGGGTAAGGAGCCCGAACAGCAGTGCAGCCCCGATGCCCAGGGCAAGGAGGATCTGCCATCCACCCAGCCCAAGGGCGAAGAGTCCGATGGCGAATGCGTAGTTGCCCAGGCTGTGCACGTCGTTGGCCCAGAGGGTAAAGATGCTGTAGCTGGTCCAGCTGCGGCCGGCGCGCTTGGTCGGGGCAAGGTCAGTGTTGTACAGGGTGGGGCTGATGCTCGTGCCTGACGCCGCGCTGGCGGAATCGCAGAGGGCTTCGATAGTGCCAGACGGGTGGACAGTACCGGCTGACGACTTTGTCAGGTCCTTGTCCGCGTCCACGCCCGCCGATGGTGGGGTTCGCATGGGGGTCTCAATTCTTGGGCCGATTCCGAGTGGTGAGTCCGACCGGAGGTCGTTGCTGTTATTCCACATTGCGGAAGTGAGATATTGAATAGTGAAATAAGAGTATGACCCAGGTCACGGGCGGTCAAGCGTCGCAGCCACCGCACTACGGTCACAAATGGTCGGTTGCCGCCGATAGGCGACATCCAGGGCGAGGTGAAGGCCGTCGCGTTGACCCGCCCGGCCTGCCTCAGTAATCTCATATTGCAATAATGTTTTCTCACAATACGAAAACATGCGCAGATGCGTTCAACGATGAAAAGAGGCTGCCATGGCTGCAGGAGAAGATACCTCCCATATCCTCAGCGGGTTGACTAACCAGCTGCC
>NZ_JARVSE010000004.1:0-325413 GCF_030209315.1 Pseudarthrobacter sp. efr-133-R2A-89 | reverse complement strand
GTGTTAAGCACGCCGCCAGCGTTCATCCTGAGCCAGGATCAAACTCTCCGTTGAAGAAAAACAGACACAACCAAGCAGGTGGAAATAACACCACACCCGGCTGCACAAAATTTGAAACCAGCCAAAAACACCATGCACACCACGGGGTGGCGGCACAGCACATTCAACCAATCCATAAAACAATTGGTATCAACAAACTTGGCACACTATTGAGTTCTCAAACAACAGACACACCCGGCACCACCACAACCAAACAAACAGTCGCAGATCGCTCCGGAGCAACTTTCCAAACTTACCGGCTGACTTCCAGCGTGTCAAATCGGCGTTCGCGATCTTCCTCAGCATAAGCTTGGGGGATCGGTTGTCCGCCTGACTCCGTGGAGCAGCGCGGAAATAAACTCTACCACCACTTATTCGGGATCGCCAGTCGGCGTGCAGCGACTGCCTGGGCCGCCGTCGCCCGGCCAGGTTCGCCAAGGCGAAGGGCCCGGAATCCTGTCGGATTCCGGGCCCTTCCGACTCACTGCGGAGAGTCCTTGGGTGCTCAGGCCGAGGTGGGAGCTCCGGGCTTGAAGTAGGACGCGCCCAGCGGAGGCAGCGTCACCGTCAGGGTGGCCGGCTGCCCGTCCTGTCCCTCGGCGGTGGCTGTCAGCTCCCCAGTGTTGAGGACGCCGGATCCGCCGTAGTTGGTGTGGTCGGTGTTGAGGACCTCAGACCAGGCGCCGGCCGATGGCACGCCCAAGGTGTAACCGACATGCGGGCCGCCGGAGAAGTTGATGGCGCAGACGATCGGTTCGCCGTCGGTGCCCCACCTGATGAACGAGAGGACGTTACGGTCTGTGTCTCCCCCGTTGATCCACTGGAACCCGGCCGGGACGTTGTCCTGGGTGTAGAGGGCCGGCGTTGACTTGTAGAGCTCGTTGAGGTCCTTGGTCAGCAGCTGCAGTCCCTTGTGCGCCGGAATGTCTGCCAGCCACCAGTCCAGCCCGTGCTGTTCGGACCATTCCGCTTCCTGCCCGAATTCCGTACCCATGAAGATGAGCTGCTTGCCGGGATGTGCCCACTGGTAGGCAAAGAACGCGCGGAGGTTTGCCAGCTGCTGCCAGCGGTCGCCCGGCATCTTGCGGAGCATGGAGCCTTTGCCGTGGACTACCTCGTCGTGGCTGATGGGAAGCAGGAAGTTCTCCGTGAACGCATACACCAGGGAGAACGTCACCGTTCCGTGGTGCCACCTGCGGTTGTAGGGGTCCTCTGAGATGTACTTCAGCGAGTCGTGCATCCAGCCCATGTTCCACTTCAGACCGAAGCCGAGGCCGCCGTGGCTCGTGGGGGCAGTCACACCCGGGAATGCCGTCGACTCTTCGGCGATCATGACGGCGCCCGGGTGTGTCTTGTAGACGGTGGCGTTGACTTCCTGCAGGAAGGAGATGGCTTCCAGGTTTTCCCGGCCGCCGAAGCGGTTGGGCCGCCACTCGCCTTCCTTCCTGGAGTAGTCGAGGTAGAGCATTGATGCCACCGCATCCACGCGCAAGCCGTCAATGTGGAACTCGTCCAGCCAGTACAGGGCGTTCGCCACCAGGAAGTTCCGGACCTCGGTGCGGCCGAAGTCGAAGATCAGGGTCCCCCAGTCCGGGTGCTCGCCAAGGGCCGGATCAGAGTGCTCGTAGAGGGGCTCGCCGTCGAAGCGTGCCAGCGCCCAGGCGTCCTTCGGGAAGTGGGCAGGGACCCAGTCCAGCAGGACGCCAATTCCGGCCTGGTGGAGCGTGTCCACCAGGTAGCGGAACTCGTCGGGGTGGCCGAAGCGGGACGTCGGCGCGAAGTAGGACGTGACCTGGTAGCCCCATGAACCACCGAACGGGTGTTCCGCCACCGGCATGAACTCCACGTGGGTGAACCCCAGCCATTTGACGTACTCCACCAGTTCCTTGGCGAGTTCCCGGTAGCCAAGTCCCAGCCGCCAGGACCCAAGGTGCACCTCGTACACGCTCATGGCCGAGTTGTGGGGATCGCGCTGGGCCCGTGCTTCCATCCACTCGGCGTCCTTGAAGGCGTAGGAGGGTTCCACCACCCGGGACGCCGTGAGCGGGGGAACTTCAGTGCCGAACGCCAGGGGGTCGGCTTTTTCCACCCAGTATCCGCCGCGGGTCAGGATTTCGAATTTGTAGCAGGCGCCCGCTGCAACCCCTGGGATGAAGACTTCCCACACCCCGGATGATCCCAGTGAGCGGAGCGAGTTTTCGCGTCCGTCCCAGGCGTTGAAATCGCCCTTGACGCGGACAGCCTGGGCGTTGGGAGCCCACACGGCAAAGGAGACACCATTGACGTCTCCGAGTGAAGATTTGTAGTGCTGGACGTGGGCACCGAGAACCTCCCAGAGTTTCTCGTGCCGGCCCTCGCCGATGAGGTGCAGGTCCACTTCGCCTACGGTGGGCAGGTAGCGGTACGGCTCATCAACCGTCACCGGCTCGTTGCCAGGGTACGTGACCGAGAGCCGGTAGTCGGGGACATGGCCCTGCTGCACGGGTTCCAGGACGGCAACCCACACGCCGTGGGCTTCGTGTTCCATAGGTACTTCGCCGGCTTGGGTTACGACGGCGACTGCCTCGGCCAGGTGCTTGACGGTCCGGACGGTGACATGACCGTAGTCGTCCAGGTGCGCTCCAAGGACGGAATGGGGCGCGTGGTGTTCACCGTTCGCGATCTTGCCCAGGGTGCCTTCGTCCACGTGCAGCGGACCCCCCGGGCGGTCAGTTTGTGCTGAGCCTGTCATTTCGTTACCTTCCGATGCTGCGCCGGCCTGATCGCCGGTGCCGTTACCGCTCAGGAGCCGCCTGGAAGCGTTCACGGGGATCGCCAGCCAGTCGGGCCTGTTACGCATTTCATAAACAACTTCGTACAGCGCCTTGTCCAGCCACAATGCCACAAACAAGGGCGAGGTCCGGTCCACCGTGCCGGGAATGACGGCCCCGTACCCCTCCAGGAACGCGTCCGCGCAGTCGTCCACCCAGGTGTCGGGGACCTGGGCGCCCTCCTGCTCGCGTTGGGCGGCGCCGGCCGCGTAGTCGAAGGACCGCAACATTCCCACCACGTCGCGAAGAGGCACGTCGGGGATGTTCCGTTCGGCGATGGGCCGCAGCGGTTCGCCCTCGAAATCGAGGATGGCCCACCGGGACTGGCCACCGGTTTGCCCTGCGACCTGCAGGATTTGGCCCAGGTGGAGGTCGGCGTGGATGCGCTGCAGGGGGCCGGTGGGTGCCCCGTCAAGGCCGGCCAGGAGGGCATCCAAAGCGGCGTCATAGGGGCCGACGGCGGCACGGGCTTCCGCCCAGGCGCTGCGGACGCGTTGGGCTACGGCGGGTCCGATGCCCTTGCCGGCGTTGGGCTCCGCTGATTGCCCCAGCGCCTCCGCCAGCCGCCGGTGCACGTTGGCCGTGGCGGCACCGAGGGCCCGTGCTTCCGCCGTGAAATCGGCACCCTGGCGTGCGGCGTCCACTGCCAGCCGCCAGGCATCCCGGCCGCCGGCCAGGAATTCGTGGGCTACCGCCAGCTCGCCCTGGACGGGCTTGCCCTGCCCCAGCCATTCTCCGCGGACCCAGCCCAGGGTTGCAGGCACTTCGGGAGTACCGGCGGTGGTCAGCGCCGCCCCCACTTCGATCTCCGGGTTCGTCCCGTCGGACAGCACCCGGAAGAATTTCACCATCGCCGCCGATTCGCCGTCGTCCACGATGACGGAACTATTGGACTGCTCTCCGGACAGCACTTTCACCACGCCTTTGGCGGTGGGAAGCCGGTATGGGCCGGCCACGCGGTGTCCGGTGGCGGTCCCGCTTGCGGCCTTGTCCTCCTGCCGGATGAGCTCCAGCCAGGCGCCGACGAAATCAGGATCGTGCACGGCGTCGTAGACCCAAGGGCGGGAGGGATCGGTTCCTGCCGCTTCGCCCACGAGCGCCCGTTCCATGCCACCGGCCGGTGCCGGGCGGAAGCTCAACGGCACCTGGACCACGGTGGTGCGGCGGCCGCCGTCGGGCCCGTCCGTGCTGACACTGAGGAGGAACACGGCCAAAGCGGCGTGGCCGGTGGGGTCCGCCAGGCCCAGGCTGCCTACTTGGGACATGGCGAAGTCGGGAGTCTTGATGGGGAACCAACGCTGCTGCGGCAGCCATTCCTTGAGCAGCGCGGTCAGGGCGGGAGTGAGGATTGGCTGGTTCATCTCAGTTCTCTATCGACAGGATGGGCATGGCCTGGGTGTAGGGCGAAGACGGGTTGGACCCCGCCGTACGCATCCGGAGCCAGAAGAAGTCATGGCTTCCGATGGTCAAGGTGAGGCTTCCGTCATCACCGATGCCCGGGAAGGGTTGGCCGCCGAAAACATCGCGCAGCCCCCTCCCCGCGTACTCGGGAATGGCCAGGGTGGCGGCCACGGGATGCTGGGAAAGGTTGAAGGCGCACAAAATGGTTTCGGCAGGGGCGCCGGCCGGGTTGCTGGCCGGCAGTTCGCGCAGGTACGCCAGGACGGCATCGTGGTCTGCTTCCACGTGTTTGAACCCGCCGAGGCCGAACGCGGGGTGGTTCTTGCGCACGCTCAGGATCTGGCGAGTCCAGCGCAGCAGCGACCCCGAGTGTGCGGCCTCGGCTTCGACGTTGGCCATGCCGTAGTTGTACACCAGCGACTGGATGGGCGGCAGGTACAGCTTTCCCGGATCGGCGTGCGAAAACCCGGCGTTCCGGTCTGGGTTCCATTGCATCGGGGTCCGGACGGCGTCCCGGTCCTCGAGCCAGATGTTGTCCCCCATCCCGATCTCGTCGCCGTAGTAGAGGAACGGGCTCCCCGGAAGTGAGAGCAGGAGCGCGTTGATCAGCTCGATCTCGGCCCGCGAATTGTCGAGCAGCGGCGCCAACCGGCGCCGGATGCCGATGTTGGCACGCATCCGGGGGTCCGGCGCGTACCAGCCCAGCATGGCCGCGCGCTCGTCAGCGGTGACCATCTCCAGGGTCAGCTCATCGTGGTTGCGCAGGAAGGTCCCCCACTGGGCACCGTCGGGGATGTCCGGTGTGTCTCGCATGGTTTCGATGATGGGCGCGGCCTTCTGGTCCCTGAGGGCGTAGTACAGGCGGGGCATGATCGGGAAGTGGAACGCCATGTGGCATTCGGGTTCCTCCTCTGTCCCGAAGTACTCCACCACCTCATTCGGCGGCTGGTTTGCCTCGGCAATGATCACACGGCCGGGGTAGCTTTCGTCCACCATGGCCCGCAGGCTGCGGAGGAACTCGTGGGTGGCGGGCAGGTTCTCACAGTTGGTGCCCTCTTCCTCGAAGAGGTAGGGGATGGCGTCCGCACGGAACCCGTCGATTCCCTGGTCCAGCCAGAACCTGACGACGTCGAACACGGCCTCGATCACCTTGGGGTTTTCGAAGTTCAGGTCCGGCTGGTGGCTGAAAAACCTGTGCCAGAAGAACTGCCGCCGGATGGGATCGAACGTCCAGTTCGATTCCTCCGTGTCGACGAAGATGATGCGTGCGTCCTGGTACTTCTCGTCCGTGTCGCTCCAGACATAGAAGTCGCCGAAGGGGCCGTCGGGGTCTTTCCGGGATTCCTGGAACCAGGGATGCTGGTCGGAGGTGTGGTTCAGCGGCAGGTCGATGATGACCCGGACGCCCCGGGCATGGGCTTCCGCCACGAGCCGTTTGAAGTCGCTGATGGTGCCGAATTCGTCCAGCACGGAGTTGTAGTCCGAGATGTCGTAGCCGCCGTCGCGCAACGGTGACTGGAAGAACGGGGGCAGCCAGAGGCAGTCGACGCCCAGCCACTGCAGGTAGTCCAGCCGGTCGATGAGTCCGGAGAAATCCCCGGACCCATCGCCGTTGGCATCCGCAAAGGCCCGGACCAGTACCTCGTAGAACACGGCCTTGCGGTACCACAGGGGGTCATGCTGAAGGCCGGGGGCATTTAGCTCGAACGTGCTCTTTGGGGTGAAGTGGCCGGAACTTTGCGGATTGAAACTCACGAATGCATTCTCCTCACGCTCAGGATGTGGGCCGGTTCCACGTGCGGGTCGAGCCGCACGTAGTTGTACTCGCCCCACTCCCAGCTTTGGCCTGAGATCAGGTCGTCCACGTAGAAGCCACCGCCCGGGGTGCGGTCCTGCGGGTCCAGTTCCAGGGCTGCCAGGTCCAGGACGACGCTGCATTCCTTGGTGACGTGGGGGTCCACGTTCACCACGACAATGATGGTGTCCTTGGTCCCGTCGGGGAGGGTCTTGTGCTTGGAGTAGACCACCGTGGATTCGTCGGTGCTCTGGTGGACCGTCAGGTTCTGCAGGTCCAAGAGGGCCGGGTGGTCCCGCCGGATGTGGTTAAGCCGCGTGATGTACGGTGCCAGCGAGCGCCCGGACTCCGCGGCGGCTTCCCAGTCACGCGCCTTGTACTCGAACTTTTCGTTGTCGATGTATTCCTCGGCGCCGGGCCGGGCAACGTGCTCGTAGAGTTCGTAGCCGGCGTAGACGCCCCACAGCGGGCTTCCGGTGGAGGCAAGCACCGCCCGGATCCGGAATGCCGCGGGACCGCCGTACTGGAGGTATTCGGTGAGGATGTCAGGGGTGTTGACGAAGAAGTTGGGGCGAAAGAACGCCGGGGATTCGTGGCTGACTTCGTCGAAGTACGCCTCGATCTCCTTCTTGGTGTTGCGCCAGGTGAAGTAGGTGTAGGACTGCTGGAAGCCTGCCCGGCCCAAGGCGTGCATCATGGCGGGCCGGGTGAATGCCTCGGCGAGGAATACGACGCCGGGGACGGCCTTATTCACCTCGGCGATAAGCCATTCCCAGAACCACACCGGTTTGGTGTGCGGGTTATCCACCCGGAAAATCTTTACCCCGTGGCTGACCCACAGCAGCACAATGCGGAGAATTTCGCGGGAAAGACCTTCCGGGTCATTGTCGAAATTCAGCGGATAAATGTCCTGGTACTTCTTCGGCGGATTTTCCGCGTAGGCGATGCTGCCGTCCACCCTGGTGGTGAACCACTCGGGGTGCGTCTCCACCCAGGGGTGGTCGGGGGCCGCCTGCAGGGCCAGGTCCAGCGCAACTTCCAGGCCCAGTTCGGTGGCGCGGGCCACGAAGGCGTCAAAGTCCTCGAAGGAACCGAGATCGGGGTGGATGGCGTCGTGGCCGCCCTCCTTGGCGCCGATGGCCCAGGGCGAACCCGGATCATGCGGCCCGGCCACGAGGGTGTTGTTGGGCCCCTTGCGGTGCTGGACGCCGATGGGGTGGATCGGGGGCATGTAAAGGACGTCGAAGCCCATGGCCGCGACGGCGTCGAGGCGGCGGGCTGCCGTCCGGAAGTTTCCTGAGGTCCAGACGCCGGTGTTGTGGTCCTTGACAGCGCCTTCGGACCGCGGGAAGAACTCGTACCAAGCACCCCGGCCTGCCCGGTCCCGCTCAACCAGAAGGGGGAACTTCTCCGAGACGGTCACCAGTTCGCGGATGGGCTGGCGGGCAACGATGTCCGCGATTTCCTGGCCGAACCCCGCAGCGAGGCGTTCCTCGGTGCTGCGGGACTGGTCAGCCAGGACTTCGGAGGCATGCCGGAGGGCTGCCTGGTCCACCTCGTCCCGGAAGTCTTCCGAGGAGGCTTCACCGAGCAGCTTGGCACCTTCGGCAAGCATGAGCTCGACGTCGATGCCGGCGTCGATCTTCACCTCGGCATTGTGGTGCCAGGTGCCGTAGCGGTCGTGCCAGGCTTCGATGACGAAGGACCAGTCGCCGGTTTCCGACGGCGTGAGGACGCCCTCCCACCGGTCGGTCCCCATTCCGCGTTCCCCGCGGGGCGGGGAAAGCCGGACCCGCTGCCGCTCGGCACCCGTGGGGTCCAGGAGCACGGCGCTGACGCCGAGTTGGTCATGGCCTTCCCTGAAGGCGGTGGCCCCCACAACAATGGCCTCGCCCGGCAGGGCTTTGGCGGGGACCTTTCCGCCGTCGACGACGGGCTGCACATTGGTGATGGGAAAACGTCCGAACCGCAGACCCTCGGTGATGCGGCGCTGGGGCATTTTGGTAGATGCGGCACTGGTTCCTGAGTTAGTCGTCACAGGCTCGACGTTAGCGAGAAATGCCCAGGATTGCTAAGGCTGCTCCCTAAAATCCATCGCGCCGCCGCCCATTTTCTTCACGCCCCTGTCATTTACCCAAAAGAAACCCAAAGCTTGTTCCGGCCCGGCATGTTGTCGGTTAGTGTGGCGCAGGTGAAGGCAATCCGCAGGTTTACGGTCCGTACAGTCCTCCCCGAGCCCATCCGGCCGCTGGCCCGGTTGGCCAGCAACTTGCGGTGGTCCTGGCACCGCCCAACGCGCGAGCTCTTCGCCGGGCTCAACCCGCGCCTGTGGGAGGAAAGCGGGCAGGACCCCATCGGTTTCCTGGGCATGGTCAGCCGGGAGGAGTTCCAGCGGCTGGCCGCGGACCAGTCCGTGGTGGACCGGGTCCGAGCGGCCGAAGAGGACCTTGACCGGTATCTCGAGGAGCCGCGCTGGTACCAGGGCCTGGGCCCGGATGCACCCGCCTCCATCGCATACTTCTCGCCTGAATTCGGAATCACCGAGGTCCTCCCCCAGTACTCGGGCGGCCTGGGCATCCTGGCCGGCGACCACCTCAAGGCGGCCTCGGACCTGGGCGTTCCCTTGGTGGGTGTGGGCCTGCTCTACCAGGCCGGCTACTTCAAGCAGTCACTGTCCCGGGACGCCTGGCAGCAGGAGACCTACCCTGTCCTGGATCCCGACGGCCTGCCCCTTACACTGCTCCGCGAGCCGTCCCCGGACGGCAACGGAAAGGCCGTGGAGGTATCGCTGCCCCTGCCCAACGGCCGCCGCCTGCTGGCGCATATCTGGCGTGCCGACGTCGGTCGCGTCCCGCTGCTCCTGCTGGACTCCAACGTGCCCGGCAACGACGACGCCGCGCGGAGCATCACCGACCGGCTGTACGGCGGTGGCGGTGACCACCGGCTGCAGCAGGAACTGCTGCTGGGCATGGGCGGGGTCAAGGCCTTGCGGGCGTTCCAGAGGCTGACAGGGTCCCCCGCCCCGGAGGTGTTCCACACCAACGAGGGACACGCAGGATTCCTGGGCATCGAACGCATCCAGGAACTGATGTCAGGGGAACAGGCCCTGACGTTCGACGAGGCGTTGGCCGCCGGCCGCGCCTCCACGGTGTTCACCACCCACACCCCGGTCCCCGCGGGCATTGACAGGTTCGAGATCGCCCAGATCAGCCATTTCTTCCAGGCCGGCCTGGCACCCGCCGTCCCGCTGGACAGGATCCTGGAACTGGGCCGCGAAAACTACGCCGACGGAAACCCCGCCGTCTTCAACATGGCCGTCATGGGCCTCCGCCTGGCCCAGCGCGCCAATGGCGTGGCCAAGCTCCACGGTGAGGTGTCGCGCGGGATGTTCTCTGCCCTGTGGCCGGGATTCGACCACTCGGAAGTTCCCATTACCTCCGTCACCAACGGTGTCCACGTGCCCACGTGGGTGGACAGCCGGATCTCCAAGCTGGCCCGGGACCAGTTCGGCACCGAGGCCGAAGCGCTGGGCAAATGGGACCTGGCCTACAACGTCAGCGACGCCGACGTGTGGGCGCTGCGCCGCGAAATGCGGGCGGCACTGGTGGACGACGTGCGCCGCCGGCTCCGTGCTGCGTGGAAGAAGCGCGGCGCGGCCGACGCCGAACTGGGCTGGACGGACAACGTGCTGGACCCGGACGTGCTCACCATCGGGTTTGCCCGCCGCGTGCCCACGTACAAGCGCCTGACCCTGATGCTGCGGGAACCTGCGCGGCTCAAGGCACTCCTGCTGCACAAGGACCACCCCATCCAGTTGGTTATCGCCGGAAAGTCCCACCCTGCCGACGACGCCGGCAAGAAGATGATCCAGGACCTGGTGCGGTTTACCGACGACCCCGAGGTCCGGCACCGCATCGCTTTCCTGCCCAACTACGACATCGCGATGGCCAGGACACTGTTCCCTGGCTGCGACGTGTGGCTGAACAACCCGCTGCGGCCGTTGGAGGCCTGCGGTACGTCCGGCATGAAGGCCGCCCTGAACGGGTCGCTGAACCTGTCCGTCCTGGACGGCTGGTGGGACGAGATGTACGACGGCGAGAACGGCTGGGCAATTCCGACGGCCAACAACGACGCATCCCCGGAAGAGCGGGACGACATCGAGGCCGCCGCCCTGTACGAGCTGCTGGAAACGCAGGTGGCGCCGCGCTTCTACGGGAGCACGGTGTCCGAGGGTGCGGGGGCCGCCGGCCCCTCCACCACCCGGAGCGAGACAGTTCCCACGCACTGGGTATCCATGATCAAGCACACGCTCTCGCACCTGGGACCCGCCGTGTCCGCCGAGCGGATGCTCCGGGACTACGTAAACATCCTCTACCGTCCGGCGGCCGACGCAGGCCGTAGTGCCACCGCGAATTCATATGCACAGGCGCGGGCACTGGCGGCCTGGACGGCCAAGGTTCGCGGCTCCTGGCCGCAGGTCCACGTGGAGCATGTGGATTCGGTGGGCGTTTCGGAGGACCCGCAGATCGGCGACATCCTCCAGGTCAATGCATACGTGGCGCTGAACGCACTGACTCCGGAAGATGTCTGCGTTGAGGTGGCGTACGGAAGGGCCGAGGAGAACGACACCCTGGCGGACATCACCATGATGGAACTGCAGGTGAAGGAAGACCTGGGCAGCGGCCGCCACCTGTTCAGCGGCTCACTGCTGATCGACCGCTCCGGACCGTTCGGCTACACGGTCCGGGTGCTGCCCCGGCACGAGGCACTGGCCTCGAAAGCGGAGCTCGGCCTGATCGTCAACGCCTGACCTGGTGTCCGGCCTGCCCCGGCCGGCCGGACCCCAGGTGCCTGCGGGAGCCCACCGCCCTTGGAGGCAGGAGCCTCAGAGCAGGACAGCCGTGACGGCAAGGTCCTTCCCGGCGTAGCGCTCGGCGTCCTGCAGGATTTCACAGACGATGCCGAAGGCCCTGTCGCCACGGAACGGGGCGGCCACCTGCCAAAGGACTGTCACCGGCGGATTGCCGTTGTCCGTGATGTTGTCCGCGAAGTCGTGCAGCGAATCGTTCAGCGCGTCCAGGTTCACACCGTAGTGCTCGGGGAAGTCCAGGACCTCGCCAAAGGTTTCCAGGACGGCGCGTTTGCTGTCGGCCGGCGGAACCACAAGGCTGCGACGCCCGGCGTCCGATACCTGCGCCTTCAGCTCTTCGAGGGTCCAAGTATCGCCGGAAAGAATTTTCATGGGTGCCCTAGCTGCCTTCCGCTATGTACTTGAATGTCGCGTAGTGGTCACCGGTGTAATACTTCTCCCCGCCGTCGCCTGCCACGATCCGGCGTGCTCCCCGGTCCGGTTCGCCGGGCGTTGGAACCGTGTACTCGCGGTAGTAACCCCGGTCCCGCGCGGGCAGGACGCGCTCAAAGTTGCCGAACACCTGGTCGTCCTGGCTGAACTGGTACGGGCCGCCGGCCCGGATCAGCGCCAGGACGCGGCGTCCATCCACCGGCAGCGCGGACTCACGGATTTCCGGCAGGCTGGACGGGTTGGCTCCCCGGTGTGGCGCCGCGCTCTTACCCGGCGCCGGCGAACCCGGGCCGCCGGGAGCCGCGCTGGCGCCGGAAGCCGCGCCCGGCGTCGTGCCTTCCCCTTGGCCGCCCAACAGCCCGGCCCCGCCGAACGCCACCAGCGCCAGCACCACCAGGGCGGTAAGGAGCAATGGAAGCATGGAGCGGTTGCGCATTGGGGTGTACCTGCCGGCCGGTTGTCTTGGGACTAGGTTCGGTAGATGCTGATGGAGTTGGCCTCGGCAACATCGGTCTCGCCCGACGCGACCCGGATACCCTGCCGCTGCTCGTGGAGCGGCGACGTGGTCAGGCGCAGCTCGAAGAGGCTCGGCGCCGCCCGCCCGAGGTCCGGCAGCGTGATCTGCACATCCGTGGCGCCGCCGTTCACCACTACCAGCCCGGCGAGGGCGCCGCCGTCATCGCCCAGCAGGAGTTGGAGGACGCGGTGGTTCGGATCGTTCCACCGCTCGGCGGACATCGGCTGCCCGAACTGGTCGAACCAGTAAAGGTAGGACTGCTCGTCCCGGACGGGAAAATCATGGGGCTGGGCGGCCAGGAACTCCTTGCGCAGCCGGATGTAGCGCTTGGTGCTGCGCAGCATTTCGTGCGCCTCCGGGGTCAACGTCCAGTCAAGCCAAGTCATGGCGTTGTCCTGGCAGTAGGCGTTGTTGTTGCCCAGTTGCGTCCGGGCCAGCTCGTCACCGGCAGTGATCATGGGGACTCCGAGCGAGACCATCAGCGACGCCATCAGGTTGCGCCGCGACTGCGCACGTTTAGCCAGGATCAGGCCGTTCTCCGTGGGCCCCTCCACGCCGTGGTTGTAGCTGCGGTTGTCGCCGTGCCCGTCCCTGTTCTCTTCACCGTTGTCCTCGTTGTGCTTCCGGTCGAAGGAAACGAGATCGTTCATGGTGAAACCGTCGTGGGCCGTAACGAAATTGACCGATGCCAGCCGTGAGCGGCCGGATGCCTGGAAGAGGCCGGCCGAACCGGAGAGCGAATCTGCGAGTTTGGCCATGGTTCCGCCGTGGCCGCCCGCATCCACGGCTGCCCGGTCCGCCAGCCAGAACGTCCGGACGGCGTCCCGGAAGTGGTCGTTCCAGTCCACCCAGCCTGGCGGGAACCGCCCGGTTTGCCAGCCGCCATAGCCAATGTCCCACGGTTCGGCAATCAGTTTGACGCCGGAGAGCACGGGATCCGCGGCGATGGCGGTGAGGAACGGGTGGTTGGGGTCGAACTCGTTCCCGGCGTTCCGGCAGAGGGTGACGGCAAGGTCGAACCGGAACCCGTCAACATGGAACTCGTCCACCCAGTACCGCAGTGAATCGACCGCCAGCTGGACCACATGCGGTTCGCCGAAGTTCAAGGTGTTGCCGCACCCGGTGGTGTCCACGTACTTTCCGTGGCTGTCCATCCGGTAGTACGCCTGCTCCCCCAGGCCGCGGAAGCTGATGACCGGCCCGTCCTGGGTTCCCTCCGCCGTGTGGTTGTAGACGACGTCGAGGATGACCTCCAGACCGGCGGTGTGCAGTGACTTGACCATGGCCTTGAACTCGTCCTGGACAGCCTGCGGACCCGCTTCCTGGGCAGCGCGCGTGGCGTACCCGGGGTGCAGGGCGAAGAATGCGGCGGTGTTGTAGCCCCAATAGTTGGTGAGCCCCAGGTCCTGCAAGTGCGGTTCGTCGATGTGGAAGTGGACGGGCAGGAGCTGCACGGAGGTGACGCCCAGGCTGATGAGGTGCTCCACCACGGCTGGGTGGCCCATGCCGGCGTAGGTGCCCCTTAGGTCTTCAGGCACGTCGGAGTGGAGCTTGCTCTGGCCCCTGACATGGGCTTCATAGAGGATTGTGTTGCGCCACGGCAGGGCCGGACGCTCGTCCGATCCCCAATCGAAGTCTGGTGCGGTGCGGACGCTGGCCAGGAGTCCGTCCTGTTCGTCCACCGCCCGGCCGTATGGGTCCAACAGCAACGGCGGGTTGCCGGCGTCGTCCCCGTTCCCGGAGGCGGATGCGTGCGGCGGCAGGGGCCGGCGGTCTGAGGACGGGCGGAACCCGTACCGCGAACCAAAGGGCAGGTCCTCGACGATGCCGTGATGGACGCCGCGCGCCACGTTCGGCAGGGTCCGGGACCGCCACTGGCCGCCCGGCGGGCAGTACAGAATATCCAGGCTGGCAATGGCTGGCGCGAAACAGGCAACATTGGCGCGGCCGCCGGCGTGGTGGCGCGTTCCGCCGGAATCAACGCGCGGGACACTGACACCGAGGGGAACGGCCGAGGAGGCGTCCATGGTGGATGCGGTGTCGAAAAGCGGCATGACCATCACCTAAATGATAGCCGCCCGGGGCGGTTGACCTGCCCCTTCACCCGGTACAGCAAGGCAATTGTGCGCCCGCACCGCGGGCGGTGGGCCACTACCCCGCCGCGCGCTGGCGGGAGACCTCGTACAGCGAGATGCCCACTGCCATGGAGGCGTTCAGGGACTCCATGGCGGAGTCGATCGGGATGGAGACAATCTGGTCGCAGTTTTCCCGGACCAGGCGGCTCAGGCCCTTGCCTTCCGAGCCCACCACGATGCAGACCGGCTCGGTGGCCAGGGTGAGGTCGGGCAGCGAGACGTCGCCGTCGCCGTCGAGCCCCAGCACGAAGATGCCCATGCCCTTGAACTGCTTCAGGGCGTTGTTCAGGTTGGAGGCGCGGGCAACGGGGACGCGGACCGCCGCGCCGGCGCTGGTCTTCCAGGCCGAGGCCGTGACACCGACGGAGCGGCGCTCCGGAACAATGACGCCGTGGCCGCTGAACGCGGAGACGGAACGGATGATCGCTCCGAGGTTCCGGGGGTCGGTGATGCCGTCAAGGGCGACGAAGAGCGGCGCGTTGCTGACGTGCCCCTTCTTCCACTTCTCCACCGTCTCCTCGGCCAGTTCGTACGCGTCCTGGTACTCGTAGGGCGGAATCTGGAGCACCAGGCCCTGGTGGACGGCGTCGTCGGTCATCCGGTCCAGTTCGGGCTTGCCGGTTTCGAGCAGCGGGATGCCGCGTTCGGCGGCGAGCTTCAGGGACTCCTTGACGCGGTCGTCCATCTCGATGCGGATGGCCACGTGCAGGGCCTTGGCCGGGATGCCGGCGCGGAGCGCCTCGACCACGGAGTTGCGGCCGGTGACTACTTCTTCGGTGGCGCGTCCCTTGGGGCCCGACTTGGCGGCGCCGGCGCTGCGTGCACCCGGGCTGCGCTTGGCTGCGGAGCGCTCGGCCAGTTGCTTGGCCTTGTGCGCCTTGTGGTACGGACGGTCCTCGGCCTTGGGCGTGGGGCCCTTGCCTTCGAGGGCCTTGCGGCCATGGCCACCGGTTCCGATGGTTGGGCCCTTCTTCGCTTTAACCGATCGGCGACCATTGTTGGCCATGATGTTCCACCCTTGATTGTGCTGACTGAGTCTGCCTACCAGTCTACTGACCGAAGAAAAATCGACGCGCTGGGGCTGCGGGCGTGCTCAGGGGCAGTGGCTGCTCAGTCCCGTTTGAGGCTCCAGGTGGCACCGTCCGCGCCGTCTTCCACCACGACGCCGGCCTGGTTGAGGGTGTCCCGGATGGCGTCGGAAGCAGCCCAGTCCTTGGCGGCACGGGCGGCGGCCCGGGCGGCCAGCTGCGCCTCCACCAGGACACCCAGGGCGTCGGCTTCCCGGCTGCCCGCCTGCCCGGAACCGGCGACGGCGTTGAGGCCCAGGACGTCGGTCATGGTGACGACGGCGTGCATCGCCTTGCGGGCAGCGTCGTCGTCCCCGTCCGCCAGGGCCGTGTTCCCGGCCCGCACGGCCTCGTGCAGCGCCGCCAGGGCACGGGGAACATTCAGGTCGTCGTCCATCGCAGTTGAAAAGGCGTCCAGGGCCTCAGCCGGGTCAGCGGAGCCGCCGGCCACAAACCCGAAATCGGTGCTGAAGCGGGCCACGGCCTTCGCCAGGAACCCGTCGATGCGTTCGACGGCGGCAGCGGCTTCCTGGAGGGACGTGGGCCGGTAGTCCAGGACGGAGCGGTAGTGGGCCTGGCCAAGGTAGTAGCGGACAACCCGGGGGGAAGCGAGTTCCAGCATTTCGGTGGGGCTGATGGTGTTCCCAACGGATTTGGACATCTTTTCGCCCTGGTAGGTCACCATGCCGTTGTGCATCCAGAAGTTGGCGAAGCCATGTCCCGCAGCCTGCGACTGGGCCATCTCGTTTTCGTGGTGCGGGAAACGCAGGTCCAGTCCGCCGCCGTGGATGTCGAAGGCAGTTCCCAGGTACTTGGTGACCATGGCGGAGCATTCCAGGTGCCAGCCCGGACGCCCCGCACCCCACGGCGAGGCCCAGCTGGCGGTGGCCGGCTCGCCTTCTTTGGAACCCTTCCACAACGCAAAGTCGCGGGGATCCTTCTTCCCGCGGGGATCGGCGTCGGGCGCTGCCTGCATGTCGTCGATGTTTTGCCGGGTGAGTGCCCCGTAGTTGCCCCAGGAACGGACGTCAAAGTACACGTCGCCTGATTCGTCCAGCGCGGGGTAGGCGTGGCCGCGGTCGATGAGCTGTTGGATCAGGGCGTGCATCTCGGGGATGTGCCCGGTGGCCCGGGGCTCGTACGTTGGGCGGGAGACGCCGAGGGTGTCGTAGGCCGCCAGGAATTCCCGCTCGTAACGGTATGCCAGCGCCCACCACTCCTCCCGCGGCACTTCTCCCGGCTCGGGGATGAAGTCCGGCGCGAATGATGCCCCGGATTTGGCGAGGATCTTGTCGTCAATGTCGGTGACGTTGCGGACCACAGTGACGCGCAGGCCCCGGTATTGCAGCCAGCGGGTCAGCTGGTCGAAGGCGATGGCGGAGCGGATGTGCCCTACGTGGGGCATTCCCTGCACCGTGGCCCCGCAGTAATAGAGGCTGACCTTGCCCTCAACGATGGGGGTGAAGTTCCGGACTTCGGCGGAGGCGGTGTCATAGAAGCGCAGGGTCACCGCTCCAGACTAGCCGATGGTTTCGCTGGTCCGCGGGTACACCAAGGCGGTGGCCACCGCGGAGATACCCTCGCCACGGCCGGTGAATCCCAGGCCGTCGCTGGTGGTGGCAGTGACGCTCACCGGTGCACCGGCAGCCTCTGAGAGGACGTGCTGCGCTTCCTCCCGGCGGGGACCGAATTTCGGCCGGTTGGCCACGAACTGGACGGCGATGTTGCCGATCTCGAAACCTGCAGCCCGGACGATCCGTGCCGCCTCGGCGAGCAGCGTCACTCCGGACGCGCCGGCAAATTCCGGGCGGTCCGTGCCGAAGTGGGTGCCAAGATCGCCGATGCCGGCGGCGGAGAACAGCGCATCGGCTGCGGCGTGGGCCACCGGGTCGCCGTCAGAATGTCCGGCCAAGCCGCGTTCGCCGGGCCAGAAGAGTCCGCCGAGCCACAACGGGCGGTCCTCGTCCTCGCCGGCGTACGCATGGACGTCGATTCCCACACCGGTCCGTGGCAGGATCATGTCCGCGCTCACCCTTCCACCCACCGGGCGCCAAGCGGGCCCTCAAGGAGCCCTTCGGCGAAGATCAGGTCAAGCGGCGTGGTGATCTTCAGGGACTGGGTTGAGCCGCGGACAGCGTAGACCGGCGTCCCCAGCATCTCCACGAGCATGGCGTCATCGGTGACGGCCGCCGACTGCTGCCGGTCCAGTCCCTCGGCGGACCGGTGCGCCTGCACCAGCGTGTCGAGGGTGAATCCCTGGGGTGTCTGAACGGCCCGCAGTTCCTCGCGCCGGGCCGTTCCCGTGACCACCTCCGGGGCGAACACGCTGCCCTCTCCTGAGGTGGCTGCAACGGTCTTGATGGTGTCCACGACGGGGAGAACGGGAATGACGGCGGCAGCGCCGGCGGCAAGGGCTTCCGCTACGCGGTGGAAGACGGACTCGGGCGTCAGTGCCCTGGCGGCATCATGGACCAGGACCGCTTCCGTGCCGTCCATCAGGGCAGCCACGCCGGCGCGGACGGAGTCAGCCCGGGTGGCGCCGCCATCCACAAGGGTGAGGAGGGGGCCGCCGTCGGCCAATTCGTCCCGGAAACCGCCGCAGAGGCGGCGCAGGCCCTCGTCTCCTGCGGGCAGCACCACGCAGACCTGGCTCGCAACACCGGAGGCGACGATACCCCGCAAGGCATGCATCAGGATCGGTTCGCCACCGAGCGGGACAGCCGCCTTGGGCATCCCGTAGCCGAGCCGTTGCCCGGAACCGGCGGCCACCACGATGACTCCCGTGACCAGGGGCTTTGAATCACTCATGCGGACTAGCCTACGACGCCGTGGCGGCCGCGACATGCCCGGGCCGGTGCCCGGTTTCGGGCAAAAAGAAGCCCCGGCGGCACTTGGGTGCTGCCGGGGCTAAATTCTTAGGAAGCCAGGACCTCGTCGAGAACGCTTGCTGCCTTCTCCTCGTCGGTCTTTTCAGCCAGCGCCAACTCTGAAATCAGAATTTGGCGGGCCTTGGCCAGCATTCGCTTTTCGCCTGCGGAAAGGCCCCGGTCGTGATCCCGGCGCCACAGGTCGCGAACGACCTCTGCCACCTTGATGACGTCACCGGAAGCAAGCTTCTCCAGATTTGCCTTGTACCTGCGTGACCAGTTGGTGGGTTCTTCGGTGAACTCGGCACGAAGCACATCGAACACGTGCTCCAGGCCTTCCTTGCCCACTACGTCCCGAACCCCAACAAGATCTACGTTTTCTGCTGGAACTTCAATGGTCAGATCACCCTGAGCCACCTTGAGCTTGAGATACATCTTCTCTTCGCCCTTGATGGTGCGCATCTTGATTTCTTCAATCTTCGCAGCACCGTGGTGAGGGTAAACTACTGTCTCGCCGACCTCAAATACCATGTGGACATTTCCCCTTTCCCGCAGACCAGTTTATCACGATTCAGGCATATGACCGGCCGGAGAAAGGGCTCCGAACCGCGAAAATACGCGGAAAATCGGCCCAATCGACCTCCTCAACCCCCTTGACGGATGAGGATATTAGTGCATCAGGTGAGCGTTCCCACAGTCGATGTGACGGCCTCGAATCCTCGTTTGACCCCGTTTGCGGATAGGCTATGGCTGCAAAAGACTTCAAATTTCTCGAGGAGT
Source organism: Pseudarthrobacter sp. efr-133-R2A-89 (assembly GCF_030209315.1). Classification (NCBI taxonomy): domain Bacteria; kingdom Bacillati; phylum Actinomycetota; class Actinomycetes; order Micrococcales; family Micrococcaceae; genus Pseudarthrobacter; species Pseudarthrobacter sp. efr-133-R2A-89. The sequence goes on along the minus strand of NZ_JARVSE010000004.1, from coordinate 306,700 downwards.
ACGTGACGTGCGTTCCACTGCGATGAACCGGGCCCAGCGCGGCAAACTGGCACTGACGGCTGCTGCCCTTGGCGTCAGCCTGCTGACTGCGGGCTGCGGTTACATCACGCCCCAGCAGACCAGCCACCAGTACTCCGCCTCGGACGGCATCCGCGCAGACCTCGGCCCGCTGCAGCTGCGGAACATGCTCATCGTTTCCAGCGGCGAAGACGGACCCGGCCGCCTGATCGGCGCGGTCTACAACTCCTCTTCCAAGGACGTGAAGCTCACGGTCAACGGCGCCAAGGGCTCCCAGACCGAGGTTCCGGTGAAGGCAAACTCCTACACGCTGCTGAACGAAAACACCGATCCCGCCATCTTGAGCACCACCGGCGGAAAGCCTGGCTCGCTGGTGGACGTCAAGATCAGCGAGAACGGCACCAACGTCACCAGCACGGTCAAGGTCCCGGTCCTGGATGCCACCTTGAAGGAATACAAGGACTACCTGCCCACCGCGAGCCCGTCGGCTTCGCCGTCGTCGTCCGCCGGCGCCAGCGCAACGGCAACCGCCACGCCAAGCGCAACGGCAACAGCCACCAGCCGCTAGCGGCGGGCCCGCTGCGGCGGGCACCCCGAAACGTACAGCAAAGGGAGGGCCGGTTGGCCCTCCCTTTGCTGTTGCACTGGCCTGGGCAGCCTCGGCCGCCCGGAGCCTAGGGTTCGAACTTGTAACCGAGGCCGCGCACGGTGACCAGGAACCGGGGTGCGGAGGGATCCGGTTCGATCTTGCCGCGGAGGCGTTTGACGTGGACGTCAAGGGTTTTGGTGTCGCCAACGTAATCAGACCCCCAGACCCGGTCAATCAGCTGCCCCCGGGTGAGGACACGCCCCGAGTTGCGCAGGAGCATCTCCAGGAGTTCAAATTCCTTCAACGGCAGCAGGACCTGCTCGCCGTCCACGCTCACCACGTGGCGTTCGATGTCCATCCGGACCGGGCCGGCCTGGACCGTTGAGGAAATCAGTTCCTCCGGTTCGCCCTGGCGCCGCAGGACCGCTCTGACCCGGGCCACCAGTTCGCGGGAGGAATAGGGCTTGGTGACGTAGTCGTCGGCGCCGAGTTCCAGGCCCACCACTTTGTCGATCTCCGAATCCTTGGCCGTCAGCATGATCACCGGAACGCTGGAACGCTGCCGGAGCTGGCGGCATACCTCGGTGCCGGACAGGCCGGGCAGCTGCAGGTCCAGCAGGACCAGGTCGGCGCCGTTGCGGTCGAATTCCGTGATCGCGTCGAGGCCGTTGTCCACCACCTCAACCTCGAACCCTTCCTTGCCCAGCAAATAGGACAAGGGATCGCTGAATGACTCCTCGTCCTCCACAATCAAAATCCTGCTCAAGCGCTAGCTCCTCGTTCTGTTGCGCCGGCGGCGCGGGGTACTTGGGTGAGTGCCGGCTGGCCGGCCGGCTGCCGCGCCGGCGACGGTGCCGGTGCGTCCGGGACAAGACGGTCGCTGTCCTGTCCTTCCATCTCGGGAAGCCGCAGCGTGAAGGTCGACCCTTGGCCCGGCTGGGACCAGAGCGTCACCTCGCCGCCATGGTTTGAGGCCACATGCTTGACGATGCTCAGGCCCAGGCCCGTGCCGCCCGTCTGGCGCGAACGGGCGGCATCGACGCGGTAGAAGCGTTCGAAGACGCGTTCCTGGTCCTCGGGCGTGAGTCCGTCCCCCTGGTCGGTCACAGAGATGGACACCAGGCCTTCCCTGGAACGTACGCCGATTCCCACCCGGGTGTTGGCAGGTGAATAGCGGATGGCGTTGTCGATGAGGTTGCGCAGCGCGGTGACCAAAAGGTCCTGGTCGCCGAAGACTTTTCCCTCGGTGCGGCCGCCCACGACGATGCTGATGTTCTTGCTCTCGGCGGGCAGCTGCGACCGGTCCACGGCCTCGGCGATGACCGCGTTGATGTCTACGGGGCCGCCTTGCTGCGTCACGCTGGCGCCCTGCAGCCGGGACAGCTCGATGATGTCCTGGACCAGTGCGGCGAGGCGGGCTGATTCCTTGTGCATCCGCTTGGCGAACCGGCGGACCGCTTCTTCGTCGTCCGCGGAAGACTCGAGGGCCTCAGCCAGCAGGGAGATTGCGCCGACGGGGGTCTTCAGTTCATGCGAGACGTTGGCGACGAAGTCGTTGCGGATCTCTTCCGTGCGGGTGATCTCGGTCCGGTCATCGGCGAGGAGCAGGATGTATTCCTCACCCAGCATGGCGGCCCGGACCTGGACAATGATGGTTCCCTGCCCCAGCGGTCCGCGCGGGAGCTCCAGCTGCTTCTCCAGGATGACGCCGTCGCGCCGCACGCCCGCCGTCATGTCCAGGAGTTCCTTGTGGACCACGGTATGGCCGCGGACCAGGCCGTAGGCGTAGGCTGCCGGGCTGGCGCGGACAACGCCGTCGACGTCGTCCAGGACCACGAAGGCACGTCCGACGACGGCCAACACCTCAGCTGCCCCGTCCGGAAGCGCAGGTTCCCCGGCGTCGATCTCCAGCAGCTCGCGCTGCTTCTCGCTGACCCGGAACGCAAGCACGCCGAACGTGCCAAGCGCCAGGCCGACGAGGCCGGCAACCAGACCAATGAGCATAGGATCCACAGCTCCACTTTATGCTCTTGCCCGGGGGCCGCCGGCGCTTCCAAGCCCTTAGCGCGAACGGTTCAGCTAACGTTCACCTCCATGGGCATAATCGTTTACCGGGCGATGACAGAGTTAATGGTTAGAGCGCCCAATGGCGACACGATTCCTGCTGCCCTGGAGCGGCCGGCAGGAGTTCCAAGGAAAGGACGCCTACGTGCGTAAGGTTTTTCAGGAAGAGCTCACCCAGGTCGGTGACCAGCTGGTGGAGATCTCCCGGCTGGTCAGCGAAGCCATAGACAAGGCCACCACTTCGTTCCAGGTCGCGGACGTGGACCTCGCCCAGGACGTCATCGCGGCGGATGCGCGCATCGACTTCCTGCAGAACAGCCTCGATGAGCGGGCCATCGACATCCTGGCTTTGCAGGGTCCCGTGGCGAGCGACCTGCGCATGATCGTGGGCTCGCTCCGGATGAGTGCCTCCCTGGAGCGGATGGGCGACCTCGCGCGCCACATCGCCCAGCTGGCCCGCCTCCGGTACCCGTCCATGGTCATTCCGGAGTCCATGACCGCGACCTTCAACCGCATGGCCGAACTGGACCAGGAGATCGCCGACAAGTTGACGGTCCTGCTGGAGAGCCGCGACCTCGAGGTGGCCAGGGACATCCTGAAGGCCAATACCGCCATCAATGACCTGCACTTGAGCGTCTTCAAGGCCATCGCCTCACCTGAGTGGACCGAGTCGCCGGCGACCACCGTGGACGTGGCCCTCGCCAGCCGCTACTTCGAGCGGTTCGCGGACCACGGCGTCTCCGTCGCCCAGAAAGTCACCTACCTGGTCACCGGCGCGTGGCAGCCGAACGCCACTGAACACAGCTAAACCAGCGGATAACGACGGCGGGCTGGCCACCCCAGGTGACCAGCCCGCCGTCGTCGTTTCACATTTGACGCAGCGCGTTCTTCGGCCGGAGTGCGTCTAAGGGAGGAACGACCGAGCACCCGGCGAAGAACCGCGAAGTCTTACTTCTTGCCCTGGTTGGCTACGGCCAGGATGGCCTGCTCAGCGGCCTCGGGGTCCAGGTAGGTTCCGCCGGGCTTGACCGGCTTGAAGTCGTCATCGAGGTCGTACACCAGCGGAATGCCGGTGGGGATGTTCAGCCCGGCGATCGCCTCATCGCTGATGCCGTCCAGGTGCTTGACCAGCGCACGGAGCGAGTTGCCGTGGGCTGTGACCAGGACGGTCTTGCCTGCCTTGAGGTCTTCCTTGATGTCCGACTCCCAGTAGGGCAGCAGGCGCACCAGGACGTCCTTGAGGCACTCGGTGCGCGGGAGGGCGTCGCCGAGGCCGGCGTAGCGGGGGTCGTGGGCCTGGGAGAATTCGGAGTCGTCATCCAGGGGCGGCGGTGGAGTGTCGTAGGACCGGCGCCATTCCATGAACTGCGCTTCGCCGTATTCGGCCAGGGTCTGGGCCTTGTCCTTGCCCTGCAGTGCGCCGTAGTGGCGTTCGTTCAGGCGCCAGTCACGCTTGACCGGGATCCAGCCGCGGTCGGCTTTGTCCAGCGCGATGTTGGCGGTGTTGATGGCCCGCTTCAGCAGGGAGGTGTAGAGCACATCCGGGAGGATGTTGTTCTCCACCAGCAGCTCACCGCCCCGCGCTGCTTCCGCGCGGCCCTGGTCGTTCAGGTCAACGTCCACCCAGCCGGTGAACAGGTTCTTGGCGTTCCATTCGCTGTGGCCGTGGCGCAGCAGAATCAGCTTGTAAGTCATGATTTTCATCCTAGCCGAGCAGTGTTGCCGGCCGCCCAGCGTTACACGGCCGGGCACGCTTTGGGCCCGCTTCCACGCCTGCGGGGATAGTGTTGGGGCCGTGGTTCAAAAGGCTGAACGGGTGAATTCCCCGCAACTTTCCGGCAGGTCGTCTGCCGGCCGGCAGGGCCGTCCGGTAGGCAACGTCACCCGGGGAACCACCAACCCCAACCGGATGAGGCGGGTAGACCGCTGGCTGACGGGGCCGCAGGCGTGGCGGCTGCGGTCCGCGGATGACCCCCTCGTGGTTGACCTGGGCTACGGCGCCACCCCGGCCACCGCCGTCGAACTTTTTGAACGGCTCGCCGCAGTGCGGGCGGACGTCCGCGTGTGCGGCATCGAAATCGAGCCCGGGCGCGTGCGGGCGGCGATCCCGCTCCAGCGTCCGGGACTGACCTTCCATGTGGGCGGCTTCGAGCTTCCCGTCACCGGCCGTCCGGTCCTGGTCCGGGCCTTCAACGTCCTGCGCCAGTACGAGGAAGCGGACGTGCCGGGAATCTGGCGCCTGGTGCAGGACCGGTTGGCACCGGGCGGCCTGTTCATCGACGGCACGTGCGACGAAGTGGGCCGCCGGGTGACATGGGTTGCGCTTGACCGGCAGCGGCCGCTGTCCTTGAGCATTTCGGTCCGCTTCGGCAGTTTCGACCTGCCCTCGGAGGTGGCCGAGCGCCTGCCGAAGGCCCTCATCCACCGGAATATTCCCGGTGAACCGGTCCATGACTTCCTGCTGGCGATGGACCGGGCCTGGCTGGAATGCGCACCCCTTGCCTCGTTCGGCAGCAGGCAGCGCTGGGTGGGCATGTGCCGGAGCCTGCGCGACGCCGGGTGGCCGGTCCATGACGGACCTGCCAGATGGCGGCTGGGCGAACTAACCGTGGGTTGGGACGCCGTGGAACCTGGCTACCAGGGGCCGTAGGGTCCCGCGTTGCGGCTGCCGCCGCGGCCGGCGTCCTTCACGGCGGGGCGGACATCGGCGAGATAGACGGAGGCGGCCACCACCGCGGCGAGCCCAAACAGGCCAAGGGTGCTGACGATGCCGCCGCCGGCGCCGAACAGCGAAATTACGCCCACCAGTGTGGCGCCGCCGGTCAGCGCGAGCCAGAAGGCCTTGGTCCGCTTGCCAGTCGCCTCGAAGGCGTTGGCGCGGTGCCGGGCACAGTCCACCAGCGCCCACAATTCCAGTCCCAGGGCCACCAGGCCAAGGATAAAGAACACTGCCTGCTCTACAGGCCGAATAATCAGTTCACCGTCCACGAACCCAGCCTAGCCGCCCAGCGTGTCCAGCGCCTGCTTCAGGTCCGCCCAGAGATCCTCCACGTTTTCGACCCCCACGCTGAGGCGAACCAGGTTGTCCGGCACGCTGGCAGGTTCCGCTGCGTGCCTGCGACGGCGTTCAATCAGTGACTCGACGCCGCCCAGTGACGTGGCGGGGAGCCACAATGCGAGGGCCTCCACCACCTTGTCCGCAGCGTCGGCACCGCCCAGGCCCGCGGCCGCCGCCACCTGGATGCAGATGATGGAGCCGAAGCCCTTCATCTGGGCCGTGGCCCGTACATGGCCGGGGTCCGACGGGAGGCCCGGGAAGCGGACGGATTCAATGGCGGGGTGCGCCGCGAGGCGCTCCGCCAGCAGCATCGCGGAGCTTTGGGACCGCTCCACCCGCAGCGCAAGGGTCCGCAGTCCGCGCAGCGCCAGCCAGGCTTCGAAAGGTCCGGCGATGGCGCCGTGGATGATGCGGTGGTGCAGCAAGGCGGACCGGATGTCCGGGTTGGAGGTGACAAGCGCCCCCAGGACCACGTCGGAGTGCCCGGCGAGGTATTTGGTCACCGAGTGGAGCACGACGTCGGACCCGAGCCCGAGGGGCTGCTGCACCAAAGGGGTGGAAAAGGTGTTGTCCGTGACGACGATTGCTCCGGCGGCGTGGGCGGCCTCGGCGACAGCCGCCATGTCCGCGATCCCCAACATCGGGTTGGTGGGGCTTTCCAGCCAAAGCATGGCCGCGGCCCGGGCGGAGGGACCGGTTGGCGCGAGGGCAGCTTTGACCGCATTGGTATCGGCGATGTCCACGGTGCGCAGCTCGATGAAGCCCTTCTGGGCAAGTTCGGAGGCCATGACCAGCGAGCCCGAGTAGCTGTGATCCGGCATCACCAGCACTCCCCCGGCCGGGATCAAGGACAACGCCGAGCTGACGGCCGCCAGCCCTGATGCGTACAGCAGGCCCGGCAGTGCGGAGCCTTCCAGCTGGCCCAGCGCCTCTTCGAAGGGATCCCACGTGGGGTTCGAATACCGGCCATAACCCCGGTCCCCGTCGCCCAGCGGACCGGTGCCGAAGTAGGTGGAGGACAAGGTGATGGGCGGGTTGACCGGCTGGTCCCTTTCCCGGGGCGGACGTCCGGCCGCGACCACTACGGTCTCGGGGGAAAGGGACGCGGCCTGGTGCTCGGAAAGACTCATGTTCAACAGCGTACTGTCCGGCCGGGATCCGCCTGAAAGGGGTGCCGCCGTATGGACGCCTTGCGTTCACCGGCCGTCCACACAGGGTGCGGCGGCGGGTCATGAAATGTCGGTCCGGCTCGGTAGGCTTGGGAGGTGAGCAAACAAATGGCGGGCGTGTTCATCGCATTCGAAGGTGGCGATGGCGCCGGCAAGTCGACGCAGGCATTCCGGCTTGCGGCTGAACTGGAGTCACGGGGGTACACCGTGCGCCGCACCCGTGAACCCGGCGGCACCCCGGTAGGCGAAAAGCTGCGTTCGCTGGTCCTGGACCATGGCAACGGCGAGATCGATGCCCATACCGAGGCCCTGATTTTTGCTGCGTCCCGGGCAGCCCACGCTGCCCAGGTCATCCGCCCGGCACTCGGCCGCGGCGAAATCGTGCTGACCGACCGCTACATAGACTCATCAGTGGCCTACCAGGGGGCGGGCCGCGACCTCGGCCAGGACGCCGTCAAGTCCCTCAACGACTGGGCCACCTCGGGCCTGCAGCCCCACCTGACAGTCCTCCTGGACGTCGACCCGCGGCTTGGCCGCAGCCGCCGCACTGCCGGCCAGGCGGCCGAGGACCGATTGGAGTCCGAGGCAGATGACTTCCACACCAGGATTCGGAAGGCTTTCCTCGACCTCGCTGCCGCCCGCCCCGGAGCGTATCTGGTCCTGCCCGCAGAACTGCCGGTGGACGAACTCGCGGCGCAAATCCGGGACCGGGTCGACGCTCTGCTTGCCGGGCCGGCTCCTTCCAATGCGTCGTCCTCCCGGCAGGGGACGGACGGTGGCGGCTCGTGACTGTGTGGGATGACCTCCAGGGCCAAACCGCCGTCGTCGAACAACTGCGCCAGGCGGCAAGCGGCGAAGGCCTGACGCACGCCTGGCTGTTTACCGGGCCGCCGGGCTCCGGGCGCTCCAACGCAGCCAAGGCTTTCGCAGCCGCGCTGAACTGCGACCAGGAGGACGTGGGCCTGCGGGGCTGCGGCCGTTGCCAAGCGTGCCGCACCATCCTCGGGGAAACCCACTCGGACGTGACCTTCGTCCGCACGGAGAAGGTCACTATCACCATTGATGAGGCCCGCGAACTGGTGGCAACGGCGGGGAACCGGCCGTCCGCGGGGCGTTGGCGGATCATCGTGGTGGAGGATGCCGACCGGATGGCTGAGCGGACCACCAACGTGCTGCTGAAGGCCATCGAGGAACCCACCCCGCGCACCGTGTGGATGCTCTGCGCACCGTCCCCGGCCGACGTCCTGGTGACCATCCGGTCCCGCTGCCGCAGTGTTGCCTTGCGCCTGCCGCCTGCCTCGGAAGTTGCAGCCCTGCTGGTCAGGCGGGACGGCGTTGATCCTGAGCTCGCCGAACGCGCGGCGCGGGCAGCGCAAAGCCACGTGGGGATTGCCCGCCGGCTGGCCCGGGACTCCGCCGCCCGGGAACGCCGCCTGGAGACGGTGCGGTTCCCGCTCGGTCTCCGTGGCGTCACGGCGGCGGTGATGATGGCGGACAAGCTGGTGAAGATCGCGACGGCAGAGGCCACCAGCTCCAACGAGGAGCGCGACGCCGCGGAAAAAGCAGCCCTCCTGGCAACGCTCGGCGCGCCCGAGTCCGGCACGCTTCCCCCGTCGATGCGCAGCCAGGTGAAACAGCTTGAGGACGACCAGAAGCGGCGGGCCAAGCGGTCCATCACAGATTCCTTGGACCGGACCCTCACCGACCTCCTGTCCTTCTACCGGGACGTGCTGATCATCCAGCTGGGGAACGCCGTGGAGCTGGTCAACGTTGAGCTCAGGAGTGAGCTGGAGGAGTTCGCCGCCCGCAGCACTCCGGAAGGCACACTTGCCCGGATGGATGCCATCAATAAAGCCCGCGAACGCATCACCACCACAAACGTTGCCCCGCTGCTGACCCTCGAGTCCATGGCGGCCAGCCTGATCCAGCCCTCCAAGGAGACCCGATGACTGCCCGCCCCCTGCCCGCACGCCACAGGTCCTTGCTGGCCGCCGTCCGCGCCGCGGGCGCCATGGCCCTGGTCATGGTCCTCGCCTCGTGCAGCCTCCTCAACGGTGGGGACAAAACCCCGCCGGAGGCGGCCACCGCCAAGGCCGACCCCTCGATCGTGGCGTCCGCTCCCGCCGGGCTGGAGAAGTTTTACTCGCAGGAAGTCGTCTGGCAGCCCTGCGAAGGCGAATTCCAGTGCGCCAAGGTGACCGTCCCGATGGACTACGCCAACCCGGCCGGCGACACCATCCAAATCGCGGCGTTGCGGGCTCCCAGCACCGGCAAGAAAACGGGCAGCCTCCTGGTCAATCCCGGCGGCCCGGGCGCTTCCGGCTATGACTTCGTGAAGGACGCCGCAGCGACGCACTTCTCGGCGGCCGTCCGCAATGCCTACGACCTCGTGGGCTTCGATCCCCGCGGCGTCAAGCGTTCCGCTCCCGTGACCTGCATGACCGACGCGGAGCGTGACGCGGCACGCGCCAAGACCTACGCCCTCGAAACCGACACCGGGCTGGCGGCGGCGCTGGCGGACAACAAGGCGATCGCTGCCCAGTGCGCGGCGCAAACCGGCCCGGTCCTGGCGCACATCGACACCGTCAGCGCAGCCAAGGACCTGGACGTGCTCCGAGCGGTGGTCAATGACACCAAGCTGAATTACCTCGGATACTCGTACGGGACTTTCCTCGGCTCCACCTACGCCTCACTGTTTCCGGACAACGTGGGCCGGATGGTCCTTGACGGCGCCCTCGACCCTTCCATCAGCAACGAGGACCTGACCAGCGGCCAGGCCCGCGCTTTCGAGAAGGCCATACACACCTACGTCGCCAGCTGCCAGCGGCAGGGCAAGTGCCCGCTGACCGGTGGCGTCGACTCCGGCGTGCAGCAGATCCGGGACCTCATCGACGCCGTTCAGCAGACCCCCCGCACCGCCAAGGACGGCCGCCTGGTCAATGCGACGACGTTCGTCAGCGGCCTGATCACCCCGCTCTACAACGACCAGAGCTGGCCTGCCCTCACCCAGGCGCTGGAGGCCGCCATGAACGGGGATGTGAGCCTGGTGCTGCGCCTCGCCGACATCAGCGCCGACCGTTCGACCGACGGCTCGTACACGTCCAATTCCACGTTCGCGTTCAACGCGATCAACTGCCTTGACTACCCGATGGTTTCGGACACCGCCGGCATGCGGGCGGAGGAGAAGCGACTGGAACAGGACTCCCCCACCTTTGGCTACTTCTTCGCCTACGGCGGGACCAGCTGCGCTGACTGGCCGTACAAGAACGTCCGGACGCCGCAGGCCGTGGAATACTCGGGGAACTCCCCGATCGTGGTCATCGGCACCACAGGCGACCCTGCCACCCCGGTGGATTGGGCCGCCTCCCTGCGCAAACAGCTGGGGAACGCCTCGCTGCTCACCTGGAAGGGTGAGGGTCACACCGCGTATGGCCGGGCCAACAGTTGCCTCGAAGATTCGGTGGACAACTACCTGGTGGGCGGCAAAGTTCCGGCCGATAACACCGTGTGCTGAAGGCCTCAGCGGCTTCCGCCTGTCCCATTTTGACCGCGGCGCAGAGACTCTATTACAGTTGACTCTTGCATGAAGCGCCCGGTTCAGCCCGGGATTTTGTGCGGTGCTTCCTTAGCTCAGTCGGTAGAGCGTTTCACTCGTAATGAAAAGGTCATCAGTTCGATTCTGATAGGAAGCTCGGGATAAACCCCGGACAGCCCCTTGTTTTAGGGGTTTCCGGGGTTTTTCGCTGGTTAACGGGTGGCTGCCCACTTGGGGGCAGGCACCGATGGACTTAGGCGGTTGGCGATCCGGTTTACGGGGACGCGAAGAACGCAAGCAGCAAAAGGTAGCCGATCGTGTACGCGATTGTGTAGGGCCACCGTGACGTGGGACGCCGCGGCGCGTCCGCGTCGGCGTGGCGCCCCGCGCCCGCGTAACTCCACAGACTCGGGCTGGGCAGCTTGATCCGGTAGAGATAGACGGCTCCGAGCATGAACATTGCCGCGGCGACGCCTAGCAAAGGATGACCGGTGCCGGTAACAGCAGAAACGAATGTTCCGGCGACGGCCAGGAAGCCTTGCGCAGCGACGGCCGACAGGTTCACGCGAGCGAATTTCTCCTCGGCCGGACCCGGCCGCCTGAACGCCGGGAACCGCCACCTTTGCCAGAACAGTGCCGTGACGAGCCATACAGCGGAGGCGGCGACCGCGAGCGGGATCATCGTGTTACGCGCCGGTCTCGGATGCCTGGCGCCTCGGCGCGCATCAGGGTACCCATGAGCGAGAGTCTAAGGGGGACCCCGGCCTCCGGACACCCTTCATGCCATGGCCGTCGGCCACGAGTTCCCCGGCACAACGAGACCGACGACCAAAGGAGCGCACGCTCCGGGACTGGATGCACACCCAAGTGATCGACACCCGGGCCAGTGTGACGCTGGCCAGCAATGCCGTGACTGGCCAGGCCCGTGACCCGGTGGGAGACTGCGGGATGGGGAAAATACAGGCGGACCCGTACTTTCGAAGCATCTGGGCCCAGGCGCTCGGCGTCGTCATGGGGGTATGCCTCATCGCACCGCCCCTGATCCGGCTTAATGGAGGCCGTTGGAGCGGTATTGACTGGGTTTTCGTCATCGGCGGGATCGCATACGTCATCTTCTGGCTCTCGGCCGCGATCATCGGATGGCGAACCAGGCGAGGCGGGAAGTAAACATGAACATTGTTGACGCTGGAGCGGTCCTGTTCATAGCGCTTGGCGTGACGGCCCTGCTGGCCATCGTTGCCTTTGCCGTTGTGGCGGTCGTGCAGATCCTACGGGCAGGTGGGCTCGATAGGCCTGGCCGTTAGACTGGGCCGGGTCAGGACGGATTGGGGGATCCACGGGGCTGTGGCCGTTGTTCCGTTGGTCGGTCGAAGCCAGCACATCAAGGATGACCGTGACTTTCTTTCAGGACTTTCCCTCCCCGGACGTACCTTTATGGCCCAAGGCTCCGAAGCCTGTCCGCCCGGAATGGTCGGGTGCGCCCGACGACGAACTACCGGCCGTTGTCCATATTGGCCAATTCCTGCACCGGAGTCCGACCCGTATCCTGGCCGCCAGGGGTGCCAACGTTTATCCCACTGGATGTCTCATCGACGTCTCCTGGTTGCTGCGGCGCGGTGACGAGTCAGATCAGGAATGGGCCATCACCCACGCGACTTTCTTCAATTCAAGGCACTCCCCCATGAGTGCGAGCGAAGGCACGGAGCTGCTCTTCGGCGTCCAGTTCCCCGACGGATCCAAGGCCAGCACTGGCAGCATTACACCACCATTCATGCCTGAGGACTCGACCTATCGCCCCGAATCACCGGTCCTCTATCTTCAGAACCGGGGAGGCGGCGGGGGCGGTGACGAGCTGGCAGGGTCGGGAACCATCTGGCTGTGGCCGCTGCCGCCGGCCGGTGACCTGCGCCTGGTCGCCCAATGGACCGGCATGGGCATTCCCGAATCGTCCATCACGCTCGACGGCACCCAGCTCCGAGAGGCCGCTGCCGGAGCCCAGAAGTACTGGCCGGAAGGAAACGCGGGATGATTGACCCCGACAGCGTAGCCCCAACCCTGGTTTTTGCACCGGTCTTCTTCTACCTCCTCTACGGCGTCATCCGCGCCGCCGTCCGTGACGGCATCCTCCAAGCCGACAAACGTCGGCAGAAAATGCCCGCGGAGTAGCGCATCACTGAGATTGACGCCTGCCTGGCAAGAGAGGGCTGGACGACGTGGCTTAGCGCGTCGCGCGCCTAACCTCTTTAGGACCTTTGTCGCTAAGGCAGGCCCGTCGCCTGCCTGGGTGGCTGTCAGTACGATGGAGGCATTCCACCGTCGGAACGAGGCGCCATGCTCCAAGCCGTTCAGGGCTACGTCCGGAGAGCTGTCCGCTTCCCGAAAAGGTCCACGGAACTCCTTCGCGGGATGAAAGCCAGCAGCCATGTAATCGGTGTTTGTTGGCTGGCGTTGTCCCTCCTGTGGGATGGCGCGTGGCAAACGATCCTGTGGGCCGTGGTCGGCCTGGCTGGCCTTGTCCAGTCCGCTTTGGTCGAGAAAGAAATCCTTCGCAGGACGACTGGTGCTGGTAATCGTCCTAGACGCCGGCGTTAGCGTTCCAACGGAAGGCCGGCAGCAGTGCCAAGACGACAACTCCTAGTAGCGGCAACCTAGTTATCGATGGCTTTCCGGTCCATGGACTTGAGCGCCGCGAGCCGTGCCTCCACTTCGGTCTGCTCCCCGATGTCTTCGAGGGAGGCGAACTGTGCGTCCAGGGATGATGCAGCGAGTTCCTGCTGGCCGCGGACCGTAGCTTCCTGCCGGCGGATCCTCTGCTCGTAGCGGCCGATCGCCGAAGTTGGGTCCCCCGCGTCCAAGGCTTTGAGGGCGTCGTGGACCTGCGACTGCGCAGCAGCCACCCTTGCCCGGTTGACGAGCTGGTTGCGCTTGGCGGTCAGCTCACCGAGCTTGCCGCGCATCTGGTCCAGCCCCTGTTTGAGCTTGTCGACGACCTCGTTTTGCGCTGCCAGGGCAGGAGCCTGCGCCCTGGCTGTCGCTTCAGCGGACATCTGCCGCTGCAGGGCGAGCCTGGCAAGGGCGTCGAACTTGTCAGCGTCCACGCTGTTCCCCGCGGCCCGGAATTCGTCCGCCTTCCGGGACGCGGCCGCCGCCTTGCGACCCCAGGTGCCGGCGTCCTCAACGGCCCGGGCGTAGTCGTCCTCGGCCATCCGGAGATTGCCGATGGTCTGGGCAACAGCTGCCTCGGCCTCACGGATGTTCTCCGAGTAGTCCCGAACCATCTGGTCCAGCATCTTCTGTGGGTCTTCGGCGGAGTCCAGGAGGGCGTTCAGGTTGGCCTTCGCGAGCTGCGCGACGCGGGCGAAAATACTCTGCTTCACAATGTCTTTCTATCGGTAGTGGACATCGGATTCAATGTGGACGGCCCCGGCGAACGCGGACGCTCCCTGCACATCACCGTGATTCACCGGCAAGGACAGGTACCCGGATGTTGTGGTCCTCCTCCGGGCTTTGCGACGGTTACCCGCGCAGGCACTCCGCCGCGGTTCCGTGTTCACGGAATGTCAAGGCTGGCGCGGTATCATCGCGTCATGACCCCCTTCGTTCCGGCTGCAGTTCCGTGCGCCGTCGCACAGCCGGCAATGCCTTGCCCCGCCACGTCCAGCGCTCTCCGGTTCAGGGTCAACGGGGATCAGTCATGGGACGGTTTGAAGTCCCTGCGGGGTAACTAACCGTGGAACCACAAGGCGCACGCCACATGAGCCAGGACGGCAAAGGCCCCGGCCGCAGGACCGTCCTGCTGGCCGCGGTGCTCACACTTTCAGCTGCCGTGCCGGATCTCCAACCCGACCGGCGGCGGGCCGCTGACGCTGCCGAAACGGTCACGGAACCGTCAAGCGGTCACTCACACGCGCCGGCCCGGATTGTCGACATAAACCCGGACGATTCCTCTCCCCTCCCCGCCTCAATGCCGTCCGTGCCGTCCCGTGCCGACATTGTTGCCGCCTACGGAAAGCACCAGGCCCACTACTGGGGCCTGGAAGCGCCCGGCGTCCTGACAAGGCTTCCAGCCGCTTCACAGGGCATCTCCCTGACCTTCGACTTCTGCGGCGGACCCGGCGGCAGCGGCTATGACCAGGCGCTGCTGGACACCCTGCGCCAGCGGCACATTCCTGCCACGCTCTTCCTGAACTCGCGGTGGATCACCGCCAATCCCTCAACGGCACGGCAGTTGGCGGCCGACCCGCTGTTCGAACTGGCCAACCACGGAACGTCGCACAAGCCGTTGTCCACCACCGGAAACAACGCCTACGGGATCCCCGGGACAAAGAACGCCGGAGAAGTCTATGACGAGGTCATGCCCAACGACCTGTCGCTGGCGGGGATCACCGGCGCCCGCCCCCGCTACTTCCGCTCCGGCACCGCCTACATGGACGACGTCGCCGCCGACATCCTCCACGCCCTGGGTGTCAGGCCTGCAGGCTTCAGCATCAACGGCGACGGCGGCGCCACCTACCCTGCCGCCGTCGTCGCCAAGGAAATCGGCAAGGCCAGGCCCGGGGATGTGGTGATCTGCCATGGCAACCACCCCAACGGCGGAACGGCTGAGGGCGTGGCCCACGCCCTCGACAAACTGCTGGCGGCAGGAATGTCCTTTACCCATCTGCCCTGACCACCGCCGCCACAGGCGCTGGCGGCCCCACCGCTGATCCGTTACGTTGGCAGGGACGCCCGCATCTACCGGCCCGGCAGGGCCGCGCGGGCAACGGTTGCACGCTGACGTTAGGAACCCGAATGCCGGAACAGCACGAAGCCCCATCACTCGGCTGGGTCCCGGCCTGGGCCGACTTGCAGGGCCGCTCCGCCGAACCGGCCGGCGCCGGTTTCATCCTGGACGCTGCCCCCGGTACCCCCGCTGAGGGCGCGGAGTACGTGGCAGGCTGGCAGGGCCCGGATTGGGAAGAGCTTGCCGGCACGGCGGTGGGCAGGCCCGGGGCGCTGCTGACCCTGGTCGTCGCCGCAGCCGCAGCGCCGGTACCC
This sequence comes from Pseudarthrobacter sp. efr-133-R2A-89, assembly GCF_030209315.1. Classification (NCBI taxonomy): domain Bacteria; kingdom Bacillati; phylum Actinomycetota; class Actinomycetes; order Micrococcales; family Micrococcaceae; genus Pseudarthrobacter; species Pseudarthrobacter sp. efr-133-R2A-89. The sequence continues at coordinate 291,230 of NZ_JARVSE010000004.1, read as the reverse complement.
TCCCCGCCTGGATTCTCCCCCGCGGCGGAGAGGATTCTGCTGAACGCCCCGACAGCGCAACTGAACACCGGCATCGACCTGCCCGAGAATTCCCAGGTGGCCCTGGCACCCATGGACAGCTACGACGCCGTCGAAATCACTGTCTTTGACCACCCGGTGGCCAAGGGCCGCATCCAGGTGCGGGACGAAGCTGCCGCCGTCACCATCCTCGAAGTCCCCGAGGGCCCGGACAAAGAAGTCTTCACGCGTGCACTGTTCGCGGCCATGGCTGAAGAAGCGTTCCTGCATGGCGCCGCGAACCTGCACATGGTGGTTGATCCCGATGCAGCCGCCGGCTTCCAGGCGTCCGGCTGGACCACCGCAGGCCGCCTCCTGGGCTTCACCACGGAATAACGACGGCGGCCCTCGCCTAGTCCGGCCGCCCCACCACCACCTGCGCCGGGCTGTGCGTGAGGTAACCATTCGCCCACGAGAACAGGGCCCGGACTTTCTGCTGGAATCCGGGCAGCAGGGCAAGGTGCACCGCGAGCCAGGACACGAACGCCAGCGGCCCCTGCAGTTGCAGGCGCCGGCGCCCCAGCTCCGCCACCGCGGCGCCCCGGCCCACCATGGCCATGTATCCCTTATCCCAGTAGCGGAACGGCTCCCGCGTGCCGCCGGTCAGGTCGGCATGGATGTTGTGCGCAGCCCATTTGCCCGACTGCTGGGCCACCGAGCCGAGCTGTGGCAATCTATCGCCGGCGGCATCGGTGATGTTGGCGGAGTCACCCAGCACGTAGACGCCCTCGAAGCCGGAAACCGTCAGGTCCGGTTGGACATCCACGCGCCCGCCCCGGCCCTGCGGCAGCCCGGACTCCGCGATGATCCGGCCCGCCTGGAGTCCACCGGCCCACACCACGATCCTGGCAGGAATAACCGTCCCGTCCTTGAGCGTCACACCGTCAGGCCTCACCTCGCCCACGGCCTGGCCCATGTGCAACTGGACGCCAAGCTTGGTCAGTCGGTCCCGCGCGTAAGCCTGGGATTTCTCAGAGAAGGCGGCCAGCACGTTGGGAACCATATCCACCAAATGCACGTGGCAGCGTGCGGCCAGCCCCGGCGAAAAGTACTTTGGCACCACGTATCTGACGTTCTCGGCCAGCGCCCCCGCGGTTTCCACACCAGTGGGTCCACCTCCTACCACGATCACGTCGGCCCCGGCGTTCGGCTCCCGGTCTGCCTCATCCAGCACTGCCGTGATGGCCGCGCTGAGGCGGGTGGCGTCCGCTACGGAGTACAGAGGGTAGGCGTGTTCGTCAGCGCCCGGAGTGTTGAAGAAATTGGGTACTGCGCCGGTGGCGATCACCAGGGCACGGGCCCGGTAACTGGATCCATCACGGGTTGTGACAGTGCGGTTGGCAGCATCGATGGCTGTCACCTCCGCGGTCAGGACCCGCACGCTGTTGATGCGCCGGAATTCGGAGCGGAGCGGCCGGGTGACCGCGGAGACGCCGATCTGGGACGCGGCGACCTGGTAGAGCAGCGGCTGGAACTGCTGGTAGTTGTTCGTGTCCAGCAGCAGCACCCGGATACCCTTGCGGCCCAATTCCTCGGCTGCTGACTTTCCGGCGAAACCGCCGCCAACCACAATCACCTGGTATGAATCGTCCATTCGAGCAACATACCCCTCCCCGTCCACGAGCAACAGGGACTCCGGGCACGGCGGTCCGGTGGGACTCGGCCGGCCGGCCCCGGAGGGCCCGGGACCTGCAGGAGCCGGCGCCTAAGATGGCGGCATGGAAGACGAACCCCTGGCGGACATTGCGGACAGACTCTATGCCGGGGATCTTGACGGTTTCATCGCGGCCCGGGCTGCCGCGGCCAAGGAGGCGGCGGGGCAGGACAAGGAGTTGGCGGCGGCGGTCAGGGCGCTGGCGAAACCATCCGTGGCCGCGTGGGCGGTGAACATGCTGGCCCGCCAACGGCCTGGCGTCCTGGCCGACCTGGCCGCCCTTGGCGAAAGGATGCGCTCAGCGCAGGAATCGCTGGATGCCGCTGCCCTCCGGGCCCTGGCACGCGAGCGCCGCACCCTGCTGGCTGCCGCCGTCGACACCGCACGGGCTGTCGCTGCGGAGCAGGGACGCCCCATCAGCGGCCCCATGGCCGCGGACGTGGAGGAGACGCTGCGGGCGCTGACCGCAGATAAAGGGGCAGCCGCGGCCGTTGCGAGCGGCCGCCTGCTGAAGGTCCTGGCCGCCGATGGCGTCAACCAAGTGGATCTGGCCGGAGCGGTAGCGCTCCCCGGAACGCTCCCCGCAGTGCCGTCCTCCCCCCGGCCAACGCCTTCCCTGGCTGCACCGGACCCATCGACAGCAAAGACGCGGACGACGCCGCAACGCACCTCCGAGCCCAAGCCCGCCAAACCCCGCCTTGAGGCCGTGCGGCAGACTCCCCGGCCGGCGTCGCCCCCGGCGCTGGAACGGGCCAAGGCTGCCCACACCGAGGCCCGGGCTGCCGAGGAAGAGGCCGCCCGGCGTTCGGCGCACCTGCAGGCGGAGGCCGAGGAGGCACGAACCGAGATCGCGGAACTTCAGCAGGAGACGGTCATGCTCCGGGAGAGACTGAAGGCCGCCGAGGAACGGCTGGAGAAGGTCCGCAGGAACCTGTCCGCCATGGACGCCGAAGCCAAGCAGGCCGCCCGTGCCGCCGACAAGGCGGGCCGTGCCGCCATGCTGGCGCATGAACGCGTGCTCCGGCTGGGCAGCAACTGACCAGGAGGCACCCGGGCCAGTTGCCGGTCATCAAGGGTGGACCACGGCCCGCTTGGTGAATGGGGCTGATTCGCACCGCTTGGGCGACATGCGCCCGCGGGGACAGCGGCGGCGGGCGTTCCTTTGTAACGTGGACACCAGCCGCACTGCCCGGCGTTCACGAGCTCGAAGGAACCCTGCAATGACAAGGTCACACCGGACACCGAAGCATGAGCCCGAAACAAGCGTTGAGCTGAACCCTTTGTTCAGCCGGGCGGGTGAGTCCACCCTCTTTCCCCGTTTCACGATGCCCGAGGGCGAATCCCTGCCCTCCACCGCTTACCAGGTGGTCCACGACGAGGCGATGCTGGACGGCAACTCGCGGCTGAACCTGGCAACGTTCGTGGGGACGTGGATGGAACGCGAGGCCTCACAGCTCTACGCGGAAACCTTCGACAAAAACATGATCGACAAGGACGAGTACCCGCAGACGGCGCTCATCGAAACCCGGTGCTGGCGGATGCTTGCGGACCTCTGGAACGCGCCGGATCCGGCGAAGACCGTTGGTACCTCCACCATCGGTTCCTCCGAAGCGTGCATGCTCGGCGGCCTCGCCCTGAAGCGCCGGTGGCAGCATCGTCGGCGTGCCGCGGGACAGCCGACGGACAAACCCAACATCGTGCTCAGCTCAGCCGTCCAGGTGTGCTGGGAGAAGTTCTGCAATTACTGGGAAGTGGAAGCGCGCTTCGTTCCCGTGTCAGCGGAACACCCCAAGCTGGACGGCCATGACCTGGAGCAGTACGTGGATGAGAACACCATTGGGGTGGTGGCCATCATGGGCGTGACGTACACCGGTTCGTACGAGTCCGTGGCGGGAATCTCCGCTGCCCTGGACAGCATCCAGGCAAACCGCGGCCTGGACATCCCCATCCATGTCGACGGTGCATCCGGAGCCATGATCGCGCCCTTCCTGCAGCCGGAGCTTGACTGGGACTTCCGGCTCCCGCGCGTAGCCTCGATCAACACCTCCGGCCACAAATACGGGCTGGTGTATCCAGGCCTCGGCTGGATCGTGTGGCGGGACGAGGAAGCGCTGCCCGAGGACCTCATCTTCCATGTCAGCTACTTGGGCGGCGACATGCCCACCTTCGCCCTGAACTTTTCCCGGCCCGGCGCCCAGGTGCTGCTGCAGTACTACCTGTTCCTTCGGCTTGGCTTCGCCGGCTACAAGTCCGTGCAGGCGACCTCCCGTGACGTCGCGCTGTATCTCTCCCGGGAGATCGGCGCCATGGACGCCTTCACCCTGTGGAGTGACGGCTCCGACATCCCGGTTTTTGCCTGGCAACTCACCGAAGGCCACACCAAGAACTGGAACCTCCACCACCTGTCCGAGCGGCTCCGGATGAACGGATGGCTTGTCCCGGCCTACCCGCTGCCCGACGGACTCAGCGACACCACAGTGCAACGGATCGTGGTCCGCAACGGCTTCACCCGCGACCTCGCCGCAAGCTTCCTGGACGACCTCAAGAAAGAAGTCGCCTACCTGGACGCACTGACTGCGCCCATGCCCTCGGAGGGGCAGACGCCCGCCTTCCACCACTAGCGCCCGGGAGGACGCGCCATGTGCCGATTGTTTGGGCTGCACGCCGGTCCGCGGACCGTCCGGGCGACATTTTGGCTGTTGGACGCCCCGGACAGCCTCACCGAGCAAAGCCGGCGCGAGCCCGATGGCGCAGGCATCGGGACCTTCGACGCGGGTGGCCGGGCCAGGCTGAGCAAACGGCCGCTGGCGGCCTGGGAAGACCATGCGTTTGCCCGCGAAGCACGCGAGCTGCGGAGCACGACCTTCCTGGCCCATGTCAGGTACGCGAGCACCGGTGCACGCACCGTGGCCAACACGCACCCGTTCATGCAGGATGGGCGGCTCTTCGCCCACAACGGCGCCTTCACCGGCCTCGACCGCCTTGACCGCCATCTCGCCGACCTGGGTCTTGCGGACTTGGTGCAGGGCCAGACGGACAGTGAGCGGCTGTTCGCCCTCATCACGGCCCATGCCCGCACGTCAGGCGGCGACATCGGACAAAGCATCGTCCGGGCCGTCGAGTGGGTCGCGGCGGAGTTGCCGGTCTACAGCCTGAACCTCATCCTCACGACTGCCACCGACCTCTGGGCGCTCCGGTACCCGGCCAGCCACGAGTTGTACGTCCTGGAGCGGAACCCGGCCACCGAACCGGCCCCGGCTGCGCCGCTGGATGCCCGAAGCCGGCGGATCCATTCCCGAAGCACGGATCTGTCAGTGTCTCCGCACGTCGTCTTCGCCACCGAACCAATGGACCACAATCCGCGCTGGCGTGCCATGGGGCCCGGAGAGCTGGTCCATGTGGGCCCATCGCTGGCGGTAACCTCCACTTTCCCGTTCCCGGCGTATCCTGCGCACCCGCTGACGCTGGCCGACCTTGAACCAGCAGCCGCAGCGTCCCAAAAACCGTGATGGCCGCCGGCGCCCAGGCCCGGACGCTCCCCCGGTTCCGGGCCGGATGGCAACACGCGGGCCGGATTCCAAAGAATGTCAGACCCCGGTTGCACACTGGATTCATGGAGAACCAAGCCGTACAGGAATTTCACGTCACCTACTTCGACGCTGATTGTGGCCGTGCCCGCGTCGAGGTCTTCGACACCCTGGTGGAAGCCGAGCGTTTTGCCAGCAGGCAGTGCACGGGCGAGGACAGCTGGGCCGTGGTGGACGCCGTCACCGTGGAGCAGGTCAGAATCGCTGCCTGACCGCCTGGCCGCGGGAACACGCAATGCGGTGACCCCGGGACCGCACCCCGACTGCGTTAAAGACGTCAGCCCATGCGGCCTGGCGGTTGCCGGCAGCACGGGCTGACGTTGGAGTGGCGGTAGTCCGCCGGCCCGGGTGTGGCCGTGGGCCGCCGTCGCGGATCTGTGGAAGCCGCGGGCTTACTGGAAGTCGGAAACGGCGGGATCCGGTCCGATGCGGCCCTCGCCGCGGGCAGTCCGGTCCAGAGCGTTGATTGCCTCGACGTCGTCGGCGTCCAGGGAGACCTCAAGGGCTGCGAAGTTCTCCTTGATGCGGGACTCGGTCACCGACTTGGGGATGACCACGTTGCCGATCGCGAGATGCCAGGCGATGACGACCTGCGCCGGGGTGGCCTGGTGCTTGGCCGCGATGGACGCCACGGCAGGGTCCTCCAGCAGCTCGCCGCCCTGGCCCAGCGGGGACCATGCCTGGGTCAGGATGCCCTTGTCGGCGCCAAATGCCCTCAGCTCACGCTGGCTGAAGTACGGGTGCAGCTCGATCTGGTGGATGGCCGGAACCACTCCGGTTTCGTCGATAAGGCGCTGCAGGCCTTCCGCCGTGAAGTTGGAGACACCGATGGACTTGACCCGGCCGCGCTTTTGCAGCTCGATCAGCGCTTTCCAGGTATCGACGTACTTGTCCTGCTTGGGCTGCATCCAGTGGATGAGGTACAGGTCCAGGGTGTCCAGGCCAAGGCGGTCCATGGACTCCTCGAAGGCGGCGAGGGTCGACTCGTATCCCTGGTCCGCGTTCCACAGCTTGGTTGTAATGAAGATCTGCTCGGGCGAGAGGCCGGAGCTGGCGATGGCGCGGCCCACGCCTGCCTCGTTGCCGTAGATCTTTGCCGTATCGATGTGGCGGAAGCCGGCCTCGAAGGCCTGGCGGACAACCTTTTCAGCCACATCGTCCTCAACCTGCCACACACCGTAGCCGAGCTGGGGGATCGTGTTTCCGTCGTTGAAAGTCAAGGTAGGTGAAAGAGTCATAGGTTCATCCTGCCAAAGCCGCAGGCCCACAAGGCCCTTTTTCCCGCCCTGTCAGCCAGACGCGTAACGGCAATATTCGTTCGCCTGACCGGGAATATTTTCGTGCCCAGGGCGGAACTACTCCCCGCGGAGCCGGCGTTCGGCGTCGTCAACCTGCTCGTGGACCGCCTCAGCCCGGCGACGGACGGACGCCGCCCCAACCGGCACCGGCCCCACGGCGAGCCGAAGCATGGCTGCCGCCTCCGCGGTGGTGGCCAGCGAGTTGCCCGCCTTGGACAAGGCGCGGTGCACATCCGCCAGTTCAGCCGGGATGTCCAGGCCATCACTGGGCGAACGGCGCTGGGCCTCCATGCACACTGCCCTGACCCGCTGCAGCAGGGCCGCGAGCTCGTTGGCAATCTCTACCAGTTCGCCGTACAGCTGGTCATCCTCCACCCCTTCGAGCACCTGGTGGAAGCGGTCCAAACCCCGGTGGAAGCGGTCGTGCGCCCGGCGCCACAACCCCTCGCCAAGTTCGGCATCATCTTTGCGCCCCTGCCTGGCGGCGCTGAAAAAGCCCAAGCGCAGCCTACAAGTACTGCCCGGGACCGTGGTCCGGGTCTTCACGCTGGTTGGGCGTGCCCTGCGCCGGCGGCCGTGCCCCGGCCGGCGCCCGCTGGGGCTCACCGTTTTCACCGATGACGACGCCGGGCGCAATCATGGTGCCCGGCGGCAGTTGGCGAAGCTGCAGCTGTGCCGCAGCGTGTTCCCGGGCAGCGTTCTGTGCCGCGATGGCCGTCTGGATGCCATGGAACAGGCCCTCCAGCCAGCCCACCAGCTGGGCCTGGGCGATCCGGAGTTCAGCATCCGACGGGGTGGCATTGTCGGAGAACGGCAGGTTGATCCTGTCCAGTTCAGCCACGAGTTCGGGGGCCAGGCCGTCCTCGAGTTCCTTGATGGAACGCTTGTGGATGGCTGCCAGCCGGCCCCTCGCGGCGTCGTCCAGGGGTGCGGACTTTACCTCTTCCAGCAGCTGCCTGATCATGGTGCCGATCCGCATCACCTTGGCCGGCTCGTCAACGAGGTCGTGCAGGCTGCTGCGCTGCGGCCGTCCGTCCGTTCCCCGCGGAGCCTGGAGCGGCGACGGGTCGTCCTCGACGGGGGTGCCTTCTACCGGGAGGTCCTCAGCTGCCTGAGTGTCATTGGGATCGCTCATGCGTTCATACTCTCATGCGCCATCGGGCCCCGGGACACTCCATGAACGCCTCCGGGGCCTTGTCCGCTGCGGGCTCAATCAGCAGCACCTGCCCTGCGGGTTGCTGTCCTGGCGGTCCGTGCGGTCCCGCCAGAATTCCCGCTCACCCAAGGGTGGTTCCTGGTGCCCGGAGGCCTTGTGGTGCTCCAGGTACTTGGCGTAGGCATCCGCACCCATGACACCGCCCAGGTACCTCGCAAACCCGCGGAAGCCATTTGCCACCGCCGTGATTCGGGCACTCATCAGTGTCCGCCCCGCCCAAGGCGGGCGTCGGCGGGCACCTTGTCCCACTCCGCGCCCAGCCCGCGCTCGGCAGCTGTTGGTACCAGACCGGCGGGGGCGAACACCCTGGAGGGCACGGCGGGGTCTTCGTTGTCCGTGGTGGCAGTCCCGGACGCCCGGTCCCGGAACGCCTTGGCTGTAGCCAGTACCGCCGTCGCGATCACGATGATGCTCAGCAGGACGAAAATGACTGACAGCCAACCCTGGATCGCGGTGTTTCGGACCACGGCCTCCATGGCTGCCACGGACTTGGCCGTGCCGAACTCCGTCTTGCCGTCGGCCAACGCCTTGCTGAACGCAGCGTTGTTGGCGAAGTACCCCACGGCCGGAACGGGCGAGAAGATCTTCTGGTAGCTGGCCGTAATGGTGACCACCGCGGCGAAGGCCAACGGCAGGGCAACAATCCAGAGGTACTTGAAGGTGCCGCGTTTGGCGACGATGGCCAGGCAGACGGCCAAGGCAATCGCCGCCAGGAGCTGGTTGGCGATGCCGAACAGCGGGAACAGCGTGTTGATGCCGCCGAGCGGATCGGTGACACCCATCAGCAGCACGGCACCCCACGCTGCGACCATGACGGCGGTGCAAAGCCAGGCACCCGGCCGCCACGAGGCCTCTTTGAACTTGGGGACGAAGTTTCCGATCGAGTCCTGCAGCATGAACCGGGCCACGCGGGTGCCGGCGTCCACGGCGGTGAGGATGAAGAGCGCCTCGAACATGATGGCGAAGTGGTACCAGAAGGCCATCATGGCCGTCCCGCCCACGAACTGGTGCATGATGTGCGCCAGCCCCACGGCCAGGGTGGGCGCACCGCCGGTGCGGGAGACGATGCTTTGTTCGCCCACGTTGGCGGCGGTTTCGCTCAGCAGCCCGGGGGTGATGTTCACCCCGCTCAGGCCCAGGCTGTTGACCCAGGCCGCTGCGGTTTCCACGGTGCCGCCGGTCAGTGCCGCGGGTGCATTCATGGCGAAGTAGAGGCCGCGGTCGATCGAGATGGCTGCCACGAGCGCCATGATGGCCACGAAGGATTCCATCAGCATTCCGCCGTACCCGATGTACCGGGTTTGCCGTTCCTTTTCCACCAGTTTGGGGGTGGTGCCCGAGGAGATCAGGGCATGGAAACCGGACAACGCACCGCAGGCGATGGTGACGAACAGGAAGGGGAACAGCGCGCCGGAGAAGACCGGCCCGTTCTCGCGGCCGGCGAACTCGCTGAAGGCAGGGACGGTGATTTCCGGCCGGACCACCACGATGGCCAGCGCGAGCATCACGATCACGCCGATCTTCATGAACGTGGAGAGGTAGTCGCGTGGCGCCAGCAGCAGCCATACCGGCAGGATCGCGGCGATGAAGCCGTAAATGATGAGGCCCCAGGCGATGGTCACCTTGTCCAGGTGGAACACCGCGGCGCCCCATTCGGTGTGCGCGACCATGCCGCCGCCGATGATGGCGGCCATCAGCAGGACGAAACCGATGATGGAGACCTCCATGACCTTGCCGGGCCGGAGGTAACGCAGGTACACGCCCATGAACAGGGCGATGGGGATGGTCATGCCCACGGAGAAGACGCCCCACGGGCTTTCGCCCAGGGCATTGACGACGACGAGTGCCAGGATGGCCACGATGATCACCATGATGAGCAGGGTGGCAATGAGGGCGGCGGTGCCGCCGATGACGCCGAGTTCCTCGCGGGCCATCTGGCCAAGCGACCGGCCGCCACGGCGCATGGAGAAGAACATCACCAGGTAGTCCTGGACGGCACCGGCGAAGACGACGCCGACGATGATCCAGATGGTGCCGGGCAGGTAGCCCATCTGGGCCGCGATGACGGGGCCCACCAGCGGTCCGGCGCCGGCGATGGCGGCGAAGTGGTGGCCGAAGAGGACATTGCGGTCGGTGCGGACGTAGTCCTTGCCGTCGGCCTTGTACTCGGCCGGGGTGGCGCGGCGGTCGTCAGGCTTGGTGATGTAGCGTTCGATCACCTTGGAGTAGAAGCGGTAGCCGATCAGGTAGGTGCAGACGGAGGCGAACACGAACCAGATGGCGTTGACGGTTTCCCCGCGGACCACCGCCAGCATGAACCAGGCAACACCGCCCACCAGGGCGATCGCCGCCCAGAGCGCGATCTTGGCCGGCGTCCATTTCCGGTCTTCGGCTTCGAGCGTTGCCTGGTCCACGGCGGGCGGGGGAAGGTCCGGGTCCGTCGCCAGCCCGCCCTCCGCCCGGGATCCGTTGTTCCGCTGGTCCGGTATTCCGGCCATGTCTCCTCCTTGAGAGTGTTCCCGCTTCTGCTAACCGGCACCCTACCAAGGCTCCCTCGGGCAGGAACGGCGGTGCGCGGCGCGCCCCGGGGCTGTGCGGTGAGCGGCGGCGAACCGGCGACGAACGAGCGGCAAGCGGGTACGGGGAACCCGGTGGGCGGCTGCCGGCTCCGGTTCCTACCCCAGGCTGCGCCGTGACATGGGCAGCCTGGAACGGGTGAGGACCCACGCGAGCGCCGCCCCCGTCAACGGCACCGCCGCCATGAGGACGGACAGGTGCAGCCACGGAACCTCGACGGCGGTCCGCAGGTCCGTGGAGAGCGCCAGGAGGACGGCGGGCACGGCTCCTGCCAATGTTCCCAGCACCGCCCCGACGCCGCCGGTGAACAGGGCCTGGGACCCGGCCAGGGCCTTCCGCAACCGCGGCGCGGCGCCCACCCCGGCCAGCGTGGCATGGTCTGTGCTGGCGTCCGCCATTGACAGGCCTGTGGTGATCCCCGCGGCACTGAAGGTGATGAGGGCACTGACGGCGACAATGACCCAGGTGGTCCACTGGCTGCCCTGGGAGATGCCCGGTTCAGCCCGGAAGGTTATCCCCGGCAGCCCGTAGACCGAGGCCGCCGCGGCGGACGCCGCGTCCGTTTCCGCCTCCGACGGGGCGCCGGCCAATTGGACCAGCAGGGCCGCTGGCTCCGGGTGCAGCTTAAGCCGCTGCGCCGTTTCGGGTGAGACGACGCCGTAGTAGGGGACGGGGACCACCGGTTCGAGCACTGCCGCGGCGAGCGGCGTGCTGCTGACCGTGGCGGGGACCGTGCCTGGCCCTTGCACCGCCGCCTCATGGGTCCGCACGTCCTGTGCCTGCAGCAGCACGTGTCCGTCACTGACAAAAACCGGGTTGGTTACCACCATCCCGCCGGCGTTCAGCACGGCCAGGGCCTCCGGCGTGGCGTCCCGGCCGAGCACGGCGCGAATATCCTTTTCGCCGCCCACCAGGACCGTCCCATCGTAGGGCGACCGAAGGGCCATCGAACCGCGGCACCGCCAATCACCCGGATCCGCCAGCCTCCCCTGCCGCGTTCGCGGACACGCGTTGGCCTCTGGCAGGGCCAGCGAATACTGGAGGCAGTTGGATGAGGGCGTCCGGGCCGGCGGCCCGGGGTCGGCCGGACCGTCCGTGCAGGTGCGGGTGCTTTCCGGGGCGGTGATGGGATGGGTCCATTCCACCGCGCCCAGGGCCCCGGCCACGGCGGCGGACAGTGCGGACGCGTCCACGTGCACGGGCGGCTGCCTGCTGCCGCCGGCACCCATCGGCGGGTCCACCACCAGGGGCAGGGACGCCTGGTTTTCCAGCCCGCCCCACCAGTGCGATTGCCGCATTCCCGCTTGTTGGCTGGCTGAGAGCACCATTGCGGCACTGGCCAGCGCCGCGGCTGCAAGTACTGCGGCGACGGCGGGAACGCTCCGTCCACGGTTCCTGGCCGAGTCCCGTGCCGCCATCCGGAGGGACAGGGTCATCCACTGCGTGCGGGAGGTCAGGCGGAGGACCAGCCAGCCGGTGACCATGACCAGGCCGGCAACGCCAAGCACGGCACCGAGGATCAGGATAGTGACCACCAGGGGCAGCTCCGTAGCCCGCTGGTCGGGATCGATGGTGGAGGTGCCCAGCACCCAGCCGGCCAGCAGGAGCGCCACCGCGGCCGCCAGAGTCGCGGCACCAGCAAGAGTGGAGCGCTGCGTCGTCGGAGCCGGTGCCCGGCCCGATTTCAACGCGCCAAGCACCGCCTGGCGTGACACCTGCCGGGCCGGAACCATGGCTGCGAGGACGCAGGCCGCCAGGCCCATGGCCGCGGCGGCCACGGTCATGGGGACGTCCGGGTGCACGCCCGCCAGCCGGACGGATCCGGCCAGTCGGACCAGATGGACGACGACGGCAGCGCCTCCCAGCCCCACCGCGGCCCCCGCGGCAACAGCGATGCCGCCGAGCCACAGTCCGCCTGCGGTGACCACCGCGCGGATGGTGGGGCTTTCCGCCCCGGAGGATGCCAGGAGCGCCAACTCCCGCACCTGCTGCTTGGCTCCCACGGCGAACGCGGCGCCGGCCAGCAGGCCAACTTCCAGGAGTGCGAGCGCGCCGACCAGGCCGAAGGTGGCGTAGACGGCCATCAGGGCAGAGGAGTCGTTGTGGGGCTGCGAACCCGGGACGATGCGCTGTTCGAGGGGCGGCGGGTCCAGGACCACGCTGCGTGACAGCACGGCGACGCCTTTGCTGTTGGCGTCCTTGATGTAATCCCATGTCACGGGCTCGGGCCCTACCAGGTAGTACGACACCGACAGATGGGTCTGCGGTCCGGCGGCCAGATTCGAGGGCACCTGGTGGGACTGCAGGTACAGGAAGCTGTTGCCGTCCGAGGCTCCGGCATCGCGAATGGTGCCGACCGGCACGAAGGTTCCTGCCGACGTCGTGATTTCCTGGCCGAATGCGAGGTTGAAGCGGGCCATCAGCCCGGGCGAGGCAAGGACTTCCGCCCCTCCACGCGGCGCCCGCCCGTCCAGGAGCGTGAATTTCCCGGCGAAGGCCGGATTAAGTGCGTCCACTTCGCGCCCCTGCAGCGAGACGATGGCCGGGCCCACCCCCGTGGTGAGCTGCAGCAGCCGCTGCGGCAGGACCTCGTAGCCGGCGGGCACGAGCTCGCGGGGGTCGGCCGGCTTGAAGTCCGGGTCGTAGCGGCCGGTGCTGGAGGCCACCATGGCATCGTTGAGCGGGTCCTGGAGCGAATCGGCGCCCGGAACCGGCAGGGCGCTGAACCGGGCCTGCGTTCGGCCAAGTTCGTAGTCCACGATTTCCGCGGGCGTCCGTTGGGCGCTCTGGTAGAGGGTGGCTGCACCGGTCATACCGGCCACCGGCACCATGATCAGCAGGATGATCAGCAGGGACCGCCCCCTGTGGCGGGCAATGTCGCGGCGCGCCAGCCGCAAGGCAACCCGAAGGCTGCTCCGGCGGCCATGGGGCGCCGGAGCCAGGTCCAACGGCATCAGAGTCCGGCCTGGGTGAGGAGCATGGTGGGGTCGTGCATGGCGGTGGCCTGGTCGATGATCCGGCCATCCCTCAGGAAAACCACCCTGTCAGCCCAGGCGGCGTGCCGCGCTTCATGGGTGACAAGCATGACGGCGGCACCGGCGTCGGCACGGGACCGCAGGACCTCCATGACCCCCTGGCCGGTGGTGGAGTCAAGGGCCCCGGTGGGTTCGTCGGCCAGGATCAGCCGCCGTTGGCCCACGATGGCCCGGGCAATGGCTACGCGCTGTTGCTGGCCGCCGGACATCTGGTCCATGTACCGTGAGGCGAGCTCGGGTATCCCCACCTGGCGGAGCGCGTCGGCTGCCTGCCGGTGAGCCTTCCTGGCGGATGTCCCGTCCAGTTCCAGGGGCAACGCCACATTCTCCCCGGCAGTCAGCGTGGGAACCAGGTTGAAGTCCTGGAACACGTACCCCACTGCGCGGCGGCGCAGCCGGGCCAGCTCGTTCAGGCCCAGCCCCGCCAGGGGCGTGGATTCCACGAAGACAGCGCCCGACGTCGGACGGTCCAGGCCGCCGGCCAGGGCCAGCAGGGAGGACTTGCCGGAGCCCGAGGGGCCCATGACGGCGACGAACTCCCCCGCGCTGATGGTGAGGTCCACATCGCGAAGCGCGGCGACCGCCGTCGCGCCCGCACCGAACGTCCTGCCGACTTTCGCGAGCTCAAGGACCTGCTGCGGCCCCTGGACCCTCACCGGCGGGCGTCCGCGTTCAGCGGGGAATCTTCCGTGACCCCGTTGGATGCCTTCCGGGCAGTGGCTGCCCCGGCGGCCTGTGCCTGCTGGACCATCCTGGCCTCGCAGAGGTCCAGCCAGCGGACCTCCGCTTCCGTTTGGAAGATCAGCGAGTCAAGCACCAGCAGCCAGGCGGTGTCCGCCGCGCGCTGGTTCGCCGCGGTGTCGCGGCGGGCCTTGGTGTAATCCTGCAAGGCCCTGATGGACGCCACGCGCTGGGCCTGGATGATGGCCTGGACGTCCACGCCGGGCAGCGTCACGGCGAGCGCGAGCTTGATGGCGAGCTCGTTGCGGGGCGGGTTGTTGCGCTCGACGGGCGCGGCGAACCAGTTGCGGACCTCGGCCTGGCCGGCTGGGGTGATGCTGTACACGACGTGGCCCTCGCCGTCGTCGCCGTCCTTGGCCACCAGCGCATCGCGTTCGAGCCGGTCCAGCGTGGTGTACACCTGCCCGATGTTCAAGGGCCAGGTGGCCCCGGTGCGGTTCTCGAACTCGACCCGCAGCTGGTAGCCGTAGCGCGGCTGGTCCTGCAGCAGGGCGAGGAGGCTGTGGCGTATGGACATTGTGCTCCCCCGGGCTGGTCTCTACCGGTGTGCACGAGCCCCCAAGACTCGTGCATACCGCGTATGGACCACACTAACGGGCGGAGTACGTTTACGGCAATACTGAGTATCTAGGTGCTACATGACCAGGAGGACCTTGCCCACGTGGTCCCCGCTGTCGAAGTAGCTGTGGGCCGCGCTGACCTGGTCCAGCGGGAAGGTCTTGGCGACGAGCGGGCGGATCCTGCCATCCACGATCAGCGGCCACACGGCGTCCCGGACGGCACTCATGATGGCACCCTTCTCCGCCACGGGCCGTGGCCGCAAGGCCGTGGCCACCACGGCCGCGCGCTTCTTTAGCAGCAGCCCCAGGTCCAGCTCCCCCTTGGTGCCGCCCTGCAGCCCGATCACCACCAGCCGGCCGTAATCGGCCAGGGCATCCACATTCTGGGGAAGGTACTTGGCCCCCACGACGTCCAGGATGACATCGGCACCCTTGCCGTCATTTTGGCGGCGGAGGCTCTCGGGGAAGTCCTCTTCTTTGTAGTTGATGGCAATGTCCGCACCCAGGAACGCCTTGGCGGTGCCCACCTTCTCGTCCGTGCCTGCCGTAGCGGCAACCCTGGCGCCAAACGCCTTGGCCAGCTGGATGGCCATGGTGCCGATTCCGCCCGTGGCGCCGTGGATCAGGACCGTCTCGCCCGGCTGCAGCTGCGCTGTCATGACCAGGTTGGAATATACCGTCGCCGCCACCTCGGGCAGGGAGGCCGCCGTGACCAGGTCAACCCCCTCGGGCACGCGCAGCACCTGTTCGGCCGGGACCGCCACCTGCTGGGCGTATCCGCCGCCGGCCAGCAGCGCCACCACCTTGTCCCCCACCGAGAACGGCTTGCTGACGCCGGGGCCGAAACCTGCGATCCGGCCCGACACTTCCAGCCCGGGGATTTCGGAGGCACCGGGAGGCGGCGGGTAGAAGCCGCGGCGCTGCTGGACGTCCGCCCGGTTCAGGCCGGCAGCCACCACATCGATCAGCACTTCGCCCTGCCCGGGTACCGGCGCATCCACGTCGCGGACTTCCAGCACTTCCGGGCCGCCCGGTTCCGAAATGTAGACGGCTTTCATGGACCTCTCCCGTTCCTGATTCAAATCCTGGCTGCAACCAGTGTGCACCGGACTCCTGCCCGCGGCCTGTTTTGTTGCAGGCAAGTGCCTATGAAACACTACTAGCTGAGGAAGGTTGTCCGAGCGGCCGAAGGAGCTGGTCTTGAAAACCAGTGTGCGGTAACCCCGTACCAAGAGTTCGAATCTCTTACCTTCCGCAAGGGAACCCCTGGCAGCCGGCACCGGCCGCCAGGGGTTTTTTGCTTTAAGGTCCCCGGCCTGGCCGTGTTGCCGATACGTAAATTCTTTGGATAAAGCCGCCGCAAACACCTGGACGCATTGCTACTGGCGGGTATCGTTTGTGACTGCCGGCACCACCCCGCGTTGTCGGCGAGCATCACTCCCGCCACCAGCACCTCCGGAACGGGCTTGGGGAAAAGCCCGGACCGGACGGTGGGGCGCTCCGCTGGGGAACGCCCCACCGAATGCACGCGCCAGCAACCTTGCGTTCATTCAGTGCTGTTGTCATGTGCCTGGACAACCATCAGGCCAGGCACAATCCTGCCCAGTCCGATCCATCAAGCATGGACGCACCCGCCGGGCCACCCACCCGGTACTCCTCAATGAAAGTAAGAGCGGATGCATCAAACACCTTGGAAGTTAGCGCTCGGCGCAGCATTGTCAGCGGGGCTCATCGCAGCCCCGCTGACTGCTGTTCCGGCGGCCGCGGAGGTTTCCGCCTCGGCCGGCACATCCCCCGTTGTCATCAACGAGGCCTACCTGAGCGGCGGCAGCAGCGGCGCCGCGTACAAGAACAAATTCGTGGAACTGTACAACAACTCGGACGCGCCCGTGTCCTTGGACGGCTGGTCGGTACAGTACCGCTCCGCCACCGGAACGGCCGGCCCCAGCGGAGTCGCCGCATTGTCGGGGTCCATTCCCGCCAAGGGCTACTACCTGGTGCAGGGCGGGAGCAACGGCACCAATGGCGCCGACCTGCCCGCCCCGGACCTCGTGGCCGGGGCGCTCAACTTCGGCGGCAGCGGAGGCACCATTGTGCTCGCCAAGCAGCCCACCGCCGTCGGACTTTCCACCGGGTCTGTGGTGGAGCCCGCGGGCGTGGCCGACCTCCTGGGCTACGGCAGCTCCAACACGTTTGAGACCAAGGCCGCCGCGGCACCCGCTTCCAACGCCGACGTGAAGAGCCTAAACCGGACCGGCGGCGCGGACAGCAACAGCAATGCCGCTGACTTCACGCTCAGCGCCGCCATCACCCCGACGTCCTCCGGCGGTACCGCGCCGGATCCCACACCGGTCCCGGACCCGGTGAACCGCACTATCGCCGAGATCCAAGGCACCGGTGCCGAAAGCCCGCTGGCCGGAGCCGCCGTCACCACCAAAGGCAAGGTCACCGCGGCCTTTCCCACGGGCGGACTGAACGGCTACTACATCCAGACCCCCGGCACGGGCGGTGACCTGAGTGCCACCAACCACTCCGCCTCCGACGGCATCTTCGTCTACTCGCCTTCAACGGTGGGCTCGGTCCAGGCCGGAGACTACGTCCAGGTCACGGGCACGGTTGCCGAGTACTACGGAATGACCCAACTGAACGTCACGGCGGCTGCCGGCCTCACCAAACTGTCCGAGGCCGCACCCGAGGTCAAGCCCACCATCTTCACGCTTCCGGCCGGCGAGGCCTTCCGCGAGTCCCTGGAAGGCATGCTGCTGGCACCCCAGGGCCCCATGACCGTCAGCGACAACTACAGCCTGAACCAGTACGGCGAGATCGGCCTGGCCGGCGGCACCACCGCGCTGGAACAGCCAACCGCCGTGGCACCCTACGGCTCGGCGGAATACGCCGCCGTGGTGGCTGACAACGCCGCCCGCAGCATCAAGCTCGACGACGGGTCCAGCACCAACTTCCTCAAGGACGCCACCACCAAGGCCGAAGTGCTGCCCTACCTCACCACCGCGGATCCGGTCCGGGTGGGCTCGCCGGTCAGCTTCACCACCAACGTGGTGCTGGGCTACGCCAACAACTACTGGAAGTTCCAGCCGCTGACCCACCTGACGGAGGCCAACAAGGCCACCGTCCAGCCGGCCCGCTTCGGCGCCACCCGCACCGAGGCCCCCGCTGCCGTGGGCGGCAACCTGAAGCTCGCGTCCTTCAACGTGCTGAACTACTTCCCCACCACCGGTGACCAGGTTGCCGGCTGCAAGTTCTACACCGACCGCGCAGGCAACCCCATCACCGTCAGCGGCGGCTGCAACGTCCGTGGCGCCGCCAACGCCGAGAACTTCAAACGCCAGCAGGACAAAATCGTCGCCGCCATCTCCAAGTCCGGCGCCGACGTCGTCACCCTGATGGAGGTGGAGAACTCCGCCCAGTTCGGCAAGAACCGGGACGACGCCCTGGCCAAGCTCGTGGAGGCCCTTAACATCCCCACCCCGGGCATCTGGGACTACGTCCGCACCCCCGCGAACGCACCCCCGCTGGCCGACGAGGACATGATCCGCACCGCGTTCATCTTCAAGAAGGCCGCCGCCGAGCCGGTGGGCGAATCCATCATCCACAACGACACGGTCGCCTTCGCCAGCGCCCGCAAGCCGCTGGCCCAGGTCTTCAAGCCCGTGGGCGCGCCTGATGACAAGAAGTTCATCGCGATCGCCAACCACTTCAAATCCAAGGGCTCGGCTGCCACTCCGGACGACACCGACAAGGGCCAGGGCAATTCAAACCTCGCCCGCACCGCCCAGGCTCAGTCCCTGCTGGCTTTCTCCAACGAGCTGCAGAAGTCCAAGGGCACCGACAAGGTGTTCCTGATCGGCGACTTCAACTCGTACGGCAAGGAAGACCCGATCAACGTCCTCACCGGCGCGGGGTATGTCAACCAGGACGACAAGGCCAGGAATGCCGACGGCACGGCCAAGCACTCGTACCTCTTCGGCGGCCTAGTGGGCTCGCTGGACCACATCCTCGCCTCCCCGGCGGCCAACGCGGTGGTCACCGGTGCGGACATCTGGAACATCAACTCGGTGGAATCCGTGGCGCTGGAGTACAGCCGCTACAACAACAACGTCACCGACTACTACGCACCGAACCAGTTCCGCGCCAGCGACCACGACCCCGTTGTGGTGGGCCTGGACCTCCCGGCAGTCCCTGCCACCGTTGACCTGAACCTCCTGAACATCAACGACTTCCACGGCAGGATCGATTCCAACACCGTGCAGGTCGCCGGGACCGTCGAGAAGCTCCGCGCCGCAGCCGCTCCGGGTGCCACGGCATTCCTGTCGGCCGGGGACAACATCGGCGCCTCGCTGTTCGCGTCCGCGGTCGCCAAGGACCAGCCCACCATCGACGTCTTGAACGCCTTGGAGCTGAAGGCGTCCGCCGTAGGCAACCACGAGTTCGACGGCGGCTGGGCGGACCTGCGCGACCGCGTCATCGCCGGCGGCACCAACGCGAAGTTCCCCTACCTGGGCGCGAACGTCTACAAGAAGGGCACCACCGAACCGGTCCTGCCGGAGTACACGGTGCTTGACCTGAACGGCATCAAGGTTGCCGTGATCGGCACCGTCACCCAGGAAGTCCCCGCCCTGGTGACTCCCGCCGGCATCGCCGACCTCGACTTCGGCGACCCGGTGGACGCCATCAACCGGGTGGCCGCCAGGATCACGGCGGAGAAGCTGGCGGACGTGATCATCGTTGAAGACCACGACGGCGCCGGTTCCGGGGTGGTGGAGGGCGCCACCCTGGAGCAGGAAGTGGCAGCCGGGGGTCCCTTCGCCAAGCTGGTCACCGAAACCTCCCCTGAGGTGGATGCGATCTTCACGGGCCACACCCACAAGGAGTACGCCTGGGACGCCCCCGTGCCGGGCGTCCCGGGCAAGACCCGGCCGATCGTGCAGACAGGCAACTACGGTGAGAACGTGGGCCAGATCCAGCTGACCGTGGACACGGCCACCAAGCAGGTGACCGGGTACAAGGCCGGAAACGTCAAGCGCACCACCGACCCCGCAGCAGAGCTGGCGGCCGCCTACCCGCGCGTGGCCGCCGTGGACGCGATCGTGAAGAAGGCCCTCGCGGACGCCTCTGTGGTAGGCAACCAGCCCATCGGCTCGGTCACCAAGGACATCACCACGGCGTTCACCACCGACGCCACCGGTGGTGCCAAGCGCGATGACCGCGGCAGCGAATCCACCCTGGGCAACCTGGTGGCCGACTCCCTGCTCTCTTCCCTGCAGCCGGCCGAGCTTGGCGGCGCGGAGATCGGCGTCGTCAATCCCGGCGGCCTGCGCAACGAGCTGTACTACGCACCGGACGGCACCATCACCTACGCCGAGGCCAATGCGGTGCTGCCGTTCGTGAACAACCTGTGGACCACGTCCTTGACCGGTGCGCAGTTCAAGACGCTGCTCGAACAGCAGTGGCAGACCAACCCGGATGGCACGGTTCCCAGCCGGGCCTACCTGCAGCTGGGCCTGTCAAAGAACGTCAACTACACCTACGATGCCGCCCGCCCGGCCGGTGACCGGATCACGTCCGTGCGGGTGAACGGCGACCTGCTGGACCCGGCGAAGTCCTACCGGGTGGGAACCTTCAGCTTCCTGGCCACCGGTGGCGACAACTTCCGGATCTTCACCGCGGGCACCAACACCCGCGATTCCGGGCTGGTGGACCGGGATGCCTGGATCGGGTACCTCCAGAAGAGCAGCCCGGTGTCCCCGGACTTCGCCAGGCGTTCGGTGGCTGTCACCAACACCACTGCCGCTGAGGTCAAGCCCGGAGAACCGCTTACGCTGACGGTGTCCAAGCTTGACCTGACGTCGCTGGGCAGCCCGGTGAACACGGCACTGGCGGCCTCGTTCACGGACTCCGCCGGCACGGTGACCCAGCTGGGCACGGTCCCGGTCCCCGCCGGGGCCGCCGCGGTGAACCTTGCCGTGCCGGCCGGCGCTGCAGCGGGGACGGGCACCCTGGTGCTCACCGCCGTCGAATCCGGCACGGTGGTCAGGACTGCGGTCCTGGTTGCGGCGGACACTCCGTCGCAGCCGGTCTGCGTCCCGCCGGTCAAGCCCACCCGGCCCGCGGACCTCAAGGGCCAGGCGAACTACGGACAGGCCATGGCCGCGTACCGGGCCTGCCTGCGCGGCTGATCCCAGGATGCGCCGCCACTTCCGGTTCCCTTCCTACGGTTTGGGGGCCGGAAGTGGTGGCGCATCGGTGTTTAAGCCCTGGCTGGGTTAACCCCTGTTGAGGATGGCCGCGGCGATTTCGTCGGCATCGCGGAGGGTGCGCTGGCCGCTGCGGTAGGCGGGGCCGCCCTCCTGGAAGGCTTCGGCGGCGATGGCGGTGCCCCATTGTGCCGATGACAGCTGCAGTCCCAGTACGAACAAGCCCTCCGTCACCGACCCGTTGGCCCCTAACGGCCGGTACGGGTGGGGCTCAACGTCCAGTCCGGTGGACTCCACCGGGGCGCCTTCGGCGGTCATCATCAGTTTGGAGCGGACCAGCCCGTCCGCCAGCAGTTGTTCCAGGACCGGGGATTCGTTGGCTGACACCCGGTTGCCGGGGGCCAGCGCTTCCACCATGGTCCGCGCCGTGGCGGGCGGCCCGGAAACCCACGGTGAGGCGGCGGTAAACCGCGCCGCCTTCCGGTCCACGCCGAATTTGGGGTCCGGCCCAACGAAGCTGACCACCCCGGCCCGGGCCAGCGCGGCGAGCTGTTCGGAACGGAGCGCCGGCGGCCCGCTGGCCAGGCCTTCCACGAAGGACTCGAACCAGCCGCGGAGTCCGGCCACCCAGGATTCGTCGGTGATGCCGCCGTCGGCCACTGCCGTTTTGAGGACGGCGCGTCCATGGTGCAGGGCGCCGATGGCCATCTTGACCGGATCGTCCTCGCCGAGCGCGGAACGGCGCGCGTCGTCGAGCAGGAATTCCACCACGGCGGCGTCGTGCTCGGCCCGGGACGCGAACGAACGGCCGGCCAGCGGCGCTGCCAGTCCCAGCAGGTCCAGGCGGTGCCTCGGGCCGACATGGACGGCAAGGACACTGTCCACCCCGTCCTCCCACTTTCCGGCGCTGTGCGCATGCGGCTGCAGGGCTTCCTCGAGCGCGGCAAGGAATGCCGGCGCGTCCGGGACCGCGCCCGGCTGCGAGCGCACCAGCGTGGAGTAGTAGGCCCACAGGGTGTCGCGGTGCAGCAACGGCCACAGGTCGTGGTCGAAGGAGGGCCGGATTCCTGCCTTGGCCAACCGCCCGATCGCGGCCTCGGTGAGGTAGCGCAGCCTGACGGAAGGGGCGTAGTAGCCGTCCAGGGCGGCCTTGGCGCGGTACGGGGTGCCGCGCCGGGAGGCCGCGATGATCACGGGCTCCTGGCCGGAGGGTTCGTACTCGAGCCGGTTGCCGGTGGAGACGAATTTTCCGCCGCGGCCTTCGGTGAGCTGTCCCATGGTGTCGAAGAAGTTCAGTCCCATGCCGCGGACCAGGACAGGTTCGCCGGCCGGGATCCGGGACCAGTCCACATCCGCGGGCGCGGCGGGCGGAAAGTACTGCAAACCCAGCCGCGCGGCCGAATCCTGGAGGTCGCGCTGTTCCGGGTTCAGCCGGGACGGGACGTGCCCCAGGGCGAGCACCACGGAGTTGGCCCTGATGGTCTCCCCGGTGGCCAGCCCGACGTCGAACATTCCGTCCCCGGCGGGGCGCGCCCACAGCGCGGACGTTTCGTGGAATTCGATGGTGACGCCGTCTGAGGCCTTGGCGAGCACGTCCGCCAGGGTGCTGCGAAGGTACCGGCCGTACAGGGCACGGCTGGGGAAGTCCCGCGAACCCAGCACCGCGATTTCGGCCCGTTCGTCATCGGTGAGGGACGGCAGCGGATCCCTCTGCTGCCTCAGCCGCCATTCGTCGAACGTGGTACCGGCAACCGGCGCCGGCAAGGACGGGTCTTGGGGAATCAGCGTGGGATAGAACGCCTGGGTATTCATGAGGAACAGCCGGGACTGATCCGGCTGCCAGACATGGCCTGGGCCTGCCGGGTACGGATCCACGACGTCGATGCGCAGCCGCACGGGGCGCCCCGCCGCGGCCGTGTGGGCGAGCAACCGCTCCAGCACGCTGGTGCCCCGGGGTCCGGCGCCGACGATGACGGCCCGGGTGCTCTGCGATAATTCCACGCCATCCAGCGTACGGGCTCAGGCCAACCGGCGCCCGCACGCTTGACTTGCCAGCATTGGGGGATGTTGTTTGGATGGGGCGCATGACCACCACAGCAGCTGATCAAGAGTCCGTTCCCGGTCCCGGCCGTGACACCACCGCTACCCCGTCCCCCGGCGCCGCCCCCGAACCAGTCGACGAGAATGTGTGGCTGGAGGACATCTACGGCGAGGAGCAGCTGGCCTGGGTCAAGGAGCAGAATTCCCGCACCGAGGACCTGCTCGAGGGCGCTGACTACGCGGAACTGGAAGCGGGCATCCTCGAAGTCCTGGATTCCACCGACCGGATCGCCATGGTGGGCAAGCGCGGCGACTGGTACTACAACTTCTGGAAGGACCGGCAGAACCCCAAGGGCCTCTGGCGCCGCACCACCTGGGAGAGCTACTGCACCGATTCCCCGGAGTGGGACGTCCTGCTGGACATTGATGCACTGGCCAAGGCTGAGGACGAAGAGTGGGTGTTCCACGGCGCCACGTTCCTGCGTCCGGCCGCGGGCGAGCCCTACCGGCTGGCCCTGCTGGCCCTTTCCCCCGACGGCGGCGACGCGAACCGGTACCGCGAGTTCGACGTCGAGGCACGCGGCTTCGTGGATCCGGCGGAGGGCGGATTCGACCTCCCGACCGCCAAAGGCAACGTGTCCTGGCTGGACGCGGACACCCTGCTGGTTGCCTCCACCGCGGATGGCCTGCCCCGGACGGCGTCCTCGTACGCCCGGACCGCGGTGACCCTGAAGCGCGGCGATTCCCTGGCCGGCGCCCCACGCCTGTTCGAGGTGCCCGAGGACCACATGATGACCATCGTGGCGCACGATTCCACCCCCGGCTTTGAGCGTACCTTCGCGGTGGACTACATCGACTTCTTCAACCGCACCAACCTGGTGCTGCGGGGCGACGAGTGGGTGCCGATCGACGTGCCCACGGACGTCAACGTGAGCGCCCACCGCGACTGGCTGCTCTTCCGTCCGCAGCAGGACTGGACTGTGGACGGCACCACGTACCCGTCCGGCGCCCTGCTCGCGGCCGGGTTCGAGGACTACCTCGCGGGCAACCGGCAACTCACGGTCCTGTTCACGCCCGATGCCCACACCTCGCTGCAGTCGTGGAGCTGGACCCGGAACTTCCTGCTGCTCAACCTGCTCCGGGACGTTTCCTCCGAGATCCGGGTGCTGGATCCCTCCCTGTCGGCCGACGGCGGCTGGGCGGCCACGCCCCTGGACGCCTGCCCGCCGCTCCACGACGTGAACGCCTACGCCGTGGACGACGAGGACGACGAGCCGGCCAACGGCGGCGCGGGCGATGACTTTTGGCTCATCGCCACGGGCTTCACCACCCCCACCACCCTCATGCGCGGCACCCTGGAGCGGAGCGCCCAGGACAGGGCAGGCGACGGAACGCCCGGCGTGGTGAGCCGGCACGCCGCCATCAAGGCCTCGCCGTCGTTCTTCGCTGACGGCGACTATGAGGTGGAGCAGCACTTCGCCGTGTCCGACGACGGCACCCGGGTCCCGTATTTCCAGGTAGCCCCGCGCGGGCTGGCCTTGGACGGGCAGAACCCCACCCAGCTCTCCGGCTACGGCGGATTCGAGGTCTCCCGGACGCCCGCGTACAGCGGCACGGTCGGCAGGGCGTGGCTTGAGCGGCGGACGGCTTTGTCGGACGGCAGCGACGGGAAGTCACAGCACTCGCGCGGCGGGGTGTACGTGGTGGCGAACATCCGTGGCGGCGGCGAGTACGGGCCGGCGTGGCACCGTGCCGCGCTGAAGGAAAACCGGCACAAGGCCTACCAGGACTTCGCAGCGGTGGCCCGGGACCTGATCTCACGCGGAGTGACCTCCCCGCGGCGGCTCGGTTGCGTGGGCGGCTCCAACGGCGGCCTGCTGGTGGGGAACATGCTCACCAGGTATCCGGAACTTTTCAGGGCGGTCTCCTGCGGTGTGCCGCTGCTGGACATGCGCCGCTACACCAAGCTGTCTGCCGGGCACTCCTGGATCGCCGAGTACGGCGACCCGGATGTTCCCGAACAGTGGGAGTACATCAGGACCTTTTCGCCGTACCACCTGCTCAAGGACGCGGTGGAGTACCCGGAAACCTTCATCTGGACGGCCACCTCGGACGACCGGGTGGGCCCGGTCCAAGCTCGGAAGATGGCCGCCCGGATGCTGGCCATGGGAATCCCGAACGTGTGGTTCCACGAAGCGTTGGAAGGCGGCCACGCCGGCGCCTCCGACAACCGGCAGGCTGCCGCGCTCCAGGCCCGCAGCCAGCATTTCCTCTGGAAGGCGCTGGCGGGCTGAATGGCGGCCGGAGTAGCGGTCCGCAGGGCAGTGGCCGGAGACATTGAACAGCTGGCCCAGGTACACATCCGCTGCTGGCGGGAAACGTACCGGGGCATGTTGACCGGTGCCTTCCTTGCCTCGGTGGATCCCGCAGGCCGGCTTGCCCTGTGGCGGCACCTGCTGGACCGTCCGGACCCCGCCGAGGCGTGGGTGGCCTGCGACGGCGCTACCGTGGTCGGTTTCGCCGGCCGGCGGCGGCTGCCCGCCCCGGGTTCCCCCGAGGGGCACCCGCCGCCCGCTTCCGGCGACCTGGAGCTGTGGGGCTTGTATTTGCTGGCCTCGCACCAGCGCATCGGCCTTGGCGGCCAACTGCTGACCGCTGCACTGGGCACCCAGGCGGCGAGCCTCTGGGTGGCGGCGGCGAACAGCAATGCCATCGGTTTCTACCGCCGCTTCGGCTTTGAACCTGACGGCGCCGAGGATGTCCTGGCTGACTGGGAGGACCTGCCGGAAATCCGGATGGTCCGCGCGGAGCGACGCCTCTCCTAGGCCCTCCCTGCGCCGGCATCCCGGGCCTGGCTGCCAGGGGTGGCGCCATAGCGGCCGGCGGGTTTGCCTGGCCGGGCACCGTTTTGCACTGCATGGCCGGATCTGCGTATCCTTGGTGGGCTAGGAATAGCAATTGGAGACGTGCCAGAGCGGCCGAATGGACTTCACTGCTAATGAAGGGTCGGGGTTAAACTCGACCGGGGGTTCAAATCCCCCCGTCTCCGCGTTTGGCCCCGGTCCCTGGACCGGGGCCTTTTGCGTTTCCGGGCCCGGCCTCGGGGGCGCCCCTGGCCAGTCCTAAGCCCGTTCGCGCATCAGCACCTTGAAGGGTGCGCAGACGCGAACAAGCTTCTGATACGACGGACTTTGCGCCTCGCCCACTCGGAAAACCGCCCCGTCCACTCGGAAAACGCTGTCCGGCAGCCGGACGTGGCGAGCGGTGCCTGCCGCCGCGGTGGCAGGATTGGCCCATGGCGCCACGCAGCAACTTACCCCGGCCCGAGGGCACCCGGACGGCATGGAATCCCCGCCTGGCACTCCTGGTGGCGGCGACCTTCTTCATGGAGTTCCTTGACGGAACGGTCCTCACCACCGCCATCCCCAGCATTTCCGCGGACTTCGCCATCCCCGCAGCGGACGTGAACATCACCA
Source organism: Pseudarthrobacter sp. efr-133-R2A-89 (assembly GCF_030209315.1). Classification (NCBI taxonomy): domain Bacteria; kingdom Bacillati; phylum Actinomycetota; class Actinomycetes; order Micrococcales; family Micrococcaceae; genus Pseudarthrobacter; species Pseudarthrobacter sp. efr-133-R2A-89. Next base: position 264,777 of record NZ_JARVSE010000004.1, on the reverse strand, counting down.
TGACCGCCTACCTGCTGACGGTGGCCATCGGCATTCCCCTCAGCGGCTGGCTGGCAGAACGGTTTGGTGCGCGCCGGATCTTTTGCCTGGCAATCGCCGTCTTCACCCTGGCGTCGCTCGCCTGCGCCCTCAGCCAGGACCTCACCACCCTGACCTTGAGCCGTATTGCCCAGGGGGCGGGTGGCGCCATGATGGTCCCGGTGGGCACCCTGGTGGTCCTGCGCGGCACACCGAAGTCGGAGTTGCTGCGCGCCACCGCGTTCCTGGTGTGGCCCGGGCTCCTGGCACCGGTCCTCGCGCCGCTGGTGGGCGGAGCGCTCACCACCTACCTGTCCTGGCACTGGATCTTCCTGGTCAACCTTCCGCTCGGTGCCGCCGCGTTCCTGGCTTCGCTCCGGCTGGTCCCGGTAGCGCCGGGCGATCCCGGCCGGCGCTTGGACTGGCCCGGCATGGCACTGACCACTATCGGGGTCGGGGCGCTCGTGGCCGGCCTGGAACTTGCCAGCAGCCACCCCGAACTGCCCTGGGCCGGGATCAGCGCCGCCGCCGGGGCCGCAGCGCTCACGGGGGCCGTTTTGTGGATGCGGCGCACCCCGCATCCACTGTTCAACCTGCAAGTCTTCCGCGCCCGCACGTTCCGGGCCATGGCTACCGGTGGTTTCGTGTACCGGGTGACCATCAGCTCGGTCCCCTTCCTGTTGCCGCTGATGTTCCAGACCGGATTCGGATGGACTCCCCTGCACGCCGGAGCACTCGTGGCCGCAGTGTTCATCGGCAACATCGGCATCAAGCCGGCCACCACGCCGTTGATCCGGAAATTTGGCTTCAAGGCGATGCTGGTGTTTGCCTCGCTGGCGTCCGCCCTGACGTTCGCCGCCTGCGCCCTGCTGACGCCTGAGACCCCGGAAGCATTGATGTTCGCGCTGCTGGTCTGCAGCGGGGCGTTCCGCTCCATCGGCTTTTCGTCATATGCGTCCGTCCAGTACGCGGACATCCCGCCGGCCCAACTCACCTCCGCCAACACGGTGTCGGCGACCCTGGTGCAGCTTGCGACGGGGTCGGGAATCGCCGTCGCAGCCCTGCTGATCCGGACGTTTGATGGGGTTTCCCTCGGGCACCAGGACGCCGCCGGACCATTCCGGGCCGCGTTCCTGGCCATGGCCGTCCTGATGCTGGCCAGCACCGCGGACAGCATCCTGCTGCCGCGGCACGCCGGGGCTGCCGTCAGCCGGCCTGGGCCAAAATCAGGGGAAGCACCGCTCCCGCCCCGGCCTGCCGAAGGGCGCGCCCGGCGACCGTAAGGGTCCACCGGCTGTCCGCGAGGTCGTCAATCAGCATGACCGGCTGGCCCTGGGCGGACTGCAGCGCGGCTTCAAGTTCCGGCCCTACCACCAGCCGGTCCCAGACTCCGGCCAGCCTGTACGCGCTGTTCCCGCCACGGCCGCCGGTGGGACCGCCGTGCGCCAACTGCAGCTCGCCAAGGTAGGGGATGCGCCCGATATCCGAGATCCCGCGGGCCAGCGAACCCACCAGTTGCGGTTTGCTGCGGGAAGGGATGCTGACGATCGCGGCCGGCCTGCCGGCTCCGCTCCATCCCGGGTTCCGGGAGTCCCCGGTGCCCCATTCGCGCAGCACCTGTACGCAGGCCTGGAGCATCCCGGGATCCACCGGCCGGTCCAGCGCGCCGGAGGCGAACAGCTCCCGCAAGGCCCCGCCCCAGCCCAGGTCAGTCAGCCGGGCGAGGACCCGCCCGTCCGCAAGGCCTTCCCCGGGCTTGAGCTTGCCCTTCACCGGAACCCCCAGGCGGTCCATGCCGTTGGGCCACTGCAGGCGCGGCTCCAGGACTCCGCCTGCCCTGCTCAGGGTCTGGCCGGCGGCCGCCGTGGCCTCGGCCGCGACGTCGGCGGGGAACCATTGGCCTGCGCAGTTGTCGCACCGGCCGCAGGGCCGCGCCGTCTCATCGTCCAGGACCGAGGTGATGTACTCCATGCGGCAGCCCGCCGTGTCCTGGTAGATCACCATGGAGTCCTGCTCGTCCACGCGCGCCTCGGCGATCCGGCTGTAGCGTTCGGCGTCGTAGGTCCAGGGCTGCCCGGTGGAGCGCCAGCCGCCGCCCACCCGTTCCACGGCGCCGTCCACGGACAGCACCTTCAGCAGCAACTCAAGCGGGGTGCGCCGCAGGTCAACCCTGGCTTCGAGTGCCACCGTTGACAGCGCCGTTCCGGCCTCGGCCAGGGCGGTCAGGACGGCCCCGGCTTTCTTCTCGGACGGCATGGAGGCGGTGGCGAAGTATTGCCAGATTTCGCGGTCCTCGGAGCCGGGAAGCAGCAGGACGTCGGCGTTGGCGGCGCCACGGCCGGCACGGCCCACCTGCTGGTAGTAGGCCACGGGCGACGACGGCGCGCCCAGGTGGACAACGAAGCCGAGGTCCGGTTTGTCGAAGCCCATCCCCAGTGCCGACGTGGCCACCAGCGCCTTGACTTCGTTGTCCTTCAGCAGTTGCTCCGCCCGTTCCCGGTCGGCCGGATCGGTCCGGCCGGTGTAGGCGAGCACGTGGTGCCCGGCCTCGGCGAGCAGCCTGGCGGTGTCCTCCGCTGCGGACACCGTCAGGGTGTAGATAATGCCGCTGCCGGGGAGGTCTGAGAGGTGCGTCAGCAGCCAGCCCAGGCGCGCTTTGGAATCGGGAAGTGACAGGACGCCAAGCCGCAGCGAATCGCGGCCCAAGGCACCGCGGATGGTCAGGACCCCGGCACCGAGTTGTTCCTCGATATCGTGCACCACCCGCGAATTGGCCGTGGCCGTGGTGGCCAGGACCGGCACCGAATCGGGCAGCCGCGTGATGAGGTCGGCGATGCGGCGGTAGTCGGGGCGGAAATCGTGGCCCCAGTCGGAAATGCAGTGGGCTTCGTCGATCACGAGCAGGCCGGTCCGGCGGAGGAGTTCAGGCAACTGGTTGTCACGGAACGCGGGGTTGGTCAGCCGTTCCGGGGAGACCAGGAGGACGTCCACGTCGTCGGCAGCCAGCTGCTCACGGACCGTGTCCCACTCCAGCTGGTTGGCAGAGTTGATGGCCACGGCGCGGACCCCGGCCCTCGCAGCAGCGGCCACCTGGTCGCGCATCAGGGCGAGCAAGGGCGAGACGATCAGCGTGGGCCCGGCGCCCCGGCGCCGCAGCAGCAGGGAGGCCACGAAGTACACTGCTGACTTGCCCCAGCCGGTGCGCTGGACCACCAAAGCCCGCCGCCCGGCGTCGACCAATGCTTCAATGGCTTCAAACTGCCCGTCGTGGAACACTGCACCGGGATGCCCCACCAGGCCGCGAAGGACCTCGAGGGCCTCAGCGTGGGTGGCGGTTCCGGGGGCATCCGGACCTGCGGCAAGGGTAGTGGCGAGGGTGGACGTGTACTGGTTATCGGCCATTGATTCAGTATCCCAGCACCCCCTGACAGCGGGCACAGCCCGGTGCTGCTATGTGGAAAGCCCCGGCCGGTGCACCCGAATGCGCCCAGCTGTTACGAAAGTGCGCCCGGAACCAGCTTGGCTGCGCCCGCCGCCCACGTAAGATAAAGCCCGTGACTAGCGAACAGACAACGACATTTGATCTCTCGGCATCCTTCAAGGCCTACGACGTCCGAGGGATTGTGGGCGAATCGATCACCGCCGAAATCGTCGAAGCCGTGGGGGCCGCGTTCGTGGATGTCCTCAAGCTCGAAGGCCAGACCATCGTGGTGGGCGGCGACATGCGCCCTTCCTCCCCCGAGTTCACCAAGGCCTTCGCCAACGGAGCCGCAACGCGGGGCGCCAACGTGGAGCTGCTGGACCTGATCTCCACCGATGAGCTGTACTTTGCCTGCGGTTTCCTCAATCGTGCCGGCGCAACCTTCACCGCCAGCCACAACCCCGCCGCCTACAACGGCATCAAGATGTCCAAGGCCGGCGCCGTCCCGATTTCCTCCGAAACCGGCCTCAAGGAGATCCAGGCCCTCGCAGAGCAGTACCTCAACACCGGGTCCATCCCCGCCGCCGGCACCCGCGGAAACATCAGCGTCCGCGACGTCCTCAAGGACTACTCCGAGTACCTGCGCAAGCTGGTTGACCTCTCCGCATCCCGCCCGCTGAAGGTGGTGGTGGACGCCGGCAACGGCATGGCAGGCCTGACCACTCCCGCCGTGCTGGGCGACGCGTTGCTGCACAAACTCCCGTTCGACATTGTTCCGCTCTACTTCGAACTGGATGGCTCCTTCCCCAACCACCCCGCCAACCCGCTGGAGCCGGAGAACCTCCGCGACCTCCAGGCAGCGGTCATCAAGCACGGCGCGGACATCGGCCTGGCCTTCGACGGCGACGCAGACCGCTGCTTCGTCATCGACGAGAAGGGCGAGCCCGTGTCGCCGTCCGCCATCACCGGGATGGTGGCGCGCCGCGAGATCGCCCGCGCCAAGGCGCAGGGCGAGGAAAAGCCCACGATCATCCACAACCTCCTGACCTCCCGTGCCGTCGCGGAGCTGGTGGAGCACGACGGCGGACGTGCTGTCCGGACCCGCGTTGGCCACTCGTTCATCAAGGCGGTCATGGCCGAGGAAGGTGCCGTGTTCGGCGGCGAACACTCCGCGCACTTCTACTTCCGCGATTTCTGGAATGCTGACACCGGCATGCTGGCGGCCATGCATGTCCTGGCAGCACTGGGCGAGCAGGACGGCCCGCTGTCCGACCTGGCACGCGAATACGAGCCCTACGTCAGCTCCGGCGAGATCAACTCCGAGGTGGAGGACAAGCCGGCGGCGGTGGAGCGGGTACGCCAGGCTTTCGCGGACGAGGACCTCACCATCGACACCCTGGACGGCAGCACGTTCACGGCCAACGACGGCAGCTACTGGTTCAACCTCCGCCCCTCCAACACCGAACCGTTCCTGCGGCTCAATGCCGAGGCGACGGACCGGGCCACCATGGAGCGCGTCCGCGACCGCGTCCTCTCGCTGGTACGGGCCTAGCAGCGGATGGCAAAACACACCGGGCAGCCAACGGAGGGCTCCGGCGGCCAGGAGGGCTGGCGCGATTCTGTTCCGGAAGCCACGGCAACCGACCTGGAGAACCTCCTTGGCACGGGTGTGAGCGCGGCCCAGGAGCAGCTCCAGCGCAACGGCGGCTTCCTGCCCTTCGCGCTCACTGTCCAGAACGACGGCGAGGTGCGGCTGGTTGCCGTCTCCCCGGCGGAGGCCGGGGAGGACACGGACGGGGATTTCGACGCCGAGGCCATGATCCAGGACCTCCAGGCGCTCCTGCGGCAGAACCGGGACGACTTCCGCGCCGCCGCCGTCGTGTGCGACATCCTGCTGGTGGAAGAGGATTCCGACGCCATCCACGTGGCCGCGGAGCACCGGGACGGTTCCCTGTTCGCAGCCGTCCTGCCTTATGCCGCCAACCCCAGCACCCAGTCCTGGGATTTTGGCGAGCTGGGCGCGGATGCCAGCGAGCCGGCCATCTGGGTGGACTAGACCAGCGCCAGCCGTGAAGATCAACGCCTTCGCCGACGTCAGCCTGCGGGCACTCATGGTGCTCGCAGCGGTCCCGGACGGCACCCTGCTGACCACCCAGAGCATCGCGGACTCGGTGGGGACGCCCTACAACCACGTCAGCAAGGCGATGGCCAAGCTGCGGAGCCTGGGGCTGATCGAGGTTGTCCGGGGCCGCTCCGGCGGGTCCCAGCTCAGCCATGCCGGGCGCATCGCCAGCGTGGGGCAGATCCTGCGGCAACTCGATTCCCGGGCGGATCCGGCCGATTGCGTGTCGCCGGCCGGCAATTGCCCGTTGATCACGGAATGCCGGCTCCGCAGCGCCCTGGCCCGAGCACGCGAAGCCTTTTACGCGGAACTCGACTCCGTGGTGATCGCGGACCTTCCCCAGGCCCGCCAGATGGCGCCCGTATTCCAGGTGATCGGCCTCCGCCCGGGCTTGTAGCCCAACGTATCCGGGCATTACCTGCCAGTTTGATTTCCAACTTCTACACAGTGTAGAACTGAGGCCGAATACTTGTATTTGAAATACAAGTTTCCATCCGGCCGGACGAAGGCCCCGGCCATAACCTCAGGAGTTCAGATGCTCTCGGACAAGTCCCGCCCCGTCATTGAGGCCACCCTGCCGCTGGTCGGCTCCAGGATCGGATCCATCACCCCGAACTTTTACGCCCGCCTGTTCGCGGCGCACCCCGAACTGATGGATGGCCTGTTCAGCCGCTCCAACCAGCGCTCCGGGAACCAGCAGCAGGCCCTCGCCGGGAGCATCGCAGCCTTCGCCACCCACTTGGTCAACAATCCGGGCACCCTGCCGGAGGCGGTCCTTTCCCGCATCGCGCACCGGCACGCCTCCCTGGGCATCACCGAACCGCAGTACCAGGTGGTCTACGAGCACCTGTTCGCCGCCATCGCCGAAGACCTCGCCGAGGTGATCACTCCTGAAATCGCGGAGGCCTGGACCGAGGTGTACTGGCTGATGGCGGACGCCCTGATCAAGCTCGAAAAGGGCCTCTACGCCGCGCAGGCCAACGACAAAATGTGGACGCCCTGGCGGGTGGCAGCCAAGGCACCGGCAGGAACCGGGTCCATGACCTTCACCTTGGAGCCGGCCGACGACACCCCCGTCACCCCCGCCTTGCCCGGCCAGTACATCAGCGTCAAGGTGGCGCTCCCCGACGGACTGCGGCAGGTGCGGCAGTACTCGCTTTCCGGCGATGCCGGCACCAGCCGCATCTTCACCACCAAACTCGACGACGGCGGCGAGGTCTCTCCCGTCCTGCACCACACCGTCCAGGTGGGCGACGTCGTCGAGATTTCCAACCCTTATGGTGAGATCACCCTCAAGGACGACGACGGCCCTGTGGTCCTGGCCTCCGCGGGCATCGGCTGCACCCCCACGGCGTGCATCCTGCGGTCGCTGGCCGAGTCCGGCTCTGACCGGCAGGTGCTGGTGCTGCACGCGGAAAGCACCCTCGACGGCTGGGCCCTACGCGGCCAGATGACCAACGACGTCGAACGCCTGGACGGCGCAGAACTGCAACTCTGGCTTGAGCAACCGGTGGACGGCACCAGGCAGGGCTTCATGTCCCTGCGCGAAGTGGACCTCCCGGCCGATGCGTCCCTCTACCTCTGCGGCCCGCTGCCGTTCATGAAGAACATCCGCAACGAGGCCATCAACGCGGGCATTCCCGCCACCAGGATCCACTACGAGGTCTTCGGCCCGGACATCTGGCTCGCGAGCTGAATCCACCGCGCGGCCCGCTCCCGGGCCCGCGGGACGACGACGGCCCCGCACCTTCCGGAAAAGGTGCGGGGCCGTCGTCGTACTTATGAAGGGCAGGTCAGCCCAAGCGGGCCTTCAGGCCTGCCAGTTCGGACTGCAGGGCTTCGGGCAGCGAGCCGCCGAAGTTGGCGAACCAGTCTTCAATGGAGGCCAGCTCGGTGGCCCACTCGGCAGGATCGACCTTGACGGCCTCCTCAACCTGGGCAGCCGTCATGTCCAGGCCTTCGAGGTCGATGGCCTCGCCGGTGGGCACGTAGCCGATGGGGGTTTCGACGGCGTCTGCCGTGCCTTCGAGGCGCTCGATGGCCCACTTGAGGACGCGGGCGTTGTCGCCGAAGCCGGGCCAGGCGAAGCCGCCCTGGGCGTTCCGGCGGAACCAGTTGACCAGGAAGATCTTGGGCAGGCGCTCCGGGTTTGCCTTGGCGGACAGGTTTACCCAGTGGTTCAGGTAGTCTCCCGCGTCGTAGCCGATGAAGGGCAGCATGGCCATGGGGTCGCGCCGGACTACACCGACCGCGCCGGCGGCGGCAGCGGTGGTTTCGGAGGAAAGGGTGGAGCCCATGAAGATGCCGTTGGACCAGCTGCGGGCCTCGGTGACCAGCGGAATGGTGGTCTTCCGGCGGCCGCCGAACAGGATGGCAGAGAGCTCCACGCCGTCCGGGCTGAAGTACTCCTCGGCCAACATGTCGATCTGGTCGATCGGGGTGCAGAAGCGTGAGTTCGGGTGGGCCGCGGGCTTGTCCGAATCCGGCGTCCAGGAGTTGCCCTGCCAGTCGGTAAGGTGCGCGGGCACCTCGTCCGTCATGCCCTCCCACCACACGCCGCCGTCGTCGGTCAGCGCCACGTTCGTGAAGATGCTGCTGCCCTTGGCGATGGCCCGCATGGCGTTGGGGTTGGTGCCCCAGCCGGTACCGGGTGCCACACCGAAGAGGCCGGCCTCGGGGTTGACGGCCCGCAGCTCGCCTTCCTTGCCGAACCGCATCCAGGTGATGTCGTCACCGAGGGTTTCAACCTTCCAGCCCTTGATGGTGGGATCCAGCAGGGCGAGGTTGGTCTTGCCGCAGGCGGAGGGGAAGGCCGCGGAAATGTAGTACGTCTTCTGCTCGGGGGAGGTCAGCTTGAGGATGAGCATGTGCTCTGCCAGCCAGCCTTCGTCGCGGGCCATGACGGAGGCGATCCGCAGGGCGTAGCACTTCTTGCCCAGCAGCGCGTTTCCACCGTAGCCGGAGCCAAAGGACCAAATGGAGCGCTCTTCGGGGAAGTGGACGATCCACTTGTCCGGGTTGCACGGCCACGGGACGTCATCCTGGCCCGGTGCCAGCGGCGCGCCCAGGGAATGCAGGGCCGGGACGAAGAAGGCGTTGGTCTCGGTGATCCGGTTCAGGACATCCGTGCCAATGCGGGCCATGATGCGCATGGAGGCAACAACGTAGGCGCTGTCGGTGATTTCCACGCCGAACTTGGGGTCCTCGGCATCCAGGTGGCCCATGACGAACGGGATGACGTACATGGTGCGGCCGCGCATGGACCCGGCGAAGAGCCCGCGCAGCTTGTCCTTCATCTCGCGGGGGTCCATCCAGTTGTTGGTGAAGCCTGCGTCACGCCTGTTTTCCGAGCAGATGAAGGTCTGCTCCTCGACGCGTGCTACGTCGGCGGGATCCGAGAACGCGGCGAAGGAATTCGGGAACAGGTCCTGGTTGAGGCGCGTGAGAGTTCCGGCGGCGACGAGTTCGTCGGTGAGGCGGGTGTTTTCCTCTTCGGACCCGTCAACCCAGTAGATGCGGTCCGGCTGCGTAAGCTCAGCAACCTCTTCGACCCATGCCAGCAAGCCGGCATGTGTGGTGGGTGCTTTCTCAAGCAGCGGCTTCTGCGCCAGATCGCCCATTGCAGTTCCCTTCCTCGGGTTCATCGGTGTGAGCTAAATGCTATGGTCCGGACCACTGGAGTTTTTGGGGAGCTTGACTGACATCTCCGGTCAAGAAAAGTGAATTCCGCGGAAATTCAGGGAATTTTTGCCGCAGAATCGCCGATTAAGTGACAAAGGTCACCTATACCGGTCTAGTTGCGGAGATTACAAGCGTTTCGATTTGGCACTACGGCCCCGGCTCGCGTAAAGTAATTCGAGGTTCGGGGAGAGCGGTTCTTCTCCCGGAACACGGAATGCGCCCATAGCTCAGCTGGATAGAGCGTCTGTCTACGGAACAGAAGGTCAGGGGTTCGAATCCCTTTGGGCGCACCAACAAGGTCCGCACCGGTTCGCCGGTGCGGACCTTTTTTATGCCCGCCAGGCGGCGCGTCCCGGCTAGGCTGTGCACATGATGCCCGAGGCCGCTGAGCGCGAATTTGATGTTGTTGTTATCGGCGCAGGCGCCGTAGGTGAAAACGTGGCGGGCCGCGTGGTCCAGGCAGGCCTGAGCGCCGTCATGGTGGAAGCGGAACTCATCGGGGGTGAATGCTCCTACTGGGCATGCATGCCATCCAAGGCGCTGCTCCGGCCCGGAACCGCCCTGCACGGAGCGCAGACCACCCCCGGGGCCAAAGAGGCCGTCACCCGAACCCTGGACGCCGCCGCCGTCCTGGCACGCCGCAACTACTTCACGTCCAACTGGCAGGACGACAGCCAGGTCAGCTGGGCGGAGGACACCGGCATCGAGCTGGTGCGCGGCCACGGCTGGCTGACCGGGCCCAAGACGGTTGAGGTTGCCGGGCTGGACGGGGCGCAACACCTGCTGCGGGCCCGGCACGCGGTGGTCCTGGCCACCGGGTCGACCCCCAACAACCCTCCCATCGAGGGGCTGGAGGACGTTCAGGTCTGGGGCACCCGCGAAGCAACGTCCGCGGCTGAGATCCCCGAACGCCTCACGGTCCTGGGCGGCGGAGTGGCCGGTACGGAGCTGGCGCAGGCCTTCGCCCGCCTGGGCTCGAACGTTACCCTGGTGGCGCGCAGCGGCCTGCTGGGCACGTTCCCGGAGGAAGCGGCGGCGCTGGTCGCGGCGGGATTGCGGGCAGACGGCGTCACCCTCCGGCTGCATACGGCCACCGAACGGATCACCGCGAACGACGACGGGACGCTCACCGTCAGCCTGGGCGACGGAACCACCGTCACGGCAGAAAAGGTCCTGGTCTCCACCGGACGGCACCCGGCACTGGAAGGCCTGGGCTTGGAAAGTGTCGGCTTCGGGCCCGACGAATCAGGGCACCTGAGCCTGTCCACGGACACCACCGGCCTCGTGGAAGGCGCCCCCGGGGACGACGCCTGGCTGTATGCCGTGGGGGACGCCGCGGGCAAGAACCTTTTCACCCACCAGGGCAAGTACGAGGCCCGCGCCACCGGTGACGCCATCGCCGCCCGGGCCAAGGGCCGGCTCAAGGGAGCCCCGGGCGACTGGACCAGCTGCGCCCAGACGGCCAACCAGCACGCCGTACCCAGCGTCGTCTTCACGGATCCAGAACTGGCCAGCGTGGGCCGCACGCTGAAAACTGCCAGGAAAGACGGCTACAACGCCTCGTCCGTGGAGCTGCCCATCGAGGTGGCCGGCTCCTCCCTGCACTCCGAGAACTACGAGGGGTGGGCGCAGCTGGTGGTTGATGAAGACCGCAAAGTCCTCCTGGGCGCCACCTTCGCCGGGCCCGACGTGGCCGAGCTGCTGCACGCGGCCACCATCGCTGTAGTGGGCGAAGTTCCCCTGGACCGGCTGTGGCATGCGGTCCCTTCCTACCCGACCATCAGTGAGGTCTGGCTGAGGCTGCTCGAGAAGTACGGCCTGTGACGTCTATTTGAACTGACCGGTCAGTTTGGTTAGTCTTGATGCAGACTTCTTCTGCGAAAGGCAAGCCTTGCTCTCAGCACACCAGCTCCAGGCCAAAGGACGCCGGGACCCGCTGCTTCCTCCCACGTCCCTGACGGTCGCGCGTGGCGAGCTGCTGCTCGTTGCCGGCGACCGGCAGGACCAGCGCACCGCGCTGGCACTCCTGCTCAGCGGCAGGATGAAGGCCACCGGCGGCGCGCAGCTCGGCTGGGACGGCAACTCCCGGACCAAGCAGCTCCGCCTCGCGGCGGCACTGGTGGACTCCCCCGGCGTCAATGAGCCCGAGGAGCACCTCAGCGTCCGCGACCTGGTCACGGAGGACCTGGCCCTTATCCCCCGCCGCTACCGTGGTGCCCTGCTCAGCCGGCCCTGGCTCAAGGTCAACCGGTTCGAGGACATCGCGGACCTGTGGCCCGAACAGCTCGAGCCGCGGCGGCGGCTCGAGCTGCTGACGGAGCTGGCCCTGGTCAACCCGCGCACCGACCTGCTGGTGGTCGACTCCCCGGACCGGCACAGCGCGGATGACCTCACCTGGCTGCCGCGCCTCCAGGCGTTGGCGTACGACGCCGGGCGGCCCCTCGCCGTCGTAGCGGCCGTCAGTGCCGTCCCCGCCTCGTGGGACGGGCCGGTTGCCCGCATTGGCAACGAGGCACCCGAACCCGCGCCGGAACGGATCCCCGAAACCGATCCCGATGCCCCGGCCGGCAAGCACTCAGCGGAGTCAATGCCTGACCGGGAAACCCAGGAAACCGAACTCGAAACCGAGGTTGCCAAGTGACTGTCCTGCGGCTGGCCCGCTCCGAACTCAAGCGCATGACCGGCGGGCTGCTGCCCAAGCTGACCATCCTGGCGCTGACCATGGTCCCGCTGCTCTACGGTGCGGTGTACCTCTACGCGAACTGGGATCCTTACGGGCACCTCAACAGCCTTGACGCCGCACTGGTGGTGGAGGACTCGGGCGCCACTGCTGCCGACGGCACCCGGCTGGAGGCCGGAACCAAGGTGGCGGACAGCCTGGTGGAGGGCAACGTGTTCCACTGGGTTCCGGTGTCCAGCTCAACGGAGGCCGACGCCGGAGTCAGCAGCGGCCAGTACGCCTTCGCCCTTAAGATCCCCAAGGATTTCTCGGCAAACCTGGTCTCGCCGGGCAGCTTTGATTCCGCGAGCCAGGCCATGCTGAACGTCACCACGAACGATGCCAACAACTACCTGTTGAGCACCATCGTGGACAAACTGACCACGGCCGTCCACACCACGGTGGCCAAGGAGGTTGGGGAAGAGACCGCCAACCAGTTGCTCACCGGCTTTGGCACCATCCACAGCAAGATGGTCCAGGCCGCGGACGGCGCCGCCCAGTTGGCCGACGGAGTGGCCACCCTCAGGGACGGAACGGTCACCCTGCACGAAGGCACCACCGCCTTGAGCAGCGGCGCCGACCAGTTGTACGCCGGCCAGCTGAAGCTGCGGGACGGCGCCAACCAGCTGACCGACGGCGCGGGGCAGCTCAGCAACGGATTGTCCACACTGAAGGACAAGACCGCCACACTGCCCTCCGATACCCAGACGCTTGCCTCCGGCGCGGCCCAGGTGGCTGCCGGCAACGCCCAGCTGAACACCAAGGTCCAGGATGTGGCGTCCCAGCTGGAGGCAGCCGACCAGGGGCTGCGCGCCCGGGTGGTGGAGTCCAACAGCAGGCTGGTCGCCTCGGGTGTCCTGACCCAGGAACAGGCTGACAAGGTGTTGGCTGATTTCGACGCCGCCGCAGCGTCCAGCCCTGTGGCCGCGGCCAAGGCCAAGATCCAGACGGACGCCGAACAGGTCCAGCAGCTGGCCGACGGCTCCCAGGCGGTCAGCGTCGGCGCAGCCCAGCTGGCCGCCGGGATGCCGGCCCTGAAGGACGCCATCGGGCAGGCGTCGGCCGGGGCGAACCAGCTGCACACGGGGGCCGCAGCGCTGGCAACCGGTGAACAGTCCGCCGTCGACGGCGCCGCCGGCCTCGCGGACGGGGCCCGGAAAGTGGACGCCGGCGCGGCCCAGCTCGCCGATGGTGCGGGCCAGGCCGCCACCGGCTCCCGCACCCTGGCCGACGAGATCGGAAAGGGTGCCGGCCAGGTTCCGAACCCGGACGACACGCAAAAGAGCAACCTCTCCCAGGTGATGGCCGATCCTGTGGCGGTCAGCAATGTCTCGCAGGCCAAGGCCGGTTCCTACGGCGCGGGGCTGGCGCCGTTCTTCCTTACGCTCGCCCTGTGGATCGGGATCTTCATGCTGATCCAGGCGATGCGGCCCATCACCCAGCGGGCCCTGGCCTCGAACGCGCCTTCGTGGAAGATCGCGCTGGGCGGCTGGCTGCCGTTCCTGCTGGTCTCGGTGGTGCAGGCGTCCCTGCTGACCCTGGTGGTGGATGTGGCGCTGGGACTGAACCCGGCGCACCCGGTCCTGATGTGGCTGTTCCTGCTGGCGGCGGCGATGGCGTTCAGCGCCCTCATCCAGGGGATCGTGGCCCTGTTGGGCTCCCCGGGCAAGCTGGTGGTGCTGATCCTGCTGGTCCTGCAGCTGGTGTCATCCGGCGGCACGTTCCCGTGGCAGACCACCCCGGAGCCGCTGCATGCGGTGCACCAGGTCCTCCCCATGGGTTACGTGGTGACCGGGATGCGGCACCTGATCTACGGCGCGGACCTGTCCATGATTGTTCCCACCCTGGTTGGCCTGCTGGGGTACACGGTACTGGGCGCCGCCCTGTCCACCCTGGCGGTGCGCAAGAACAAGTACTGGACACTCAAGACGCTGAAACCGGAGATTGCCGTATGACCACCGAACCCCAGGCCGGGGCAAAAGCGCTCCGGCCTGCCCGAACCAACGCCACCCGCCAGAAACTCTTCGACGCCTCCATGGAGCTGATCGGCGAACGCGGGGCGGCCAACGTCACGGTGGACGAGATCGCCGCCGCGGCGGGGGTGTCCAAGGGCACGGTCTATTACAACTTCGGCAGCAAATCCGAGCTGATCGCCCAGCTGCTGCGGCACGGGGTGGACATCCTCAAGGCACGCCTGCTTGAGGCCGCTGCCGGCGGCGGCGGCCGGGACCCGCTGCTGGCCATGGAAGCGATGATTGGCCAGGCCATGGACTTCATGGCCGAATACCCTTCCTTCGCCCGCCTGTGGGTCAGCGAGAACTGGCGGATTCCCAGTGAATGGCAGGGCACATTTTCGGTCCTGCGCGGGGAGCTCCTCGCGGTCATCGGCCAGGCCGTGGAAAGCGTGGCCGCGGCGTATCCGGTGGATGGCTCGGTGTCCCGGGGCAGCCTGGAGACGGCCATCTTCGGCGCTTGCTTCGTGGTGGGCTTGGACCGGCAGACCTACAATCCCGAGCGGACCCGTGACCAAAGTGTTGCAGCAATCATGGCCATCATGCGCGGCTACGTCCTGAGGGAGGCCGCTCCTCGGGGATGATGGAGCACATGCGCCATACCGGAAAGAGCGGAAAGTTTGCGGTGATCTGCGGCGTCGTCGCCGCCGGGCTGCTGGTGCTCACGGGGATGACCCTTGCGGAGCCGGTGTTCGTCGCGTTCCTTGGCGTGCTGGCGCTGGCGTACCTGGCTGCGGTGGCCGAGATCGTGGTCCGCCGCCGGCGCTTCGCCCTGCTCGCCGCGGGGACCGGAACTGCCCTGGCCCTCGGCTTTTCCCTGGCGTTCCTCAGCACCTGGACGCTGGCGTACGACGACCAGTCCTCCTTCCTGGGCACCCCGCTGCCCACCCGCGACCCGGACAACTACTTCCTGGGCGCCGGGGGTGCGGCCGCCGCAACGTTCGGAATCCTCTTCCTGGGCGCGCTCTGGCCGGGGCGTCGGCGTGCAGCACCGGTCCGCAGGCCGGCCGGAACCACCAGGCGCCCGGCGGCGGCACCACGGACGGGCACCCGGGCCACATTGCAGGGCACCGCACCGCAGCGCACCCCATCGCAGCGGTCCGGTCCGCCCCGCAGCCCACGCGGTGCCGCACCACGGGCCGGCCAGGCGTCCGGGGCACAAACATCCGGCGCCCAGGCGTCCCCCGGTCAGCGGACGTCCGCCTCCCGCGCTCCCGTCCGGGGGACGTCGGCGGCAGCCAAGCGCCCGGCGTCGTCCGTGTCTCCGGCGCCCAAAACGGCACCACGGCCCGGCAGCGGCTCAGCCCCGCGCCGCTGACGGCGGCCGCCCGCTCCGGTAATCACCGCCGTCGCGACGCCGCCCAGGAGGAGCAGGCCGCCCGCCAGTTCTGTTGCCGATGGCACCTCGGCGAGGACCAGCCACGCCGTGCTCATGCCCACCACCGGGACCAGCAGCGTGAAAGGCACCACGGCCGACGACGGGTGGCCGGCAAGGAGCCGGTTCCAGATGCCGTAACCCACCAGCGAGGCAAAGATTGCCGTGTACAACGCGCTCAGGACGGTGGGCATCTGCAGCGTGGACAGCGACTGCCACACCGTATCGGGACCGTCCACCAGCACGGACAATGCCCCCAGCGGAAGCGGGACCACAGCCCCGGACCAGACCACCAGCCCCAGGCCGGAGGCGGCTTTGGCCTTCCGGGCAAGGACATTGCCGGCGGCCCATGACAACGCAGCGGCCAGGACAATGACCAGCGGGAGCAGCGGTGCCACGGCGCTGCGTCCTGCCGCCACGACGGCGAGCCCGGCGACGCCCAGCACCACGCCCGCCAGTTGACGCCGGCTGGGGCGTTCGCCCAGAAAGCCCGCGGCAAGGAGGACGGTCAGCAGGACCTGCGCCTGCAGGACCAGGGATGCGAGCCCCGCGGGCATGCCCAGCGCCATGGCCAGGTACAGGAGGCCGAACTGGCCCGCGCTCATGAAGAGGCCGACGCCGAGGATGGCCTTCCAGCTGATGTCCGGTTTCCTGATGAAGAAGATCCAAGGGAACACCACCAGGACGAAGCGCATGGCGACGAACAGCAGCGGCGGGAAGTCGTGGCCGCCGGCATGCAGCCCGAGGTCGATGGCCACGAAATTCAGGCCCCACAACAGGGCGACAAGGACGGCAAGCAGGGAATCGCGCAGGTTCACATCCCATACTCTGACAGCACAGCGGATGAAGCACCAGCGCTGGTTTGTACCGTAAATCATGTACCTTTGCTTCATGATCGACATCGGTTCACTGCGGGCCCTCGCAGCGGTGGAGCAGCACGGCTCCGTCATTGCGGCTTCGGAAGCCATGGGGTTCAGCCCATCGGCCGTGTCCCAACAGGTAAAGAAGCTGGAGAAGGAAGCCGGCTTCGCGGTGTTGGAGCGCCGGGGCCGTGGCGTCCTGCTCACGGAACGCGGACTGGCCCTGGCGGCATACGGCCGGCGCATCCTGGCCGAGCTGGAGGAACTGCAGTCCACGCTCCTGGCAGATCCGGCCAAGCCCAGCGGCAGCCTCCGGGTGGTGTCTTTTTCCACGGCCTGCCGCGGACTGGTGGGCCCGCTGCTGGCACAGCTCGAAGAGTCAGGCGCGGCGCTGAGCGTCGCCGTCCTGGCCGAGGATCCGCGCGAAGCCGTGGCCCGGGTGGCCAACGGGGAGGCGGACCTCGGCCTGGTGCACAACTGGAATTCGGTGCCGCTGGTGATCCCGGAGCATCTGACGCTCGAGTGGCTCTGCGAGGATGTGGCGGACGTCCTGGTGCACCGCAGCCATCACCTGGCGGGGCGCCCTGCGGTTGCACCGGCGGAGCTTGTTGACGAACGGTGGATCAGCACGCCGGCGGGGGCCATTTGCAACGAAGCCCTGCTGCGGATTTTCGCGGATTTGGGCCGGGTCCCGGACATCCGGGTTTACGATCCCGATTTCGCGACGCATATCGCGATGGTGGAGCAGGCGGTGGCGGTGGCGCTTGTTCCCCGGCTGGGGCGGCCGGCACTCCCCCGGGATGTGGTGGCCGTTCCGGTGGTCAACCCGGTCCAGGCCCGCCAGGTTGGGCTCATCCATCGCAAGACCATGACGGCCAGCCCCGGCATCAGGCACGTTGCGGGCCTGCTGCGGGAGATTGCCGGCAGCAGGGTTGCCGCTAGTGGGCCCGGGGAACTTTGAACCGGGTAATCCGGGCATCCTGACCATCCAGTTCCGCCCAGGGCTTTTCCGTCTCCAGCACGGTCAGCGCATTGGTGGGGAAGCGGGTGGCGGCGTCCATGTAGGCGTCGTGGTCGGAGTCCCGCGAGGCGAGGTGCATTGCCAGGTCCTGCACGCCGGGCAGGTGCGCGATCAGCATCAGCGTGGTCACGGTGTCCGGCACGTGGTTGACCACGGTGAGCATCCGCTGTGCTGAGGCCGCATACAAGCCGTCTTCAAGCTTGGGCGTGGGCGCCTTGTCCCCCAGCTCGGAGCACACCCAGGTGCACGTCTGCCGGGTGCGCAGGGCGCTGGAGCACAGGATGAAGTCGGGGACAATGTTGTGCTTGAGCAGCCACCGCCCGGCGATCGGCGCTTCCCGGTGTCCGCGCTCCTCGAGCGGCCGCTCATGATCGGCCACCCCACCCGGCCAGTCAGCCTTGGCATGGCGCATGATCACGAGGCGTCGAACATGGTGCGAACTCATGGCCCAAGCCTAGCCAATCCCGTGGACCCCCTAAGATGGTCCCGCAAAATGCTCCCCGCCCGGTGGGGCAGGACGGGTGGAACCCGACGCTAGATAGAGTATTCCGGAGCGGCCCAGACAACAACCTCGGGGTGCTCGTAGAACCGGTAGCCCTGGCCGCGGACCGTGCGGACGGTATTGGCAAGGCGGCCCAGCTTGGAACGGAGGCGCCGGATGTGGACGTCGATGGTGCGCTCGTTGGGCACCTCTTCGGCGTTGCGCCACAGCCCTTCGAGCAGTTCGTCGCGGCCCACGGTGCGGGTGCCGTTCTCGACGAGGTAGTTCAGGAGTTCGAACTCCTTGAAGGTGAGGTTCAGGGATTCACCGTCGAGGTGGACTTCGCGACGGGCGAGGTCGATCAGGACACCGGAGGGGCGCGGTTCCTGCGGCTGGGCAGGACGGGCGGCCTCGGTGCGCTGGCGGGAGTTGACCGTGGGGTCGCCGAACGTGGAACGGACGACGTCGAGTGCGGAACCGGGGGTGCCGGCCGGAGCTACCGCAACGGCGGCGTAGCTCTCGGCGCCGGAGACCAGGGACTGGGCGTAGGCACGGATTTCCTGGGCAAGCTTGGCGATGGAGGTACCGGCTGCTGCCGCGGTCTCCTCATCGATCCCCATGTACAGGACGAACCCGCGGGCCACGTTGTCATTGGCCACCGGGCGGACAGCGTTCGGGCCGGCCACCACGGGCGTGGGGGCCGTGACCGGAGCGGCCTCTGCAGGCTGCACGGCGCGGAGCTGGCCGTAGGAGTTCGGGTTGTATCCCTGCGGGGCGTAGCCCTGCGCGGGGAAGGCGCTTCCGGAAGTGGGAGCAAGCGAAGGGCGGGGCCCGAAACCGGGGCGCAGGCCCGAGGGTTGGCCTGCCTTGGCGGCGTTACGGACGGAGATGTGGACGTATCCGGATGCAACTGACATGGAATGCTTACCTCAATGTGAATGGCCGTGTTCGCGGCTCGAATGCTGGATTCCCCGTAGACGCGGACCGGGGAGGGGCGCCCGACGCTGGGCTGGGGGGCGAATGCCTAAGAACTTCAGGGGTGCGAAGGTCAGGCGTGCATTCGACAACAGCGCATGTCGGCAGCAGCGGATGTGCTGGGCCAATATTCTGCGGCTGCAGGTGCTGTTGAGTTCTTGTTCACATTGGAAGTGTGCAGCGTAACAATGCCAACTTGCAAGTAACAATGGACCAATTCGTCCACATGGTGAGACAAAACCGCCGATTGTGCTTTAGATCACTATTTCGAGATGGGGAAATAATAACGTTCGTTATCCGGAGAAGAGTCTCGGTTAGCCGCCAATTCGGAGGATAATTCGATAGAAGGCTAATTCTCCGAATCTCCCCGAAATTCAATCGCTTGACATAGAATCGGCCGGACGACTGCGCGCCATGTCCAGTCCCGGCCCTGCCGGCGGCAGATTTTTTTGCCCGGACGGCGGGCGTGGGCCGGCGGCAGGACCTGCCTGGGAGTGGTACGGCATGCTTGGGTCAGTTGCTGCTGGTTCCGGTGCCGGCCGAGGTACCGGCACCTGCGGAGGCAAGCTGGATGGCCTGGGCGGTGTAGGAGTCGCCATCCTTGAGCGCGGTCACGCGAACGCTGGCCCCTGCGGTCACGTTGGACAGGCTGAGGGTGCTTCCGGTGGATGTGCCCCCGCGCTGCCTCATCCCCTGTGTGACCTGCACATCGGACCCCACGGCATAGGTGCGGGAGAAGCCGTCCTCGCTCTTGACCGTCAGCGACGTGGCCGATACATCCGTCACGGTACCCGCCTGGCCGGCCATGGTCACATAGTTGGAACCTTCGAGGACCACATACTCGGAGTGGATGGCAGCGTTCAGGCCGGCCGCCCCCGTCCCCAAGCCCCCTGGGCCCCCGTCCATGCCCATGCCGCCGGCCGCGCCGCCGTTGGTACCGGACTGGGTGCCCGGCCCGGCCATGCCGTTCTGCCCGCCGGGTCCGAACTGGCTGGCCGCGCCCGCGCCCTGGGCGTTGGCTGCCGTGCCCGAGCCATTTCCGGCGGCGTACGCGCCGGCGCCGGCTGCTGCACCCAGGACCACGGCCGCGCCGCCGACCAGGAGTCCCTTCTTCGCCGTCCAGGCGCCTTTCGGCCCGCGGGACGCCGAGGTGGAAGCGTACTGCTGCGGTGCGCCCCAGCCAGTGCCTGCGCTGTGCGCCTGGCCGTTTGCCGGCGGCGTACCCCACCCTGCCGATGGCGGACCTTCGGGCGCTCCCCAACCCTGCGCAGGCTGCCCCTGCCCGACCGTTTCGTAGTTTCCCCTGCCCTGGTTGCCCGGCAGCTCCCGATCGTGGGCAGCCGCGCCATGGCTGCTCCCCTCTGGTGAGCCTCCCCAGACGGGGGCCGGCTGCCCGTTCTGCCCTGACGTACCCGGGGCTGGCTGGTTGTTGTGCTCGTCCATTGTCATTCTCCAAAAAGTCGAAACTGATAGTGGTGATGCTGGTTGTTCCAACAGGCTCTGCCGAATTGCTGTGCAGAGGCTGTGCAGCAGGCCACCACCGCCTGTGACCTGCACGCTTCCCCTGCCCGGTTAGCCGCCTGGCCGCGGGTCCAGGTGGCTAGGCTGGAGCTCACAGCTGGAACACAGCAACGGCAAAGCACCGGCACACCGGTAGATCGGAGAGTTGTCCCATGGCATCCCCGCACTCCATGACCAACAACCTGCCCCAGCTCACCCACCCCGACGGTTCTCCGATCCGGGCCCTGGTGGTGGATGACGAACCCAGCCTGTCGGAGCTGATGAGCATGGGCTTGCGCATGGCGGGCTGGTCCGTGGCCGTGGCCGGGGACGGACCCACGGCGGTCAAGCTTGCCAAGGACTTCCATCCGGACGTCCTGGTGCTCGATGTCATGCTGCCGGGGTTCGACGGCGTGGAACTGCTGGGCAGGATCCGCGCCTTCGCGCCCGAGGTGCCCGCACTGTTCCTGACCGCAAAAGACGACGTCCAGGACCGGATCGTGGGGCTGGCCGCCGGCGGCGACGACTACGTGACCAAGCCCTTCAGCATGGAGGAAGTCCTGCTGCGCCTGCACCGCCTGGTCCAGCGCTCCGGCGTGGCCGCCATGGATACGGCCGAACTGGTGGTGGGCGACCTGGTCCTCAACGTGGACACCCGGGAGGTCACCCGGGCCGGGGAGGAAATCCAGCTGACGGCCACACAGTTTGAACTCCTCCGCTACCTCATGGAAAACCCCAAGCGCGTGGTGAGCAAGGCCCAGATCCTGGACCACGTGTGGGACTACGACTTTGGCGGCCAGGCGAACATCGTGGAGCTGTACATTTCCTACCTGCGCAAGAAGCTCGAAGCCACCCATCCGCCCATGATCCATACCGTGCGCGGAGCCGGCTACGTCATCAAACCCGCAGACTAGCCAAAGGAAACGCGTGTCTCTTTCCGGCGTTCCCCGCCCCACCGGCCGATCGTGGTTCAACCCGGCCACCTGGCATCTTCGGACCCGCCTGATCCTGCTCTCCATGGCCCTCCTGGTGGCCATCTCGAGCGCGATCGGCGTGGTCAGCTACGCCTCCATGGACGTCGTCCTTTCCAAGCAGTTGGACGAGCAGCTGACCATGGCTTCACGCGGCCGGCCGCCCGAAGGCAATCCCTCGGGCCGTCCCGATCCGCTCGACGCGCGGGGTCAAAGCGTGGGAACCCTCAACGCCAGGGTGGTGGGGGGCCAGATCACGCGGGAAGCAGGTTTCCTGTCCGCGGATTTCACCCGCACGGCGCTGACTTCCCGGGACACGGCCACCCTGCAGGCCCTCCCCCGTGACGGCAGCCAGGTGGACCGGGCGCTGTCCAACGGCGACTACCGGCTCATGGCAACACAGACCCCCTACGGCGACGTGGTGATCACCGGGCTGCCGCTGGCAACCAAGGAAAGCACCGAGGCCTCGCTGGTGTTGACGATGGTGCTGGTGTCACTGGGCGGCCTTGTCCTGATCGGGCTGGCCGGCACGGCCTTGATCCGCCGGACCATGCGGCCGCTGGAGCAGCTGTCCGACGTCGCCACCAAGGTTTCCAAGCTGCCGCTCGACGCCGGCGAGGTAGCCCTGGCGGTGCGTGTCCCGCCGTCGGCAGCGCATCCCACCACGGAAGTGGGCAGCGTGGGACACGCGCTGAACCTCATGCTGGACAACGTCTCCAGCGCGCTCGAAGCCCGGCAACGGAGTGAGATGAAGGTGCGCCAGTTCGTGGCGGACGCCTCCCATGAGCTTCGGACCCCGCTGACCGCCATCCGCGGCTACACCGAGCTGATGCGCATGACCGAAACGTTCACCGAGGACGGCCAAAAGTCGCTGGGCAGGGTGCAGAGCCAGTCGGAGCGCATGACCGCCCTGGTGGAAGACTTGCTGTTACTGGCCCGGCTGGATGAGGGCAAAGCGACCGAAACCACCGATGTGGACCTCACCCAGCTGGTGATCGAAACCGTCAGCGACGAAAAGGTCATGGCACCGGACCACACCTGGCAGCTGACGTTGCCCGACGAACCGGTAACCGTCCGCGGCGACACCACCCAGCTCCACCAAGTCCTGGCAAACCTGCTCTCCAACGCCAGGAAGCACACGCCGGCCGGCACCACCGTCACCACCGGGGTCATGCGCTCCGCCGACGGCAGCGTGGTGGTCACGGTCACCGACGACGGACCCGGCATTCCCGCCGAATTCCAGGGCAACATCTTCTCCCGGTTCACCCGGGCCGATGCCGCCCGCTCAGGCTCCGAAGGATCGTCCGGGCTGGGGCTTTCGATCGTCGAATCCATCGTCGCGGCCCATGGCGGCACCGTGGAACTGGTCTCCCGGCCGGGCAGGACCGAGTTCGCGGTCCGCTTGCCGGCAGCGGCAACCGCCACATCCTGACTCCGCGCGCCGGCCGCACTTACACAGGCACGTCACAGGTTGCGCCTAAAGCCCTCAAATACGGCGGCGCCACTCTTGATTCATGACGCTCACCGACTCCACTTCAGGAACCCTGCCGGACGCCGCGGTGGCGCCGGTGGGCATTCCATCACGGGGGCGCGCCGGACGGCGCGCCCCCGTGGACACCCGCACCACCGCGCCGGTCCTCGACGTAACCATCCCGGTCTTCAACGAGGAACGCGACCTGGAGGAATGCCTCCGCAGGCTTCACGCCCACTTGCTCGATTCCTTTCCGCACGCGTTCCGGATCACCGTGGCGGACAACGCCAGCACGGACGGCACCTTGAAAATCGCCGAACGCCTGGCCCGGGAGTTCCCCGAACTCGCAGTGGTCCACCTCGACGAAAAGGGCCGCGGAAATGCACTGCGCAAGGTGTGGCTGGCCTCGCCGTCGCCGGTCCTGGCCTACATGGACGTGGACCTCTCCACCGACCTTGCGGCCCTGGCACCACTGTTGGCGCCGCTGATCTCCGGCCATTCGGACCTTGCAATCGGCACGAGACTGACACGCAACTCCCGCGTAGTCCGCGGACCCGAGCGGGAATTCATCTCGCGCGGCTACAACCTGATGCTGCACTCCTTCATGGGTGCCCGGTTCAGTGACGCACAGTGCGGGTTCAAGGCGATCCGCGCAGACGTCGCCCAACAGATCCTTCCGTACACCGTGGACAACTCCTGGTTCTTTGACACCGAGCTCCTGGTCCTGGCGGAGCGGTGCGGCCTGCGCGTCCATGAAGTTCCCGTGGACTGGATCGACGATCCTGATTCAAGCGTTGACGTGCTCCGGACGGCGCTGGCGGACGTCCGGGGCATGGCACGGCTCACCCGCGACCTGCTCTACGGCCGCATCCCGGTTCCGGAGCTGCGGGCAGCCCTGGCGCGGGGGCCGCTGCCCGCCTCGTCCCGGGCGGCCGAGCAAACGCGCGGCGGCAGCCTGTTTGGCCAGTTGGTGCGCTTCGCCGCCATCGGTGCCGCGTCGACCCTGGCCTACCTGGCGATCTTCGTATTCTGCCGCGGCTTCATGGATCCCCAACTTGCCAACTTCCTGGCCCTGCTGATCACGGCGGTGGCCAACACGGGAGCCAACCGGCGCTTCACGTTCGGCATCCAGGGTGGCAACCCGGTCCGGCACCACTTTGAGGGGCTGATCGTGTTCGGCATCGGCCTGCTGCTCACCTCGGGTGCGCTGGCACTGGTGCACAGGACGACGACGCCGGACCGGTGGGCGGAAATCCTCACCGTCGTGGCGGCGAACCTCGCCGCCACCGCCGTGCGGTTCCTGCTGTTCCGGCTCTGGGTCTTCCGGGAGCGGACGCCGCGGACAGCACCCACCGCGCACCCCGGTCCCGGGCCGGGCCCGGGACAGGGAACAGCTTCCACCGGAACCCCCGCGGCATCGTCCGCCGACGACACGACAGCCACCGCCTCCACAGAAACGGCAGCATCATGACCTCCACCATTTCACCGGCAGGCGCCGGATCGACCACCGAATCAACCGCCGGTCCACAGCACCGGTCAGGTTCCGCAGTTTCCTCTGCAGGCCCCGCACAGCCTGGTCCGCGCTGGGCCCGCTACGCCTTCGGCGGCCAGCCTCGCTGGGTGCGGCCCTCGGCCGCCGGCCTCCTGGTGGCCACGGCAATCCTGTACCTCTGGAACCTGGCCGCCACCGGCTACGGAAACTCCTTCTATGCCGCCGCCATCCAGGCGGGCACCAAGGACTGGACGGCGTTCCTCTTCGGATCGCTCGACGCCGGAAACGCCATCACCGTGGACAAGCCGCCCGCGGCGCTCTGGATCCCGGCCCTCGCGGGCCGCATCTTCGGCTTCTCGTCACTGAGCATGCTGGTGCCCGAGGCGCTCATGGGAGTGGCCGCCGTCGGCTTCCTGTACCTCGCCGTGAAGCGGGTTTCCGGGCCGACGGCAGGCCTCCTGGCGGGTGGCGCCCTGGCACTGACGCCCGTAGCGGCGCTGATGTTCAAATTCAACAACCCGGACGCCATGCTCACCCTCTGCCTGGTGCTGGCGGCGTACTTAACCACCCGGGCCATCGAACGGGCCGGATGGAAATGGCTGGTGGCGGCGGGGGCCGCGATTGGCCTGGCGTTCCTCAGCAAGATGCTGCAAGGCTTCCTGGTGGTCCCCGCGCTTGGACTTGCGTACCTGTGGGCAGCCCCGACCCCGGTGGGACGCCGGCTGGTGCACCTGCTCGGCGCGCTGGGCGGGATCATCGTGGTGGCCGGCAGCTACGTCGCCCTTTTCCAGCTGACGCCGGCCTCGGAACGGCCGTACATGGCCGGGTCCACCACCAACAGCTTCCTGGAACTGACCTTCGGCTACAACGGCCTGGCCCGCATCACCGGTTCGGGTGAAGGAATGCCCGGAGGCGGAGCCGGGGGCCCGGGCGGCGGTGCGGCGGGCGGCTTCGGCGGCGGCAATGCCGGCTTCGGCGGCGCGGCCGGCCTGCTGCGGATGTTCGGGACCAGCTTCGGCGGCGAGGTGTCCTGGCTGCTGCCCGCCGCGCTGGTGCTGCTGGTGGCAGGCTTGTGGTTCACCCGCCGCGAAGCGCGCACGTCCCGGAGCCGCGCGGCCCTGATCCTGTGGGGCGGCTGGCTTCTGGTCACGGCGGGCGTCTTCAGCTTCATGAGCGGCATCGTCCACCCCTACTACTCCGTGGCACTGGCCCCGGCCATCGCCGCGCTGGTGGGCATCGGCTCGGTCGAACTCTGGCGCGGCCGCGCGTACTGGCCGGCACGGACAACTCTTGCCGTCGTGGTCCTGGGCACCTCCGTCTGGTCCTCGGTGCTGCTGGGCCGCGACACTGCATGGCTGCCGTGGTTGCGCATCGCCACCATCATCCTCGGTGTCCTCGCGGCGGCCGCCATCCTCGTCCGCCTTGACGCCAAGGGCGCTGCGGGACGGTTCCGGCGCTCCGGGACGGCCGCCGTCGTCGTTCTCTCTTTGCTTGCCGGGGGCCTTGGAACGGCTGCCTGGACCCTGGCCACCGCCGCGTCCGCCCACTCGGGATCCATCCCGACGTCGGGGCCCGCGGGTTCCTCGGCGGGCGGTTTCGGGAACAGGGCTGCCGGGTTCCGGGACGACGCCGCGCTCCGTGGCGACCGGACCGACGGAACGGATGCCGCAACCGGTACCGGCGGTTTTGATCCCGCGAACGGAGCCGGCGGCGTCCCCGGAGCCGGCGGGGCCGGCGGTCCCGGCGAAGGCACCGCCGATGCAGCCGTAACCGCGCTGCTCACGGGCACCACCACGAAGTGGTCGGCGATTGTCTCCGGGGCCAGCCAGGCCGCCAGCCTGGAACTGGCCACAAACACCAGCGTCATTGCCCTGGGCGGCTGGAACGGCGGTGACCCCTATCCCACGCTCGCCGAGTTCCAGGCCATGGTGGCAAAGGGTGAGATCGGCTACTTCATCGAAGGCGGCATGGGCGGCGGCATGGGCGGCCGGGGCGGCAACTCCGAGGTGGCCGCCTGGGTGCAAGCAAACTTCCAGGCCCAAACCGTGGGTAACTCCACGGTGTACCAACTCACCAAGTAGGATCCCATGGCCAGCTCTTACCCCACCCCCGTGCAGGCTCCCTCCGCTCCCGCTGTCCCCGGCCCTGGTGCTGCGGCCCGCGTGCGGCGGGATCCCCCGGCCCTCCGGCACCGGCTGGAACTTGCAGCCGTGCTGGCAGCTACCGCCGTGCTGTACCTGTGGAACCTTGGGGCATCCGGCTGGGCCAACGCTTTCTACTCCGCCGCTGCCCAGGCCGGATCGCAGGACTGGGCGGCCTGGTTCTTCGGCTCCTCGGACGCCGCCAATTCCATCACGGTGGACAAGCCACCGGCGTCCCTGTGGATCATGGGCTTGTCGGTCCGGATTTTCGGCCTGAGCTCCTGGAGCATCCTGGTTCCTGAGGCCCTGATGGGCGTCGGCGCCGCCTGGCTGCTGTACCTGGCCGTCCGGCGGCCCGCGGCGCCGGCCACCGGTGACCCGCGGCTCGCCCACCGGGCAGGGCTGCTGGCCGCCGTTGTGCTGGCCTTGACGCCCGTGGCCACGCTGATGTTCCGGTTCAACAACCCGGACGCCCTGCTGGTGCTGCTCATGACCGCTGCCGGCTACGCGGTGCTCCGCTCCGTGCAGGAGGACCGGCTGCGCTGGCTCCTGCTGGCCGGGGTTTTCCTGGGCTTCGGATTCCTTGCCAAACAGCTGCAGGTCCTGCTGGTGGTTCCCGGGTTTGCCCTCGCCTACCTGGCTGCGGCGCCGGCCAGGCTGGGGAGGCGGCTGCTGCACCTGGTCGCCACCGGTGCCGCGATGCTTGCCGCGGCCGGCTGGTGGCTGGCGGTCGTCGAGCTCATCCCGGCTGCGGACCGTCCGTTCATTGGTGGTTCGCAGGACAATTCCATCCTGGAATTGACCCTCGGGTACAACGGCCTGGGCCGGCTGACAGGCGACGAGACAGGGAGCGTGGGCGGCGGCAACGGCTGGGGCGTTCCCGGGCTGCTGCGGATGTTCAACAGCGAATTTGGCGGCCAAATCGCGTGGCTGCTGCCCTCCGCCCTGATCCTTGCTGCCGGCCTGCTGTGGGTCGGACGCCGGGCGCCGCGGACTGACGTCGTCCGGGCGTCGGTGCTCATTTGGGGTTCCTGGGTCCTGGTGACCGGCCTGGTCTTCAGTTTCATGGCCGGCATCATCCACCCCTACTACGCGGTGGCATTGGCGCCCGGGATCGCAGCCCTGGCCGGCCTGGGCCCGGTCCTCCTCTGGCAGCACCGGCGGCAAGCCGCCGCGGCGGTCTTCCTGGCCGCAGCAGTGGCCGCGGCAGCCGTGATGGCCTTTAGCCTGCTGGGAACCACGTCCGCTTACGGTCCGTGGCTGCGCTGGGTGGTGCTGGCGGCAGGCCTGGCGGCCGCGGCAGGAACGGGGTTGAACAGGTTCATCCGCCTTCGCTCCGTGCAACGGACGACGACGGCGCTCGCCCTTGCGGCATCGCTCGCCGGACCGCTGGCCTTCTCCATCTCGACGGCGGCGACGGCGCACAGCGGGGCCATTGTCAGTGCCGGGCCGGCGACGTCATTCGGCGGCCCGGGCGGGTTCGGCGGAAACCGGACCGGCGGGTTTGGCACGGGCGGCACGTCGCGGCAGTTCAACGGGCAGGCCGGACAAGGCCAGGGTGCCGGCCAGGGCGGGGCAACCCAGGGCGGTCCGGGTGGCACCGGTGGCCGCGCCGGCGGGATGGGCGGCCTCCTGGGTGCGCCCACGCCGTCGGCCGGGCTGGTGGCCGCATTGAAAGACGGTGCCTCAAACTACACCTGGGCGGCGGCAGTAGTCGGTTCGAACAATGCCGCAGGCTACCAGCTGGCCACGGAGCTGCCGGTGATGGCCGTTGGCGGCTTCAACGGCACCGACCCCTCCCCCACGCTGGAACAGTTCCAGGCGCTGGTCGGCCAAGGCCGGATCCACTACTTCATTGCCGGCGGGACCATGATGTCCAGCAGCGGCTCGGACGCCTCCGTCCGGATTGCGCAGTGGGTGGCGGCCACCTTCCCGTCGCAAAGCATTGGCGGGACCACGGTCTACGATTTAGCGGGATAAACACGACTCCGGAGACCGGGCCGCAGCAAATCGACGCGCCAGAATTCGTGACTTCCGTTACCCAAATGTGACTAATGCGCAATCTTCCTGTACCGTCGATTGGGTGCGGTCCCCGTTCGGGCCGCATATCCCGGGTTGACGCCAAGCTCTGCCGCTTCCCGGATTCCGCTTGAGCAACGGCAGAGGCGGGGGACCCACCGTCCCGGGCAATTATTGCCCTTGGGGTTAAGCCAGCACGTGTTTTTTCCGTGCGGCCGGATGCCCTCATCCGAACCCGACAGCTAACTCCGCAGGTGTGAGAGGCGATCAATCATGTCTAAATCCATGGCAAAACCATGCCTGCAACCCAAGGCAAAACATCGGGCCAAACCCCAGCCCGCCAAAAAGACCACCGTGGGGCGGCGTGTTGCGGTCCTCGCTGCATCATGCGCAGTGCTGGTTGGCGTTGGCGCGGCAGGCCAGGCGACCAACAGCATGACCCAGGCGTCGTCCACCGGGTCAAGCGCTTCCACGTCGGCGGCGGATGCCCAGATGAGCATCGAGAAGAGCGAAATCCGGTCCAACCCGGCCGCGAACCCTGCTCCTTCCGCCATCAGCGTGGCACCGCAGGCCGCGGAGCCGGCCCCCGCACCTGCTCCAGCCGCCCCGCCGGCTGAAGCACCCGCCCCGGCACCGGCCCCCGCACCTGCGCCTGCTCCCGCCGTCGCGGTTAACGATCCCGCGGGCGCCCAGGCCTACGCCGCCAGCCAGCTGTCCTCCTTTGGCTGGGGGCCTGACCAGATGCAGTGCCTGCAGACGCTGTGGACCAAGGAATCCGATTGGACCACCACCGCCACCAACGCCAGCAGCGGTGCGTACGGCATCGTCCAGTCGCTGCCTGCGGAGAAGATGGCCACCTTCGGAGCGGACTACCTGACCAACTACCGCACGCAGATCAACTGGGGCCTGGACTACATCAAGAAGAGCTACGCCTCGCCCTGCGGAGCGTTGAGCTTCCACTTGGCCCACAACTGGTACTAGGCACCACCAGCACCAGGCACAATGCAAACCGCGGGCCGCATCACGTTGATGCGGCCCGCGGCTGCGTTAACCAGCGCCCTGGACGTCGCCCGGGCCGGAGTTCCGCCATGGGATGTACTGGACAGACCACTTATTGCCGTCCGGATCGGCGAAATACAGGAAATGGCCCCACTGCTGCACGTCTACGTCACTGACATCCACGCCGTTGCCCTTGAGCTGGCGGTGGGCAGCTGCGATGTCGCTGACCACCAGCTGCAGGTTGGAGCCGGTGCCGGGCGGAGCGTCGGTAAGCCCTTCGCCGATGCAGATGGAGCAGGCGGAGCCGGGCGGCGTCAGCTGCACGAAGCGGATCGACTCCGAGGGTCGTTCGTCGTAGTCGGCGTTGAAGCCAACCTTGTTGACGTAGAAATCCTTGGCACGGTCAACGTCGGATACAGGGACAAAGACAAGTTCAAGTTTCCAGTCCATCCGCACAGGGTAGCGGCGGGAACCGTTTTGAAAAAGGGTGGAACCTACCCGGCGATGCCGTACAGGCGGTCGCCGGCGTCGCCCAGGCCAGGGACGATGTAGGACTTCTCGTTGAGCTTCTCGTCGATGGAGGCCAGCACGATGTGCACATTGGCGTCGCCCAGTTCTTCCTCCAGCTTGGCCAGGCCCTCCGGGGCTGCCAGCAGGCAGATGCAGGTGACGTCGGAGGCGCCGCGCTTGAAGAGGAACTTGATGGCCTCACGCAGGGTCCCGCCGGTGGCCAGCATCGGGTCCAGAACGAAGACCTGGCGGCCGGTGAGGTCCTCGGGAAGGCGCTCGGCATACGTGATGATGTCAAGGGTTTCCTCGTCCCGGGCCATGCCCAGGAAGCCCACCTCAGCGGTGGGAACCAGCTTGGTCATGCCTTCCAGCATGCCCAGGCCGGCGCGCAGGATGGGTACCACCAGCGGGGTGGGTTTGGTGAACGCGGTGCCGACCGTGGTGCTGACGGGCGTCTGGATGGTCACGGGCTCGGTGCGGACCTCCCGCGTGGCCTCATAGGCCAGGAGGGTCACCAGCTCTTCCGTCAGCTGGCGGAAGACCGGCGACGGCGTGTTTTTGTCCCGCAGGACGGTGAGCTTGTGGGCGACCAAGGGGTGGTCAACAACGAGAGTACGCATCCCCTAAAACTATCATCCGGCGCTGCCTTTATCGGGTTCGGAAGAACCGCCGTCCTGCAGTTCCTCCGCCACGACGTCACGCACAATGGGACGGTCGAACGACGGCGCGGCACCCACGTGTTCCCGCCTGCGGACAATGTGGAACAGCCGGTGGGCCATGATCACCACCCCCACCCAGGTGAGCCCCAGCAGCCAGCCGGCCATGACGTCCGTGAGCCAGTGGTGGCCCAGGAAGACCCGACTCAAACCCATGGCGATGATGAACACCGCGCCCGCTGTGATGGCCAGGACCCGGACGCGCATGGCGTCGAACTGGAGGCAGATCAGATAGACCACCAGGCTGATCACCACGGTGGTGTTGAGGGTATGCCCGCTCGGGAACGACGGGGAGTCCTCGTACGGCGGAACGGCGTCAGCGTGATCCGGACGCGTGCGTCCCACAAGCTTCTTGCCGAGGGTGGTGGCGGTAATGGACACGGCTGCGGCGCCGCCGATCAGGACCAGAGGACGCCAGTTGCGGCTTAGGTAGGTCAGCCACGCGGTGAGGATGCTGGCCAGGATGGGCATTCCGATGCCACCGCCGATATTGGTGAAACCGGTGACGAACGCGTCGAGCCCGGGGCTGCGGAGGCTCTCGGAGAGGGCCAGCGCCGGCTTGTCCAGGTTGGCCAGCCCGGCGGAGTCCACCACGTTGTCATACACCTCGGCGCCCAGCAGGGCGAGGGAGACGATGACCACACCGCCCACAAGGATGGTGAGGACCAGCGCCGCGTAGGGTTTGAACCAGGTCCCCAAGCGGTCCCGAAGCGTATCCATGGTGCCTCCCGGCATCGGTAAGTAACCTGAGTATCCCCGAAACTATCATTGAGCCATGCCGTTGCCCGAAAAGAAACACGACGCCTGGATGGGCTTTGCCCTCGCGGAGGCGCACCGCGCCATCGCCACGGAGGACGTGCCCATCGGCGCCGTGGTCATTGGGCCCGACGGCGGGGTGCTGGGTTCCGGCCGGAACCAGCGGGAGGAGCTGGGTGACCCAACAGCCCACGCCGAGGTGGTGGCCATCCGGGAAGCTGCCGCACAGTTGCAGGAACGGGCCAGGCTCGACGGCGGCCGGGGCGACGGCTGGCGGCTCTCCGACTGCACGTTGGTGGTCACCCTGGAACCCTGCGCCATGTGCGCCGGCGCGATCGTCCTGGCCAGGATCCCCCGGGTGGTTTTCGGGGCGTGGGACGAGAAAGCCGGCGCCGCAGGATCCGTGTTCGACATCCTGCGCGAACGGCGGCTCAATCATTGGGTTGAGGTGTACCCGGGCGTCCGCGAGGAAGAGTGCGCCCGGTTGCTGCGCGAGTTCTTCGCGGCGCACCGCAGCAGCCTTTAGCGCGCCCCGGCGGGCATCTTTACCTCGGCGGGTTTCCGGCAGGCCGCGGCCTGCCCGTTCCGTCAGTCCTCCGCTGCCAGCAGGGCCAGCAGGGCCTGGGCCGTGCTGCTCCAGCCGGGGAGATCCTGCCGGGCCTCGGCTGCGGCTGCGCGCCAGCCCTCGCGGACCCGCGCGTCCTCGAGCCACTGCCGCAGGACCGCAGCCAGCCGGCCGGGACTCTCCTGGCCCCCGACGGTCAGGGGAACCGCTGCCCCCGGAAGTCTTGGCCCGCCGTCGGACGTTTCCAGTCCGGCGAGGGTGAGCGACTCCACCGCGCCCGTGCCTGCCCTGACCAGCGCGGGGATGCCGTGGGCCAGGCTCTCGGTGACGGCCATCCCGAAGGCTTCCGTCCGTGACACCAGCAACGTCAGGTCGGTCCGGGCCCACTGTGCCTCCAACAGTTCGCCGGTGAGCTCGCCGGTCAGCCGCACCCGCTCCTGCAGACCGTTCCCGGCAACCGCAGCCTGGACTGCCTGCGCATACACCGGATCGGCTTGGTCCGACCCCACGAGCGACGCAGTCCAGTCAAGATCCCGGACCCGGCCCAGGGCCTGGACCGTGAGCAGCTGGTCCTTGTTGGGCAGGAGCGCCGCGACGACGGCAAGGTGGGGCGGCGTGGAACCGGACGCGAGGGGTGCCGGCTCCACGCCGGGGAGGACAACCCGCGCTTGCGGGAGCCCCCGTTTGCGGAGCTCGTTTGCTGCCGTCGTGCTGGTGCAGATGACGCCGGATGCGGCGCGCAAGGCCCTGGCTTCGCGGACAAGGGCCCGGCTGCCTGCATCTTCCGGCACGGGCATATGCACCAGGACCCATGTTTGCCGGCCGGCTTTCGCAGCGAATTCCAGTTCGTCCGGAGCGCCCACGGCCACCAGCCCATCCACGATCGCCACAGGCTGCCCGGGATGTGTTTCCGGGTCCCACGCCCCGAGGAGGGCGCCCAGCCGGCGTCGTTCGCGTGCGCCGGCATCCGGCCAGGTGCCCTCCACGGCAATGACCTCAACCCCGGCACCCAACGCCTGGAGGCCGGCAACCAGCCGCGCGTTGTAGACGTTGCCGCCCGAGCTGTGGCGGATATTGCCCGGGACGAGCAGCCGGAGGGGGCGCACGGTCAGTCGGACAGGTCCAAGGCACAGGTGGCCCAGGCGTCCGGATTTTCCCGGAGGGTGACGTCGATTCCCGCCAGTTCGGGGCCGTCTGCGGTGTCCTTGATCCTGGCCGCCACCTTCCGGGCGATGTACTCGGCCAGGGCTTCAGTGGTGGTGAGCTTGCCCTCGAAATCCGGGTGCTCGTCCAGGTTTCGGTAGTTCAGGCCGCCCAGCACGTCCTCGATGATGGTCCCGGCGGCTCCAATGTCCAGCACGATCGCGTCCGGGTTCAGGGCACGACGCCGGAAGCTCACCTCAGCGACGAATGTTGCGCCGTGCAGTGCTTGTGCGGGCCCGAAGGCCTCGCGGGGAAGGCTGTGGGCGATCATGAAGTGGCGGCGGACGGTCAAGCTGAACATGGGCTACCTTACGTTTCGGAGTTGTGGGTTGCTTGGCTGGGGGCCGGGTTGCCGGAAGGGTATTCGACCACGTGGCACAGGGCTTCCAGCGTGCCGTCGGACAGGCTCTGGACCACCTCCGGAAGGTCCTCGAACCGGGACGAACCGGTCAGGAACGCATCGAATACAGGGTCCTTGAGCAGCGATACGGCAAGGTTGAGGCGGTCCGCATTGGTGCGGCGGTGGCGCCGGGACCGGGCCACCATGCCTACCTGGCTGGCCCTGATGGACAGCCTGCGCGCATGGAAATCCTCACCCAACGGTATGGTGACCGTCCTGTTGGCGTACCAGGACATCTCGATGACATCACCGTCGTCGCCGACGAGCTGGAGGCTGCGTTCCAGTCCTTCCTGGGAGGCGGAGCAGTGGATGACGATGTCGCAGTCGGCCAGGGCATCGTCGGGATGGACGAAGTCGACACGGATCGCATCGGCCAGCTGCTTCCTGCCCGGGTCCAGGTCCACCAGTTGCAGGCGCTCCAGCGGGAACGTGCGCAACAGGGTGGCCACCATGCCACCCACCAGGCCCGCGCCGACGACCGCAACCCGGTCCCCCAGGCGCGGCCCAGCCTCCCACAGGGCATTGACTGCGGTTTCGACCGTGCCGGTCAACACTGCGCGCCGGGACGGAACATCGTCCGGGATCCGCGTCAGTGACTCCAGCGGCACCACATAACGGTCCTGGTGCGGGCTCAGGCAGAACACGCGCGCGCCCTTCCAGCCCTCGGGTCCCTCCTCGACA
Organism: Pseudarthrobacter sp. efr-133-R2A-89; assembly: GCF_030209315.1. Classification (NCBI taxonomy): domain Bacteria; kingdom Bacillati; phylum Actinomycetota; class Actinomycetes; order Micrococcales; family Micrococcaceae; genus Pseudarthrobacter; species Pseudarthrobacter sp. efr-133-R2A-89. The sequence continues at coordinate 230,668 of NZ_JARVSE010000004.1, read as the reverse complement.
ACGCCAACGGAGAGGTAGCCGAATTTTACCGGCCCCGGGAACTCCCCTTCCTGGTGCGGAGCGCGCATCTGCCCAGCGACCCGGGGCGGAACAGCGCCGGCGTGGACTACCATTTCGGTGCCCCTGCTAATACCGGAATACAGGGCACGGACCAACACCTCGCCGGGACCGGGTGCGGGCACTTCTTCGGGCCTGAGTTCGCCGTGCTGCTTTGCGGTGGTCCAGTATGCGGTTGCATGGATCGGAGGCTGTGGATTCATCATCTTGCTGATGAATCTAGTCCGACGTGCACGCGCCGGGAAAGTCCGACGACGCGTGGCGGCGTTTCCGGTCACCGTTCCGTTTGGGAAGAGGCGGGTGAACGGCCCGGCGGATCGAGTGCGCACCGCAGCTTGGGCGTGGGGCTTCATGCGGCCTAAGCAGAGGGCGGGTGGAGAATGCGGTCCAGGCACGCTTCGGCCAGCGAGTAGTCGATTCTGCTCAGGTCCGCGACGCTGAAGGGCACTCTTTGCGGGGGCCTTGGCTCTGCTCTTTCCAGCTCCGGCGCCGTCCTGTCGTGGTCGACGAATCCCGGTGGCCACTTTGTGGGTTCCCAGTCCTGGTGTTCGCTGTGGTAGTGGCGGCCGGCCGGTGAGGTCCATCCCGGTGGATCGGTTTTACTCGCCGGGGTGGGCTTCCAACCGGTGGTATGCCGGAGCCGGTGATGTTTCGGGCACGGCTGTCCCAGGTTACTGATTCCGGTAGTCCCACCATCGGCCCAGGCGAGGATGTGATCGGCCTCGGTATCCAGTGAGCTGTTGCTGCACCCCGGGAATGGACACTTACCGTCCCGCATCCGGAGCCAGTTCCGCATGGCCTTGCCCACCCGGTAACTGGTCCGGCCAATCTCCAACGGTGCCCCGTCCCGCGGGTCCACGAACACCCGGTAAAAGGACCCCGCCCCGTTTGCGACAAGTTGACGGGCCATTGACGGCGGGATCGGCCCATACCCGTCCAGCACCGCCGGTTCATCCGTCAACCCCAACAACGAAAACACCGGCACCGTCACCAACACCTGCGCCCGGATGGGCGAACGCGGAAGGTCGGCTTCGTCACCAGTCCCCGCCCCGTCCCTGACCCCGTCGTTGGTCCTGGTCCCGGGCCCGCTGCCCGGGCCGTGTCCGGCTGCGTGACCAGCCCCGCCCGCAATACCGTCGGCGGCTACGCTGCCGCCGCCCAGGATTGCCCCGGCAAAGGTGTCGGCACGCAACTGGGTGAGGGTCCGCGTCTCCCCCGGCCCCTGCGCGCCGCGCGAGATCGCGGTGAGCCGGTTCCACCCCGCCGCCGCTTGGTCTGCGGGCAGGAACGCCCCCAGCCACGCCATCCCGTCCCGGTCCTGCCGGTACTCCACCCGCCGGTCCGCCACCGACTTGGCATGACGCTTCTCGATGCTCTCACCATGGTGGCGCTCCCGCCAGGACCGGGCATTCGCCCGGAACCGGTGCGCCGGCAACTCCCCCACCGCACACCCCCGCACCGGATCCGGTGCATCAGGGTCCAGAAAATGAGCTTCCAACGCCGCCGCCCCCGCAGCATCCAGCGACGCGGCCTCATCGGCCATCACCACCGCATGCCCCCACGAAATCAGCCCGGCCTGCAACGCGGCCAAAGTCCGCGGCAACGAGTTCACCACCGCGTACGAGGTGCCAAGGAACGACGACGCCGCCCGCGGACCTAACGCCAGCACACACCCGACCTCCGCGGCGACCGCCATCTCCTGCGCCACCACCGGCACCCCAGCCCCCGTCACAGCGCCCGCACTCTCCGCGTACCCCACCGCAGCCTTCGCCTTCAACCCAGCCACACCGGCTTCCACCTCACGGACACCGGCCAAGACATCCAGGCACCCATCCGCCAACCCAGCCAACGGATCAGCCACCGAGAACGGCTCAGTACCGCACCCATCGACCTCCGCGAGAAGCACGGCAAGGGCAGCCCGGATCTCCCTGAACGCCTTCACCACCGCCGCTTTCCCCATAAACCCATCATCACAAGGGGGTACGACATTCAAGGGGCCGAGATGAGGGCCGCGCACCACAACCGGTCACCCAAAGCAGGGCAGTTTGGGTTTCGACACGCTCAACCACCGACAACCCACCCAAGCCCCACCACCGGGGCCGGGTTTCCACAAGCCCACCACCGACAGGCCCACCCACCGGGTTTCGACAAGCCCAACCACCCACAGCCCACCCACCGGGCAAACCGACCGGATCCGGCTTCGTTTTGGGGATGACGGCCTCGCTCCGGTACCCTATTGAGGTTGGTGACGTGTCCGAGCGGCCGAAGGTGCAACACTCGAAATGTTGTTTGGTGTAAAAGCCAACGTGGGTTCAAATCCCACCGTCACCGCCACGTAGAAAGGCCCTGGTTCCATTGAAACAATGGAACCAGGGCCTTTCGCTTGCCCGGGCCGGGATGGGGTTCAATTCCTCGGGCGGACCGACTTACCCGGGCAGACAGCCCGTCAGAGGCGTCAGCGGCTCGGATCGATCATGGTCATGCCCGCGACGTTTGCGCTGTCCAGCCGGGGCAGCATCTCCGCGGCCTCTTCCAACCCGATGACGCGTTCAATGAGCTTCTGCGGCTGGAGTGCGCCGGATTCGATCAGGGCCAGCATTCCGGGGTAATCCGCCGCGGCCATCCCGTGGCTTCCGAAAACATCCAACTCCCACGCAATAACCCGGGCCATATGAACGCGGGGGTGGCCCTCAACCGGCGGCAGGAGTCCGATCTGGACGTGCCGCCCGCGTCGCCGGAGGCTCAGGATCGCGTCGGCGCAGGTCTGCTCGCTGCCGACGGCGTCGATGGAGACGTGGCTTCCTCCCGTCAGGGCCTGTACCTTCGACGGAATATCAGAACCATCGGCGACCACTACGTGATCGGCCCCGAGGGAAGCCGCCACATCAAGGGCGACCGCGTTCCGGTCCACGGCAATGACGTTGCCGCCCAGTGCCTTGGCAATCATGACGGCGCTGAGGCCAACACCGCCCACGCCAACAATGGTGACCCATTCACCGGCGGCCAGGCGTGCCCGGCTTGTCAGGGCCCGGTAGGCGGTGGCAAAACGACAGCCCAGGCTGGCCGCCGCTTCAAAGCTGACCCCCTCAGGGATCGCCACGAGATTGGTGTCCGCCGCATGGATCACCACGCGCTCAGCGAAAGACCCCCAATGCGTGAAGCCCGGCTGCTGCTGGTCCGGGCATACCTGTGCATTGCCGCCCAGGCACCACTCGCAGGTCCCGCAACCTTCCACGAAGGGCGCCGTCACCCGGTCACCCACCGCCCAGCCGGTTACTCCGGGACCGACCTCAACGACGACGCCGGCGAACTCGTGCCCGGGAACGTGCGGCAGGGCGATGTCATCGTGTCCGGCCCACGCGTGCCAGTCGCTGCGGCACAAGCCCGTGGCGACGACGGAGATCACCACGCCTCCTACCGGGGCCTCAGGCTGGTGTACGTCCTGGACGGTCAGCGGTCCGGCGATCTGGCGCATGATAAGGGAACGCACGGGCCCTCCTTCGGTTTGATTGTCCAGCCCAGTCTAGGTGGGGGCGAGGGTGAACCGGGCGCGCCTTCATCGTTGCGCCGGAGGTCCCTGTGGCCCCCTCCCAACGGCCGGTACGCGTCCCGCGACTGAAGCGAACGGCCAGCAGATGTGCGTTGTGCAACATTCATGCAGAATAGGGTTTCAATCAGGCATCTGCGCCTGGAAAACAGGCCTAAGAGCGGAGCGGGGCACGGATGAACGAGTTTTTCGCGGCGTCCTGCGAGCGCGGGGTTCTGCGGCTGCGCTGGGCCGGGACGTCCACATAACGTACGAGATTGCCGTTCGGGCGGCGCGGACCCTGGAAGGCTTCAGCGACGGGTGGGTCCTGCCACTCCTGGTTGACCTGAACGGAGTGGCAGGGTTGACGCCCGAGGCCAGGGAGGCATGAATGCTTACCGGGGATTCTCGGCGGTGGCCCTCATCGGCGACGGACCCATGGGCAAGGTCGTGGCGGCGTTTTCCCAACGGTCGCTGACTCCCACCGCGTACTTCACGAACGAGGGCGAAGCCCTTGATTGGTTGTCGGGCCAGGGCAGCAGGACCGCGAAGTAGCGCAGAGGCCAACATTCGGGGCCGTTCCCTTCAGTGGGGGGCGGACGACGGCGGCCCGTTGGCTCCCCCTTCGGCGCGCTTTTTGATGCCCAGCAGCATTGCCCGGTCCATCACGAGATAGCCGGGCCGGAGGAGGAAGTCCATCACACGCAGCCCTGCAGGCCGGCCCGCGCCGTACCGCGTCCTGAGCAGGAGCCTGGTACCGGAAGGGCCGGCGTCGTGCAGCACGAACTGCCACGTACCGGTCACTGTTCCGGGCGGGGCACCCGGGCTGGAATCCAGGACGAGGTGGCGGTCCTCCGCCAAGTCCACGACGCGCGGCCCCCGCCGGCCGCCAGGGTAGCCACCAGGTGTGAAGGCGATGATGTCTCCCACCTTCAGGTCCTGCCACTCGGGATGGATGCGGTCCGCGTTGGTGACCCCCAGGCGGAGCAAGCCGTTCTCCACCGCCGTGTAGGAATACAGGCCGGCGCGGTCTACTCCCATTTGCACGAGCCATGGCCAGACCTGGCCGGGGGGTGCGGCGACGGTAACCGCCATGGTCCAGACGTCGTCGGCGTTCGGAATCAGTTCGTCGCCCGGAAGCGGCGCAGTCTTTTCCGGCCCGGTGGCACCCCATGTCCGCAGGACGCGCGGCAAGAGACCATGCGTGGACAGACCGGTTGCGACGGCGGCCGCAAGGAAACCGCGAAGCCGGCGTCGCCGGGGGCCAGACCCGGATGGTGGACCGGAACGGACGCCGAAACCCGCCGCTGTGCCACCCATGGCGCACCTCCTCTTGGTTCCAGGGATGCCTCGAGGCTACAAACCGACACCCCGAGGCCCCCAGAGTCCAAAGCCCCTACAGCCGCGTGTCGAAGGAACCGCAGAACACGTTCTCGTTAAAGGTGCCCTGGAAGCCGGACTTGCCCTGGATCTTCTCCACAGTGGCCCGGATGGCCTCACGGGTCCCGGCGTGCGCGTGGATTGCCGTCTTGACCATAGGCACGTCGATGAGGTGGTTCGGCTGGTTCAGGGACACGAACACGGTGGGCACCTCGGTGACATACCAGGGGATTTCCGCCGCCATGGGCGAAGACCACTTGATCCGGATGGCGGCCTCCTGCGCAAAACCCTTCACATTGGCGAACACGAAGGCGGCGTCGTACTTCTCCGCATAGTCCCCCGTGGCCTCCTCGGAGATGACGGACATGAAGTTGACCCCGGTCTCCCCGGCCGCCTCGCGCTGCTCAGCCGTCCGGTACAAGGACACCTGGAAGCCGGCAGCCTCGAGTTCCTCCTTCACCACGTCCAGGTAGGCCAGCGGATCAGCCCGCGTGAAGTCGGCACCGCCGGAGATACCGTAGAGGCGGATCCGGGGATGGGTTTCGGGTGTGATGGGCAGGTTCCCCGCGGTGTCCTTGACCAGGGTCACGGTCTTGTCGGCGATCTCCGCGGCCACCGAACGGTGCGCAGCGGATCCAATGACGGCAAGGGCCTCGGCAGGCGGCACGAGCTGGTCTGCAGCCTTCAGGTGCAGGCCCAGCGACGCCTTCAGCCCAAGGATCCGCCGCAGCGCGTCGTGCAGCCGCTGCTCGGTAATGACGCCCGACTTGTAGCCATCCAGCATGTACTGGAAGTCCTCGGCCGGGTTCCGGAAGAAGAGGAACATGTCGCAGCCGGCGGCGATCGTGGCAGGCACCAGGTCCTTGCGCTTCATGGCCTGCGTGAGGCCCACCATCTGCGAGGCATCCGTGAGGACCAGCCCGTTGAAGCCGAGCTCCCCGCGCAGCAGGTCCTGCAGGAGCTCCGGGGACAACGTGGCCGGCAGGATCTCTGCGTCGGCCAGGCCGGGCCGGAAGTGCCGCGAAACTTCCGGCGCTCCAATGTGGCCCACCATGATCGACTGGACACCGTGGCCGATCATTTCCCGGTACACGTGCCCGTAGGTACGGTTCCATTCGTCGTACCCAAGGGTGTTGTAGGAGGTGACCACGTGCTGGTCCCGCTCATCGATGCCGTCCCCCGGGAAGTGCTTCATGGCGCAGGCCGTGGGTGATTCGCTGATGCCGTCGAAGTACTCCTTGGCCCGCTCCACCACAACGTCCGGGGTGTTGCCGAACGAGCGGGTCGAGATCACGGTGTTCCGCCAGTTGTAGTGGATGTCCACGATCGGCGCGAAGGCCCAGTTGCAGCCCAGGGCCGCGGTCTCCACCCCGGCCACCTGCCCCATTTGCCTGGCAATATTCTTGTCCGGGTGGGAACCGGCCTGCAGGTGCGTGGAGACGAAGGTGCCGTCATCGCAACTGCCTGCCCCGCCCATTTCCGGGTTGGACGCAACCAGCAGCGGGATCCTGGACCTGGACTGGGCGTACCGGATGTGTTCCTGCACGGCGGCTGACGGTCCGGGGCGGTAGCGCATGCCGCCCACGTGGTAGTTGTCCAGCACGCCGTCGAGGTAGCCGGGCGAGTAGTCATTGTTGTGGTTGATGAACAGTTGCCCGATCTTTTCCTCAAGCGTCATCCCCGCAAGGGTGCCCTCCACCCAGGCGATGGCTCCGGCGTCGAGGTTGAACGGCGCGGCGGCAAGGTCGACGTCGAACTGCCGCGGCTGGCTGCCCCCGGCCGGGCGGGGTGAAGGTACGACGGCGGAGATCCCCTTGAGTGCCTGGGCCACCACGTCCGGAACCGGCGCGGCGATGTCCACAACGACCCCGCGTTCATCCCCCTGCAGCGGTTCCAGGGTGGCCAGCTGTGAGTCCAGCAGCGCGGGAGGCATGAAGTGTCCGGTGCGGCCTTCCGTCCGGGCCTTCAAGACCTCTTTGCTGCCATTCAGGTGCAGGAAAATGGTGTCCGGAGCCTGTTCCCTGATGGCGTCGCGGTAGCTGCGGCGAAGGGCCGAACAGGCGAGGACCAGTCCGCCGTCGCCTGCCTTGGCAAGCTCGGCACCCACGGTTGCGAGCCAGGGCCACCGGTCCTCGTCCGTCAGGGGCGTGCCGGCAGCCATCTTGGCGACATTTTCCACAGGATGCAGGGAATCGCCGTCCAGGAACGGGATGCCCAGTTCGCGGGCCACGAGATCGCCGATGGTGGTCTTGCCGCTGCCGGAGACGCCCATGACGATGATTCGGATCTTGCTCATCGGGTGCTTTCCTTACCAGTCGCGGCCAGCCTCACCAGTCATGCACCGTGCCGTCGACCAGGCGGTTGTAGGGCAGGTACGCCTGCTGGTAGGGGTAGGCGGCGGCGGCTTCCTCGTTGAATTCGACGCCGATGCCGGGCTTGTCGCCGGGGTGCAGGTAGCCGTCAGTGAAGGTCATGGACTGCTCGAAGACTTCGTTGGTCTTGTCCGAGTGCTGCATGTATTCCTGGATGCCGTAGTTGTGGATGGCAAGGCCCACATGCAGCTGCGCGGCGAAGCCCACGGGGGAAATATCCGTGGGGCCGTGGAAGCCTGACTTGATCTGGTACTGCGCCGCGAAGTCCATGACCTTCTTAAGCGGCGAAATCCCGCCGAAGTGCGTGGACGCTGCCCGGACGTAGTCGATCAGCTGTTCCTTGATCAGCGTCTGGAAGTCGAACACGGTGTTGAAGATTTCACCGATCGCCAGCGGTGTGGTGGTGTGCTGGCGGACCAGGCGCAGGCCTTCCTGGTTCTCCGCCGGGGTGCAGTCCTCAAGCCAGAACAGGTCGTAGGGCTCCAGTGCGTTGCCCAGTTTCGCGGCCTGGATGGGCGTCATCCGGTGGTGTCCGTCATGCAGCAGCGGGATCTCGGGGCCGAACTCGTTACGGACAGCCTCGAAGACCGTGGGCAGGTGCCGCAGGTAGGCGCGGGTGTCCCAGTCCTCTTCCTGCGGGAACGCTCCCCTGCCGGCGGGCTCGTAGTCATACCGTTCCCCCGACGCCTGCGCTTGGGCAGCCACGCCGTAGACGGCTTTGATCCCCGGGATGGCGGTCTGGATCCGGATGGATTTGTAGCCGAGTTCCAGGTGTTCCCGTACGGAATCGAACAGCGACTCGATGTCCGAACCGGACGCGTGGCCATAGGCGCGCAGCCCGTTCCGGGACGCCCCGCCCAGCAGCTGGTACACGGGAAGCCCGGCAACCTTGCCCTTGATATCCCAAAGCGCCATGTCCACGGCGGCGATGGCCGCCATGGTGACCGGGCCACGGCGCCAGTAGGCGCTCCGGTACAGGAACTGCCAGGTGTCCTCGATCCGGTGCGGGTCCTTGCCGATGAGCAGCTGCGCGACGTGCTCCTTCAGGTAGGCGGCGACGGCGAGCTCGCGGCCGTTCAGGGTGGCGTCGCCGATACCCGTCACGCCGTCGTCCGTGGTGATCCGGAGGGTCACGAAGTTTCGGGTGGGGCTGGTAACGAACACTTCCGCGGCAATGATTTTCACAGCTGGTCCTTTCGGGGACGATCGGGTCGGAGGGGAGGTTGTGGCGGGAAGGAGTGTTTTCGGCGGTCAGCGGCGGTCAGCGTGGATGGCTGTTTCCTGGCCGTTCAGTGATGCGGTCACGGCCTGGCGGGCCTTGATCTCCGCGACGATCTCCGCGTGGGCAATATCGGTGAGCTTGTAGAACCGCATGATAGCCATGCCCAGGCCGCACAGCACCAGGGGGACCAGGCCCGCGGCGAGCTGGAGCCCCTGGATGGTGGCCTCGCTCTGGCCGGCTTCGGCCCGGACGTATCCTGCGCTCGCGATCGCATAGGCCATGACCGCTCCGCCCAGGGCCCGGCCCATCTTGCGGGTGAAGGAGAAGAGGGAGTAGATGATGCCTTCGGTGCGGACCCCGGTCCGCGCCTCGCCGTATTCCACGGTGTCCGCCTCCAGGGCCCACACCACGATGTTCATGACCTGGACGCCCAGCAGGCTTACGACCAGTCCGGTGAAGGCGAGGTAGGTCAGTGAATGCGGGGTGAAGATGACCAGCAGCGAACCGGCCAGCACCAGGCCGCCGGCCATCAGGTACAGGGCTTTCTTGCCCCAGCGGCGGACCATGGCAGGGGTGAGGACGATGACGACGACGGCCAGCACCACGTTCACGACGGCCATGGGCTGGGCCAGGCTGACGTTCTGCAGTACATCGCGGAGGTAATAGACCTGGATGGTGGACAGGCCGGTGCTGGCGGTCAGCATCAGCGGCGAGGAAATGCAGAGCGTCAACAGCGGACGGTTTCCCTTGAGCGTGGCCAGCGACTGCTTGAAGGTCACCTTGGGGACGTCCCGGTGCACCACTTCACGGGTGGTGAAGACGGTCAGCAGGTACAGCGCCATGCCTGCCACCACAAAGCTGATGGTTAATGCGGTGAAGAGCGGCTGCAGCTCGGCGGCGCCCTGCTTGGTGAGCGGGGTGATGAAGAAGAGCAGCCCGGAGCCCACCACCAGGGAGCCGCACGAACGGGCAGCGCCCAGCTTGGCGCGCTCGGCGGGCTGCTGCGTCATCGCTCCGGCCAGTGAACCGTACGGGATGTTGACCAGGGAATAGGCCAGGCCCAGGCCTGCGTAGGTGAGGTAGGCGTACGCCAGCTTGCCGTCGTGACTCCAGCCCGCGGGGACCGAGAACGTCAGTGCGCTCATGATCAGCAGCGGGAGGCCGCCGAAGAGGATGAAGGGCCGGAACTTGCCCAATGTCCGGTGGAAGGTGCGGTCCACGATCCTGCCGGCGAAGATGTCCGCGAAGGCGTCGAAGAAGCGGACCAGCAGGAAAAGGGTGCCCGCCGCCGCCGCCGAGATACCCGCCACGTCTGTGTAGTAGAGCAGGAGGTAGGTGGTGGAAAGCGTGAATGCAAGGTTGTTGGCGAGATCCCCGGCGCCATAGCCGACGATACTCAGCTTGCTCAACTGTTTCATGATGCGGGCTCCTTTACCCGGTGCGGCCTGCCGGCCGCTCCATGGGGCCGGGGCTTTGTTCTGGCTGCAATCCTAACGACATGGCAAAACAACGGCAACCGGTTGCCAAAAGTTGCATAGAAAACCGATGAAAAAGGCCGTCCCTGCGTCGGAGCGGGACAGCCTTCTTCATGGATGGTTCATGGCAATGGACGGGCTACAGCGGCGCTGAGTGGCCGGCAACCGTCCCGCACAGGCCCTCCAGCAGGGCCACGACGCCGTCGTCCCCGGACAGGGCCGGATCGACGACCGCCAGCAACGCCTTGGTCCGTTCAGTCCCCTGCAGCCGGTTGGCAGCGGCAACGTCCCCGCCCAGCGGATCCTGGAACGATGTGGCCGCGGCACTGTAATCCATCCAGGCCGCGATCATCAGCGCGGCCCCCGCACCGGTCCGGCCGGCCGCACGCTCGGCCTGCAGCACCGGAACGGCCCGCATGCGCAGCTTGGTACTGCCGTCCATGGCGATCTGGGCCAGGTTGTGCGCGATCCTGGCATTGCTGAACCGGGACAGGAGGGCTTCCCGGTACGCAGTGACCTGCAGGTCCACGGCAGCCGGAAGGTTGGTTTCCGCCTCGTCCCAGAAGGCTTCCACGGCACGCCGGCATTCCGGGTCCGCCAAGGCTTCGGCCACGGTTGTGTGGCCCCTCAGCTGGCCTGCGTAAGCCAGCAGCGAGTGCGCCCCGTTGAGCAGCCACAACTTCCGGTTTTCATACGGTTCGATATCCGCCACGAACAGCGCCCCGGCGTCTTCCCAGCGCGGGCGCCCTGCCGGGAAGTCCCCGCTGAGCACCCAGCTGGAGAAGGGCTCGGCAACCACCGGCGATTCGTCCCGGTAGCCGCAGGCTTCCCGGACGGCTGCCAGGTCCTGGTCGGTGGTCCGTGGGGTGATGCGGTCCACCGAGGTGCTGACGAAGCTGACGTTGGCGTCAATCCACGTGGCGAACCCGGGGTCCCACGCCCGCGCGAATCCTGCCACGCCCTGCCGGGCCACCGTCCCGTTGTTGGACAGGTTGTCGCAGCAGACCACAGCGATCGGGCCCGAGCCCGCGTCCCGGCGGGCGGCGAGCGCCAGCACCAGGCGCCCCAAGGGCGTGGCCGGCCGTCCGCCGCCTGAACCCAGCCGCGCAAGGTCGGCTGCGACGTCGGGCGCGTTGACGTCAAGCTGGCCGTCCGCGCCCAACCCGTAGGCCGCCTCGGTGATGGTCAGCGTGACCACGGCAGTTTCCGGGGCGGCCACCAAGGTGGTGAGCCTTTCAAGGTCCGCCCCGTCCACAGCCTCCACGATGCTGCCGAGGACCGTGAAGGAGTCGCCCTCGTCTGCCCGTTCAACCAACGTATACAGCCCGTCCTGCTCCGCCAGGACAACGGCGGCATCCGGCCGGCGGCCGGTGAATGCAGCAATTCCCCAGTCCGCCGAATCCGATGCCTGCTGGGTGTACCAGGCCTGGTGGGAGCGGTGGAAGGCCCCCAGGCCCAGGTGCACGATGCGCACGGGGGCCTTCGGGACCGGCCGGAGCTGCCGGTTCAGGCGCGGCAGGCCGCCCGCCGGAAGGGTGGCGGACGGCGCGGCCTCCAAGGGGGCACTCACAGCTTGAACACCCTCCGTGGCGACCCGTCCACGATATCCACGATAAGTTCGTGTGCCCGTTCCTCGGTGACCCGGTGTTCGGCCACGAGGCGGGCCAGGAAGGACGCCTCGATCCGCCGGGCCGTGTCGTGGCGGGCCGGGATGGAGCAGAAGGCGCGGGTGTCATCGATGAACCCGGAGGACCGCGTGAAACCCGCGGTCTCCGTCACCGCGGACCGGAAGCGCAGCATGGCGTCCGGGGCGTCCAGGAACCACCAGGGCGCACCGAGGTAGACCGACGGGTAGAACCCGGCCAGCGGCGCCAGTTCGCGGGAGAAGACGGTCTCGTCCAGGGTGAACAGGACCAGGTGGAAGTCCTTGGCCGTGCCAAAGTCCTGCAACAGCGGCCGGATGGCTTCGGTGTAGTTCACCGCCACCGGGATGTCGTGTCCGGTATCGGCGCCGAAGGCCTCGAACGTGGGTGCGTGGTGGTTCCGGAAGGAGCCCGGGTGGATGGTCATGACCAGCCCGTCCTCCACCGACATCCTGGCCATCTGGTACAGCATGTGGGCTTCGAAGGCGTCCCTGTCCCGGGCGCTCGCCTGGCCCGTCCTGCCGCGCTCAAAAAGCCGCTCCGCCTCGCCGTCGTCCAGTTTCAGGGTGGCAGGGGTGAAGACGCCGTGGTCGGCGGAGACGGCGCCGCGCTCCACGAAGTGCCGCCGCCGCGACTCAAGCGCCTTGATGTACCCGGCATAGCCGTTGGCACCCTCCCCCGCAGAGCCGAGAAGGCGTTCAACGTTCTCCTGCCAGGCCGGATGTGCCATGTTCAAGTACTGGTCCGGCCGGAAGGTGGGCAACACCCGGCCGGCGAAGGCGGGGTCCGCATGCAGCGCAGCGTGGCTGTCCAGCGAATCCAGCGGGTCATCCGTGGTGGCGAGCACCTCGATGTTGAATTCCTTGAACAGTTCCCGGGGCCGGAAACCGGGCTCGGACAACTTGGCCTGCAAGGCATCGTAGAGCCGGTCGGCGTTCTGGCCGGACGGTTCCTCGGCCAGGCCGAAGACGTGGGCGAACTCCTGCCGGATCCAGTACCCGGAGGCGGTTCCTTCGAAGGCGGGCCATGCTTCACAGAAGTGCCGCCAGACCTGACGCGAGTCCGCGGGCTGGTTGCCAAGGCCCAGCTGGTCCATGGTCACTCCGCCCGCGTGGATCAGGCGGGTGACGTAATGGTCCGGGGTGACCAGGAGTGCGGCCGGGTCCGGGAACGGCGTGTTCTGTTCGATAACGGCAGCGTCGACGTGCCCATGCGGGGAAATGATGGGGAGCTGCTCCACGCGGGAGAAGAGCGAGCGGGCAATGTCCCGGACCCCGGGATCGGCGGGCAGGAGCCGGTCCGGGTGGTCCGCTATGGTCTGCGCCATGGTTCAACGCCTCCCGGCTGCGACTTTGAGCCCAGCCAAGGCGGCCGTGGCGCGGAGGTACTCGAGGTTCGCGGCGGTCCGTTCGGCCAGCGGCAGCTCGGTGGAAAAGTCCTCCACGGTCACCCAGCCGTCGTAGCCGAAGGCTGCGAGCGCCTTGAAGTACTGCAGGACGCTGCCCTGGCCCGCGCGCAGGGGCGCCCACTCGTTCTTGAAGATGGCTGCCCCTGATTCGTCGGTCTCGCCGCTGTCCACCCACACCGCGTTCTTCACGTGAACGTGCGCCAGGTAGTCGCCGAGGAGCTCGAAGGCGGGGAGGTAATCCTCCTGCCCTTCGATCAGCAGGTTTCCCAGGTCATGGATGACGCCGACGTGCCGGGGGTCCAGGCCGTCCAGGAGCCGCAGCGCCGATGATGCCGATGCGGTGATGGTGCGGTGATGCAGCTCCACGAGCGCCTTCACTCCGTGGTGCGCCGCCCGCTCGGCAATCCATTCGAAATCGCGGCGGGCAGCGGCAAACAGTTCCGGGTACGGGGTGCCGCTGGCCGGTTCGTTGCCCCAGGCTGCGGTTCCGAGCGGCGGCGTGGTCACCCGCACCTGGCCGGCTCCGAGCTTGGCGGTGGCGGCGAGCATGCGGTCCACATCGTCATGATTGTCGCACCGCGCATACCCGCCGATGCCGGAGAACTCCAGGCCGGCGTCGCTGGTAATGGCGGCGATCCGGTCCAGGTGGTCTTCCATTCCGGCCAGCGGCACGGTTGCCTTGTTCCCGGCCCAGAAGCCGGGCTCGGGGGCTTCGCCCTGGTCCGTGATGCGCCATTCGACGCCGTCCCAGCCCTGGCCGGCTAGCTGCTGGACGGCTTCCTCGGGGGTCCACTCGGGGGTTGATGCGGTAAATACTGAGAACTTCATGGTGTCAGGCGCTTTCTGCCGTGCTGCCGGTGTGGACTTCGAGGTCGTTGTACTTGCCTGCCAGGACATCCTCGAAGAGGACGGGCTGGCCGAGGGTGGCCGAGACGTACACCGAACGCACCGCGGCAAGGGCATTGACGGCGTCGCTGACAGTAACTCCGGGTTGCTTCCCACCGGCGATGGCGGCCAGGATGTCCCGGTACTGACGGACGTGGCCGGCCGGGTACACGGTGGGATCGGCTGCTTTGTAGTCTTCCTCCGGGTACTTGGCCAGTTCTTCCTGCGCCTGGTTGCCGCCGCCCTGGAGTCCCATGTCCGCCGAGGCGCCGCCTGCGGCGCGGCTGTGGAAGTAATCCAGCCGGTCGTTGTCCACCACGGCCGAGCCCTCGGAGCCCATGAGCTGCACGCGCACGGTCAGTCCCGGGTGGGCGGCAGTGGTGGCGTGGAGGACGGCCAGGCCGCCGTTCTCGAAGGTCACGGTGGCTACTGCCGTGTCTTCCACTTCGATCCGTTCGTGGGCGAGGCGGGCGGTGTGCGCGAAGATTTCCACCGGCCGTCCCATGAACCACAGGAGCAGGTCCACGGTGTGCACGCCCTGGTTCATGAGGGCGCCGCCGCCGTCCATCGCCCAGGTGCCGCGCCAGTCGCCGGAGTCGTAGTAGCCCTGGCTGCGCCACCATGCCACCGAGGCGATGGCGGAGGTCAGCTTACCGAAGCGGCCATCTGCGATGGCGCGGGACACGGCGACGCTGGACTGGTCGAACCGGTGCTGGCTGATGACCGAGGCAACGATGCCCTTGCCGGCTGCTTCCTTCGCGGCTGCCTCGATTTCCTGGGCCCGGCTGAGGTCCACGTCGAGGGGCTTTTCGATGACCACGTGCTTGCCTGCCGCCAGCACCTCCAGGCTCTGCTGGATGTGCAGGCCGCTGGGAGTCGCCAGTGCCACGAGATGGATGTCTTCGGCGGCGAAGGCCTCCGCCTGGGTGGTGTACAGGGCCGGCCGCGTACCGCCCTGTTGTTCGATGAAGTCCGCGAGTGCTTCGGCGGCCGCCGGGATGGCATCGATGAGGGCGACGATGCGGACTTCGGGGAATTCGCGGAGGGCTACGGCGTGCGTGCGGCCAATGACGCCGCACCCGGTGATGGCTGCGTTCAAGGTGCTCATGCGGTCTGGACTCCTGCTTCTGCGGTGACTTTGGCGAAGGCGCGGGCTGCGATTCCGAAGGCCGTGGGGCCGGAGAAACCGCCCAGGCCGTGGGCACCGGCGAGGTGCGGCTCAAGGGAAGCGAAGCCCTCGTAGCCGTCCGCCTTGAGCGCCTCGACGGTCTTCAGGACGTCCCCGTCGCCCTCGCCGGCAGGCACTACGTGGCCGTTGGCAAAGAGGGCGTCCTTGACCTGGAGGTATTCCAGGTGCGGGCGCAGCTTGGCGTATCCCTCGTCGAAGGGCTTGACGCCCACCTGGACGAAGTTTGCAGCGTCCCAGGCCACCTTCAAGGCAGGTGAGTCCACGGTCTCGATGATGTCCAGGACGCGGTCCGGGACGTCTCCGAAGATGTCCTTCTCGTTTTCGTGCAGGAGGATCACGCCGGCTTCCTCGGCCACGCCGGCCAGGGCGCGCATGCGCTCGATGACGTCATCGCGGATGCTGTCCACCTGGACTGACTCGCCGTAGTAGAAGGAGAAGATGCGGATGTACTTCGCGTCCAGGACCTTGGCGGCATTGACCGCACGGCGCAACCGCTCCACCTCATGCTCCACCGGGAGGCTGACGTCCACTTTTCCTATGGGCGAGGCAATGGCCGAAACCTTCATGCCTTTATCTGCCAGCAGGGCGGCAAGTGCCTGGAGCTGCTCGTCGCTGAGGTCCACAATGTTGGTGCCCCATGCGCTGCGGACCTCGATGTGGTTGGCGCCGAGGGCCTGCAGCACGGCGATCTGGACTGCGGGGTCGTCGTCGATTTCGTCGCCGAAACCTGACAGCTGCCACGCGACCTGGGTGGTCGAGACCATGGTTATTTAACTCCTCCGGCGGTCAGCCCGCCTACTAGGTAACGCTGGAAAATCAGGTAAAGAATGACCACTGGTGCTGCACACACCAGGGCTGCGGCCATCATCTGGCCGTAGTAGGGAATGGCGCCGCCTTCCTGCGAGGCACCAAAGATTTGCAGGGCGACGGCGGCGGTCTGGCTTTCGGGGCGCGTCATCACCGAGGCGAAGAGCACGTCGTTCCAGCCGAGCAGGAAGGCGAAGATGCCGGAGACGACGATGCCGGGCCAGCTCAGGGGCAGCACGATGCGGAAGAGGACGCCGAGGTTGGACGCGCCGTCGATCTTGGCTGCTTCCTCCAGTTCCTTGGGGAGCCCGCGCAGGTAGGTGACCATCACCCAGGTGGAGAACGGCATGGCGAAGGTCAGGTAGGTCACGAACAGGCCCCACTGGGTTCCGATCACCTGGATGCCGAGGTAGGTTGCCGCCGAGGAAAAGAGCACGAACACCGGCAGCACCATCAGGGTTCCGGGGACGGACTGCAGGGCGAGCAGGCCGCGCAGGATGCTGAGCCTTCCACGGAAGCTGTACCGGACCAGGACGAACGCGGTGGAAACGGACAAGGCCGCGGATACCACGGCGGTTGATCCGGCCACCAGGACACTGTTGGTCAGGCCGGTGGCGAGACCCACGCTGGTCCAGATCTTCGAGTAGTTCTCGAAGGTCACCGATGACGGCCAGAACTCGCCGTTGGCAACGCCGATGTCCGAGTTCACCGATGCCAGGAAGATGTAGAGCACCGGAATGAGGACGAGTGCACCCAGGAAGACAAGGATGATGACCAGCAGGGGGCCGGGCAGGAGCCGCAGCACCTCGTGCTGGCGGTGTGAGCCCGGACGGTCGACGCCCGCGGTCGGCGCGCTCCGGCGACCGGCGATGGTGGCGCTCATTTCTTCGCTCCTGGGGTGTCGGCGTCGTCAAGCTTCACGGCGCGGAGGTAGACGAACAGCGGGATGGCGATGAGCACCAGGGAGATGAAGGCCATCGCAGCACTCAGGCCAAAGCGGAAGCTCTGGAAGCTGGTGACGTAGGTCAGGATGGGGAGGACTTCCACGTCCGTAGGCGCCGGGACCCCGAACAGCACGAACGGAAGGGTGAAGTTGTTGATGTGGTGCAGCATTCCGATCAGGAAGGCCAGCGCCAGCGGGCCCTTCAGGTACGGGAAGATCACGTAGCGGAGCTTGTTCCACCACAACGCCCCGTCCAGGGCTGAGGCCTCGTGCACCTCATGGTCCACGGACTGCAGGCCGGACAATGCCAGCAGGTAGATGAACGGCCAGGAAGCCCAGATCTGGACCAGGACCAACGTCCAGAAGGTTTGGGGTCCGTTGAGCCAGAGTCCCACGTGGATTCCCACGGTGCCGAGGGCCTCGTCGACGATGCCGCCGGGCTGGAGCATGGTCCGCCAGACGGTGGCCACCACGAAGGACGGCAGGACATACGGGATGAGGAAGACCGAGCGGACCAGGGCGCGGCCCTTGAAGGCGTTCTGGGTTGCCACGGCAGCGGCAATGCCCAGCGGCAGGGTCACCACCATGGCAAGCAGCGAGTAGCTGACGCTGAGCCAGACGGCGTGCAGCAGCGGCGAGTTGGTGACGGCTTCAACGAAGTTTTCAGCTCCGATGATTGGTGCACTGACCCACTTCCGCAGCGTGTACTGGTCCAGGTTGAGGATGGACATGTAAATGCCCAGCAGCAGCGGCACCACGATGATGATGATCATCAGGACCCCGCCGGGGATCAGCATCCAGAGCGGGCGGTTCCGCTCGCTCAGGCCCTTGCGCCGCAGGCCGTCCTTGGGGCCGGGCTGCTGCCCGGCGTCATTGGCGGTCCGGGGCGCCCGGCCTGCGGCGGAATCCACCGCAGGCCGTACTTCATGAGAGGCGTCGGTTGACATCAGAACTTATCCTTTGGAGGCCCGGTCCAGGGAAGCCTGGCCCTTGTTTTGGGCGTCTTTGATCCGGGTATCGAGGGCGGATCCGTCCACCTTGCCGGCGGCCAGGTCCGGGATCGACTGGACCGTGACGTTGAGCAGGCCGAGCTGGATATCGCCCCAGGCGCCCGTGAACGGGGTGGCCTTGGACTTGGCGGCTGCATCGGCCAGCGGCTTGAGCTTGGCGTCGGTCAGGGTGGCGAGGGCCTCTGCGTTGGCCGGGAGGTCACCGAAGACCTTCTGGTAGTTCAGCTGTTCGTCCTTGGAGGTGATCAGCTTGATGTAGGCGAAGGCCAGGTCCTTCTGCTTGGAGTAGTCGGCCACCACCAGGTTGTCGCCGGAGAGGATGCTGGCGGCGTCGCCGTCGGACTTGGACTGGGTCTGACCCGGAGCGATGGTGGGCATCAGGGCGTACTCGTACTTGCCGGCAATTGCGGACTTGTCCAGGGTGGGAATGGAGCTGGACGTGGTCATCATGAGGTAGCCGGCCTTGCCGCTGGCGAAGGCAGCTACGGCGTTGCTGTTGCTCCAGCCAATCGATGCGGGGTCGACCACTTTGTCGTTGGTGAGCCAGCCGAAGTACGTTTCGTAGGCCTTCTTGACCGTGGGGTCATCCATCTTCAGCTTGTTGCCGTCCACCAGCGGGTTGCCGGCCTGGACGGACATGGCCCAGATGAACTTCCAGGGATCGAAGCTGTCCTTGTATCCCGTGGCGATGCCGTAGGTGCCGTCCTTGGTCATCTTCTTCGCCTGGGCGGCCAGGTCATCCCAGTTGGTGGCAGGCTTGTCGATGCCCGCGGCAGCCAACAGGTCCTTGTTGTATGCCATGACGAACGGCCGGCTGACGAACGGGATGCCGGCCAGGTGGTCCTTGTCCGGCCCGGAGATTCCCAGGGTTGCCGGGTTGAAGCGGTCCTTGCCGCCCACCTTCTTCCAGTCGTCGTCGGAGAGGGTCACGAAGGCCTTGGTGGCAAAGGCCGTGGGGGTGAACGTGGTTCCGAGGCTGTAGACGTCAGGGCCCTGGCCGGAGACCACGGACGTTTGGATGCGCGTGAGTTCATCGTTCGCCGAAGCGAAGGTCTCGAACTTCACGTCGGCGCCGGTCTCGGCCTTGAACTTCGCGGCAATATCGGACTGCCACTGCTTCTGCTGTTCCGGGTACTGGCTGGAAACGTTCACCAGGACGCTCAGCGTCTTGCCAGTGCCGTCCACTTTGCCGTCCGAGCTGGTCGAGCCGCCCCCGTTCCCGGAGCTCGATCCACACCCGGTCAAGGCGAGCGCTGCAGCCGTGACTATCGCCGCAAGCCCAGTAGTCGATTTAAACCTCATTGTTTCTTCTCCTCTAGGACACCCGCATGGCCACATCCGTCTTGTGGCGGAAATCACTGCAGGCGACTCGAGAGCCAGTCTAGGAAATTGGAAAGCTTGCGGCAAGCGGTTGCCAAAAGTTGCCATGAGTGGTGTCATTGGATCATCCAAAGTCGGGGAACGCCGGTCGGAACAGTGCCGGCGGATGCCCCAAGCCAGCGATGAAAGGTCGGCAACCATGGCTAATCCATCGGTGGAACCCGCTCCGCAGGGGGCCGGGGATGCGAACGCCCGGCGGGACCGTCCGCCCACCATCCGGGATGTCGCCGAGCTCGCCGGCGTCGCCACGTCCACGGTCTCCAGGGCCCTCTCGCGGCCTGACCGGGTGAATCCCCGGACGCGGGTCCGGATCGAAGAGGCAGCCGCCGAACTCAACTACATTCCCAGCTCGCAGGCGCGCGGCCTCAGCTCGGGGCGGACGAACGCCGTGGCCGTGCTGGTGCCCGATATCACCAACCCGTTCTACTTCGACATCATCCGGGGTACCCAGCACCAGCTCAAGGCAGCCGGCGTGACGCAGCTGCTGGTGGACACGGAGGAGTCCAGCGAGATGGAACTGGATGCGCTGCACAAAATGCGCAAGTCGGCTGATGGCTTCATCCTGGCGGCGTCCCGCCTGACCGATGCCCAGCTGACGGAAGTCTCCCAGACACAGCCCCTGGTCACGTTCAACCGCGCATCCACCAGCGCTCCCACCGTGATGATCGATACGCCGTCGGCCATCATCCAGGCGCTGGAGCACCTGGCATCGCTTGGCCACCACAAGGTCTGCTATGTCGCCGGTCCCCCCACCTCCTGGTCAAACCAGATGCGATGGAAGGTGTTCGAAGAGGACGCCACGAAGCGGGGGATGGAAGTCCACCGGATTGGTCCCTACGCGCCCAAGACAACGTCCGGGGCGGCCGCGGCGGATGCCGCTGTCCGCACCGGGGCCACGGCCTGCATCGTGTTCAACGACCTGCTCGCCATTGGCATGCTCCAGCGGCTGCAGGCCCGCGGCATCCGGGTGCCTGCGGACATGAGCATCATCGGCTCGGACGATATCTTCGGCGCTGATTTCTGCAATCCGCCGCTGACCACCATTTCCAGTCCCATCGAGCAGGCGGGCAGGGTGGCGGTGTCCATGCTCCTGGCCCAGCTCAATCCCCTTCCGGGAAGCGCCACCCGGAAACTCGCCGTCATGCCCACCCACCTGACGGTCCGGGAATCGACGGGCCCGGCGCCCGCCTGATCAGCCCACGACCCGACGAAGGCTAGTCCAGCTGGAGGCGGTCCAGGGCCTCGCGAAGCATGCGGTGGCCTTGGCGTTCAAAGTTCCCATCCCCCACCTGGTACGCCCAGACCGCCGTGCCGATCGCTTCCCGGAGCAAGTCGATGCGCCACACCTCCATGGACCTTGGGTCAGTTCCGTATCCCTCCAGAAAGGCCTTCTCCAGCTCTGGCCTTCCCCGCCATTGCTGCACCGCCAACCGGCACAGATCAGTGGCGGCCGGCCTGAAATCGAACCTGCCGAAGTCGATAATCCGAAGCTCGCCATTGTGGATGAGCCAGTTCCGCGGCTGCCAGTCACCATGGGTGGGAACTACGGTGATGGGGGCAGGCCGGTACTCCGCAAGGCGACTCCGTGCCTCCAACTCGATGGATGGATCGATGCGATGGTCCCGGTCCAACCACGCAAACGCCTTCGCCGTGGCCCGCGCTTCGCAGGTGTCATCGCAGCGGAGCTCCTGGCTGTGAATCACCTTCAACAGTTCGCCGGCCTGGGCGTAGGTCTCCGGGACCTGCTCGGCCGGGGTTCCCTCCACCAGAACGCCCTCAAGGTACTCAGTCACCAGGATGTTGGCGTCCGGGTCTGAATGAAGCAGGCGGGCTGCCCGGCCGCGCCGGGCAAGCGGCCGTGTATAGGCGTTGTGGGCCGCGACCTCGCGGCCCAGGTGGTGGTTCGAAGGTCCGGCAGCCTTGATGATTACCTGCCCGGTGGCCGCCTGGACCTTGAGGACCTTGGTGTCCACGATCCCCCAGGACAGGTCGGCGATAAGTTTCGGCGAGCCAAGCCACCCCTCAGCGAGCCTGGACTGTTCGGCGCTCAGCAGCCCGCCATCCCACTGCCCTGCCCCTGAACTTTGCCCCATGATCTGAAGCCTAGCAACGGGCGGTCCACGGAGGATCCGGCTGACCCGGCAAAAAGGCGGGCGTACGACGCCGGGAGCCACCCGTCGTCGTACGCCCGCCTTCATATCGCGCTGCTTAGGCTTCCACGAGCTTGGCCCCGGCCGGCACCTCTGCCGGAACCCCGGGCTCGCCGCGGCCGTACAGCCAGTCGTTGTACTGGAAGTTGTTGTCGCCGCGGCTCTTGAACAGCATGTTCCGAAGCACCCGGGCCACGCCGTCCACGTGCCAGGACTCGCCCCATATCCTGGCGGTGCGCTGCACGCGGGCCGTGCGGGCTGCCCGGGCCTCGTTGAACTCCCGGAACGCAGCTTCCCAGGCACCGGCGTCGATCCCCTCGGGGGTGAAAACCTGGTTCCGGGACACATCCTGGAGCACTGCCGCGTCCTCCAGCGCCTGGCACGCACCCTGGGCCAGGTACTGGAGCATCGGGTGGGCGGCATCGCCGATCAGCGCCATGCGGCCGGACACCCAGTTGTCGATCGGATTGCGGTCGTACATGGGCCAGCGGATGCCGGTGGCCAAGTTCTTCAGGGCCGCCTGCACCGCGGGGACGCAGCCGGCGTAGGCCGCCTCGAGTTCGTCCACGCCGCCGTACTGCTCTTCGCCGCGCTCGAATGATGCCGACTTGAACACGGCAACCGTATTGAGCAGCTGGCCCTTCCGGAGTGGGTACTGGACCAGGTGGCAGTTGGGGCCGAGGTAGACGATGACGTCCTCCAGGTCCGCAGCGGGGGTCTCCTCCGTGATCGGCACGGTTCCCCGGTAGGCCACATAGGCCGAGTTCACGGGACCGTCATTGGCAACCGTGCCGCGCAGGGTGGATTTGAGCCCGTCCGCGGCCAGGATGGCGTCGGCTTCGAACACCTCGCCCTTGGCGGTGTAGGCCCGCGCCCGGTCACCGTCGGTTTCCACCTTCTGCACCAGGACATCGTTCACCAGGGTCACGCCGGCTGCCTGGCAGGCCTCGAGCAGGATTCGGTGCAGGTCGCTGCGGTGGATCACCACGTAGGGCGCCCCGTAGCGCTCCTCAAACTCGCCTCGCAGGGTCTGGCGCGTCAGTTCCTCCCCCGTAACCGCGTCGCGGAACACCAGGTGCTTGGGCTGGACGCCGATTTCCAGGGCTTTCTCCAGCAGTCCCCAGCGCTTGAGTACCCGGGACGCGTTGGGGGCCATCTGCAGCCCGGCTCCCACTTCGCCGAAGGCCGGTGCCACTTCAACCAGCGTGACGTCGGCGCCGTTTTCGCGCAGGGCGAGCGCTCCGGCCAGCCCGGCCATGCCGCCGCCCACCACGAGGACATCGGTGGACTCTTTGACGTTAGACATTGGTAGCTCCTACTGCTGTTGATTTCTTGATTTTGGTGCCGACGGCCGCGATCAGGACCGCCGCCGCGGCTGCTGCTCCGGCGAAGGCCAGGAAGTTGGAATTGACGCCCAGTCCCGCTGCGAGCAGGAGCCCGCCGGCCTGCGGCGCGGCCACGGCGCCAATCCGGCCGACGCCCAGCGCCCAGCCGAGGGCGGTGCCGCGCAGGTGCGCCGGGTAGTGGCTGGCCACTGCGGCGATGATCAGGCACTGGGTGCCGTGCGTTCCCACGCCGGCGAGCACCAGCATGAGGTAGACGACGGCGACCGGCGGTCCGGTCACCAGCACCACCAGGGCGAGGGCGGCCACGCCCGCTGCCGCGATGGCAGTGGGGAGGGGACCGAACCGGGTGCCGGCCCAGGCCGTGAGGACTGACCCGGCCACGGCGCCCAGGTTGAGCGCCAGGGCGAAGGTCAGCGCGGAGCCCAGGTTGTAACCGGCCAGCTGCATGAGGTTGGGCAGCCACGTTCCCAGGCCGTACCAGGCAAACAGCGTCACCAGGGTGGCCACCGCAAACAGCAGGCTGGTGCCAAGGTAGGGCGCCCTCAGCAGGGTCCCGAATCCCGCGGACGCCTTCGCGGTGCTGCCGGCGGCTGTCTTGGGTGCCAGGGTTTCCGGCAGGTAGCGGAGCCCCAGCGGGATCACCACCACCAGGGCCACGACGGCCACCAGGAACATCGCCGGCCAGCCGAAGGCCGGGATCAGCGGAATACCCACGAGCGCGGCGATTGAACCGCCAATGGGGACACCGGACATCATGAGGGTGGCGATGGTGGACCGCCACTTTTCCGGAACGAGCTCGGCCACCAGGGCGTTGGCCGATGGCACCAGGCCGCCCAGGCCAATGCCTGCCAGCAGCCGGAGGCCGCCGAACACCGGGGCGCTCGGGGCAAACGCACAGAGGATGGTGAAGAGGGAGAACACTACGGCGCAGTAGATGATGGTGCGGCGGCGGCCCCAGGTGTCGGCCATCCGTCCGGCAAAAACGGCTCCGATCATCATGCCCACGAAGGCCATGGATCCGATCGTTCCAGCCGTTGCCTTGGTCAGGCCCCAGCCGGTGTCGCTGATGAGCGAGCCTTGGACGGTGCCGTAGACGATCAGGTCGTAGCCGTCGAAAACGACCAGCAGCCAGCACACCAGGACGGCGAGCACGGAACGCCGGGGAAACCCGGAAAGGCCTGCGCCCGGGGCGGGGGCGGCCGTGCGCTGCGGCACTGCAGCGGAAGTTGTGTGATTCATCCCACCACTGTGCTGGCAGTCATACCAGCGCGCCCATAAGATTCTGTCATGCAGAATCTTCCTGCCCGGCGGAAACCCACCTACTCGATCGAGGCGGTGGACAACGCCCTGCAACTCCTCCAGTTGCTGCGGGACGTGGGGAGCCTGCGGCTCAAGGACGCCGCGGCGGAGCTCGGCGTGGCACCCTCCACGGCACACCGGCTGCTGGCCATGCTGGTGTACCGGGGCTTCGCGGTGCAGGACGAAACGCGGCGGTACGTTCCCGGTCCCGCCATGGGGGCCGGACCCGCAGGGTTCAGCTGGACACGGCAGCTGCGCGACATCTCCCGGCCGCACATGGAACTGCTGTGCGCCCGCACCAACGAGACCGTGAACCTCATGATCCGGGTGGGCACCAAGGTCCGTTTCCTGGACACGGTGGAAAGCAGCAACATCCTGCGCGTTGGCGACCGCCAGGGCACGCTGCTCCCGGCACACAAGGCCTCCGGCGGCAAGGCCATCCTGGCCGAAATGGATCCCGCCATGCTCGAGCAGCTGTTCCGCAGCCCGAATGCTGAGCTCGCGGGCGACTACATCCCCGAGGCCGAGTATCCGGCGTTCCTTCGCGAGCTTGAATCCGTGCGCGCCAACGGCTTCGCGGCCAACTTCGAGGGCACGGAGGAAGGCATCAGCGCCTTTGGCATGGCACTGCACAACGGGAAGGGAATGGTGGTGGGTGCGCTGAGCGTAGCCACGCCGGTAGCCAGGTTCCGGCCACTGTTCGACGCCGGGCTGGTGGGCGTCATGATGGAAACCCGGCGCCAGCTGGAGCTGGACATCGCTGCCAACCCGGCGGACGGCGCAGTGGGGAGCTGACCCGGGCGGACACGCCACTCCGAGGAATATTCTGCCAGCCAGAATATGCTGGGGATCACAGCCCGCTTTCCCTAAGGTCGAATCCACGCCGCAGTCAGTCCGCACGCAAGGAGAAGGCCAGTGTCCATCAGCGCTGAAAACCAAACACATGAAACCGTGGCCCAGGAGCACCATGTCCCCGAGCCCACTCCGGAAGAGGCTGCCCAGTTGGAGCAGCTGTATAAGGATTTCGATAAAGGGAACCTGATTCCGTTGTGGACGGAGATCGCGGACCTGATGCCCATGGTTCCGTCCCCGAAGGCCGTTCCGCACGTGTGGCGGTGGGAGGACCTGTACCCGCTGGCCGCCCGCGCCGGGGACCTGGTGCCCGTGGGCCGCGGTGGGGAACGCCGCGCCATCGCGCTGGCCAACCCCGGCCTGGCCGGCACCCCGTACGCCACCCCCACGCTGTGGGCCGCCATCCAGTACCTGGGCGGCCGTGAGACCGCCCCGGAGCACCGCCACTCCCAGAACGCGTTCCGGTTCGTCGTCGAAGGCGAAGGGGTTTGGACCGTGGTGAACGGGGACCCGGTCCGGATGTCCCGCGGCGACTTCCTGCTCACCCCGGGCTGGAACTTCCACGGCCACCACAACGACACCGACCAGCCCATGGCGTGGATTGACGGCCTGGACATCCCATTCGTGCACTACGCGGACGCCGGGTTCTTCGAGTTCGGCACCGAACGCGTCACCGACGAGGCCACCCCGGACATCTCCCGCTCCGAGCGGCTCTGGGCCCACCCAGGGCTGCGCCCCCTCTCGGGGCTCGATGACACCACCAACTCCCCCATCGCCGCGTACCGGTGGAAGTACACCGACGCCGCGCTGCGCGAACAGCTGCTCCTTGAGGACGAAGGCCACCCGGCCACGGTGTCCCAGGGCCACGCCGCCATCCGGTACACCAACCCCACCACCGGCGGGGACGTCATGCCCACCATCCGCGCGGAGTTCCACCGGCTCCGCGCCGACGCCACCACCGAAGCCGTCCGCGAGGTGGGCTCCAGCGTCTGGCAGGTCTTCGAAGGCACCGGCACCGTGACCCTGAACGGCGAAACCAAGCAGCTGGCCAAGGGCGACCTCTTCGTGGTCCCGTCCTGGGCTGCCTGGTCGCTGCAGGCCGAATCTGAGTTTGATCTGTTCCGGTTCAGCGACGCACCGATCTTTGAGCGCCTGAACTTCAACCGCACCTACATCGAAGGACGCACCAAGTAATGAAACTCCTCACCCTCCGCCTGGATAACGGCACAGGCAACGGCAAGAGCACGACGGCGGTCCGCCAGGACGGCGACACCCTCACCGAAATCCCGGGGTTCGCCGACGTCGGGGCCCTGCTGAAGGACCCCAACTGGGAAACCACCGCCAAGGAAGCCAACGGCGCAACCCACGCGTACGACGGCGCCGACCTCGCCGCCGTCGTGCCTTACCCCGGCAAGATCATCTGCGTGGGCCACAACTACCGCAACCACATCAAGGAGATGGGCCGGGAGGTTCCCGAGTACCCCACCCTGTTCGCCAAGTACGCCGAATCCCTGATCGGACCGAACGATGACCTGGCCCTGCCGCAGGAATCGGACACCGTGGACTGGGAAGCAGAACTCGCCGTCGTCATCGGCAAGGCCGGCCGGCGCATCCCCGAAGCCGAAGCCGTGGACCACATCGCCGGGTACGCCGTCCTGAACGACATCTCCATGCGCGACTACCAGTTCCGCACCATCCAGTGGCTGCAGGGCAAGACCTGGGAAAAGTCCACGCCGTTCGGCCCCGCACTGGTCACCAAGGACGAATTCACGCCCGGCCCGCTCATGACCTCCGCCGTGGACGGCGACGTCCAGCAGTCCACCCCCACCTCGGACCTGGTGTTCACCCCCGAATTCTTGGTCGCCTACATCTCCACCATCATCACCCTCAACCCGGGCGACGTGATCGCCACCGGCACCCCCGGCGGTGTGGGCCACGCCCAGGATCCCAAGCGCTACCTGCAGGAGGGCCAGGTCCTGGTCACCACCATCGAGGGCCTGGGCCGGCTGACCAACCGCGTGGTCAAGGAAGCCTGATGGTTGCCCGGCACGACCAGGCCACCGACCCCGTCCTGCTCGACGGGCTGCTGCAGGCCCGGCGCGGCACCGC
The DNA here is from genome assembly GCF_030209315.1 of Pseudarthrobacter sp. efr-133-R2A-89. Lineage (NCBI taxonomy): Bacteria > Bacillati > Actinomycetota > Actinomycetes > Micrococcales > Micrococcaceae > Pseudarthrobacter > Pseudarthrobacter sp. efr-133-R2A-89. The sequence goes on along the minus strand of NZ_JARVSE010000004.1, from coordinate 203,615 downwards.
GTTTTTCGCCCGCAAGCTCAACGAGCTTCCCGACGCGGAACTGGACGCGGACTCGCTGCTGCCGGGATGGACCCGCCGCCACGTTGTAGCCCACGTGGGCTACAACGCCCGGGCCATCGCCCGCCTGGTCGAGTGGGCTGCCACCGGGATGGAAACACCCATGTACCCGTCCGTGGAAGTCCGCAACCACGAGATCGACTTCGGCGCGACGCTGTCCCCAATCGCCCTGCGGAACCTCTTCGACCACTCCGCCGTGCACCTGAACGTCGAATGGCGCGACCTGCCCGCCGACAACTGGCACCACAAGGTCAAAACCGTCCAGGGCAGGACCGTCCCGGCCGAGGAGACCGTGTGGATGCGCACCCGCGAAGTCTGGGTCCACGCCGTGGACCTGGACAACGGGGCCACCTTCAAGGACATCCCCGCCCCCGTCCTGGAACGGCTGCTCACGGACATCAGCGGCGCCTGGCACACCCGCGGCAGCGACGCCGGACTCCTCGTCACCGTGGACGGGACGGACTTGGCCTTCGGGGACACCGCGGCCGCGTCGCCCACCGTGGTCTCCGGTTCACTGGCCGCCATCGCGCAGTGGGCCACCGGCCGCGGCACGGACGGAACCACGGCAAGGCACGACGCCGGATCCGTCACCCCGGTGCCCGCGGCACCGGCCTGGATCTAGACACCCCGGGCACACCCTCACACCGCACCAATGGCGGGCCGGCCGTGCCGGCCCGCCATTGGGCGTTGCCGCACGGGCACGCCGTTTCCCCGGCAGCGCGTCCGCCTCAGACTGGAAACCAAAAACGGGCCAGTTGTCTTGGAACAGATTCCATAATCCTGCCCCCTGCGGCTGGATAGCATGAGGTGACCGGACAAAGCCGTCCGGCGGGATCAACGCAAAAGGACAACCATGGCCGCGGTTACGGTGGATGACATCCTCTCGGATCTTCCCCTTGGCTTCGCCAGCCTCATCCTCCGGCCCGGCCCTTCGGCGCCGGACATCGAACGGTTCCTGATCGTCGACGCCGACGATGAGGCGGTGGACGCCGCCAAAGCCTTCGTCCTGCTCATCGGGGTCCGCGGCCGGTCCGCCCTGCCGGCCCTCCGGCGCCTCCTGGAGGATCCGCCCCCGGTGGTCGCACTGAAAGGCCGCCGGGACGACCTCGCCGAAGCGGAGGAGCTCCTGCGCGCAGCGGGGTCGGGGCTGCTGCTGGTGGATCCTGCTGCAGACTGGGACAGCCTGCTGTCGATTGCCAAGGACCGGATCCAGCCGCGCAGCTACCAGAGCGAAGTCCTGACATTGCTCGAGGAAGACCTGTTTGCGATCGCCCAGACCACGGCACGGCTCACGTCCAGCCACGTGCTCATTGAGGATGCGGCCAACAAAGTCCTTGCCTATTCCACGGTCACCAATGACATCGATGAGCTCCGGAAGGCGTCCATCCTGGCCCGCCGCGGCCCACGGAAGTACGAACTGCTCCTCAAGGACTTGGGCGCCTACCGGGAACTCCACCGCACCCGGCAACCCGTCCGCGTCCCGGCGAGGCCGCAGGACGGGCTGCGGGAGCGGGTTGCCATCGCGCTCTTTGCCGGCGAGCGGATCATGGGATACATCTGGCTGCAGGAGACCGGTGCAGGCTTCGGGCCCGACGTCGAATATGTCCTGACCGGGTCCGCTGCCCGCGTCTCGGCCGAACTGATCCGCTACCGCAACCAGCAGTCGGTCCACATGCGGGAAGACCGGATTGCGCGGATCCTGTCGGGTCCGGCAGAAGCCGCCGCCGGTGCGCACAGCGGAAAAATCCCGTCCGAAGCTCCTGCCGCGCTCATCCTGATGGGCATGTCCGACGCCGATTCGCGGGCCGACGACGCCGCCCTCAAGCACGGCGAACTGGCCAACCTCGCCTCCATCCACGCGGCCGCGTACAAGGCTTCCGCCGTCGTGGGCCAGTTCAACGGTGACACGGCCATCATCGTCCCGGACCTGCAGTCCAGCACCGCGGAGCCGGGGCTTCGGTCCCTGGCCGAGGCAATCGTCCGGGACGCCCGGAAACACCTCGGCATCACCCCGTTCGCCGCCGTCGGCCCCCTGGTGCCGGACCTGCTGTCCCTCCACACGGTGACCCGTGTAACGGAGGCGCTGCTGGCCTGCGTGGGCACCGCAGAACCCGGCACCGTGGCGGGAGTGGCCGATTTCGAAGCGGAAATCCTGTACCGCGAGGCGGTCCGCAACTTCCAGGCCTCGCCCTTCCGGCACCGCAGCCTGGCCGCCCTCCTGCAGGAGGACGCCGAGCTCGCCGCCACCCTCCGCGCCTACTTCGACGCCGCCTTCGACGTCGCCGAGTGCGCCAGGAGCATGAACCTCCACAAGAACACCGTCTACTACCGGGTGGCCAAGGCCGCCCGGGTGACCGGCATCAACTTCGGCAGTCCCCGGGACTCACTGGTGGCACTGCTCCATCTCCAGGAGTGGGCTGCCTCCAACAACACTTCAGGCAGGAAATGACCACGACACTCAGCGCACCGCCCCTGGACATCCTCCTCGAGGAAATCGTCCGGGAGCACCGGCCCCGGAAGGAAGCCGGTGCCGTACCCGGCAACATCCCAGTCCTGGCCGCCGTTCCCTTCAACCGTTTTGGCATCGCCGTTGCCACCACCTCCGGCAAGGTCTTCAGCTCCGGCGACGCGGACGTCCCGTTCTCCATCCAGAGCATCTCCAAGGTGTTCACCCTGGCCATGGCGCTGCAGGGCGGCCGGTCCGGCATGCTGTGGTCACGGGTGCTGCGCGAACCATCCGGAACAGCTTTCAACTCGCTGGTCCAGCTCGAAGCCGAGCACGGCATCCCGCGCAATCCCTTTATCAACGCCGGCGCCCTGGTGGTCACGGACCACCTGATGGAAGAGACGTCCGACGCCGTCGGGCACCTCCTGCAGTTCCTCACCCGGCAGGCGGGTACCGGAGGACAACCAGGCCGGGAGGGGGGTCCGGCACCGTACATTGACGAGGCCGCTGCTGCCGGTGAACTGGCCGGCAGCAGCCGCAACCTGGCCCTGGCCCACTTCCTGAAGGACTTCGGCAACCTCACCCAGCCGGCCGCGGCAGTGGTGGAGAACTACGTCCGCCAGTGCTCCATCATGATGACCTGCGTCCAGCTGGCCAAGGCGGGCCTGTTCCTTGCCAACGACGGCCAGGGAGCCCCGGGGGCCGTGTTGTCCCCGAGCGAGGCCAAGCGGATCGGTTCCATCATGCTGACCTGCGGCATGTATGACGCCGCCGGCGAGTTCGCGTACCGCGTGGGCCTGCCCGGCAAAAGCGGAGTGGGCGGCGGCATCCTGGTCATCGTCCCGGGCCAGTGCGCCATCTGCGTCTGGAGCCCCCGCTTGGACGCCAAAGGCAATTCCCTCGCGGGCACGGCGGCCCTGGCCGACCTCTCCGACCGCACCGGCTGGTCAGTCTTCTAAGTTCCCCAACCAACAAGATCTTTTCCGGATCGAAAGGAATCCCCATGCCCAACAACCCCAATGACGAGGTTGAGCCGGACCATTTGATTGATGGTGGTCACGCGCATGCGTCTGAGACTTCCCTGCACGCGGAGGACAAGGGTTACCACAAGAACCTCAAGCCGCGGCAGATCCAGATGATCGCGATCGGCGGTGCGATCGGTACCGGCCTGTTCCTGGGTGCCGGCGGCCGCCTGAACGCCGCGGGCCCGTCCCTGGTCATCGCGTACGCGGTCTGCGGGTTCTTCGCGTTCCTGATCCTCCGCGCCCTGGGCGAACTGGTCCTGCACCGCCCCTCCTCAGGCTCCTTCGTCTCCTACGCCCGCGAATTCTTCGGCGAGAAAGCCGCGTTCGTCTCCGGCTGGTTCTACTGGATCAACTGGGCCACCACCACCATCGTGGACATCACCGCCGCCGCCCTCTACATGCACTTCTTCGGCAACTACATCCCCTGGATGGCCGAGGTCCCGCAGTGGGCCTGGGCCCTGACCGCCCTCGTCGTCGTCCTCGCCCTGAACCTCGTCTCCGTGAAAGTCTTCGGCGAAATGGAATTCTGGTTCGCCCTGATCAAAGTCGCCGCCCTCGTCGCCTTCCTGATCATCGGCACCTACTTCGTCATCTTCGGCACCCCCGTAACCGGCCAGCAAGTCGGCATCAGCCTCCTCTCCGACCACGGCGGGATCTTCCCCACCGGCCTGCTCCCCATGATCATCCTCATGCAAGGCGTCCTCTTCGCCTACGCCTCCATCGAACTCGTCGGCACCGCCGCCGGCGAAACCGAAAACCCCGAAAAAATCATGCCCAAAGCCATCAACTCCGTGGTCTTCCGCATCGCCGTGTTCTACGTCGGCTCCGTCATCCTCCTCGCCCTCCTGCTCCCCTACACCACCTACCAAAAAGGCGTCAGCCCCTTCGTGACGTTCTTCGGCTCCATCGGCGTCCAAGGCGTAGACGTCATCATGAACCTCGTCGTCCTCACCGCCGCCCTGTCCTCCCTGAACGCCGGGCTCTACTCCACCGGCCGGATCCTGCGCTCCATGTCCGTCAACGGCTCCGCCCCCCGCTTCGCCTCCCGCATGAACAAAGCAGGCGTCCCCTACGGCGGCATCGCCATCACCGCCACCGTCTCCCTCCTCGGCGTCCCCCTGAACTACCTCGTCCCCGCCGACGCCTTCGAAATCGTCCTCAACATCGCCTCCGTCGGCATCATCATGACCTGGGCCACCATTGTCCTGTGCCAAATCCAACTCAAACGCTGGGCCGACAAAGGCTGGGTCCAACGCCCCACCTTCCGCATGTTCGGCGCCCCCTACACCGGCTACCTCTCCCTCCTGTTCCTCATCGGCGTCCTCGTCATGGTCTTCATCGACTCACCCCTGACCATGCTCGTCACCGCCATCGCCTCCATCCTCATGACCGCCGGCTGGTACGCCTGCCGCACCCGCATCCGCCACATCGCCGAAACCCGCGACGGCTACACCGGCACCTCCCCCGTCATCGCCAACCGGACACCCATCACCTGACCCGGACCTTCCGCCACCCTTCGAACCAAAGAAAGAACATGACTCCAGAGCCGCAGCCCTCCCTGACCGCATCCCGTTCCCAGCCCGCCGCCGTCGTCGATGACCCGCAGGACCTCCGCCCAAACGTGCCGGAGAACGCGCAGCCAACCCTGAAGTCCGCCGGGCATGTCATTGTCGATTCCCTGGTGGCGCATGGCGTGGAGCGCACCTACGTTGTTCCCGGCGAGAGCTTCCTTGACGTGCTGGACGGCCTGCACGGGTCCGCCATCGAAACCATCGTCTGCCGCCATGAGGGCGGCGCCGCCTACATGGCCGAGGCCGACGGCAAGATGAACCAGCGTCCCGGGGTGGCGATGGTGACCCGCGGGCCGGGCGCCGCCAACGCCCATGTGGGACTGCACACCGCCTGGCAGGACTCCACCCCCATGCTGCTCTTCGTAGGGCTCATCCCGTTTGCGCACCGGGACCGCGAGGCGTTCCAGGAGTTCGATATCAAGTCCTGGTTCGATACCGGAGCCAAGCGGGTCATGGTCCTTGACCACCCGGAGCGGGCCTCCGAAATCGTGGCCGAAGCGATGTTCGCGGCCATGAGCGGACGGCCCGGCCCCGTGGTGGTCGGGCTGCCGGAGGACGTGATCCGCCGGCAGGTCAGCCCGTCCCTGCATCCGGCGATTCCCGTGGCAGCCGGCGGTATGGGCAACACGGATTCCGCAGCCCTTGAAGCCGCCCTGGCCAGGTCCAGCAAGCCGCTGTTCGTCACCGGCGGCAACGACTGGACCCAGGAGGCCGCCCTCCAGCTCACCGGGTGGCTGGAACGGCACCACATCCCGGCCGCCGCCGAGTGGCGGACCCAAGGAACGGTTCCCTTCGATTCGCCGTCCTACGTCGGACCCATCGGGTACGGCCGCCCCCGGCCTACCTACGACCTGTTGGAGGAAACCGACCTGCTGGTCTTTGTGGGCACGGTCCCAGGCGATGTCATTACGGATGGCTTCGTCTGCCGGCAGGACTGGACCAAGGAGAACTTCCTGGTCACGGTGGACCCGTCGCTGCGCGGACGGTCCGGCCCGGTTTCCCGGCAAATCCTGGCCAAGCCGGAGGCGTTCGTCCGCGACCTCCAGGGCGTCACGCTGCCGGTCAAGGACGAGTGGCGTGCCTGGACGGCCCGGATGCGGGCGGAACAGGAACGCTTCGCCGCGCTGCCGCCCGCTGCCCCGGGGGCCGGACAGGCCAGGATGGACACCCTGATGGCCAACCTGGTGCCCCGGCTTGCGGAGGACGCCGTGGTGACCTTCGGGGCCGGCGAACACACCAACTGGGCGCACCGGTACTTCCCCACCCGCCGCTATGCGTCCATGCTCAGTGCCCGTAACGGCTCCATGGGGTACTCCATCCCGTCCGCCATTGCCGCATCGCTGGCCGAGCCGCACCGCCGCGTCGTGACCATCGCTGGGGACGGCGAATTCCTCATGAACGGCCAGGAATTGGCAACCGCCGCCCAGTATGGCGCCACACCCCTGGTGGTGGTCATGGACAACCAGGAGTACGGCACCATCCGCACGCACCAGGAACGGCATTACCCGCAGCGGGTCTCCGGCACCCAACTCAAGAACCCGGACTTCGGGTTGATGGCCACGGCGTTCGGTGGCTTTGGCATCACGGTCACGGATGACCGCGACGTGCCGGCGGCCCTGGACGCCGCCCTGGCGGCCATCGACCGGGACCGCACGTTCGCGCTGATCCACCTCGTGGTGGACCAGCGCGTCAAGGCGTACTAGGCAGCACCTCTGGGTGCTGCCCTGGTGGGCGGACGACGACGGGCCGCACCCGGCGTCGTCCGCTTGGCCTTAAGGGGCCTGCCGGCAGCGGTGCTGCCCGCTACAGTGCCGACCAGCCGCCGTCGGAAGCGAGCACGGCGCCGTTGACGTTGGTGCCGTCATCGCTGAGCAGGAAGGTGATGGACGCGGCAAGCTGCGCGGCGGTGGCAGGTGTCGGGATGTTTGCCTGCATCAGCGGACCCAGCCGCCCCGCCGCCAGCTCCGAGCCCCAGTTCGCCTCGATATTGGTGATGGTGGCGCCCGGCGCCACGGTGTTGAAGCGCAGCCCCAACGGGCCGTACATGACGGCCGAGTTCCTGGTGAGGCCCACCACTGCATGCTTGGAGGCCGTGTAGGCCGCACCCGCGGCGGAACCCCGCAGCCCGGCCTCCGAGGAAACATTGACCACGGAGCCGGTGCCCGCCTCCAGCATCAGCGGCACCACCGCACGGGTGAGCCGCATCAGCGCGGTGACGTTTATACGGAAGACCCGCTCCCAGACGTCGTCGTCCACCTCGTGAATGGGGGCGAAATTGTCCATGATGCCGGCAACGTTGGCCAGTGCATCCACCCTGCCGCCGGCAGCCGCCACCACTGCCGCCACAGCCTCTTCGGTGAAGACGTCACCGGCAACGGCAACCAGGTCCAGGCCGGGGTTCCCGGCTACAAGGCCATCCAGCCGTTCCTTGCTGATGTCCGCCGCGATCACGCGGCCGCCCTCCTTGGCGACGCGCAGCGCGGTTGCCAGCCCGATGCCCGAGCCTGCGCCGGTGACAATGACGGTCCTGCCGGCGAACCTGCCCGCGGTTGTGGTTTCCTGCCATTCAGCTTCGTTGCCCATGATGTTCCTTCCAACAGAGATATGGTGCACTGGCGTCCAAGCACTGATGGCCGGCATCGAAAACGATGCCGGCCATCAGCCAGGTTTCCGGGCTACAGCCGGTCTGTCCGGTCTTCGCCGCCCTTGTGGCCGGTCCCGCGGAGGTTCTCCTGGACCTTGCCGAACAAATCCTTGATGGTGGATTCGGCGTTGGTGATGACGTCCACGGGAACGAAGACCTCGTGGGCAGCCGGCAGGTCGTACTCATCCTTCAGGTGCGTGCCGTTTCCCACTCCTGCCAAGGAGATGTAGACCATGGCTTCCGTCCGCGCAATTCCTGCGAGCTTACCGAAGACCACCGTGAATTCATTCGGCTGGAAGCTGATTGTCTGCCCGATGTGGCTGCGGCCCAGTTCACCGGCTGTGACTGCCTTTTCCGACTGGCTTCCGGTGTAGTCCATGAACTTCTCCTTCGATCGCCGACGCTTACGCAGGCAGTCTAACCCCGCCCTTCCCCGTGGCACACGGGCCTTCCGGACCCCTTCACCAAGCCGCTGGAGGCCTGCACAAAGAAGAAGCGTGGGGCGTGGTCACTCCTCCATTGAGTTGGGCGGCAGCGTCCCTGTTTGATGGCTTCATTGGGCGGCAGTTGCCGCCGCAACCACGCCGTGCAAAGGAATAACCGTGACTTCAATGACGAGCCGCGTAAAGAGCCCTGTCCGCTGGGACCCGGTCGAGACCGGCGACCTGGTGGAACTCCGAAGGAACGGCCGCGTGGCCTTCAGCGGCGTGGTGGATGACAGGATGGACGACGGCAGCATCGTGTGGGTGACCGCGCCCGCCGGGGGCCGCCGGCTGTTCCACATCGCGGACGGCCTGGACCTGGCAGGGGTGCCGGCATGACGGAGTGCCCCGAGGACTGCCCGTACTGCACCGGACCGGAGACAGACTGAGGATGCCGGATGCCGTCCCGCGGGAGCCCTCCAGTGACCGGATCATCACGATCCGGGCATCAAATTGCCGCCAAGGCAGGTGGCATCGTTGACGCGGGCAACCGGTACGGCGAAGGTGGTGCCATGAGGTCTCAGATAATTTCCCAGGCGATTGCCCTGACGACGGCGGCCGCAGCGGCAACGCTGTTGCTCACCGCGTGCGCTCCAAGCCAGCCGCAGTCCCAAACGACGTCGGCACCCGCCACCGGGCAGGCCAGCCAGTCGCCCACGTCGTCGGCGTCCTCGGCCCCGCCGTCGTCCTCCGCACCTGCCACGGCGCCGGACTCCCCCGCACCCGGCACCAGCGCCGCCGGAGCGCCTGCCCTGTGCAAGGCGGCCGGGCTCACGGCCGCAACCGATGCCTCCGGCGGTGGCGCGGCTGGCAGCGTCTACATGAAGCTCAACCTCACCAACAAGGGAACCGAACCCTGCATCCTCAAGGGGTTCGCCGGCGTCTCCCTGGTTGCGGACGCCGCAGGCGCCCCGATCGGAGCCCCGGCCACCCGCGACGACTCCGCGGGCGTGGTTGACGTCCTGCTGGCCCCCGGCCAGACCGGCACCGCGGTACTGCGCTACACGCAGGCCGGCAACTACATGGACTGCTCGCCGGTGGATGCCGCCGGCTACCGGGTCTACCCGCCCGAGGACACCGACTCCCTGTTCCTCCCGCAGCCCACCAAGGCCTGCAGCAACGCGCAAATCACCTTGCTCTCCATCGGAGCGTTCCAACCGGCCTGACCGCGCACGGCCCGGCGAACCTGGCCGCGGCCCGGCATCCACGCCGGGTCGCGGCGGCCGTCGAAACCCAGTGTCGGTGCCTTGGGGCATGATGGAGGCATGAACCAGGAACAGCGTCCTGCCGGCAGCGCTTCCGGCTCCGCTGCGCCCATGGCCCAGTTCAGCCGCGCCACCCGGGACTGGTTCCTGGGCGCCTTTTCCGAACCAACACCGGCCCAGGCCGGGGCCTGGACTGCCATCTCGTCAGGTTCGCATGCCTTGGTGGTGGCACCCACCGGGTCCGGCAAGACCCTCGCCGCCTTCCTGTGGGCCCTGGACCGCCTCCTCGGAACAGCCCCGGCGCCCCCCGATCCAGCACAGGAAACCCCGGCCAAAGGAAAGCGGTCCCGGGCACCCAAACGCAAAACCCGCGTGCTCTACATTTCGCCCCTCAAGGCGTTGGGCGTCGACGTCGAACGCAACCTCCGCTCGCCGCTGATCGGCATCACGCAAACGGCCAAGCGGCTGGGGCTCCCGGCACCGCTGATCACCGTGGGCGTCCGGTCCGGGGACACCCCTGCAGCGGACCGCCGGGCCCTGCTCAGCAACCCGCCGGACATCCTCATCACCACCCCCGAATCGCTGTTCCTCATGCTCACCTCCAGGGCCCGCGAAACCCTCACCGAGGTGGACACCATCATCATCGACGAGGTCCATGCCGTGGCCGGAACCAAGCGCGGCGCCCACCTTGCGGTGTCCCTGGAGCGGCTCGATGCGCTGCTTCCCAAACCTGCGCAACGCATCGGGCTTTCGGCCACCGTGGAGCCGCGGGAACTCGTGGCGCAGTTCCTGGCCGGTTCGGCCCCCGTGGAGATCGTCGCGCCGCCGGCCAGCAAGAACTGGGACCTCACGGTGTCGGTGCCGGTGGAGGATATGTCGGACCTGCAGGGCGCTGCGGGGGCATTCGACTCCGGGCCGGCTTCCGGCCTGCAGCCGCAGGCATCCATCTGGCCCCATGTGGAGGAAAAGATTGTTGACCTGGTGCTGGCCAACCAGTCCACCATCGTCTTCGCGAATTCCCGGCGCCTCGCCGAACGCCTCACCGCCCGGCTCAACGAAATCTACGCCGAACGCCAACTGGTGGCCGTGGGCGGCGGCTGGGACGACGCCGCTCCGGAAGGGCTCGACGCCGGGCCCGGCACCCCGGGGGGACCGTCGTCGGGCCGTCCCGCGTCAACGGCCACGCCCGCGCACATGATGGCGCAAGCGGGCAGTTCCGCCGGCGCGGATCCGGTACTGGCGCGGGCGCACCACGGTTCCGTTTCCAAGGACCAGCGGGCGTTGATCGAGGACGACCTCAAATCCGGGCGGCTGCGGTGCGTGGTGGCCACGTCCTCGCTAGAACTTGGCATCGATATGGGTGCCGTGGACCTGGTGGTCCAGGTCGAATCGCCCCCGTCGGTGGCCAGCGGCCTGCAGCGGGTGGGCCGTGCGGGCCACCAGGTGGGCGAGGTCTCCCAGGGCGTCCTGTTCCCCAAGCACCGGGCGGACCTGGTCCACACGGCCATCACCGTGGAGCGGATGCTGGATGGCAAGATCGAGCGGCTGGCTATCCCGGCCAACCCGCTGGACATCCTGGCCCAGCAGACGGTGGCGGCAACGGCCCTTGGGAGCATCGACGTGGAGGAATGGTTCAGCACCGTGCGCCGTTCCGCTCCCTTCGCGTCCCTCCCCCGCTCCGCGTTCGAGGCCACCCTCGACCTGCTGGCAGGACGGTACCCGTCCGACGAATTCGCCGAACTCCGCCCAAGGATCATCTGGGACCGGAATGCCGGCACCATCGAGGGCCGTCCCGGCGCGCAACGGCTGGCCGTCACGTCCGGCGGCACCATCCCGGACCGCGGACTGTTCGGTGTCTACATCATCGGCACCGAGGCGGAAGGCCCGGCGTCCCCGGCCGAGGACGGAAAACCGGCGCGTGCGCCCAAGGGTGGCCGGCGCGTGGGCGAACTCGACGAGGAAATGGTCTACGAGTCGCGGGTAGGCGATGTCTTTGCCCTCGGTGCCACCAGTTGGAAGATCGAGGACATCACGCACGACCGCGTCCTGGTGTCCCCCGCGTTCGGCCAGCCCGGCAAGCTGCCGTTCTGGAAGGGCGACTCCCTGGGGCGCCCGGTGGACCTGGGCCGCGCCCTGGGCGCGTTCGTCCGCGAACTGTCCGCGTCCGATCCCGGCCCGGCCACCGAACGGTGCAAAGCCAGCGGCCTGGACGACTTCGCCGCCAACAACCTCATCCAGTACCTCAGCGAGCAGAAGCAGGCCACCGAGGTGGTCCCCAGCGACACCACGCTTGTGGTGGAGCGGTTCCACGACGAACTGGGCGACTGGCGCGTGATCCTGCACAGCCCGTTCGGCATGCCCGTCCATGCGCCATGGGCCCTCGCGGTGGGGCAGCGGCTTCACCAGCGGTATGGGCTGGACGGCTCGGCCATGGCGGCCGACGACGGCATCGTCCTGCGGGTGCCCATGATGGAAGACGAGCCGCCGGGCGCCGAACTGTTCCTCTTCGACCCGGAGGAACTGGAGCAGATCGTCACCGCCGAGGTGGGCGGCAGCGCCCTCTTCGCCTCGCGTTTCCGCGAGTGTGCGGCCCGCGCGCTGCTGCTGCCCCGGCAGACCCCCGGGAAGCGGCAGCCGCTCTGGCAGCAGCGCCAACGGTCCGCCCAGCTGCTGGACGTGGCCAGGAAGTACCCCACGTTCCCCATCGTGCTCGAAACGGTCCGCGAATGCCTGCAGGACGTCTACGATCTGCCGGCGTTGAAGGACATCGCCGCCTCCGTCGAAAGGCGCGAGCTGCGGATTGTGGAGACCACCACCCAACAGCCCTCGCCATTCGCCAAGTCCCTGCTTTTCGGTTACGTCGCCCAGTTCCTCTACGAAGGCGATTCCCCGCTCGCGGAACGCCGTGCTGCGGCCCTGGCCCTGGACTCCACGCTGCTCAACGAACTGCTGGGCCGGGTGGAGCTGCGCGAACTCCTGGACGCCAAGGTCATTGAGGCCACCGAACGCGAACTGCAGCGGCTGACCCCGGACCGTCGTGCGCGGGGCATGGAGGGAGTGGCCGATCTCCTGCGGCTGCTGGGCCCGCTCGCGCCGGAAGAGGCAGCCGCGCGGTTGCAGGGCACGGCCCCGGCGGTTGAGCTTGCCGAAACCTCGCCGGCGGTTGGGGGCGCCGAGACCTCTCCTGCGGTTGAGGCCGCCGAAACCGGGCAGCCCGACACCCCCGCCACCGTCGCCGACGCGGCCGCCCACCTTGCCGCGCTCCAGCGCGCCAATCGCGCCATCAAGGTCAACATCGGCGGGTTTGAGCGGTTCGCCGCCGTCGAGGATGCCGCCCGCCTCCGCGATGCCATTGGCGTGCCGCTGCCCATGGGTGTGCCATTGGCCTTCATCGAGCCCGTTGCCGATCCTCTGGACGACCTCGTGTCCCGGTATGCCCGGACACACGGTCCCTTCACCGCAGCCGAAGCCGCCACCCGGCTGGGCCTGGGCGTTGCCGTGGTGGGCACGGCGCTGAAACGCCTGGCAGCGGACGGACGCGTCGTGGAAGGGGAATTCCGGCCCCACGTCACCCCGCCCGAGGCCCCACCACTGGAGCCGGCCGGGCACGAATCCGGGCCGGGGGATCAAAGCCGGCCGGCTGGTCAACCGGCACCATCGGGCAGTTCCGCACCTGACGGCCAGCAGGCGGTTGCAAGCGAATGGTGCGACGCCGAGGTGCTGCGCAAGCTCCGCCGCCGCTCCCTGGCCGCGCTCCGCGCCGAAGTGGAACCGGTGGACGCCGCAGCCTATGGGCGCTTCCTGCCGTCCTGGCAGCATGTCAGGGCCCCCGGCGGCGGGCGCGGCCAACCCTCCCTGCGCGGCCTGGACGGCATCATCACCGCCATCGACCAGCTCTCCGGGGTCCCCGTTCCCGCCTCGGCCTGGGAGCCACTGGTCCTGGCAAGCCGGGTATCCAACTACCAGCCCGCCATGCTGGATGAACTCATGGCGGCAGGTGAGGTCCTGTGGTCGGGCGCCGGATCATTGCCGGGAAACGACGGCTGGATCAGCCTCCACCTCGCTGATTCCGCGGAGTTGACGCTCAATCCTGCCCCTGACTTCGAGCCCGGGGATGCCGGCCGGCGCCTCCTGGACCACCTGCGGAACAACGGCGGCGGCTACTTCTTCCGGCAGCTCACCGAAGTGGCCGGCGGCATGGATGCCGTCCTCAGCGACCAGGAGGTGGTCACCGCGCTGTGGGAACTCGCATGGGCCGGCAGGATTACCGGCGACACATTCGCCCCGGTCCGGTCCCTGATCGCCGGCGGACATACAGCGCACCGGCAGGTGGCCCGTGCCCCGCGCGCCCGGGCACCGCGGTTGAGCCGGCTGGGCCGCTCCCACGGCACCGGCCTGATGGGCTCCCCCGGGCTGGCCGGCGGCCGGTACGGAGCGCAGGGCGCTTCAACGCCTCCTACGGCAGCCGGGCGCTGGTCCGCCCTTCCCGAGCCCGAACTCGACGCCACCATCCACGCCCGCGCCACCGCGGAACTCCTGCTGGACCGCTACGGCGTGGTCACCAGGGGCTCGGTCATGGCCGAACAAATCCTCGGCGGCTTCGGGCTCATGTACAAGGTGCTGGCGCGGCTGGAGGAGGCCGGCCGGTGCCGGCGCGGCTACTTCATCGAACACCTCGGCGCCGCCCAGTTCGCCGTTCCCGCCACCGTGGACCGGCTCCGTTCCTACTCGGAGGACACACAACTGGCCAAGGCGGAACCGGTGGCCCTGGCCCTTGCAGCCACTGATCCCGCCAACCCTTTCGGCGCCGCCCTCCCCTGGCCCGCACTGCGGGACGACGCCGGTACCGGCCACCGCCCCGGCCGGAAAGCCGGTGCGCTGGTAGTGCTGGTGGATGGTGCGCTGGTGCTGTACGTGGAACGCGGTGGCAAGACCCTTTTGGCATTCAGCGATGACGCCGCCGTCCTGGCGGCTGCCGGCGCTGCCCTGGTAGGGGTGGTCACCCGGGGAGCCGTGGACAAACTGATCATGGAGAAGGTGAACGGGCAGGGAATCCTGGACACCCCCGTTGCCGCGGCCCTCAGCGCCGCCGGCGCCTACTCCACGCCAAAGGGATTGAGGATCCGTGCCTGAGGGGGATTCCGTCTGGCGGGCCGCCCGTCAACTGCACCAGGCCCTGGCGGGGCAGGCGCTGCTTGCCTCGGATTTCCGTGTGCCGCGGTTTGCCACGCTGAACCTTGCAGGGTGGACCGTCGAGGAAGTGGTCCCGCGCGGCAAGCACCTGCTGATGCGGGTGCTGGGCCCGGAAGACAAGCGGCTGACCATCCACTCACACCTGAAAATGGAAGGGGCCTGGCAGGTCTACCCGCCGGGCGGACGGTGGCGGAAGCCCGGATTCACCGCCCGGTGCGTACTGCGGACGGCCGCTGCGGACGCCGTCGGCTTCTCCCTGGGCATCCTGGAAGTGGTGGCCACGGCCAATGAGGACTCCGTCGTGGGATTCCTGGGTCCGGACCTCCTGGGCCCGGACTGGGACCTGGATGAAGCCGAACGCCGTGTCCGGTCCCGCCCGGAGGTACCGATCGGCGTGGCGTTGCTGGACCAACGGAATCTCGCGGGCATCGGCAACATCTACCGCTGCGAGGCGTGCTTCCTGTCGGGGGTGCATCCCGCCACGCCCGTGGCGGACGTCGCGGACGTGCGGACCATGATGACCGACGCCAAGCAGTTGTTAGAGGCCAACCTGGGACCGGGCCGCCGCGTTACGGTCCTCAATGCCCGGGGCCTTCCTGTAGGCAGGATGGCCGGCAGGCCCGGCTATTGGGTGTACGGCGGGGAACGACGGCCGTGCCTCAAGTGTGGAACGCCCATCCAGCGCGGCCTCCTGGGCAAGCCCAACGGCGAGGAGGAGCGGGACATCTACTTCTGCCCCCAGTGCCAGCCGGTGCCTGACTGACAGCAGCTGGCCTGGCGGGGACTCAGCAATTGGCGGGAGCCGTCTTGCTTGCCGCTTTCGGCGGTGCCGCAGGAACCATGAAGCGCGGCAGCAGGACATGGACCAAGGGGCCGATGGCCAAGGCATAAACCACGGTGCCCACGCCCACGGAGCCGCCGAGCAGCCACCCGATGGCCAGCACGGTCACCTCAATGAGGGTGCGGGACAGCCGGACCGACCAGCCGGTCCGGCGGGCCAGTCCGGTCATCAAACCATCCCGCGCGCCGGGCCCGAAACGTGCCCCGATGTAGCAGGCGGAGGCGATGCCGTTCAGCACGATGGCCCCGCCGAGGAGGACGATTTGGCCGGCCAGGAGGGAAACCGGCGGGATCAACGCCAGTCCAATGTCCGCGAACACTCCCACAAGCACCGCGTTGCACAGCGTGCCGAAGCCTGGCCGCTGCCGCAACGGAATCCACAGGAGCAGCACCAGGAAGCTCACCACGATAACCACCACCCCGATGCTCAAACCGGTCCGGTTGGCCACGCCCTGGTGGAACACATCCCAGGGGTCCAGGCCCAGGCCGGCACGGATGAACATGGCCAGCGAAATGCCGTACATGGCCAGGCCGGTGAAGAGTTGGAGGAGTCTGCGGGTCATCATGAAAACAACCATTCCACGCAACTGGCATTGGAATACATAGCCAGTTTGAGATACTGGCTCTATGGCTGTCCTCACTCCCCAGGCTTTGACCCGCCTCCTCGGCCCGTGGAACAGCGGCGCGGGGCCGGCTTACCGCGAGCTGGCGGACGTAGTACGGCTCCTGATCCTGGACGGCCGAATTGCCCTGGATACCGCCCTGCCCAGCGAGCGCTCGCTCAGCTCCGTCCTCGGGGTCAGCCGGACAACCGTTACGGCGGCGTATGCCACCCTCCGGGACCAGGGCTTCCTGAGCACCGGCCAAGGCAGCCGGGGCAAGACCCGCATCCCCGAACTGACCCCGTTCGGGCCGGCGCTATTTGGCCCGCAACCCCAATCCGCGACCCCGCTGGCGGCACCGGGCCTGACCGCCCCCGAAGGGCTGATCGATTTGGCCTATTCCGCACTGCCCGCCAGCGGCGAAGTGGTGCACCGGGCTTTTGCCGCAGCGCTGACGGAGCTGCCGGCCCTGTTGCCGGGGTTTGGCTACGACGCCTTGGGGCTGCTGCCGTTGCGCCAGGCCGTTGCGGACCGGTACACGGCTGCCGGTGTGCCGACACAGCCGGGGCAGATCATGGTTACGTCCGGAGCCCAGCACGCCTTGACCATCATCATCCGGACCCTGGCCGACCGGCAGGACAGGATCCTGGTGGAGCACCCCAGCTATCCCCACGCGCTGGATGCCATCCGTTCCGCCCGCTGCCGCCCCGTCCCGGTGGCATTCGCCGAGTCCGGCTGGGACCTGCCGGCCCTCGAATCGGCCCTGGTCCAGCAGCGGCCCAAGCTCGCCTACCTGGTGCCGGACTTCCACAACCCCACAGGGATGATCATGCCCGACGAACAACGGCGCCTGCTGGCCCGCGCGGCGGCCGCATCCGGAACAGTGCTGGTGGCGGATGAAACGCTGCGTGACCTCAACCTGGACGGCATCGCCACCACCCCGCTGGCCGGCTTCGGCAGCGGAATCGTATCGATCGGGTCGCTGAGCAAGTCGCATTGGGGCGGCCTGCGCACCGGGTGGATCCGAGCCTCCGAACCGATGATCCAGCGCTTCGCCGCCGCACGCACCACGCTGGACCTGGGCGGCCCCGTCATGGAGCAGCTGGCCGCAGCCCACCTGGTGCGGGCACTCGAGGAGCCGCTGCCCGCGCTGTTGCAGACGCTGCGGGGCAACCGCTCAACCCTGCTCGGCCTGCTCGCGGAACACCTGCCCACCTGGCAGACGACTCCTCCCGCCGGCGGTCTCTCGGTCTGGTGCAGGCTTCCCGCCCCCATCAGCACGGCGCTCACCGTCCTGGCACCGGAATTCGGCATCAGGCTCGCGGCCGGCCCCAGGTTTGGGATCGGCGGCGCCTTTGAACGCAACCTGCGCCTGCCCTTCACGCTCGCGCCGGACAAACTGGAGGCGGCGGTGCTGGGACTCCGCGCCGCCCAGGACCGGCTGGACGCGGCTCCCCAGCTGCGCCGGTCGCTGACGCATGCCCCCGCCGTCGCCATCGCCTGACCCGGGACCCGCCGTCGCCTGACCCGGGCCACCGAAATCGCCGGAGGTGTGCGTAACCGCCGGAACGGAACGGCGGTCCCGCACCGTTCCGGCGATCAGGGCGCTAAAAGGGAATCGTGGCTACGCGTACACGTGTTCCAGGAACCCACCCCACGCCTTGGCCGTGGTCTCGGAGTCTCCGGCGCCGCCGAAATCGTGAACCGTCATGCCCACCGGGGCGCCGAAGGCGTTGCGGCCGAAGAACCGGTACAGGGCGTCCTGGGTGCGCAGGCCCAGGAAGTGCTCGTTCGAGAAGTCCACCTCGCCCGCCAGCCGCCCCACGCCGTCGAGCTCCATGTCAAAGCTGTCCCCCTGCCCGGCGGTTCCCAGGCCCAGCGCTTCCCGCAGCTTGGCGAATCCGTCCGGTGCCTGCGAAGCCGCGGGAGCCTGAATGTCGGTGAACACCACGGGACGGCCGTCGAAGTACTGCAGGTATTGGCCCAGCGTGTGCAGGTAGAACTCGGTGTGGCGGCTGGCGCCGTCGTACTGCTCATCCCAGTTGTCGGCGAAAATGCCGCTGTGGACGTAGTGCAGGCGTGCACGGCCGCCGTCCAGCGGCTCCAGGACGTGTTCCAGCTGGTTGAACCAGCCGTCCGGGCCCTCCATCCTGGATACCAGGTGGCTGGGGTACTCTTCCACGGTCCTGACGGCGGGCCACTGGTCCGTGGGGAACATCCAGGCCGGGGTTCCGGCGGTGACGGCTTCCCACACCCGCTCTGGCGTACCGGGAAGCTCAGAGTCGTGGACGATTTCAAAGGTGTGCTTGTTGTTCATTTGTCCTGTTCCTTGCCTGGAGTGGATTCGTTGGTTGCTTTGGGGGCATTGGTTTCTTTGAGGACCGGGTGCAGGGCCACGACCAGCCGGTGCCGCCGCCCGTGTGGGGACCCGTCGTCGTGGTACTTGTCCACCAGCCGGGTGACCTCCACGCCGAGCTCCTCGGCGAAGGCGGCACGGTCGGCGGCGGTGCGGAAAGTAATCTCGCCGTCGATGGCGAACGTGGCCAGCTTCTGCCGGGCTGCGGCCGCACCGGCTATCAGTTTTCCCACTTCCCGGACCATCCGGCCGGCGAGCGCCAGCAGCCAGAATGCGGAGAACCGGTCTGAGAAACGGTGTGGATCCGGCGAGATCGAGGCCAGCGCCGACGGTGAGATCAGGTAGGAAGCTGCGGTGGCCTGGAGCACGCGCTCAGTGACGTTCCCTTTGCGGCGCTCCTCCACCAGCTCCACCAGGCCATGCCGCTCCAGCGCCTTGAGGTGATAGTTGACCTTTTGCCTGGGCAGGCCCACCCGGACCGCCAGCTGCGTTGCGGAGCCGGGCCGGGCCAGCTCCCGCAGGATGCTGGTGCGGATGGGGTCCAGCGACGCTTCGGCCGCGGCCGGGTCCTCGATGACTGCAATTTCCTGCATGCCAACATTCTCGCTACCGACAACTTTTATTGTCAAGAACTTTTTTGTCGTCGGTGGTCACGGGATCCTGGGCCCGGCGGCCGGCCATGGGCCCCGGTAGAATAGGCCGGTGATGCAATCCCCCCTCCCCGTGCGCGACGGCGTCAACGCCACCCGCCTGCGCCTCCCGGACGAGGGCCCCTGGGACACCGCGATGGACTACATGATGCACCGCTGGGGGCACATCGATCCGCAGGGCATCGAGGACCGGTTCGACGCTGGCGAGATCGTGGGCGAGGGCGGCATCCCCCTGGACCGCAGCACCCCGCTCCAGGACCACACCTTCATCTGGTACTACCGCACCCTGCCGCCGGAGACCCGGCTGCCCGTGGAACTGAGCATCCTGCACCAGGACGAGCACCTGCTGGTGGTGGACAAACCGCACTTCCTCCCCACCACCCCGGGCGGCACCTACATCCAGGAGTCCGCCCTGGTCCGGCTGCGGAACCAACTGGACCTGCCGGACCTGATTCCCATGCACCGGCTGGACCGCATGACCGCCGGTGTCCTGCTCTTCTCCACCAACCCGCAGACCCGGGGCAAGTACCAGGTGCTGTTCGAGAAGCGGCAGGTGCAGAAGGAGTACGAGTGCGTCTCCGCCGCGGAGCCCGCACCGGGACATCCCGCCGTCGAATTTCCCGTGGTGGTGCGCAACCGGATGACCAAATCCCGAAGCTACCTGCTGGCGGAAGTCATTGACGGCGAGCCGAACGCGGAAACCAGGATAGAGCAGCTGGAAACGTTCGACGCCGGCGGCCGGGCACGTGCCTCCGGCAGCGATGGCAGCGGCACCGGCGGGCGCCGCCTTGCCAAGTACCGGCTGGAACCGCACACCGGCAAGACCCACCAACTGCGGGTGCACATGGCCTCGCTGGGACTGGGGATCGTCAACGACGCCTTCTACCCTGACCTGCTGGACAAGGCCCCGGACGACTACGCCAAACCGCTGCAGCTGCTGGCCCGCGGTATCCGGTTCGTCGACCCGATCTCAGGCCGGCCAGTAGAGTACCGCAGCGCCCTGGACCTCAGCGAAGCTGTCCGAACACGTCCCTGAACACCTCTTCAACCCCGGACGTGTGGAGCACGAACTCCACCACCTCCAGGTCGCTGTCTAGGTGCAGGGCCTGGAACCCGGCCACGGCGTCCAAGGCCGCCTGGGCGACGGCATCCGCCGCCCAGCCGTAAGCGCCCGCACCCACCGCCGGGAAAGCCAGTCCGCGGGCACCCAGGGAGTCCGCCAGACGCAGGCTTTCGCTGAAGCAGGACACCAGGAGGGCCCGGTTCGTCTGCCCGGCATGCCGGTTCGGGCCGACCGTATGGATGACCCAGCGGGCCGGCAGCCGGAATCCGGCCGTTGCCACGGCGGCGCCGGTCTGCAGTCCGTCCGGGAGGTACGTTGCCCGCAACTGACGGCACGCAGCCAACAGTTCCGGACCGGCTGCCCGGTGCAGCGCCCCGTCCACTCCCCCGCCGCCCAGCAGCGACGAATTCGCGGCATTGACCACCGCATCCACCCGCCGCTGCGTTATGTCGCCCTGCAAAACCGTGATCCGCATGCCGCCAGTTTCCCACTCCACCACGCGTGCCGGGCACGGACGGCCGCGGAGGTATTCCTCCCCAGGTGGGTGCCCGTCACAGGCACCGCCGGCCCGGCAAAAGTGCGGTACCTTGTGGCAATGGACTTCGGCAGCGCTGACAGCTGGGGGGCGGCCCTCTACTTCTGGGTCATCCCGCTGGTGGTTGGCGACGCCATTTTCCCGCCCATCCCTTCGGAGATGGTGGTGATTACCGGCGGCGCATTGTCCGCGGATGGCCGGGCCAACGTGTTCCTCGTCCTGGTGCTCGCCGCCCTGGCATCCTGGATTGGCGACATGGTGGTGTTCCACCTGTTCCGCCGCCGGCTCAGCCACGTACTGGACCGCTGGAAATGGGGCCGACGGGTGCACGCCGGCATCCATGCGGCACTGGCCAAGGCGGGTCGGTCGTCCACCTATGGCACCATCATCGGCGCCCGGTTCATCCCCGGCGGCCGGCTGGCCACCTCGGCAGCGTCAGGGGTCGCAAATGTCTCCGTGCGCGGGTTCGGCCTGTGCGCCGGGCTGGGGGCGGTCCTCTGGGCCTGCTGGCTCGTCGGGCTGGGGTACTTTACGGGGTCAACCACCCGGCTGCCGTTCTGGGCCAGTTCCCTCATCGGGGTGGCGGTGGGCCTGGTGATCGGCGCCGTCGTGGGGCTGATCGTCACCCGGCGGCGCGGCGACAGGTCCCCGGTGGAAGACGAGCCCATTCCGGACGCAGGCTAGACGGGCAGCCACTTGCCGCGGCTGCGCCGCAGCACGGTGAGCGCACCTGTCAGCGCAACGCGTTCGACGGCGTCGCGCATCATGCTTGCCGACTCCAGCGCCTGCTGGTTCTCACCGGAGTACTCGGTGGCTTCCACAAGGAATCGAAGGTTGAGTTGCGGCACTCCGCCGGCAATCTGCAGCTGGTGCGCCTCCACGTGGTGGCGGGTGCCCAGCGCCTCCACGGCGGCATCCATGACGGACTCCGGCGGATTCCCCGGCCGCAGCCCGGTGATCTTGAGGCGGGTCTGGAAAGAAGGCATGGCCTCCACCCTATCCAAACCCCCGCTCACATCCTGCCCCCAAATCCCCAACCCCCGCTCACATCCTGCCCCCAAAACCCAAACCCCCGCTCACTCTCTTCAAGAGAGTGAGCGGGGGTTTGGGTTGGAACCGCAAAACGTGAGCGCGCGTTGGGATGCCAACGGCAAGAGGTGAGCGCGCGTCGGAAGAAATGCCGCCGGAAGTAGCGGGCGTTCCTAGCCGGTGTTGCGCAGGCCTGCGGCAACACCGTTCACGGTGATGAGCATGGCCCGCTGGAGGCGCTCGTCGATCTCGGCCCCGCTGATCTCCGCCTCGGTCCGGATACGGCGCATCAGCTCAACCTGCAGGTAGCTGATGGGATCCAGGTACTGGTCGCGGATCTCCAGGGAACGCTTCAGCGTGGGCTGGGCGTCCAGGAGGATGTCCTCGCCGGTGAGCTTGCGGACCTCGGCCACCGTGAGCTCGTACTCCTCCCGGATGGTGCGGAACAGGTGGTGCAGTTCCTCCGGGACCAGGGTGGACACGTAGTAGCCGGCGATGTCCATGTCCGTCTTGGCCAGGGTCATCTCCACGTTGGACAGCACGGACCGGAAGAAGTTCCAGTGATCCATCATCTCCACCAGCTGGGCAGAGTGACCGGCTTCCCGGGCAGCCTTAAGCCCCGAGCCCACGCCAAACCAGCCCGGCACGATCTGCCGCGACTGCGTCCAGCCGAACACCCATGGGATGGCGCGCAGGCCACCGAGGCCCGCGCCCGAATCCGGACGCTTGGACGGGCGGGAGCCGATGTTGAGCGAGCCGAGCTGCTCCACCGGGGTGGACGCCATGAAGTAGGCGGGCAGATCCGGGTGGTCGATCAGCTTGCGGTAGCGGTCGAACGCGGCATCCGAGATGGATTCCATGACGTGTCCGTAACGCTCCCGCTGGTCCTCGGAGGTCCTGGGGTTGCGGTGCAGGGCCGAACCCTGCAGCACCGCGGCGAGCGAGAGCTCCAGGTTCTCCCGGGCCAGTTCGGGCAGGGAGTATTTGTCCGAGATGACCTCGCCCTGTTCCGTGAACTTGATCTCGCCTTCCAGGACACCGTTGGGCTGGGCCAGGATGGCGTCATACGTGGGTCCGCCGCCACGGCCCACGGAACCGCCGCGGCCGTGGAACAGGCGGACGCGGACGCCGTGCTTGGCCGCGATATCGCGCAGCTTGCGCTGGGTCTTATGGATCTCCCACTGGCTGGTCATGACGCCGGATTCCTTGTTCGAGTCCGAGTAGCCCAGCATCACTTCCTGGACATCCCCGCGCAGCCGCACCAGTTCCCGGTAGGAGGGATCGGACAGCAGCTGGTCCACAATCTCGGCCGAGGCACGCAGCTCCTCCACCGTTTCCAGCAGCGGCGCGAAGCCAAGCTTGGCGTAAGGCTTGTCGCCGAACAGGTTCACCAGGCCGGCCTCGCGGGCCAGGACGGCGGCGGCGAGGACGTCGTCGGCGCCGCGGGTCATGGAGATGATGTAGGTTTCGATGACGTCCGGCCCGTACATGCGCAAGGCCCGCCGGATCTCCCGGAAGACGTCGTACGTGCCGTCGGCGGCGCCGTCGAGCTTGATCGGGTGGCCGGAGAGCGGGCGGCGGGACGCCAGTTCGGAGCCCAGCACCTCGAAACGTTCCTCACGGCTCAGCTCCGCGTAGCGCAGCCCGGGGCCGCCGATCCGGTCCATCAGCTGGCCGACGGCGTCGTGGTGGTGGTCGGCGTGTTCGCGGATGTCCAGCGTGGCCAGGTGCAGCCCGAACGAGGCGATGGCGCGGCGCACCCGTGCCAGCGAACCGTCCGCGGCCAGGGCTGCCGAGTGGTTGCGGAGCGAGAGCTCCAGCAGCTGCAGGTCGGCCATGAGTTCATCGGTGGCGTTGTAGTCGCGCCCGTGCTCGTGGTTCGAATTGACGGCCACCCGCTTGCCCGTGTTGATGAGTTTGGCCTTGATGCAGGTGAGCTTCAGCCGGTAGGGCTCCTGCGCATTCAGTTCCAGGACCCGCTTGTCCAGGCCCGGCAGGTTCTTCAGGTCCGTATCAATTGATTCGAGGAGCGCTTGGTCGGCACCGGCCAGGGCCGTGGAGTTGGACAGCACGGAGATCAGTTCATCGATCATGCCGATGCTGATGCGGATGGCGCTCTGGTTTTGGATCTGGAGGATTTCCCGCGTCACGGCCGCGGTGACGTTCGGGTTGCCGTCGCGGTCACCGCCGATCCAGGAACCGAACCGGATGGGTGCGTCCTTGGCAGCCAGGCTGACGCCGTGCTCGCCCAGGAGGTCAGCGAGTTCGGACAGCATGTGCGGCATGGCGTCGGTGAGGATGCCGCCCAGGTAGTAGATGGCGTTGCGGGCCTCGTCCACGGGCGTGGGCCGGACCTGGCGCAGTTCGTCGGTCTGCCACATCTGGTCGATGATCTCGGCCAGCTGCCTGTCCTGCCTGCGCCGCGCCGTTGAGCCCTCGGCCGTGGAACGGGACAGGACGTCGGAGATCTTGCGGATCTTGTCCAGGACCGAACGGCGGGACGCTTCGGTGGGGTGTGCGGTGAAGATTGGGCGGACGTCCAGGCCGTTGACCACTTCCTGCAGGACGTCCGGGCCCGCCTGCTCGGCGATCTCCGCGACGGTCTTGGCCAGCCAGCCGTCCTTTTCCGCCCGGTTGCGCAGGCCGCGGACCCGATGGACCTGCTCGGCGGCGTTGGCCAGGTGGAAGTAGAACGC
The DNA here is from genome assembly GCF_030209315.1 of Pseudarthrobacter sp. efr-133-R2A-89. Lineage (NCBI taxonomy): Bacteria > Bacillati > Actinomycetota > Actinomycetes > Micrococcales > Micrococcaceae > Pseudarthrobacter > Pseudarthrobacter sp. efr-133-R2A-89. The sequence goes on along the minus strand of NZ_JARVSE010000004.1, from coordinate 179,221 downwards.
GAAGGCGCGCACCAGGTCGGTTGCCTGCTCGATCGGCAGGGAGCCGAGCAGTTCGCGGACCTGGGCGACGACGTCGTGCGCGCTCCAGGGGCCGGTGGCGTCCGCGCCGCCGCGCGCCGCTTCCTTGGATTCCTTGGTCAGCAGCCGGACCTGTTCGACGAGGTCCAGGAGTTCAGGGCCGTGCTGGCGGACCAGGGATTCGCCGAGGAGGGTGGAAACACGGCGGACGTCTGCCCTCAGTTCGGAGGCCAGGTCTGTTTCGGGATGTGCGGCAGTGTGAGCCATGGAAGCAATCTTTCGAGGGTTTCGGACTTGGCTCGTACACTGCGCTGGATACTGTGAGCCACGTTACTAGCTAAAGATGCTACCCCCGGTCCGGTGCCACAGTGGAATCCGTCTCAAAAGATGTCGCCACCGGCGGAATGAACAGGAAATACCCGTGGTTGTAGCGTGGGCAGACGCAACCGGAAGGAACCATGTCCACCACCACCGCAGCCAAGCTCGAGCGCTGGCAGCGCTTCCGCACCAACCGGGACAAGGCGCTGGCAGCCCCGCACGGCTGGCTCACCCTTACCTCTTTCCAATGGCTCGAGGACTCACCGGCCGGCGTCGACCTCGCCCCGGGCCTCTGGTCCGTGGACGGCGCGACGGCGGTGCTCACCGCGGTCCCGGCGGACGGGCTCACGCTGGTGGAGACGGGTGAAAAAGTGGACGGCACCGTGTCCGCTGTCCTTGCGGACGAGGAGTCGCTGATGTGGGTCCGGTTCGGCGGGCCGGACGGGAACCAGGTGGTGGTGGAACTGGCGATGCGCGGCGGGAAATACGCGATCCGCACCCGGGACTCGGCGTCGCCGGTGTTCACCGAGTTCGACGGCGTCCCCACCTATCCGTACACCCCGGAGTGGGAAGTCACCGGCCGGTTCGTGCCCTACCCTGAGCCGGTGGACGTTCCGATCGGAACCGCCAACCCGCTGGTTGACGGTGTGCACCGCAGCGTGGGTGAGGTGGTCTTCGGCTTCCCCGGCAGCAGCCACGAGTTCCGGCTGCAGGCCGAGGAGGAGAAACTGGGTGCCCTGACCGTCACCTTCCACGACGAAACGAACGGCGACACCACGGACGACTGGCGGAAGCTCTCGCTGCCCCGGCCCCGCCCGGACGGCTCCGTGGTGCTGGATTTCAACCGTGCCATCAACTACCCCAGCGCCTTCACGCCCTACGGCACGTGCCCGATGCCGGTCAGGAACAACAGCCTGGACATCCGCGTGGAGGCAGGCGAGAAGCAGCCCTACCCGGGTGCGTGACCGGTTTCGACAGACTCAACCACCGAACGCTGACACCCCTGTGATGGCCCGGCCCACGATCAGGGTGTTGACCTCGAACGAGCCCTCGTAGGTGTAGATGGCCTCGGCGTCGGCGAAGATCTTGGCCATCCGGTAGTCGGTGACAATGCCGTTGCCGCCAAGGATGGACCTGCCCAGCGCCACGGTTTCGCGCATCCGGGCGCTGAGGTACGACTTGGCCAGGGCCACCTGCGGCATGCCCGCGGCGCCCTGGTCCTGGAGCCTGGCGATCCCGGCCATCATTCCCATGCTGGCCACGGTGTTGCCCAGCATGGTCACCAGCTGTTGCTGGATCAGCTGGAAGTGGGCCAGCGGCCGGCCGAACTGGTGCCGCTCCACGGCGTACTGCCGGGCTACGTCGAACGCCGCCAGCTGCTGGCCCACCGTCTGCCAGGCCACCATGATCCGCGAACTGCGCAGCAGCTCCTTGGTGTCCTCGAAGCTGCCGATGCCACTGAAGCGGTCCGCCTCCGGCACCCGGACGTCGCTGAAGACGATGTCCGCGTTCTGGACGGTCCGCAGGGCGATCTTGTTCTCGATCTTGCTCCGGCTCACGCCAGGCAGGTCCGCGTCCACGATGAAGCCCCGGACTGAACCGTCGGCTTCGTCGCGCGCCCAGACCAGCATGTAGTCGCAGAACGTCCCGTTGCCGATCCAGCGTTTGGCACCGTTGAGCACCCAGGTGTCGCCGGCGTCGTCCGCTTCTCCGGTGTCGGAGGAGATCCGCCGGGCTCGTGTCTCCATGCCGCCGGCGACGTCGGAGCCGTGCAGGGGTTCGGTGAGGGCGAAGGCACCGGTGATCCTCAGGTCCGAGGCGTCGGCCAGCAGCCTGCGCTTCTGGTCCGCCGAGCCAAAGGCGTGCAGGGATTCGACGAAGAGGTCGTGGTGGACCAGGAAGAACGTGGCCAGGGAGGTGTCCACGCGGGTCATCTCCGCGATGACCAGCCCGGCAAAAAGGTTGCTGTAGCCGCGGCGCGCCGGCGTGCTCAGTTCCAGGGCGGCCAGTTTGGGCAGGATGTGGGCAGGGAACTCGGCCTTGTTCCACCAGTCGCCGGCATAGGGTGCCACTTCGGCTGCCAGGAAGTCCCGCAGCTCCGCCAGCTTGTTGCGCTCGGCCGGGCCCAGCATGGATTCGACGGCGAAGAAGTCCGCCGCCGGCAGGTCCGCGATGTCCGGAGCACTCATCGCGGCCCCATCCGGATGGCGCCGTCCAAGCGGATGGTCTCCCCGTTCAACATGGCGTTGTCCACGATGTGCGCCGCCAGGTTGGCGTACTCCGCCGGCTTCCCCAGCCGGGACGGGTGCGGTACCTGCGCGCCCAGCGAGTCCTGGGCCTCCTGCGGCAGGCCGGCCATCATGGGCGTTTCGAAGATGCCCGGGGCGATGGTGACCACCCGGACCAGCGAGCGCGCCAGTTCCCGGGCGATGGGCAGCGTCATGGCCGCCACGGCCCCCTTGGAGGCTGAGTAGGCGGGCTGGCCGATCTGCCCTTCGAAGGCGGCCACGGATGCCGTGTTGATGATGACGCCGCGCTCGGGGCCGCCGAGCCAGGTGGTTACGGGCTCGGTGGCCACCATGGCCTCGGCCGCCAGCCGCAGAACGTTGAAGGTGCCCACCAGGTTGACCTGGACAACGCGGCTGAACGCTTCCAGCGGCAGGACGCCATCACGGCCCAGCACCTTGCCGGGGGTGGCAATTCCTGCGCAGTTCACCACGATCCGCAGCGGGCCCAGCCCGGCGGCTGTTGCGACGGCGGCCCGCACCTCGGCTTCGCTGGTCACGTCCGCAGGGGCGAAGACGGCGGACTGCCCGGCCTGGGCACGGCTGTTGAGGTCGTCCGCCACCGCCTGGCCGTCCGAGGAGGCGAGGTCCAGCAGCACCACCGAGGCGCCGTCGTCGAACAACCTGCGTGCGGTGGCCGCTCCCAGCCCGGAGGCCCCGCCTGTGACCAGGGCGACGCTGCCTTTGATGTCCATCCATCCTCCTTGATGCGCGTGCCTCCGGCCGTGGCGCGGCCTCGGGCAACAGTTAATGAATGTTAACTGAAATACGGCGCCGCCGCACCCACCCCGCGGGGCCGAGGACCCGGCACCGCCGCTAGGGTGGACGGCATGACCTCCAGCAGCACCTCCTTGGCCACCTGGCAGGACCGTGCGGACCACGCCGCCCGCTCCGTGACCGGGCTGTTCGGCCGGAACCTGTTGTTCCTGCCCGGAACCCATCTCGCCGCCGTCGTGTGGCAGGGCAGGCACCCGGCTGGGAAGGGCTCCCCCGCGGCGGGGCAAGAACCCGTTGCGGGGCAAGAACCCGCCAGGCCGCCGCGCGATCGGTGGCTCGCCGCGCTCCGCCGCGCAAGGCCCGCCGCGGGACTGCTGCTCCCTTGGCACTACTGGTGGCAGGCGCATTACGTGGACTGCCTGGTGGACACAGGCCTGCGGGAACTGGCCGGCGGAGCCACCCCTGCGGTGCGGTTCAACGGGCCGGACCAGCCCAGCGCGGGGCATCTGGCCTCACGGCTGGTCACCGGCATGAGGCTCCGCAATGCCCTGACGCTCGTGAACAGCTACTACGACGACATGGCATGGCTGGCCCTGGCGACCCTGCGGCTGGACAGGCTCGCAGAAGAAGCGCAGCGGCCGGGACGCCGGCGCAACGCCCGGGTGCGTTCCGCATTGGCCCTGCAGTTCGACTCCGCCTGCACCGACGATTTGGGCGGGGGGACGTTCTGGAGCAAGAAGCGCGACTTCAAGAACACCCCGGCCACGGCACCTGTGGCGTTGTTCTATGCCCGCACCGGCCGGCGCGGCACGGCACAGACGCTGCTGGACTGGCTGGACGCCACCCTCTTCGACCAGGGCCAGGGACTCTACCTCGACGGTGCACGGCTGGGTCCTGCCGGGGATGTGCTGGTGGAACGGTCGCTGTACACCTACAACCAAGGCCCGGTCCTGGGTGCCCTCCTGGAACTGGGCGGCGACGCCAACCTTGCCCGGGCCACCGCCCTGGTGGACTCCGTGCAGCGGCTGCTGACCGTCCCGGCAGCCGGCGGCAACGCTGCCGCCGCAACGGTGCTGCGCTGCGAAGGAACGGGCGACGGCGGCCTCTTCACCGGGATCCTCTGCCGGTACCTCGCGCTTGCGGCGGCAGACCGGCGGCTACCCGCGACCGCCCGCGCCACAGCCGCTGCGTTGGTGCTGGACACCGCCGAGGCGTTCTGGGCCGGACGGCGGCCGGTGGGCGCCGGTGAAGCAAAGGCGCCCCTGGCCGGCAGGAGCATCTTCTCCGTACACGCCTGCCAACCCTCGGACCGGACCTATCCGCCGGGAGCGCCGGTGGAGCTCGCCACCCAGCTGCAGGCCTGGATGACGCTGGAGGCAGCGGCCACGGTCATGGCTGCCGGCCCGGCCACCTGACAGGCACGGCCGGCCAACCCGGCGGGACCTGCGCTCAGCGGATACCGGACAGCGGCGTGACCGTGCCGGCTTTGAGCGTCAGGGGCACGTCGGCGGCCAGCTGGACCGCTTTCGGACCTGCCGGCGGGAACATGAGGGACGTCAGGGACTGTCCGTCCACGAAGACCTCCACGGAGGACCGGTCCACGTAGGCTGTCAGCTTCACGGTCCCGCCGGCGGGGCGTGCTTCCACCGAGCGGGGCTGGCGGTACTCGCCACTGCCCTCGGAGGGCTCCTTCCCCTGGCCGCCGGCCACGGCGTCCCCGTCCCGGGTAATGAAGGCCCGGCCGGCGGCGAAGTCGTAGCCGATGGTGGCGTAGGTGGTGCCACCGCTTTGCAGGAGCAGGGTGGCTTTCCCGGTGCCGTCCGCGGGTTCTTCCAGCTCGACGTCCGCCTTGAACACTCCGCTGTCCGGGATGGGAAGGGTCCGGGCATCCCGGACCGGGCCGGCGGGCACCTGGACCGGCGCCCCTTCCAGGGACTGGAGCGCCGGGGTGGGCGACTGTACCAAGGCGGGGCGGCCGGCGCCGGACGTGAGCCGGATGTCGCGGACCACCGAGGCGGCCCCGAACCAGCCGTCGGTCGGCAATTGCCGGGCGTAGGCCCAGTTGTTCATCCAGCCAATGGCGTGCCGGGATGCCTTCCGCTGGCCATCGCTTTGGCGCGGATCATCCCAGGTGACGGCCGCGTAGAAGTCCGCCCCGCCGTCGAGCCACCGGTGGCCGCCGTCCGCCGTGAAGGCCTTGCCGTCGAACCCGCCGGTCCAGTAGGCCAGCCCGGTGGTGCGGCCTTCCTTGGAACCGTTGGCGCTCGCGGCCAGGACCCAGGTGCGTTTGGCGGGGTCGCCGTCGATGTCCATTTGGAAGAAGTCCGGGCATTCCAGGATTCCCAGACCGTCCTGCTCGAATCCGGACACATAGGTCCACCGCTTAAGGTCGGGGGAGGTATAGAACCCGATCTTGTGGCCCTCTGCCAGGAGCATGAGCCACTGGTTGTTGGCGTCGTCGCGGACAATGCGCGGGTCCCGCCAGTGCTCCGCGCCGGGGTTTTCCATCACCGGGTTCTGTCCGTAGCTTTGGAAGCTGTAGCCCTGGTCCGTGGAGTAGAAGAGGGACTGGCGCTGCACGCCGTCGAGCTGCTGGGTGAGCACGGCGATGACCGCCCCCTTGCCAAAGCCCGCGGTACCTTCCGTGTCCACCACGGCGGAGCCGGTCTCGATGTCCCCCAGTCCGTTGCGGAACTTGGGGATGGCCACGCCCCGGTTCTCCCAGTGCACCAGATCGGTGCTGGTGGCGTGGAACCACTCGGTGCCGTTCCCCTCCGGATAGTCGGCGTTGTAGAGGTAGTAGTAGTGCCAGAGGCCATCCAGGTAGAAGGGCCGCTGGGGATCGTTCATCCAGCGCTGGTCCGGGGTGAGGTGGTAGGCAGGCCGGTAGCCGCCTTGGTCAGCCGGCGGCGCCTGCGGCCCTGGGGGTGCCGTGGATGCTGGCGGTGCCGTGGATGCCGTACCGCCGTGCTGTCCTTCGACCGTCCGGGTGTTCCCGGCGACCACCAGGGCCGCCGCCACCAGGAGCACGGCCACGGCTGCGGCCGCCCACAGAAGGGGGCGGCGCCGAAGGGAGGCATACGCGGGTCCGAAAATTTTGGGGAGCATGGGGTCATCGATCCGTCGCTGAACGCACAAGTGCCGTCCCCCGGGTCGGGGAACGGCACCAGCGCAAGTGAACCGTCAATTTTACCCGGCAGGCCGTACGGAGCCGAATCCGGCGCGTCATGCGGGAGCCGCTAGTCCCGGCCTGCGGGGCGCTTCTTTTGCGGATACGGCGTCTCGCCCCGTGCCAGCATCTCCACGAACCCGGCGATCCGGCGTTCCCGGGTGGCTGCCTGCTTGGCGGTGTTGGTCCGGAACACCAGGGCGAACAGGTTGGTCTTGGTCAGGACATCGAACATCTCCTGTGCTGCCGGGTTCGCGGCGATCGCTGCCGCAAGGTCCGGGGGCACCTCCACATCGGCCTGGCCGCCGTAGGCTGCCTCCCAGCGGCCGTCCGCCTTGGCCGCGGCAACTGCCGCCCTGCCGGCGTCGGTCATTTTGCCCGCTTCCTCCAGCCGGGCGATATGTCCCACGTTCCGGGCGGACCAAATGCTCCTGGGGCGCCGGGGTGTCATCCGCTGGAACAGGCTTTCATCATCGCGGCGCCGGAGCTGCCCATCGATCCAGCCAAAGCACAGGGCCTCATCCAGGGCCGCCGGATAGTCAAGGCCGGTCACCGTGCCGCCCTTCTTGTGCAGCACCAGCCAGACGCCGGGGCTGGTGCTGTGGTTCGCTTCCAGCCAGGCGCGCCAGGCGGCGGCGTCGGGCACCAGCAGTTCCTCGAGGTCATCAGCCATGGCCCCATTCTGCCGGGAAAATGCCCTGCCACAAGCCCCCTGCGCACCGGCCGGCCACGTGGCATCATGGCCATACAGCCGCACGCCATCCAGCCCCAAGGACAACGCCATGCTCCGAGTCCGCCCCGTCCATTTCACGTCCCGCACCGAGTCCTGGACGCAGCTCCTAACCGTCCTGGGCATGGTGAGGACGGAGGACGACGACGGCTGGCAAGTTTTCGATTCCGCGTCGGGCCGCCTGGCGCTGCACCCGGCCGGGGCCGGTTCGGACCGCGACGGCCGCACCCTCTTTGCGGTGGAAGTAGGCGACGTCGCCGAATTCGCCCGCCGCACCAACGACTCGGCACAGGAAGAGGCAACCCTGCCGGCCGAACTGGTCACCGCCGACCACGGCGAAGCCTGCCGCATCAGCGCGCCGGACGGCTTCAGCTTCCTGGCCGACAAGGCCGTCCACGGCGCCCAGTGCGCCGACGCCGACCCCGCCCTGGCCGTCGTCGCCGTCTGGTACACCGCAGATCCGGAAGCCGCCGTCCGCACCATGCTGCATATCGGCGCCCGCCCCCGGCCCGTGCCCGACGACGACGAAACCGCCGACTTCACGGCCAAGAACGGCGGCGTCCTGCTGGTCCGGGCGGCGTCCGGGCCGTCCCGCTCCGGCCTGGGCTTCGAGTACGGCGGCCCGCTGGAACCGTTGCGGGAGCGCCTCGCTGGAGCCGGTTTCCCGGCCAGCGTCACCGAGGAGGCCTTCGGGAGCACCCTCCACGTGGCCAATCCGGACGCGGGCAGCCCCAACGCGCCCGCCACCGTCTGGATCTCGGAGCGCCGCCCCATGGGGTAGAACTTAACCATGAACGTGCGCACACCTGACCCGAATCCCGGCTGGCTCTCCGAAGAAGACCTCTTTGAGGCGCGCGGGCGGCTGCCCATGGTGTACGTGGAGGCAGTTCCGGTCAGGCTGGACCCGCTGGGCTACGTCAACGAGGTGGGAACGCTGCTGCAGGCCGATGCCGACGGGACCATGGTGCGCTCCCTGGTGTCCGGCCGGGTCATCTACCGCGAGACCATCCGCGCCGCACTGCTGCGGCACATGGAAAAGGACCTGGGCCCCCTCGCCTTCCCCCAGCTTCCCCTCAGCCCGGTGCCGTTCACGGTGGCCGAATACTTTCCGGCACCGTCCCAGACGGGGTTCACCGACGAGCGGCAACACGCCGTGTCGCTGGCGTACATCATCCCGGTCACGGGCGAGTGCGAACCCCGCCAGGACGCCCTGGAACTGACCTGGATGACCCCGGAGGAAGTGCTCAGCCCGGGCGTCCAGATGGAGTTTTCCGGCGGCCGCGGCGGCCTCATCCGGCAGGCACTGGCATTCGCAGGCGTGGGCTTCTGACATCCCCGCCGGGACGTGGGGGTCCCCGGTTTTAGGTGCCCTCCTTTGTAGACTGTAGGGCGGACCGCAAGAGAACTTAAGGACTCCCATGACCGAAACACCAGCCGCCAGGCACCACCGTGAACAGCAGGCTGGATCTCTGACCACCGGCACCCACATCCTCCTTCCGGACGGCCACCGCACCGCCGAAATCGACCAGGTGGAGCTTGAGCGGGACGACTACGGCTCCCCGGCCTTGGTGCTGGCGAGCCTTTCCGGCGGCGGAACGCTGAGGGTCGCCGTGGGCGCCACGGTCACCGTTGTGGATGGAGCGCACGACGACGTCACGCAGCTTCCGCTGCCGGCGGACCTTCCTGAGGCCGCGCCCTTGGCCGAGGCAGCGGCCGTGCCGGCCCAGCCGGCCGCCGGGACGGGCCCCCTTTCGGTGGCGCCCGCCGTCGTCCTTCCCCCGCTGCCGCCCGCGCCGCCCGCTGTGAACGGGCCCAGCGAGGAGGAGCTCGCGCTCATCCCGGCACCGGACGGCACGCCCGAATCCGTGGTGGAAGCCGCCGCGGAAGCGCACCCTGATGCGGAGGGTGTCCTGCTCCTGGCCGACCGGCTGTCCAAAGGCGTCAACTTCAAGTCCGGCAGCTGCCTGAAGGACCTCAGCGACCTCGCGCACGAACTGTTCGTCACGCTCAAGGACGCAGACGCCGCGCTGTCCGTCGCGGACCTCCTCACCGTGCTGCCCTACGACGGCAACCCGGGCCGGTGGACTTCCGTGGAAGCGTCCCTGGCACTGGCCAGCTACATCTGCCGGCAGGACGGCCAGGACAAACGAGCCGAGGTTTACGAGAAACTGATCCGTACCCCTGAAAACCAGGAAACGGATCCGTTCAAGGCGCGCATGGCCGCCAAGGTTCGGCAGCGTTCACTCAACGAGCCCAACCTGTACGACAAGGAAATCTTCCGCTCGATCGACAACTCCAACCACGACGCAGAACGCGAATGGCGGCTCCTCCGGCTGGAGTCCCTGCTGTTCCTGCGAGCCCACGGCGGCTCGGAAACCATCGGCATGACCGAACTTGAACGGCGCATCAGCAACGAGCTCGAGGCAGTCCGCGCCTGAGCCCGGCGGTGCCCCTCCGGCGGTAAAAATTCCCCCTACCCGGGGCGTAGCCGGAGTTGTACATTCGGGGCTATGACGAACAATCTCAGCGTAGTGATCAACGCCGACGCGCCGCAGGTCTGGACCATGCTGCGTGAACCGTCCAAGGTGGCCCAGTGGCACGGCTGGCAGGCCGAGGACCTGGAGTCCGAGATCAAGCAGATCTACTTCTCCGGCGACGAACAGGAATCCGCGGACCACACCAGCCTGACGGTGCACGGCGGGGACACGTTCGAACTCCACCCGGTGCCGGAAGGTACCAGGGTCAGCGTCACGCGCGGGGCGCTGGACCACGATTCCGAGTGGGCGGCCTGGGACGAGGACATCACCCAGGGGTGGCTGACGTTCCTGCAGCAGCTCCGCTTCGCCCTGGAACGCCATCCGCACGGCAAGCGGCACACCCTGTTCCTGCATCTGACGGACGGGAAGGGTTCGGCCATCGAAAAACTCGGGCTGAAGGACCTCCCGGCCCCGGGCGAGCCGTACCAGGTCACCTTGGATACCGGGGAGGAAATCAGCGGGAAGGTCTGGTACCGGACCAGCCACCAGGTGGGCCTCACCGTGCACGGTTACGCCGAACACGGCGAAGGGCTGCTGGTGGTTGCGGACCACCCTGCCATCAAGGACATCCGTGCGGAGGGTGACGGTTCGCTGGTGGTGGTTTCCACCTACGACCTTGGCGCCGGAGCCTTCGACGCCGTGCGTTCCGCCTGGGATTCGTGGCGGGAGGCCAACTACCCCGGGACGGACCCAGCCAGCTGACGCTCCGCCGCCGGCCTGCCCGGGCCCGGTTGCCGGCGTCGTGAGGTTTGCTGGCAGACTGGTGTGGTGCCTGCCAACCCTGCCTTCGCCCTGCCTGAAACCCAATCGCAATTCTCCTTCACCGTGGGCACGCGGCTGGCGGACTCCTGCCCGCCGTCGGCGGCCCAAGAGGAGGAAAACGGCGGGAAGTTCCTGGGCCGCACCGGCACCATCACCACCCCGCACGGCGAGATCCAGACGCCGGCGTTCATCGCCGTCGGCACCAAGGCAACGGTCAAGGCGGTACTGCCGGAATCGATGGCGGACCTGGGCGCGCAGGCCCTGCTGGCCAACGCCTACCACCTGTACCTTCAGCCCGGCCCGGACATCCTGGACGAGGCCGGCGGCCTGGGCGCCTTCATGAACTGGTCCGGTCCCACGTTCACGGACTCCGGCGGTTTCCAGGTGATGAGCCTGGGGTCCGGGTTCAAGAAGGTCATCGACATGAAGTCCGTGGATACTTCCGGGCCTGATGATGCCGTGGCCCCCGGCAAGGAGCGCCTGGCGCACATCGACGACGACGGCGTCTGGTTCAAGTCCCACCTGAATGGCGACCGCCACCGGTTCTCCCCCGAGATCTCCATGCAGGTCCAGCACCAGATCGGCGCGGACATCATGTTCGCGTTCGACGAGCTCACCACCTTGCAGAACTCCCGCCGCTACCAGGAAGAGTCCCTGGAGCGCACCCGGCTGTGGGCGGTGCGGTGCATCGAGGAGCACTTCCGCCTGACGGAGGACCGCGCGGGCAAGCCGTACCAGGCCCTGTTCGGCGTGATCCAGGGGGCACAGTACGAGGACCTGCGCCGAAAGGCGTGCCGGGACCTCGGGGCCATGCCGTTCGACGGCTTCGGCATCGGCGGTGCGCTGGAGAAGGAAAACCTGGGCACGATCGTGCGCTGGTGCAACGAGGAACTGCCGGAGGACAAGCCGCGCCACCTGCTGGGGATCTCCGAGCCCGACGACATCTTTACTGCCATCGAAAACGGCGCCGACACGTTCGACTGCGTCTCCCCCACCCGCGTGGCCCGGAACTCCGCCTTCTACACGCCCTACGGCCGGTTCAACCTTTCCGGCGCCAAATACAAGCGCGATTTCGGGCCCTTGCAGGAAGGCTGCGACTGCTACGCGTGTGCCAACTACTCCCGGGCATACATCCACCACCTGTTCAAGGCCAAGGAAATGGTGTCCGCCACCCTCATCTCCATCCACAACGAGCGGTTCGTGGTGAAGATGGTGGACGATGCGCGGCTGGCCATCGAGTCCGGCACGTTCTTCGACTTCAAGGCGGAAACCCTGAGCCGGTACTACTCCTGAGCGTTGCTCCCGGCAGCCTCCGCTATCCTGACCAGATGCTCATTGAGATCCAGGCCGCAGCAGGCCCTGCCGAAGCCCTTGTCGTCCGTCCGTCCAGCGGAACCGGCCCGTTCCCCGGCGTGATCCTCTACATGGACGCCTTTGGCCTGCGCCCCCGCATCGAGGAGATGGCCCAGCGCATCGCGGACTGGGGCTACGTGGTGCTTGCGCCCAACGTCTTCTACCGTGACGGAACCGTGGAGCAGCTGGCCCCGGCCGTTGACATGTCCACCCAGGGGGGCCGGGAGGCGGCCGGCAAGGCGGCGTTCCCGCGGGTCGGCCACCTGACGTCGGACAAGGCGCTGCCGGACATCGATGCGTGGGTTGCCGCGCTGGCCGGACTCGACGGCGTTGCCCCCGGCCCCATCGGAACCACCGGCTACTGCATGGGCGCCCGACTTGCCGTCCGGACCGCCACTGCGCACCCCGAGGTAGTGGCAGCCTGCGGTGGCTTCCACGGCGGCGGCCTGGCCACGGACGAGCCGGACAGCCCGCACCGTGGGCTGGGGAACGCACGGGCCCGCTTCGTGTTCGGCCACGCCGACAACGACAGGAGCATGGCCCCGGACGCCGTGGCCCGCTTGGGCGACGCGCTGCGGGACGCGGGCTTGGAGGCGTCCAATGTCGTCTACGAAGGGGCGCCCCACGGGTACTCCATGGCGGACACGTCCGCGTTCCACCCCGAGGCCACGGAACGCCATTTCCGTGAGCTGCGTGCCCTCTTGGACGGAACGCTGAGGGCCTGACCCGGCCGGCCGCCGTCGAACTCGCCGGAAAGCTGCCGGATCGCCGGAGCGTTGCGGCGAGCCGGACGGGTTCCGGCGAGCCGGGGCATCAGGACGGCATGGGCAGGTTTTCCACATGACGACGGCGGCGCCTTCCTCAGTTGCCGCCGCTGGGGGATCCTGTCGGGATGACACCCCAGCCGCCAGTCCGCCTTCCCTCCCTTCCGAGCACCGGCAACCTGTGGCGCACGGGGCAGCTGCACGAGAACGGCCTCAATTCCCGGACAATCAAGGCATTGGTCCTCCACGGGAAGCTGGTCCGCCTGCGCCACGGCTGCTATATCCGCGCTGAGCTGTGGGAGAAGCAGACAAGTCACGTCCGCAGCATGCAGTTGATTGGCGCCCATGCGCACGGGACGCTGACCACCTCATCGGGCGGCTATGTATACAGCCATACTTCTGCGGCCCGGCTGCACGGTCTGCACCTGTGGGCAGTCGATGACACGATCCACCTGCTGCTGCCGGGGAACCCTTCCAGCGAGCGGCTCGGCAAGGATGTCCGGGGCCATACCCGGCCGTGGACAGCGTCGGAGGTGGTAACCCTCGGCGGCCTCAGGGCGACCTCGCTGGAGCGGACGGCAGTGGATTGCGCCATGATGCTGGGTTACCGGCAGGCACTGGTGCTGACCGATCATGCCCTCCGGCTTGGGGCCGACAAAACCCTCCTCGAAAGCATGGCTGATGGCCTGGAGGGGCGCCGCGGGATCCGGACCCTCCGGCGCGCCCTTACCCACGCAGACCCACGTTCGGAGTCGGCCGGTGAAACACTGACCCGCGAACTCCTGGCGCGGCTGAAACTACCCCTGCCGGAACCCCAGGTGTTGGTGGCAACACGTGCCGGCCAGTACCGGCTGGATTTCGCATGGAAGGATAAAAAGGTGGCACTCGAATTCGACGGAAAAGCGAAGTACTTCGACTACCGGCCAACGGCTGAGGTGCTGCTTCAGGAGCGGCAGCGCGAGAAGGCCCTCACCGAGAATGGCTGGACCTTCCTTCGCCTGACCTGGGCCGACCTCTTCCGTGAACATGAGTTCAAAGCGCGTGTCCTGGCCGCACTTGGGCGGTAGCCAAACCGCCGGTGGAGCGCCAAATCGCCGGAACGGGACCAGGTCGCCGGTTCTTTCCGGCGACCTGGCATCTTTCCGGCGATTTGGGGTGGTGCTGTCGACAGGGCCCGGCGCAGCGCTGACAGCCTCTGAGCCGCTGGATCCCTGACCATACGACGTCCCGATGCCCTGTACGTCACCACATGGAAAGCGCCCGACGCCGGGTGGCAGGATGGGGGCATGACTTCCGTTTCCACTGATGCAACGCTGTCCGCCGCCGGTCCCGCCGTCGTCCTCACCATCGCAGGTTCCGAGGCAACCGGCGGTGCCGGCGCCCAGGCCGACCTGAAAACATTCCAGGAGCTGGGCGTCTTCGGCATCGCGAACCTGACCTGCATCGTCTCCTTCGACCCGAAGGACAGCTGGAACCACCGCTTCGTGCCGGTGGACCAGCAGGTGATCGCTGACCAGCTGGAGGCGACGACGGCGGCGTATGGTCCGGCGTCCGGCGCACCGTCCGCGCTGGACACGGTGAAGATCGGCATGCTGGGCAGCCCGGCAACGATCAGCACGGTGGCCTCCGCGCTGCAGGAAAACAGCTTCGCCAACGTGGTCCTGGATCCGGTGCTGATCTGCAAAGGCCAGGAACCGGGCCACGCGCTGGACACGGACCAGGCCCTGAAAGCCCAGATCCTGCCGCTGGCAACCTTCGTGACGCCGAACCACTTCGAGGCGGAGTCCCTGTCCGGGCTGGAGATCACCGACATCGAGTCCCTGAAGGCCGCCGCCGTCCGCATCCACGAACTCAGCGGTGCGGCGGTCCTGGCCAAGGGCGGGGTGCGGCTGGAAGGCCCGGACGCCGTCGACGTCTTCTACGACGGTGAGACCCTGGAAGTCCTCACGGCCCCGAAGGTGGGCGAGGTTGCCGTCTCCGGTGCCGGCTGCTCGCTCGCCGCGGCCGTGACCGCGGAACTGGCCAAGGGTGCCAGCCCGCTGGAGGCTGCCCGGACCGCCAAGGACTTCGTCACCGCAGGGATCCGGAACCGCGTAGCCTCGGGCGCCCCTTTCGATGCGCTCTGGCAGGGCGGCGCACGGTAGATCCGGCCTGCCTGCACCGGGTTCGCCGGAAACCCTCGAGATCGCCGGGATTTTCCGGCGAACCGGTCAGTTTCCGGCGAACCCGGCAGTTTCCGGCGAACTCGAAGTGTTCCTAGCGCCGCGGGATGTTGCGCAGGTTGCTGCGGGCCATGCTCACGGCTTCGCCGGCACCGCGGTTCAGCACCACCTTGGACATGGCGGTGGCGAACCCCAGCACCTGTGACCCGGAGATCTTGGGCGGTATGGAGAGTGCCTTGGGATCGGTGATCAGCTCCACCAGGGTGGGGCCGGGTTGCGCGAAGGCCTCCCTGTATGCTGCCTCGATCTGTGCCGGATCGGTCACGCGCACAGCGTGGAAGCCCAGGGCCTGCGCCACTGCGGCGTAGTTGGCGTCCGGCACGTCCACGCCGAAGTCGGGCAGCCCGTCCACCAGCATCTCGAGCTTGACCATGCCCAGAGTGGAGTTGTTGAAGACCACCACGTTGACCGGCAGTTTGTAGGCAGCGAGCGTGATGAGTTCCCCCAGCAGCATGGACAGCCCGCCGTCGCCCGAAACCGAGATGACCTGGCGGCCCGGGTTTGCCAGTTGCGCGCCGATGGCATGCGGCAGGGCGTTGGCCATGGAACCGTGCAGGAAGGACCCGATCAGCCGCCGGGTGCCCAGCGGGTTGATGTAGCGGGCGGTCCAGACGTTGCACATGCCCGTGTCCGCGGTGAAGATGGCGTTCTCTGCCGCCACCTGGTCCAGCAGCGAGGCCGCGTACTCCGGGTGGATGGGCTGCTTTTTCTCCACCTTGCGGGTGTAGGCGCCAACGGCCTTGTTCATCAGCCTGTCGTGCTTCTTGAGCATCTGGTCCAGGAAGCGGCGGCTCTTCTTGGCCTTCACCAGCGGCAGCAGGGCCCGCAGGGTGGGGAGGACGTCGCCGTGGACGGCAATGTCGACGTCGGTCCGCCGGCCCAGCCGCTGCGCCGCCCGGTCCACCTGCGCGGTCCTGGTGTCGGGCAGGAACTGGTCGTACGGGAAGTCCGTGCCGAGGAGGATCAACAGGTCGGCGTCTTCGATTCCCTCGGCGGCGGCGCCGTAGCCGAGCAGGCCGGTCATGCCGATGTCGAAGGGGTTGTCGTACTGGACGAAGTCCTTGCCACGGAGCGAGTGGCCCACCGGCGCCTTGGCCAGCTCAGCGAGCGCCATCAGCTCTGCGTGCGCCCCCTCCACACCGGCGCCGGCGAAAATGGCCACCTTGCCGGCGTCGTTGATGGCGTCCGCGAGCGCCTGGACGCTGGCCGGATCCGGGACAAGGCTGGCGGGACGGAAGGCGGCCGGCAGCGGGGTGGGTGCCGTTGCCTCGAGTCCGGCAATGTCGCCGGGAAGGGTCACAACGGCGACTCCCCCGAGGCCGACGGCGTGCTGGATGGCGCTGTGCATGACCCGTGGCGCCTGCTCGGCGGTGCTGACCAGTTCGGAGTACACCGAACATTCGTTGAAGAGCCGGTCCGGGTGGGTTTCCTGGAAGAAGCTGCTGCCGATCTGCTTGCTGGGGATGTGGGAGGCGATGGCCAGCACGGGCGCGCCGGAGCGGTTGGCGTCGTACAGGCCGTTTATGAGGTGAAGGTTGCCGGGGCCGCAGGAGCCGGCGCAAACAGCGAGCTTCCCGGTGAGCTGCGCTTCGGCGGCTGCGGCAAAGGCGGCGGCTTCCTCATGGCGGACGTGGATCCAGTCGATGCCGCCCTTGGCCGCGCCGCCTGTTTGGCGGACGGCGTCCACGATCGGGTTGAGGCTGTCACCCACAATCCCGTAGATCCGCTGCACGCCGGCAGCCTGGAGTTGTTCGATGAGCTGGGTGGCAAGTTCCTTGGCCATGGGTGCAGACTCCCGCGTTTGTGGTGCTGTGCTGACATGGCCCAATATAGTCCGCCCGCGCCCGGCGGACCGCCCGTCGCCAGCGGCCGCGGTAGTGCAGCTAGCCGGGCGCGTTTGCCAGCGCTGCCTGCGCCTCCGTGAGGAGCGCGCCGGCGAGCAGGCTGGCGGTCCGCACAATGAACGCACGACGCCGGGCGGTGCGGTCAGGGCTGCTGCCCGCCAGGAGGGTGTCGATCTGGGGCAGGACGGGCCAGCCGTCGCAGAGGGTGATGACGGTGATGAGGAGGTCCGCGGCGTCCGTGCGGTCGATCCCGGGCAGGACGTCAAGCACCTGGCCCACCTTGATGGCGCAGTGGTCGGACCGGGTGGCGCGGCTGACGGTTTCCTTGCCGCGTTCAAGGCCTTCCCAGAACAGGAGCCGCGGCAGGACGCCGTCGGTGGTGTGCCGGTCAAAGAGGCGGCCGGCGTATTCCCCGAACGCTTCCGGCCCGCTGCCGGTAATGGGTACCTCGGTCATGACACGGACCATTTCGGCGGCCAGGACGGCGTCGAAGAGCTCGTCCTTCTTGCCGAAGTACTGGTAGATGCGCTCCTTGTTCACGCCCGCGGCAGCTGCGATCCGGTCCACCCGCGCTCCCGCGAGGCCCTTGGCACTGAACTCCTCCGTGGCAGCAGCCAGCAACAGTTCCTTGGTCCGCTCCGTGTTCCACGCCATGACACAAGTCTACGCAATTCCAACCAGGTAGTTGCAATTGTTGCGGGCCGCGGTTTATTGTCGTTGCAAGCAAAAAGCAACCAACTAGTTGGAGTTCTCATGGACACGGTGACCCAGCCCGCCTCCCCCGCTATCGCCCATCCGGGCGCCCCCACGCCACCGGAGCCCGCGGCGCTGCCCATTCCGCCGTCCATCCACGTCCGCGCCGCCATCACCTGGCTGGCCATCTTCCCCCTGGTGGCCATCGGAATGATGGCTTCCGCTCCGTTGATGGAAACCTGGCATCCCATCTTCCGGGCGATGGCCCTGACCATGGTGGTGGTGCCGACTGCGGTGTACGTGGTACTGCCCCGCCTGTTCGCCGCCCACGGCTTCCTGGCGCGGCGGCGGACTACCCGGCACTAAGGACCCCCAGCGCATAAAGGAGGCGTACGACGGCGGCCTGGCAGCCGTCGTCGTACGCCTCGTTTGGAACCAGGCACCTTGGTGCCTCCCAGACTAGACGCCGAGCGGATCCTTGTCCTTGCCGCCGCCCCGCGGCGTTTGTTCCCAAGCGTGGCCCTGTTCGTCATCGAGGTGGGTGGCCTTTTTGTTCTTCAGGGCGAAGATGTAGACCAGCAGCGAGATGCCGATGGCCACGGTGACGTACGTGAAGAGGAGCTCAACCTGCCCGGCCTTCTGCAGCGCGGCGCCGATCAGCGGCACCGTCCCGCCGAAGAGGGAGTTCGCAATCGCGTAGCCCAGGCCGACGCCGAGGGCGCGGATGGACGCCGGGAACAGTTCGGCCTTCACCAGGGCGTTGATGGAGGTATAGCCGCCCACGATCAGCAGGCCGCCCATCATCAGCATGAAGGCCACGAAGGGATCCTTCGTCCCGGCGAGCGCGGACATCAGCGGCCAGGTAAACAGCACGCCGGTGATGCCGAACCAGAGCAGCAGGGGTTTGCGGCCCACCTTGTCCGAAATGATGCCGTAGACGGGCTGGAGGAGCATGAAGATGAACAGCGCCCAGAAGTTGATGACCGAGGTCGTTTCCTTGGCGATGCCGCTGGTGGTGTTCATGAAGCTGAGGATGAAGTTGGTGTAGGTGTAGAACGCCACCGTGCCGCCCAGGGTGACGCCGATGCAGATCAGCAGCGCCTTCCAGTGCTTGGTGAAGAGCAGCTTGAGCGTTCCGGGCTGGGCTTCCCCGGATGCCTTGGCGTTTGCGGCCGCCTCGACCTGGCTGGCGGAGACGGTTTCCTCCATGGAACGCCGCAGCCACAGCACTACCAGTGCGGCCACGCCGCCGATGGCGAACGGGATGCGCCAGCCCCATCCGGCCAGGGCCTCCTTGTCCAGGACGTTCTGCAGGACCACCAGCACCAGCAGTGCCAGCATCTGGCCGCCGATCAGCGTGACGTACTGGAAGCTGGAGAAGAATCCGCGGCGTTTGGCGGTGGCCGCCTCCGACATGTAGGTGGCGCTGGTGCCGTATTCGCCGCCCACCGAAAAGCCCTGGACCAGGCGCGCCAGCACCAGCAGAACCAGCGCCCAGACGCCGATCACGTCCTTGGTGGGCAGGATGGCGATGAAGAATGAGCCCGCGGACATCATGGTCACGCTCAGCGTCAGGGCCGCCTTCCTGCCTTTGCGGTCGGCGAACCTGCCGAAGAACCAGCTGCCGATGGGCCGCATCAGGAACGTGACGGCAAAGACCGCCATGCCTTCCAGTGCGCCCTGCAGCGGATCCTTGGAGTTGAAGAAGTGTGGCTGGAAGTACGCCAGGAACGCCGTGTAGATGTAGACGTCGTACCATTCCACGAGGTTGCCCGCGGAGCCCTTCAGGATGTTGCCCACCGCCCGGCGGGTCTGGGCTGCCTCCGACTGGGGCGCGGCTTGTTGGGTGCTCATCGGTGAGTTCCTCCTGGTAGTAACCTCGGCCTCCTGCGGCGGAGGGCCTCATCCACGGTATGGGTGATCCACCGCACAACCAACGGGGAACGCACTTTCCTAACACTTCCTTAGGTTTCGCCGGCGGCCCGCTTTCCCTCCTGCCGGACCTCCCGCCGTCGGGCAAATTGCGCTGCCACGCGGTAGTCTCACGGGGGGGCGGGAATGAACCGGCAACTGGACCTGGAACCACTGGAAACGCGGCAAGGAAGATGGCCATGGACGTGCTGATCGTCGAGGACGACGACGCCATGGCCGGTGCGCTCACGGCCGCCGTCGAAAGTGCCGGGCACCACCCGCGACGGTTGTCCCGGGGCGCTGACGCGCTGCTCTCCCACCGGAATTTCCAGGTGATCCTGCTGGACCTGGGGCTTCCGGACATGGACGGCCTGGAGGTGCTGCGCAAGCTCCGCCAGGTCACCGACGTGCCCATCCTGATTTTGACCGCGCGCGACGACGAACGCAGCGTGGTGCTCGGGCTCCGCTCAGGCGCGGACGACTACCTGGTCAAACCGGTGAAGCTCGTGGAACTGCTGGCCCGGATAGAGGCTGTAACGCGCCGGGCCGGGCGCAGCAGGGGGAAGCCGCCGGAGGTGATCGTGCTGGACGACGTGGAGATCGACCTGGCCAAGCGCACCGCGTCCAAGGCCGGCGAACCGGTTCCGCTGACTGCCACGGAGTTCGAACTCCTCGCGTTGCTGGCCCGCCACGCAGGCTCGGTGGTCACCAGGGAACAGATCCTGGACGCCCTCTGGGGTGACGCCTTCCTGGCCTCGTCCCGGTCCCTGGATGTGCATCTCACGGGGCTGCGGGCAAAACTCCGCAAGCCGGGATTCATCATCAATGTCCGCGGCGTGGGCTATCGCGTGGAAGCGGCTGCCGGATGAGGCTGCGGGTGCTCGGGGTCCTCAGCGTGCTGTGCCTGGTGGTGGTCTTCCTGATCTCGGGCACCATCCTGACCTCCGCTTCCCGCGAGCTGACCCAGGAACTGCAGATCAATCGGGCGGCCTCCTTGAACCGGCTGGCACAAGTGGCCTTTGACGCCGCGAACGACGGCGACACCGTGCGCCTGCAGCGGGAAATGGATACCTATTCCGGGCTGTATGGCGAAGGGATTGTGGTCCGCGTCCAGCAGGCCATACTGCGTTCGGGGGACCTGGACGCGGGCCGGCCCGACGTGCAGGACGCACTGGCGATGGCCCGGCTGAACGTGAGCAACACGTCCCTGGAACCGCTGGAACCCTTCGGCGCGGGGTCGCACGTCATTTTCCGGCCGTTCGGCAGCGCCAGCCAGGTGCTCGGTGCCGTGGTCCTGGACGTCCACGCGGAGACGGCCCGGCAGAAGCTCCAGCAGCGCTGGCTCGGTGTGGGCGTTGCGGCCCTGGCGCTGGCAGCAGTGCTCCTGCTGGGGGCGGCCAGGGTCACCGGCTGGGTGCTGCGGCCCGTCCTCCGGCTTGATTCGGCGGTGCATGAGCTGGAACGGACCGGGCGAACCGAGCGGCTTCCGGAGGAAGGTCCCCCGGAACTGCGGGAACTGAGCCGGTCGTTCACGGCTATGGCCAGGACCGTGAGCGCCAGCATGGAAGCGCAACGGCAGCTGATTGCGGACACGTCCCACCAGCTGCGCAACCCAGTGGGCGCACTCCGGCTGCGGCTGGACCTGCTCCAGCTTGAGCTGAAATCCGCCCGCGAACACGACGCAGCGGAACGGGCAGTGGCGGAGCTTGAGCGGGTGGAGGACATCCTTGACGGGGTTTTGAAACTTGCCGCCGCGGAACACAGGGCTTCCGAGGGGTCCCTGCGGGCATCTGTCCCTCCCGCAGACCACGCCGCCGCCCCGCCCATCGACCCCTTTCCCGTCTTACAGGACGAAATCGAACGGGTGGCACCCCTGGCGGACCAGGCCGGGTGCCGACTGGTGCTCGTGCCGGCGCCCCATCCGGCGGCCCTGATTGCGTGCCGGGCCGCCGAGCTGGCCCAGATGCTGGACGAACTTCTCGGCAACGCCTTCAAGTACGCGCCCGGGGCCACCGTCACCGCCGCCGTGCGGACGGAAACGGGCGCGGTTGTGGTGGAAATTTCCGACGACGGCCCGGGGCTGTCGGCGTCCGAGCGCGCCTCGGCGGCCACCAGATTTTGGCGGTCCCCGCGGCACTCCTCGGTTCCGGGGACCGGGCTGGGCATGACCATTGTGGGTGAGCTTGCCGCAGCGAACGGCGGCCGGCTGGTGCTGGCCGAGGCTTCCCCGCACGGGTTGTCGGCCCGGATCGAGTTCAACTCCTACTCAAATGCCGCCCCTGATGCGATGCCCGACGGTGGTACCCGTGCCTAGCGTTTCCATCCCCGCACCGCACCCTTCCCGCCGCTCCGTCCTGACGTGGGCCACCGCCGTCGGACTTGCAACCGTGCTGCCGCCCGCGCTCAGTGCCTGCACCGGCGGGGACCGGCCGGAGAGCCTTATTGTGGCGGGCGGCGAACCGGGCGGCTTCTATCTCGAGTTCTCTACGCTCCTGGCGGCGGCCCTGGAGCGTCACGGCGTGGCCAGCCATGCACGCGCCGTAGCCACCGGCGGGAGCCTGGACAACATTGCGGAGCTCCGGGCCGGGCGCGCCGCGTTTGCCGTGGCCCTCGCGGACGCTGCCGGGGACCAGTCCAGCGGGAATGCGGCAGACATCGCCGCGATCGGCAAGGTCTACGAAAACTACGTCCACTGCGTGGTGCGCAAGGACAGCGGGATCCGGGATGTCTCCGGGCTTGCCGGGCGCCGGGTTGCCGTGGGACAGCCGGGGTCCGGCACCTCCCTGACCACCCCCAGGCTCCTCGAAGCGGCCGGCCTGGGTGCCTCGGCAACTGCCGCAGCGCCCGCAGCCGGGACCGCCGCCGTCGAAAATCTTGGCCTGAACGACGGTATTGCGGCCCTGAAAGCGGGGACCGTGGATGCGCTGTTCTGGTCCGGTGGCGTGCCCACCGCCGCCATCGCCACAGCCCAGCAGGACGTGGCGTTGGGGCTGCTGGACCTCTCCGGCCTGCTTCCGGAACTGCGTCGGCGGTACGGCGGCATGTACGACCGCGTCCTCATCCCCGAGGGCAGCTACCCCGGCATCCCGGCAGTGTGGACCGTGGGCGCGCCCAACCTGCTGCTGTGCCGCCGGGACCTGGACCACGCCACGGTGGAGCGGACGGTGCAACTGCTGGTGCACAACGCCGGCGAACTCATCCCACAATCCAGCCTGGGGGTGCAGTTCCTCAGCGCCGAAAGCCTCATCAATACCGCCGGCGTCCCCCTGCACCCCGCCGCGGCCGACGCCTACCGGACCCTCCACGGCTGACCCAACGCCCGCTCACCTCCGACAGGAAAACCCCAAACGCCCGCTCACCTCCGACAAGAAAACCCCAAACGCCCGCTCACCTCCGACAAGAAAACCCCAAACGCCCGCTCACTTCTTTGGCAAGACATGAGCGGGCGTTGCTGGGATAGCCGCAAGATGTGAGCGGGCGTGCGTGGGATAACCGCAAGATACGAGCGGGCGTGCGGCTAGCTCCCGGAGTGGGCCTGCAGGAAGCTGTACACCTCGGTTTCGTCCACGCCGGGGAAGGCGCCCGGGGGCATCGCGGCCAGCAGGTGCGAGTGGGCCCGCGCCGAAGGCCAGGCATTGCCGGCCCACTGGTTGGTCAGTTCGGCAGGCGGGCGCTTGCAGCAGTTCGGATCCGGGCAGTTGGAGGTGGCCCGGGCCGTGGTCTCGCGCCCGCGGAACCACTTCACGTGCTGGTAGGGCACCCCGATGCTCAGCGAGAATTCCCCGGCGGCGGAGCGTTCCGTGCGGGCGGTGCACCAGTACGTGCCTGACGGTGTGTCCGTGTACTGGCTGTACGCGCTGAACTTGTCCGGCACGTCGAACACCGCCCGCGATGTCCACGACTTGCACGACGGTTGCCCCTCAATGGCGCCGGTGTGGTCCTGCGGGAAGTTCACGCCGTCGTTCTCGTAGGCCTTGTAGATGATCCCGCTCTGGTGCGTTTTCTGGAAATGCGTGGTGATGCCCAGGTGCTTGGTGGCAAGGTTGGTGAACCGGTGCGCTGCGGTCTCGTAGGAGACAGCGAACGCGTCCCGGATGTCCTCCACCGCGATTTCCTTGGCAGCTTTGGCTTTCTGCAGAAATTCCACCGTGGCCTGTTCGGGCAGGAGCAGGGCGGCCGCGAAATAGTTGGTGGCCACCCGCTGGGCCAGGAAGTCGCCGTAGTTCTTGGGCGTCTCGTGTCCCAGGACGTAGTGGCCCAGGGCTTGCAGCAGCACCGAGCGGGGGTCGTGGTCCTGCCGCTGGCTCTGGGTCAGGTAAATTTTGCGGTTCTTCAGGTCAGTCACCGACCGGGTGGAGTGCGGCAGATCTCCCACATGGTGCAGGGTGAACCCCAGGTGCGCGGCAATGTCAGCGATGACGTGCTGGCTGAGCGGACCGGTGGTATAGCCAACCTCTTTGAGGACCTTCTGGGCCTCGGCCTCGTACTCCGGAAAGTAGTTCCCCCGCTCCCGCATCATGGCCCGCAATTCACCGTTGGCGCGGCGGGCTTCCTCCGGGGTGGCCACTTGCTCGTTCATCTTCCGTTCGAGCTCGTGCAGCAGCCCCACCTGGGCCTCCAGGACATCCAGCGGAAGCCGCGAGCTGATGCGGATTCTGGGCAGGTTCAGCGACTCGTACAGCGGTCCGCGCTGGTACCGTTCCAGCTCAATTTCCAGCGCGGCGCGGCGGCTGGGCGGCTCGGCCCCGAGCAGCTGGTCGATGCTGACACTGAGCGCCCCCGCGAGGTGCTGCAGCAGCGTCAGTTTAGGCTCACGCTTGCCGTTCTCGATCAGGCTCAGCTGGCTGGGAGCGGTGCCGACGGCGGCGCTCAGGTCATCGAGCGTCAGGCCGGCTTGCTTGCGCAGGTGGCGGACGCGGCGGCCGAGGGCGATGACGTCCAGTTCCGGGGTGGCAGTGGAGGGCGGCTGGGAAACGTCCCTGTTCCAGCTTGAAGGCGACATTTCTGAAGAATACGGGAAGAAGTGCATTTCTTTCCAGAGTTTTCATCTAGAAAGGGGGTTGAAAGTGCTGAAAAGTAGTTGTCACGGAAAGAAACACCGCACCGGATAAGCCGGTGGGAGCCTCAACGGCGCGGTTCCCACCTACTCCACCCAAAGTTCAATCAAGGAGATCAACGATGACTGCAGCATTTGAGCCCACCCAGCAGACGCCCGAAGAGCAGGCCGCCGCCCTGGAGCTCGAGTGGGCCGCCAACCCGCGCTGGGAAGGTGTGACCCGTGACTTCAAGGCTTCCGACGTCGTCCGCCTCCGCGGCCGCGTCTCCGAAGAACACACGCTGGCCCGCCGCGGCTCCGAGAAGCTGTGGAAGCAGCTCACCGAGGAGCACAAGACCGGTGGCTACACGAACGCCCTGGGTGCCCTGACCGGCAACCAGGCCGTGCAGCAGGTCAAGGCCGGCCTGCGCGCCATCTACCTCTCCGGCTGGCAGGTCGCCGCGGACGCCAACAATTCCGGCCACACCTACCCGGACCAGTCGCTCTACCCGGCCAACTCGGTCCCCACGGTGGTCCGCCGCATCAACAACGCGCTGCTCCGCGCGGACCAGATCGAGTTTTCCGAGGGCATCCAGACGGTCGAGGACTGGATGGTGCCGATCGTCGCCGACGCTGAAGCCGGTTTCGGCGGACCCCTCAATGCCTACGAGCTGATGAAGTCCATGATCCAGGCCGGCGCCGCGGGCGTGCACTGGGAGGACCAGCTCGCGTCGGAGAAGAAGTGTGGCCACCTTGGCGGCAAGGTCCTGATCCCCACCCAGCAGCACGTCCGCACCCTGAACGCCGCCCGCCTGGCAGCAGATGTCGCAGGCACCTCCACGGTCGTCATTGCCCGCACCGACGCCGAGGCCGCCACCCTGATCACCTCCGACGTCGACGAGCGCGACCAGGAATTCATCAGCGGCGAGCGCACCGCCGAGGGCTTCTACAAGGTCCGCAACGGCATCGAACCCTGCATCGCCCGCGCCAAGGCCTACGCCCCGTACTCCGACCTCATCTGGATGGAAACGGGCACCCCGGACCTGGAGCTGGCCCGCAAGTTCGCGGAGTCCGTCAAGGCCGAGTTCCCGGACCAGATGCTCTCCTACAACTGCTCGCCGTCCTTCAACTGGCGCAAGCACCTGGACGACGCCACCATCGCCAAGTTCCAGCGCGAACTCGGCGCCATGGGCTTCACCTTCCAGTTCATCACCCTGGCCGGCTTCCACGCCCTGAACTACTCGATGTTCGACCTCGCCCACGGCTACGCCCGTGAAGGCATGAGCGCCTACGTCGAACTTCAGGAAAAGGAATTCGCCTCCGAGTCCCGCGGCTACACCGCAACCAAGCACCAGCGCGAAGTCGGCACCGGCTACTTCGACACCATCTCCACGGCGCTCAACCCGAACGCGTCGACCCTCGCCCTCGTGGGATCCACCGAAGAGGGCCAGTTCCACTAACGCTTACGACGGCGGCGCTTCCGTCCGGCCTTCGGACCGGCATCGCTCTGCCTGCTATTCCCCACGTCCGGCCTTGGGCTCGTAGAACTCGCCGAGGCCGGACGCAGGGCCCCTTTTACGCAGGCTGCCGCGACACCGGCTCCTCGGCCTCGTGCCTCAGTCGCCACCCTGCTGCTACCCGCCGTCGAACTTCCCTTTCGTCTTTAAGGAGACTGAAATGAACAGCTTCACTGACAGCTTCACGATCAATGGCATTACCTTGACCGCCCAGCCCATTTGCCGCCAGGACGAGGTGCTGACGCCGGACGCACTGTCGTTTATCGCGAAGCTGCACCGGGCCACCACCGACCGCCGGCAGGAGCTATTGCAGGCCCGACGCACCCGGCGGGCCGATATTGCTGCCGGCGCCGACCCCCGCTTCCTCCGGGAGACCGAGCACATCCGGAATGATCCGTCCTGGCGGGTCGCTCCCCCCGCACCCGGCCTGGAGGACCGCCGCGTCGAGATCACGGGCCCGGTGGACAAGAAAATGACCATCAACGCCCTGAACTCGGGGGCGAAAGTGTGGCTCGCCGACATGGAGGACTCCTCCACCCCCACCTGGCGGAACGTCATCAAGGGCCAGCTGAACCTCACCGACGCTCTGGAACGCCGGATCGACTTCACCACCGAAGAAGGCAAGGACTACAAGCTGAAGGCGGGCGAACTGCCCACCATGGTGGTCCGCCCTCGCGGCTGGCACCTGCCGGAGAAGCACATGCTCATCGACGGCCAGCCCATCGCGGGCGGCATCGTGGACTTCGGACTGTTCTTCTTCCACAACGCCCGCCGCCTGCTGGCCCAGGGCAAGGGTCCGTACTTCTACCTGCCGAAAATCGAGAACCACCTCGAAGCCCGGCTCTGGAACGATATCTTCATCCTGGCCCAGGACCTGCTCGGCATCCCGCAGGGCACCATCCGCGCCACCGTGCTGATCGAAACCATCACCGCAGCGTTCGAGATGGAGGAGATCCTCTACGAACTGCGGGACCACGCCTCGGGCCTGAACGCCGGCCGCTGGGATTACATTTTCTCGCTGATCAAGAACTTCCGCACCCGCGGCCCGCGCTTCGTCCTCCCGGACCGCGGTCAGGTAACCATGACGCAGCCGTTCATGCGCGCCTACACCGAACAGCTGGTCCGGGCCTGCCACAAGCGCGGCGCCATGGCCATCGGCGGCATGGCCGCGGCCGTTCCCAACCGCAAGGACCCGGAAGCCAACGCCAACGCCCTCGAGAAGGTGCGTGCGGACAAGACCCGCGAGGCCAACGACGGGTTCGACGGCTCCTGGGTGGCCCACCCCGACCTGGTGCCCGTCTGCCGCGAAGTGTTCGACGGCGTCCTCGGCAGCAAGCCCAACCAGCTGGACCGGCTCCGCGAGGACGTCACCCCCGATGACCGCGCCCTGATCAACGTCGCTGCCACCACCGGCACCATCACCGAGCAGGGCATCCGGAACAACATCGAGGTGGGCATCCGCTACATCGAGTCCTGGCTTCGCGGCAACGGCGCTGTAGCCATCCACAACCTGATGGAGGACGCCGCCACCGCGGAGATCTCCCGGTCGCAGCTGTGGCAGTGGATCTTCGCCCGGGCCATCACGGACCAGGGCGAGATCATCAGCCACGAGTGGGTGGAAGAACTCCTGGACGAGGAATTCGCCCGGCTGGAGCGCTTCGACGGCGACCGCTTCGAGGACGCCCGCGACATCTTCGAGGAAGTCACGCTCAGCCGCGAGTTCCCGTCCTTCCTGACGCTCCCCGCCTACGCCCGCTACCTCACGGAAGCCCGCGAGAAGGCCACGGTCGAGGAGCTGGCAGCGGCCTGACCCACCAGAACTTCCGTTTGCCGGGCCGGCACGCCCTTCGCAACAGGCCCCCCGAAATCCGGGGCGCCGGCCCGGCGACGGAGCACCCCTCACACCCCCGCTCACTTGTTGCAGGAAAACCCGAAACGCCCGCTCACTTTCCCCAAGAAAGTGAGCGGGCGTTCCGCCGTTTGGTGCAACAAGTGAGCGGGCGTTCCGCCGTTTGGTGCAACAAGTGAGCGGGCGTTCGACGGCGGCCGCCGCCTTACCGCCCCTTCGGCACCTTCCGCACGGACAGGGTGGTGCTGGCAAAGAAGGTCAGCACGGAGGCCAGGATGACCAGCAGGGCCGGCGTCCACGAGCCGGACGTGTCGTGGACGAAGCCCACCAGCGGAGGGGCAACGGCAGCGAGGCAATAGCCCAGGCCCTGGACCGTTGCGGACATCCGGCCGGCGGAGGCCTGGTCGCGCGCCAGCTTGATCACGGCGATGAAGATCAGGGTGATGCCGCCGCCCTGGGCGATGCCGCCGGACGTGGACCACAGCCACCACAGCTGCGGCAGGACCAGGAGCCCCACGGGAACGGCAAGCCACAACGTCCCCAAGGTGACCGCCACCGCCGTCGTACTCATGTACTTGGCTGCAAACGGAACGCCGAGGCCGCCCACGATCGCCAGGATCTGGAAGATCGAGGACGCGGCGCCGGCCTGGGCGGCATTCATCCCCAGTTCGTCGTGGAGGTAGCTGGGCAGCCACGCGGTGACGCCGTAGTAAGAGAACGCCTGGCCGCCGAAGCCCGCCGTCAGCCCGAACGTCGTCCATCCGGAACTGCGTGCCGTCGCCGGCTGCCCGTCCGCACTACCCCCACCCTCGGTCTCATCCGAGACCAGGAATGCCGTGCGCGGCCCCACCGCCAGGACCCACACCACAATGGCGGCGACGGCAAGGACGGCGACGGCGGCGAGCGCAAGCCGCCACCCGGTGACCGCTGCAAGCGGGGCCATGGCCACCGAGGTCAGGAAGGAGCCGATGTTCAGTGCCGCCGTGTAGATCCCCATGGCGGTCCCCTGCCGGCGCGGTGCGAAATCGCGGCGGATGATCAGGGGCACCGCAATGTTTCCCACGGTGATGGCCACCCCGATGAGCACGGTACCGGCCACCACCAGCACCGGGCCGCCCGCGGAACGGACCAGCACGCCGGCAAGGACACCCAAAATGGTCAGCGTAACGGCGAACTCTGCTCCGAACCGCCGCGCCGCCAGGGAGGCCAATGGAGCGGCGAGCGAGAAGCAGAGCACGGGGATACTGGTCAGCAAGCCGAGCAGGACCGGCGAAAAGTGCAGTTCCGCCTGCATGAGGTCCACCAGGGGCGCGACCGCCACGAAGGGACCCCGCAGGTTCAGGGCCAGCAGGCCGATGCAGGCCAGCAGGATCCAGCTCCCGGGCACACGGGAAAGGACGCCGGCGCTCACAGGGACAACATGGGGAATGGGCTTTGATTCATCACCCTCATTGCTATCACGCCGCGCGTGCCCGGGGCTCCAGGCGCCCAGCCGCAGGGCCCTGCCATACGATGAACGTGACTGTGGACGACTGGACACCGCAAAGGACACCCATGACGCACCGGCTTGCCATCCTTGATGACTACCAGGACGTGGCCCATGGCTTCGCCGACTTCGCGGCCCTGGAGGCTGCCGGCGTCACCATCACCTCATACCGGGAACCCTTCGCCTCCCGCGACGCCCTGGTCTCGGCGTTGGCAGGCACCACCATGGTGATCGCCATGCGCGAGCGGACCGCGTTCCCGCGTGAGGTATTTGAGCAACTTCCCGCCTTGCAGCTGCTGGTGACCACCGGCATGGCCAACGCCTCGATCGACGTCGCGGCGGCAACCGAACACGGAGTCACCGTCTGCGGCACACCCGGCTCACCCACTGCCGCCCCGGAGCTGACCTGGGCCCTGCTCATGGCCCTCGCACGGCACCTCCCGGCCGAGGACCACTCTCTGCGCAACGGCAGTTGGCAGTCCACGGTGGGCTTCGAACTGGCAGGGAAGACCCTGGGCATCGTCGGGCTGGGCAAGATCGGCCGCCGGGTAGCGGCGTACGGCCGGGCCTTCGGGATGGACGTGGTGGCGTGGAGCCGGAACCTGACGGCGGAGGCCGCGGCCGACGCCGGCGCGCGCCTGGTCTCGAAGGAGGAACTGTTCACCCTCGCCGACGTCGCAACCCTCCACCTGCGGCTCTCCCCGCGCTCCGAAAACATCGTGGGCGAGGAGGAACTGCGGCTGCTCGGCCCCGAAGGCATCCTGGTGAACACCGCGCGGGGTCCCCTCGTTGACCAGGACGCACTCCTCAAGGCGCTGGCCGAGGGCTGGATCCGCGGCGCCGCCCTGGATGTCTTCGACCAGGAACCGCTGCCGGCCGGGCACCCGCTCATGGCCGCCCCGAACACGGTCCTCTCGCCCCACCTGGGCTACGTCACGCAGGAAAGCTACCGGCAGTTCTACGGCGGAGCCGTAGAGGACATCGCCGCCTGGCTTGCCGGCTCCCCCATCCGCACCATCACCGCCTGAGCCGGAAGGAACCCCCATGACCCACAGCATCCGCAGGGCAACAGCGGACGACGCCGGCCCGCTGGCCGCGCTGGCAGCCGTCACCTTTCCGCTTGCCTGCCCGCCGTCGTCGTCACCGTCCGACATCGCCGCGCACCTGGCCAACACGCTCAGCGAAGCGCACTTCACGCGCTACCTCGCTGACCCGGACATTACCATCCTGGTCCTCGATGCCGACGGCCCGCTCACCGGCTACAGCCTGCTGGTGGACCGGCCCGCCGCGGACCCGGACGTGTCCTCCGCCCTGACGCTGGTCCCCTCCGTGGAGATCAGCAAGTGCTACGTCCACCCTGACTACCACGGGTTGGGCGCCGCCGCCGAGCTCATGCACGCCAGCCTCGAGGCAGCCGCCGCAACCGGTGCGGACGGGGCCTGGCTGGGCGTCAACAGCCAGAATGCCCGGGCCATCCGTTTCTACGAGAAATCGGGTTTCCGCAAGGTGGGAACCAAGTCCTTCCGGCTGGGCAGCACCGTGGAACACGACTTCGTACTGGAACGCCCCCTCCCTTAGGGGAGCCTGCGGGTGCCAACGCCCGCAGCCGCCCCTTCCAGCGGGTAGGCCAGCGGGGGCCGGGGCCCGGCGAGCAGCTTCAGTCCCGGCGGAAGGCCTTCAATGGTGCCTGTGGTTCCGGTGGCTTTGATGGTCACCCGGCTTCCGTCCAGCAGGACATTTTCCGCCCGGAAGGTGCCCACGGACTCCGGCAGGATCGGGGCCAGGTGCACCACCCCGCGGGTGAAGACGGGGTCGAACCGGAGCAGGATCCGTGCCAGTTGCACCGGCGCCGCCGCGGCCCAGGCCTGCGGCGAGCACGCGGTGGGATACGGAACCGGGCCAGGGTACTCGCCACGGTCGAACCCGCAGAACAGCTCCGGCAGCCGCCCGTCGAAATGCCGGGCTGCGTCGAGGATCCCGGAGGCCACCCGCTTGGCCTCGTCCACGAACCCGTACCGCATCAGCCCGGTGGCCACCAGGGCCGTGTCGTGGGGCCACACCGAGCCGTTGTGGTAGCTGACCGGATTGTAGGCGCCCATGTCGGACGCCAGCGTGCGGATGCCCCAGCCGGTGAACATCTGCGGGGACATCAGGTTCTCCATGACGGACACGGCCTTGTCCTCGTCCACGACGCCCGTCCAGAGGCAGTGGCCGATGTTGGAGGTCAGCGCATCGACGGGCCGTTTGTCCTTGTCCAGTGCCACCGCGTAGTAGCCCTTCTCCGGCAGCCAGAACTTCTTGTTGAACTCCTCCTTGAAGGCGGCTGCCTTGTCAGCCCAGTGCTTTTCGAGGGCGGAATCGCCGCTCCAGTGGGCCAGCAGGGACCTGCCAAGGTAGGCGGAGTAGACATACGCCTGGACTTCGCAGAGGGCGATCGGGGCTTCGGCGATGGTTCCGTCGGCGAAATTGATCCCGTCCCAGGAGTCCTTCCAGCCCTGGTTCACCAGGCCGTGGTCGTTGGGCCGGAGGTATTCCACGAAACCGTCGCCGTCGCGGTCGCCGTATTTTTCGATCCATTCCAGCGCCCGGTCCGCGTGTGGCAGCAGGGGCTGGATCGCGTCCCGGGAGAGGCCCCACCGGCTCAGCTCGCCCAGGGTGGAGACGAAAAGGGGGGTGGCGTCGGCCGTGCCGTAATAGGCCGTACCGCCCAGGGACAGGCCGGCAGTGACGCCGAGCCGGACCTCATGCGGGATGCGGCCGGGTTCCTCCTCGGAATCCACGTCCACTTTCTTTCCCTGGATCCCGGCCAGGGTTTGGAGCGTGCCCAGGGCGAGGTTGGGGTTGACCATCAGGCTCATGTAGGAGGTCAGCAGCGAATCCCGGCCGAACAGGGCCATGAACCACGGCGCCCCGGCCGCCACCGCAGCCCGGTTGGGGTGGTGGGCATCGAAGATGCGCAGGGCACCAAGGTCGCTCTGGCTCCGGTTGAGCACGTTCTGGAAGCTCGAGTCCTCGATGCTGATCCGCGGAACGCCTTCCTCCCAGTCCAGGTGCCGGCGCACCCCTTCCCGGTGGTGCGGAAGCCGCCCCTCCTTGAAGGGCTCCTCCGGCGCCTCACCGTTGACCAGGGGCACCACGATGACGCTGGTGCTCCATTTGCCCCGCGCCGGAACCGTGACGTGGAACCGCAGCCCGTCAGCGCTGACCTCTGCCCCCCGTGCGCCGACGGCAGTGCCTCGCTGCTGGCCGTGCCGTGATGCCTCAATGACCAGCCTCCCGTCCGTGATGGCCCGGGTGGTGTCGTCCAGGCCGCTGGTACGGCCGCCCTTGACCTCGAAGAGGTCTGCCTGGTCGGCGTCGACGAGCAGCTCGATCTCGCAATCCACCGCTTCGGCCGCATAGTTTTCGAGGGAAATATCGTCCTGCAGCCCTGGGCCGATGTGGCGGACCTGGCGGACCACCAAGGGGCTGTCAAACCTGCCGCCGGGCCATTTGGCGCGGCCCACGAACGTGGCCTCGAACGGTTGCGGCCGCTGGGCTGACAATGGTTCGCGCAATGCGCCGTTGATCCTGAGCATCCAGCGCGAGATGATCCGCGTGTCCTGGAAGAAGACTCCGTTGGTCCCGGCATCAGGACTGATGTCGCCAGTGCCGGAGGAGATGCAGAACGATGATCCCTCCAGGACCGTGACCGAGCCCGAATCGGATACTGCTGCCTCGTTGTCTTCATTCCAGGCGGTCATGGAAAGGCTCCCTTCTCCGGCAGATGCCCCCGGGGGATCGGGAAGCATTCAGGCCCCCAGTAAATTCTGGTGCACCCGGGGAACCTGCGGAACCCCTGAGCGCGTCCTCCCTTCAATGAGTTCGGCGTAGAGCTCCAGGTGGTCGGCAACCATGCGGGCGGCGCTGAAGCGCTCTTCCACGGCTTGCCGGCACACGGCCCTGTCCAGCCCGGCCGCGGCCGCCACAAAGCCGGCCAGTTCCTCGGTTTTTCCCAGGAATCCCGTCCGGCCGTGCTCCACGATTTCCGGGGCCGCTCCGATGAGCGTCCCAATCACCGGGGTGCCGGTGGCGAGCGCCTCGATCATCACCAGGCCGAACGGTTCGGACCATTGGATGGGGTTCAGGAATGCCGTTGCACCGCCCACCAACCGGTATTTGGCGGCATCGTCCACTTCCCCGACGAAGTCCTCGGTGGGGCCCAGGATCGGTTCAATCACTTCCCGGAAAAAGCGGACCTCTTCCGGTTCGCGCATCTTGACCGCAATTTTGAGGTGCATTCCAACCTGCCTGGCGATCGTGATGGCCTCAAGCAGTCCCTTGTCCGGACTCGAGCGGCCAACGAAGCACAGGTAGCCGCCGCTGCCGGTCCCCACGGGCACGGCGGAGAGGTCCATTCCGTGGTGGATGATCCGGGTGACGGGAACTGCGGGGGCGTGCGACGCCTGGTCCTTGGAGATGGCGATCACGGCACCACGCCGGGCAACGGCGCGGTAGATGTCCGCCGCCCGGGCGTCGATGGGTCCGTGGATGGTGGTGGCCAGCGGGACCCCGGCCGGACGGTGCAGGTAGATGGGCCCCGCCATGGTGTGGTCGTGGATGATGTCCGCGTCCTGCAGTCCCTCGTAGGCCCTGACAACATGGCTGAGTTCGCTGATGCTGGTGCCGAGCCCCTCGTACTCAGCGGGCCGCATTTCCGGAACGAGCCTTACCGGGCACGTACTCTCGAGCGGTGCCGCGAGCAGGACCTCGTGCCCGGCTGCGGCGAAGCCCCGGGCAAGGGCGTCCACCACCCTTTCCGTGCCTCCGTAGGTGGCCGGCGGGACCGGGATCCACGGCCCTGAGACAAGTCCAATCCGCATTCCTGGCCTCCCAGGTTACAGGCCGGGCTCCCCAGCAGGCCGGGCAAAATATCACCGGATGCGCTCTTGCACCCGATGAGTCTTCGATTCCGAGGGCCGCTGCATGACCACCTGATCCGACTATTGCCCACGACGGCCGCCGCCACAAGACCCAATGTGGCGGATCTCATAGCGGGCGCCGGAATGGCGCCCCCTGCCGGCCGGTTATGCAGGCCATGAAGATTGAGATCTGGTCCGACGTCGCCTGCCCATGGTGCTTCATCGGCAAACGCCGCTTTGAGTCCGCCCTGGCATCCTTTCCGCACCGTGATGCTGTTGATGTGGTGTGGCGGAGCTACCAGTTGGATCCCGGGCTGCCGGAGCATTTCGATGGCACCGAACTGGAGTACTTGAGCAGCCGCAAGGGGATGCCGGCCCAGCAGGTCTCGCAAATGTTCGACCACGTGGCACGGCAGGCCAAGGACGAGGGCCTGAACTACCGCTTCGACAAGGTGGTGGTGGCCAACAGTTTCACGGCGCACCGGCTGATCCACCTCGCTGCCGCCCACGGCAAGCAGGACGCCGCCAAGGAACGCCTGCTCAGCGACCATTTCGAGCACGGCAAAGATATTGGCAGCCGGGAGTACCTGGGAGAACTGGGCAGGGAGCTTGGCTTGCCGGAGGACGAGGTGGACGAACTGTTCACCACGGACAAGTACTCGGACGCGGTCCGGTCCGATTTCCAGGAAGGCCAGTCCCTGGGCATCAGTGGTGTCCCGTTCTTTGTCATTGACCGCAAGTTCGGCCTGTCCGGCGCCCAGCCGGCGGAAACGTTCACGCGCGCCCTCAACCAGGCATGGCAGGAAGCCAACCCGCTGGTGCTGGTCGATTCCGCGGAGGCCGGGGCCTGCGGTCCGGATGGCTGCGCAATCTAGCGCCGTTTACTGACACATCGCGGTAAAGTGTCTGCATGCCCAGGATTTCAGCGGCCAGCAACGCCGAACAACGCGCTGACACGCAGCGCCGTATCCTCACAGCCTTCGGCGAACTCCTTTTCACCCACGGCCTTCCCGGGTTGACCATGACGGACGTGGCCCGGCACGCAGGGGTGGGCCGGACCGCCGTCTACAACTACTACGCGGACATCGAAGAACTGTTGATTTCCTACGCGCTGGAGGAGACGGAAAAGTTCCTCTCGGACCTGCGCGACTCGTTGGGCCGCCTGGAGAACCCGGTGGAACGGCTGGCCCTTTACGTCCGCGCCCAGGTAGTTGACCTCAGCCGCCGCCACCTCCCGCCCGGACCGGCCATGGGCGCCGTGCTGTCGCCGTCGTCCTTTGCGAAACTCTCAGACCATGTCAGCGAGCTCAGCACCCTGCTGCAGGGCATCCTGCGTGACGGCATGGAGCAGGGCTACCTGCCGGTGGCGGACGTGGGGCAGCAGTCCCAGCTAATCCTGGGCACGCTGTCCTCCAGTGCCGCCAGGGGCAGCGACGAGCCTGCCGAACTGGAAGCGCGCGTGGCCCGGACGGTGCGGTTCATCCAGCTGGGTGCGGGAGCAAGGTTCGACGACGAAGGCCGGCCCCTGCGCGTGGCCGGCCTTCCAGCGGCGGCCGGCTAAGCCGTGGTCAGGTAAGCCGTGGTCAGCGCGCCGGCACTACCGGAAGCTTGTTGGCATCCGCAATGCGGCGGCTTTCCCGGGGGCAGCCCAGGGTCCCCGGGGTCTGGTCCACCACGTCGGCCGGGACGAGCGCTGCGAAGTCATGGGCCAGGATGACGTCCACGCTGGCGTCGGTCCTGCTGTCCTGGAAGTAGTCGGACCCCGGAACGTTGCGCTGCACCGTGAAAGCGGCGGCCTGCCCGGCCGCGCCTGAGACCACCGCCGCAACGCCCCGGTAGCCCGCATTGACGTTCGACACATTGCCCACCGCGAACTTCCGCGCCAGGAACTCATCCGCCACGGAGCGGGCCAGGCCGGCCCGGGTGGTGGAGTTGAAGACGTTCAGGCTGACCTTGTCGTTGGGCGTGTAGTCGAACACCGCGGTGGGGCACGAAGACACCGGCTTCTGGCTGGGCTCGGCCGTGGGAACCTTCAGCCGCCCGTTAATGATGGCAAGGGCAACGATGATGGCCGCGGCGATCA
This sequence comes from Pseudarthrobacter sp. efr-133-R2A-89, assembly GCF_030209315.1. Classification (NCBI taxonomy): domain Bacteria; kingdom Bacillati; phylum Actinomycetota; class Actinomycetes; order Micrococcales; family Micrococcaceae; genus Pseudarthrobacter; species Pseudarthrobacter sp. efr-133-R2A-89. The sequence goes on along the minus strand of NZ_JARVSE010000004.1, from coordinate 143,027 downwards.
GCCCAACCAACAGGACCAGGACCACGCCGTGGAGCACGCGCCGGCGGACCCGGGCCGTTTCGTCGGCGTCCTTGGCCGCTTCCATCGCCGCCCGCAGCTCGGCGCCGGACACCACCCGGTGACCGTGCAGGACGCTGGGGTCCTTCGGCCGGCGGCTAGCCATCGAGCACCAGGACCCGGGCGTGGATCGCCGTGCGCTGGTGCAGTGCCGTACGGACCGCGCGGTGCAGGCCGTCCTCCAGGTAAAGGGTTCCCTGGTATTGCACCACGTGCGGGAACAAGTCACCGAAGAATGTGGAATCTTCGGCCAGCAAGGCCTCCAGGTCCAGCGTGCGCTTGGTGGTCACCAGTTCGTCCAGCCGGACCGGCCGCGGCGGCAGCGACGCCCACTGTTTCGGGGTGCTGTAACCATGGTCGGGGTAAGGGCGGCCCTCGCCCACAGCTTTGAATATCACCATGCAACAGTAGGCACCGCGCCGCCCCAGCGAAAGCATCCGGGCGGACCGGCGCCAGGTTGTAGCCAAACAGTGACCATCCGTCACATCGGCCCGTTCCACGGCAGCGGGCCGGTTCCTGCTGACAGAATGGAGCCATGACCGCATCCGACTCCCCCGCCATGCCCGTGTCCGGAACCCGCCTGCCATCCACGCCGCCGCTGGCGCTGCTGCTGGATGTGGACGGACCGGTGGCAAGCCCGGTGACCCGCGACGTGAAGCCGGACATCATCCGTGACCTGGTGGCACTCGCGGCAGCCGGAATCCCCGTCATCTTCAACACCGGCCGCTCGGACGCGTTCATCCGCGAACAGGTCATGGAACCGATGATCGCCGCCGGAATCCCGGCGGGAACGGTCATCCACGCCGTGTGCGAAAAGGGCGCCGTCTGGTTCAGCTACACAAACGCCGGGGCAGGCCCCATCCACGTGGACCGGGAACTGGCTGTCCCTGCAGCGTACGGCGACGACATCCGGCGCCTGGTGGCGGAGGATTACGCCGCCCACATGTTCTTCGACGAAACGAAACGCGCCATGGTCTCGGTGGAGCAGCACATCGACGTGCCCAGCGCCGAGTACCTGGCCGAGCAAAAACTGTTCGACGCGGACGCCATGGAGCTCATGGGCAGGCACGGCCTGGGCGTTGTCCGGCTGGACCACCATGCGCCCAATTCCGACGACGCAGTGGACTACCGGGTGGATCCCACCATCATCTCCACCGACATCGAGTCCGTGCGGCTGGGCAAGGACCTCGGCGCCAGCCGCGCGGTGGAACTGCTGGCTGCCCAGGGGATCACGCCTCAGGCCTGGCGGACGGTGGGCGATTCCCGGACCGACTACGCGATGGCCGACTGGCTCCACCACAACGACCACCCGGTCAAGCACGTTGACGTCCGGCCCGCTGACGGCGTGCCCGGCAAACCCTACCCGGTCCTCACGGCAGCGGACCTGGGACTGGACAGCACGGTGATCCACGACGACGCCGGCGGCGCTTTCCTGCGCGCCTGGCGGGAGGCGCTGGGCGCCTAAATCCCTGCCGCCGCGGGCCGAAACCTGCTGTTACCACGGCAGGACTATCATGCAGGTAAGAAAGCTTACTTCGACCACCACGGAGACAACCATTACAGAAGCACCGGTCCAGGACGAGGTCTACTACGGCGGCCAGGCGTCCGTGGAGGAACAATTTCACGCCGAGATCACGTCGGCGGCGGCGGAACAGCGGCTCAAGCACCGCCCCGATGTCATCCGGCACAAGGGCCGCTACGCCCTGATCAACGACACCAGGACCCCTTACCAGGCCATGGTGGAAGACCTGCTGTTCCTGCGGAATGTCCTGGCAAACGCAGGCCTGGCGTACCTCCTGGTCCGCGGCAACAACGACCGCCCCGTGGTGGCACTGGACTGGAAGAGCCGGAAGAAACTCCGCGCCGCCCTGGTGGAGGCATGCCGGGACGAGCCCTTCTACTCCATGACCGTGGACGCCAAGAAGAAGACCTCCGTCCTGGTGGCCGACGGAGAGCTGTCCTCCAACCGGCAGGCACGGATCTTCCGCCTGTACCGGCCGCGGGTGGAGCCGGTGGGCGGTTTCGAGTTCGGCGCCTCCGCCGGCGTCCAGATCGAGCTGTGGTCCTTCGAAGGCGAAGAACTGATCCTCCCCATCGAGAACTCCCTGACCCGCAGGACCATGCTGCGGCAGGACGCCGTCCGCGGCACGGTGGAACGCTACGGCCACACCTGGCCCACCATCGAGAACATGTTCGCCGACCACGCCAGCGACATCAGCTTCGACATCGACCTGGTCTTTTCCTGGGTGGACGGAAGTTCTCCGGAGTACATCGCGGCCCGCCGCGCGCAGCAGCAGGGCGTGGTCCTGGGCGAGGGCGACGACCACGAGGCCCGATTCCGGCAGATCAACGAACTCAAGTACGCGCTGCGCTCCGTGTACATGTTCGCCCCGTGGATCCGCCGCATCTTCATCGCCACGGACTCCCCCGCTCCGGCCTGGCTGGCAGAGCACCCGTCCGTCACGATCGTCCGCAGCGAAGAGTTCTTTGCCGATCCCTCAGTGCTGCCCACGCACAATTCCCAGGCTGTCGAGTGCCAACTGCACCACATCGAAGGATTGTCTGAACACTTCCTCTACTCCAATGACGACATGTTCTTTGGCCGGCCCGTAGGCCCGGACATGTTCTTCACCCCCGGCGGCATCACCAAGTTCATTGAGGCCGAAACCAGGATCGGCCTGGGCGAGAACGCTGCCGAACGCAGCGGGTTTGAGAACGCCGCCCGGGTCAACCGCAAGCTCCTCTGGAACCGGTTCGGGCGGATCACCACCCGGCACCTGGAACATACGGCAGCTCCGCTGCGGCGCAGCCTCGTGGCCCAGATGGAGGAAGAATTCCCGGAAGAATTCCGGAAGACGGCGGCCAGCAGGTTCCGGGCGGCGGACAACATCTCCGTCACCAACTCGTTCTACCACTACTACGCCCTGCTGACGGGCCGCGCGGTCACGCAGACCGCCGCGAAGGTGCGCTACGTGGACACCACCATGCGGGCCGGGATCAACTACCTGCCCAAGCTGCTCGCCAAGCGGAACATGGACTTCTTCTGCCTGAACGACGGCAGTTTCCCCGAAGTCAGTGCCGACGAACGCGCAGAAGCGGTGACCGACTTCCTGGAAAAGTACTTCCCCATCAAGGCGCCCTGGGAAAAGTAGGCCCGGGCACGGGTGCCCGGGCCTACTTGCGGGCCGTCTCCGGGACCGGCGCTCCTATTTGCTGCTGGTCATGCCCTGTTTGGTGCTGCGGCGCTGCTTGGCGGTTTCCGGAATCCGGACTCCGGCAGCTGCCAGGCGCCGGGCGGTTTCCTCGGGTGAGACGTATTCACCCACGGTGGCGCCACGGCCCATCGGCACCACGGAGTGCACAATCGTGTGCTCGTACACATGCACCAGGTTGAAGGCCTGTCCGCCGTCCTGCCCGCGGGTGCCTCCCACCGGAACGTTGAGGTCCTGCGTGTAGCAGGATGCGGACGCGACCGAGACCGGAACACCGGCGAAGCTGGCCGTGGTGGAGTAATGCAGGTGGCCGGCCAGGATGGTACGGACGTCAGAGTTGCGGACCACCGCTGCCAGGGAGGCTTGGTCGCGCAGCTCCACCAGGACCGAAAGATCGAGCACCGACGGAACCGGCGGGTGGTGGAGTGCCAGGATGGTGCCGTCCGGGGCCGGCGTTTCGAGTTGCTTGGCCAGCCACTCCAGCTGTGCTGTGCTCAGCTCGCCGTGGTGGAATCCAGGGACGGTGGTGTCCAGGGTAATGACGCGCAACCCGTTGATGAAGTAGCTGTGGTCCACCGGCTCATCGGTGCCTGGCTGGTCCAGCAGGCCCCGGCGGAAATTCGCGCGGTCGTCATGGTTTCCCATGGCCCAAATCACCTTGGCGCCGAGTTCCTCGCATGCAGGGTCCACGATGGCCCGCAGTTTCACATAGGCTTCGGGATCGCCCTTGTCTGCGAGGTCGCCCGTGAAAATCACAGCCTCCGGCCGTGCACCGGACGCTTTGACTTCTTCGAAGAGCTGGATGAGGCGTGCTTCGCTGTCGACGGTTCCGTAGAGGGGTTCTGGACCTCCCAACAGGTGGGGATCGCTCAAGTGGAGTAGGAAGTGGCGTGGCCGGGGATGTTCGGCCTCGATGTGCTCCATTGCTACCTCTATGGTCGGTGGGAAGCCGTTCTTCCCTTGTACCCTTCAGTAATATTTATCCAATCAGACATTTGGCAAACTTGGGGTGAATCGCCGTAGCTGATGTGGAAAAAATCAAAAGAACTGCGCTTCTGCAGACTTAATTCGGCCTGCCGGGCGTATCAGCCCAGCGCTTCCTCTATCGCTTCGATGACCTTGGGCGAGTCCGGCTCCACGGTGGGACCGAACCTGGCCGCCACCGTCCCGTCACGGCCCACCAGGAACTTTTCGAAATTCCATTTCACCGCTCCCGGCAGCAAACCGGTCCGGAACTTGGTCAGCTCGGAATAGAGCAGGTGCTGGTTCCGGCCCCGGACGTCCGCCTTGGCTGTCAGCGGGAATGTCACCCCGAAGTTGCGCTCACAGAATTCCGCGATTTCACTGTCGGTGCCGGGCTCCTGGCCGGCGAACTGGTTGCAGGGGACACCGAGGATCTCGAAGCCGCGGTCGCGGAATTTTCCGTAGAGGGCCTCGAGGCCGGCGTATTGGGGCGTGAAGCCGCAGTTGGAGGCGACATTGACCACCAGCACCACCTTGCCCTTGAACTGGCCGAAGTTCGTCCTGGTTCCGTCGTTGAGGAGCAACGGGATCGGGTACAGGGGCGCCGGGCGCTGTGTTTGCGAAAGGAAGCTCATAAGGGCAATTCGTTGCCGTCGGCTCCGTGTACGGGTCCGATGTTGAAGAATTTTCCCGTCTAGGACGTCGTCGGGACAGGCGTGGGCTCGGGCGCCGTCGGACTGGGCGTGGGCTCCACGGTTGTAGGGGCAGGCGCCGGCTCAACCGTCGACGGGGCGGGTGCAGGCTCCACGGTTGTAGGGGCAGGCGCCGGCTCCGTGGGCGTCGGGGCGGGTTCGGGCGCAACCGTCGTTGGCGCCGTCGGGACAGGCGTGGGCTCGGGCGTCGTCGGGGCGGGTGCAGGCGCAGGCTCCGTGGCCGTCGGCGCCGGGGTCGGTTCACTCGGCGTCGGGGCGGGGGCGGGCGCCGGCTCCGTGGGCGTCGGTGTCGGTTCACTCGGCGTCGGGGTCACTTGAGTGGGAGACGGGGACGGCGACGCCGTCGGGCTGCCGGGTGCCGGAGCGGACGACGGCGGCACGGCACTGGGCGATGGCGGGGCAGACGCCGTCTGGGCCGGCGTCGTCAACTGCCCGTTGGACATTGGAAAGAAGGTACCGGACGGCGCCGGGCCAGGCAGCAGGGGCGTCGGACCAGGCGATGCCTCCAGCCCGGCGGCCGGGGACAATCCCCGGTCCACCAGGAGCGGAATGGTCCAGCTGACCCTCCCGTCGGACAATCCGGGCTCGGGGCCGTAGGAAACCATGCCGGCCGGGAGTGCCTGGCCCACGGCGTGCAGCTGGACGAAGCTCCAATTCAACGGATTGGTGTAGCGGCCGTTCTGGATGGTCTCAAAGTGGAGATGGCAGCCCGTTGACCAGCCCGTGGTTCCCACCCGGGCGATGACCTGGCCCACCTGGACCCGGTCGCCGGTATGGACGCCAATCGATTCAAGATGGTTGTACGTGGTGATGAGGCCGTCACCGTGATCGATCTCCACCCGGTTGCCTCCACCCCAGGGGTGCCATCCGGCCGCCCGGACCACCCCGGAATCGGCCGCATAGACGGGGGTTCCGCAAGCGGCAGCGTAGTCCTGGCCAAGGTGGAAGTCTCCCGACGTCCCGCTGAGGGGACTCACCCGGAAACCGAAGGGCGAGCTCGGGTCGAGCACCTGGAGCGGCGCCATCAGGAAGCCTGCCGGCGGCCTGCCCACACCGGCCGGGCTTACCACTGCTCCCGCCGACGGATCCTGGAAACCGCCCAGCGCTGCATGTGGGAAGGCCAAAGTGACATCGGGATCCGAGGCGATGGCCGGCGGAAGGGAACCGGCACCAACCTGGTCCGAGGCCGGCGGCCCGGTACTGCCATCCGCCGCCCGGGTGTCCGCACCCGCGACCGTCCCGGCCGACGCCACGCCACCGGCAGTCCCGGCCCGGTCCAGCTCCCCTGCCAACCGGACGGGACCTGCGGGGCCACCGGAGAGATTGACTGCATAGGCGGCAGCCGCCACCATAGCGGCGGCGAACAAGGCACGGACCAGATGGGGAAAGGTCCGCTGGGCCGGTTTACCGTTACCGGGCACCCAATAATTGCCCATTGATTTACTCCAGGACGGGGGTTGCCGCGCGTTGTCTCGACGGTACGTCCCATGGGACCACAGGTCCGGGCGCCGGGGAACCCTGGAGGAGCACAATGCGGGATTTTTTGTGGGCGTCAGGTGCAGGGACTTACCTGCCGGCCAAGCCGCCGACTGACGCCCAGGCCGAAATGGGCAAGAATGGCTCATGCGTAATTTCGTTCGTACCTGGCGGGACGAAATCAAAAAGACCTTCTCCGGGAATGCCGACGCACCACCGGAATGGTCGCTGCGGCTCGCGGAGGGCGACGACGCCGGCTACCACCTGCCAGGTTCCGCGGTGTGGGCGGTGCACGGCTCCATGTCGCCCATCGTCGGCGGAATCCGGACGCTGCTGATGCAGTCCCTGCACCCCGGTGCCCTGGCGGGCGTGCACGAGCATTCCAACTTCCGCGAGGATCCCCTCCGCCGGCTGGCCAATACCATCCGCTGGATTTTCACCGTGACCTACGGTTCCACGGCCGCCGCGGAGGAGGCCTCACGGCGTGTCCGCCGCCTCCACGAGCCGGTGCAAGGCAGCTACCAGGACAACGCCGGCACCGAGCGCGCCTACAGCGCCAACGATCCCGGGCTGGCGGCCTGGATCCACATCGCCTTCACGGACGGTTTCCTGGCCGCCCACCGGATCTGGGGCGGCCCGATCCCCGGCGGAGAAGATGCTTATGTCCGTGAGTGGGCCCAGGCCGGCCGGCTCATGGGTGTGGAGGACCCGCCGGTCACCCGGGCGCAGATGCGGAGCCAACTGGACGCCTGGTATGAGCAGGGCGAACTGCGGGCTGACGGCAGGGTCAAGGAAACGGTGGAGTTCATTCGCAACGCACCCCTGCATCCACTGTTGAGGCCGGGTTACCGCGTCTTGTTCGCGGCCGCCGTTTACAGCCTGGAGCCCCGGTACCGCCGGATGCTGGGCCTCTCCGTTCCACGGCTGGGCCCCTTCCCGCTTCCGGTACGGTTGGCCACAAAGCTGGTTCTCGGCGTCGTGCATCTCGCCCTGGGCGGCATCCGCAGGCGCAAGGGTCCCAGCGAATCAGCGGCGCTGGAGCGGCTGCGGCGCCTGGGCGAACCCGCCGCAGATCTGGCCTGAGAAACTCAACCGCCGTCCCGTGGGGGAGGCCTGGTGATTAAACGAAAGAACCCGGTCCCAGCAGCTGCCGGGACCGGGTTCCAACCGGCGGAGAATGGGGGATTTGAACCCCCGAGGGCGTTAACCCAACACGCGTTCCAGGCGTGCGCCATAGGCCGCTAGGCGAATTCTCCAACTGCTTCTGAATCAAAAGCAGGTACCAGATTACCTGAACTTTTCCGCATCGCCCAATTGGCCCGCGCGGGACACGTTTTTGAACGTGCCCGGCAAGACCTTCAGAGTCCCGCCAGGCTCCGTCCCCGACCTGGCAATGGACGCCCCCAATGCGCCCATTCCCCTGTTGCTGCACCGTTGAGCTGCCGGGTCCGGTTCGTTCAGCCAGGCCACGCAGCTCACAATCTTGAGATTGCCCCAATCGGTGTATATACAAATGATCGCGGCTGCCCCGGGGATAAGCAATGGAAATCCGCGACGTGACAGGCGTTTCCTGCCTCGCGCAACCTCCGTCACAGTGGCAGGCGGCCGATTCGAGTCGCGCCGCATGTTCAGGTAAAGTGTTTGACGGCCCCTCATGTGGCGTCATCCTGTTGAACTCCCCCAGGACCGGAAGGTAGCAAGGGTAAATGGGCTCTGGCGGGTGCATGGGGGGTCTTTACTATTCCCCCACAGGGCGGCAGGATGTCAGCCCGGATTGGTAGGGTTTTCTCTGTGACAGTTACCACCGCCCTGTACCGCAGATACCGTCCCGACTCGTTCGCTGACGTTATCGGGCAGGAGCATGTCACCGAACCGTTGATGACGGCTTTGCGCAAGAACCGCGTCAACCACGCCTACCTTTTCTCCGGCCCCAGGGGCTGCGGCAAAACCACCTCCGCCCGAATCCTGGCGCGCTGCCTCAACTGCGCCCAAGGCCCCACTGACACCCCGTGCGGAACCTGCCCCAGCTGTGTGGAACTGGCCCGTGGCGGCTCGGGTTCCCTCGACGTCATCGAGATCGACGCCGCGAGCCATGGCGGCGTGGACGATGCCCGGGACCTCCGTGAGCGAGCCACCTACGCCCCGGTCCGGGACCGCTACAAGATCTTCATCATCGACGAAGCCCACATGGTCACCTCGGCCGGGTTCAACGCCCTCCTGAAGATCGTCGAAGAGCCGCCGGAACACATCAAGTTCATCTTTGCCACCACGGAGCCTGACAAGGTCATCGGTACCATCCGCTCCCGGACCCACCACTACCCGTTCCGGCTGGTACCTCCCGAGCCGCTGATGGCTTACCTTGAGCTGCTGTGCCGCCAAGAGAATGTTCCGGTGGCTCCCGGCGTGCTGTCCCTGGTTATCCGGGCCGGCGGCGGATCCGTCCGCGACTCCCTGTCCGTCCTGGACCAGCTCATGGCAGGTGCCGGACCCAACGGGCTGGACTACGAGCTCGCCGTTGCGCTCCTCGGCTACACCCACGCCTCGCTGCTGGACGACGTCGTGGAGGCCGTGGCCGCTTCTGACGTCGCAACGGTCTTCCGGGCCGTGGACCGCGTCATCCAGACAGGCCATGATCCGCGGCGGTTCGTGGAAGACCTGCTGGAACGCTTCCGCGACCTCATCATCGTCCAGGCGATGCCGGAGAGCGCGCACGCCATCCTGCGCGGCATGCCGGCGGACCAGATCGCACGGCTTCAGAACCAGGCGCACAACCTTGGCGCCGCAGAGCTGTCGCGGGCTGCGGACGTTACCAACACGGCCCTGACCGAGATGACCGGAGCCACGTCACCGCGGCTGCACCTTGAACTGTTGTGCGCGCGGATCCTCCTGCCCAGCTCCGAGCAGAACGAACGCGGCATGGCGGCACGGATCGACCGGGTGGAGCGGCGGCTCAACTACGCCGGGAACGACGTCGGTGCTGCCGCAACGGCCCCGCCGGCAGCCGCGGCAGCGCCTTCAGCGCCCGCACCGGCAGCCGCGGCAGCGCCTTCAGCGCCCGCACCGGCTGCCTCCGCCCCCGCACAAGCGGCACCTGTCTCGGCACCAGCCACCCCCGCCCAGGCGCAGGTGCCCGCCGGCCCGGCGTCCGGCCCCGCGTCACCCAGCCAACACCCTGCCGAGGAAGCTGCCCGGCCCGTGCCCCACCCCGGCCGGGATTCGGCGGACCAGCCATCGAATGCCTCGCCGGCGCCCGCCGTTCGCACGCAGGAAACCGAACAGGCCGCTCCCGCCCAGGCCGGATCGGCCGCCCCTGCGGCGACGGCTCCTTCCGCGGGACCGGCAGCCCCTGCAGGTCCGGCTTCCGCGAGCAGCCAGGGAGCGTCCGCGCAGGATGCCCGCAACTCCCTCACTCCCCCACGCGTGAGCACCAACGACTGGCCCGTGGAGGAGCCGGCCCGCGGCCGCCCAGCCCAGGCGCCCGTTGCGGCAGCAGCCCCCAAGGCAACGCCTCCGGCGCCACAGGATCAACCTGCACGGTCCGCCCCGGCAGCTCCCCCGGCAATGGGTGATGTTGAAGTCCTCCGCAGGGCCTGGCCTGATGTCCTGCAGACCTTGTCGAAGATCAAGCGCAGCACCTGGGCCTTGGTGGAACCCAACGCACAGGTCAGCGCCTTCGACGGCAGCACCCTGACCCTCTCCTTCACCACGCCCGGACTCGCCGGAGCCTTCGGCCGGGCGGACCACTCCGAAAATCTGCGCCAGGCCATCCACAAGACGGTTGGCATCGATCTGCAGATCAACGCGGTTGCCGGCGGCGCCAGCCAGGCGAGCTCTGAGCCAAACCCAAAAGTGCCGGCCAGCCCGGTGGTTCCGGCCACTTCAGCTGACGTTGCCTGGGGACTTGCTCCGGCCCCCGCCACATCATCCGAGGCCACGGCGGACAGTGCTGCCGCAACCACGCCGGTTGCAGCACCAGTACCTGCACCCGCGTCGACGGCGCCAGCCGTAGCCCCTGCAGCGGCACCTGCACCCGTACCGGCCCCGCCCGCGTCGTCGCCGGCATCCGGCGCAGCCGCTCCGTCCACTGGTGACAACCAGCGCCATGAGTCCGTCCAGCCGGCAACTGAAGGCGCGGGTGGTCCCGGCAAGGCGTCCGCCCCCGCAGTGTCGCAGTCCTCCTACCCCTCCGCCGCCGGAGACTACTCCTATTCGGACGACGACTGGGGCCCGCCCCGGGATGAGGACGCTCCGCCGCTGGATGAGGAGCCTCCCATGGACTGGGAACCGTCGGCCCCTGCTTCCGGCCCCGCCGCAACGCCGGCGCATCCCGCCAGCCCCAGCGCAACACCTGCCTCCACCGCCGGCACGGACCGGGCCGCCGGCAGCAACCGCACAGAAGCCGCGCGTAAAGCGGGACGGGCTGCCGCGCCTTCCGGCAATACGGGACACGGAGAGGCCCCCTCTGCGGTAGCCGCCCACGACCCCTGGGCCCGGGCCGTAGAGCAGGCCCCCGGCGTTTGGGTGGTTGGAGACAAGACCAACGTGGGTTCACCGTCTGTCAGTGCTTCCGCGGACGAACCTGCGCCCCCGGCCCCGGCTCCGCATTACGAACCGGCCACTGCGCAAGTGCCGGCTGCCATCCCCGCCAGCGCAACCCGGGCCACGGCCGAGTCCGACTGGGGTGTGGGAGCGGTCAACCACAACAGTCGTGCGGACTCCGTCCGGGAAACGTACAAGCCGGTTGAGGCCAAGCCTGCTCCGGAACCCGAACTGGCCATGGCATCAGCCGGGCCTGCCACAGCTGCCCCGTCCCGGCCACAGGCTCCGGCGGCCGCGCCCTCAGCAGGGCGGCCTGAAACGCGGCAAAGCCTTTACCAGCGGCTGTCCAACAGCCCGGAAGCCGAGGCCGGCCGGGCCAAGGCGCCCGCCAGGGCCGCAACTGCACCCAGCGCGTACGTCCAGGACATCCCCAGCGCCGACGACGAAACCATCGAGGAGTCCGGTGTCTTCGGACGGGCGGCGGTGGAGCGTATTCTGGGCGGAAAGCTGATCGAGGAACGGTCCAACGACGGCACTCCCATAGCGCCCCGGTACTGACCGGCCACAACACCGCAAACCGTTGGTCCGCACCCGTTGACCTGCCCGCCATCCACATCGAACTAAAGAGGGAATTGTGTACGAAGGTGCTGTCCAGGAGCTGATTGACGAGCTCGGACGCCTTCCAGGGGTGGGACCCAAGTCGGCGCAACGGCTGGCGTTCCACATCCTCGAGGCCGATCCCCAGGACATGAAACGGCTGGTCGAGGCCATCACCACGGTCAAGGACAAGGTCAAGTTCTGCACTGTCTGCGGCAACGTCACCGAACAGGAACTCTGCAACATATGCAGGGATCCGCGCCGGGACCCTGCCGTGATCTGCGTCGTGGAGGAGTCCAAGGACGTCCTGGCCGTGGAACGCACCCGGTCCTTCCGTGGCCGGTACCACGTACTTGGCGGTGCGATCAATCCCATTGCCGGCGTCGGGCCCGAGCAACTTCGGATTCGCGAACTGCTCACGCGGCTGAACGACGGCGCCATCCAGGAAGTCATCATCGCCACAGACCCCAACCTGGAGGGCGAGGCCACGGCCACGTACCTTGCCCGCATGCTGAAGACGATCGGTATTACCGTCACCCGCCTGGCGTCCGGCCTGCCGGTTGGGGGCGATCTCGAATACGCGGACGAAGTCACTTTGGGCCGCGCCTTCGAAGGCCGTCGAAACGCCCTGGCCTGACCGGTCCCCCGTCGGCTGCAGCATCGGGCACGGCCGGATTTTCCTGGCGAAGACGCCGCTTGGACGCCATCCGGGCTCCAGCCACCAGCGCGCCGGCAACGACGCCCTGGATCAGCAGGCCGGTAGCACCCAGAGGCACGTGCGTGGCCTCCCCGCCCAATGGTTCACCGTTGACGCATGGCACCTGGGTTCCGTCTGCTGCTTCCTGCAGTCGGGACGACAACCAGCCGAAGGGCTCCTTCGCGGCGTCCTGCCCGGCAGCAAGCATGACGAACACCACGCTGGGGCTGGATGCGGCCAGCCACATGATGCGCTCGGTCCGGTAAACCTCGGTGGTTCCTGCCTGGACCCTTGAGCATTCATAGGCCAGGAAGGTCCCATCCTGGGCCTGTTGAACATTCATGGCCACAGTTACCGGTTCCTCAGAACGGACGGCGGGGAGCAACAGGACGCAGGTCCCGATGCCGCCGGCCACCAGGAACAGGGCCACGAACCACCCCGCAACGCCGGCCCAGGCGCGGTTCCGCACCAGGGACGCCACTGCCGTCCCCATGCCGCTGAAGAACCCGGCCTCGACCGCCGCCACCACGGCGGAGACCGCTGCCGGTGCTGCAGGCTGCCCGGCCATCGCCGCCAGGGCCAGGAGGACGGCCAGGATGAGCACCGCGAATACCAGGCTGCGCATGATCGAAGCCACGATCGGGGCCACCAGGCCGGCCGGCCAACCTGGCCCCACGGACCGGCGCCAACAGTCCATGCCCCAGTGCATTGCCACGAATGCGGATGCAGCCGGCAACAGCAGGAGCGCGAGCAGATAGGCAGTCACGGGCATCGATCCGGCAGGCTCGTCCGCACCCCCGAACAGCAAGGAAAGCGTTCCCACAACAACCCCCATGGCGACGGCGGCGCCCATGGTGGACGACCAGAAACGCAGGGTATGCACAACCCGCCACCAGTCCACCGCCGCTGCCCGCACCTCCGGTCCGAACACCGGACCGGAGGTGGATTCAGCCGCCCCGTCGCCCAACGGTTGCCGGCCGCCGTCGTCCTGTCCGATGGGTTCGAAGCAGGGCCCGGGCCGTCGCGGATCGGGGAGCTGCCAATCGTCGGCCACGCGTGGACTCCTTTCCCCGGACAGGCCGGCCGGGCGTTGTCCGGCCGGGCCGCCGCCTTCATGCCAGTCCCATCGTGGGCCGGTATGTGGTCATAATTCAACGTCCCTCCGGGCACGGCGATAAACTGTCGGAGGAAGTCGCGCCGCCAGGCTTCATGGCCTCCAAAACTCCAACTGATCCGATGAAGGTACGCGCATGAGTACGCCCACTACCGAACTGCACAACGCAACCCAGCCGCAGGTGGCGCCCGACGCCGGCGCGGTGACCAAACAGCTCATCGTGCAGAAATTCGGCGGCTCCTCCGTGGCGGACGCCGAGGGGATCAAGCGCGTGGCCAAGCGCGTGGTCGATGCCCAGGACGCCGGCAACGAGGTGGTGGTTGTCGTCTCGGCAATGGGCGACACGACAGATGAGCTCCTGGACCTTGCAGCGCAGGTGACAGATTCCGCCCCCGCCCGCGAAATGGACATGCTCCTGTCCGCCGGGGAGCGCATTTCCATGGCGCTGCTGGCCATGGCCATCAACAAGCTCGGTGCGTCCGCACAGTCCTTCACCGGGTCCCAGGCCGGCATGATCACCGACGGCATCCACGGCAAAGCCCGGATTATCGACGTCGACCCGCACCGTATCCGGACTGCGCTGGACAAGGGCAACATCGCCATCGTTGCGGGCTTCCAGGGCATGAGCCGGGCCACCAACGAAATCACCACCTTGGGCCGTGGCGGCTCGGACACAACGGCTGTGGCACTTGCCGCGGCGCTCGAAGCGGATGTCTGCGAAATCTACACCGACGTCGACGGCATCTACACGGCCGATCCGCGCGTTGTCCCCTCAGCCCAGAAGATCGACACCATATCCAGCGAGGAGATGCTGGAACTCGCCGCCTCGGGCGCGAAAATCCTGCACCTTCGCTGCGTGGAATATGCCCGCCGGTTCGGCGTGCCGCTGCACGTCCGTTCATCATTCAGCCAGCATGAAGGCACCTGGGTCATTCCCGGCGCCGACGACAAGATCACCACTCAAGAGGGAGTTGCCTTGGAGCAGCCAATCATCTCCGGCGTTGCGCACGACCGTTCCGAAGCGAAGGTCACCGTGGTCGGCGTTCCCGACATTCCCGGCAAGGCCGCTGCGATCTTCCAGGTCATCGCCGACGCCCACTCGAACATCGACATGATCGTCCAGAACGTTTCCACCCACGGCACGGGCAAGACGGACATCTCCTTCACCCTGCCGATCGTCGAGGGTGCCGATGCCCTGGCCGCCCTCCACGCAGCGCAGGACCAGATCGGCTTCGAGGCCATTGAATACAACGAGCAGATCGGCAAGCTCTCCCTGATTGGCGCCGGCATGCGGTCACACCCCGGCGTTTCGGCCACGTTCTTCAAGGCCCTGTCCGATGCCGGCATCAACATCAACATGATCTCCACCTCTGAAATCCGCATCTCGGTGGTAACCCACGCTGACCTGCTGGACGAGGCCGTGCGCGTGATCCACCAGGCGTTCGGCCTGGACAGTGAAAGCGAAGCGACGGTTTACGGCGGCACCGGCCGCTGAGCAGGCACAGAAAAGCCGGGCTGCCGTTCCTTGGTAACGGCGGTCCGGCTTTTTCTTATCAGGACTCCCGGTCCAGGTCTTCCCGGCGCACTGCGTAGTGGTGGCCCGTTGAATCGGTTTCCACCACGAAATGTGAAAGATCCTCTTCGGAGGCCTGCTCAAATTCGTCGTGTCGGTGCACCACGGGCGTGTCGGCATCCAGCCGGGTGGCAGGGCCGAAGAAGAAGCGGAGCCTCTCGGTCAGGCCCATGAAACCGCTGAGGACATGTGCCACTGTTTCCCACCCCCTTCCCGAACCTCGGGCGAAAGTGCTGCTGCCTCCTAGCGGAAACAGTGCCCTTATTCTAATCCCGGCGCCGGAAAAAGGCGCCGGTGGCGGCGGCGTGAAAGGGCTACCGCAAGGAACGGTCCTCAGGGTTCCTGGGCACAACATAGGTGCTGCCATCCGGCCTGGTAATGGTCTCCCACTGCTGGGTTTCCGCCTGGCGCTGGGCCAGCAGCCGGCGGTTTTCCTCGGTCATGTCGTGGGCCAGCGCGGAGCGGTTGGCCGGGCCGAAGACAGCCCTGAGTTTTCCCGTGGCGCGCATAAAGCGCTGGGAGGCGTTGCCTTTGTCCCCGGACCTGTCCCTGGCCATGAACGCGTTCCTTCCATTCACTGCTTGTTTCCCATCAATGTACACTAATAATTAGTGCACTAACAATGTAAGGAAGCCATGACCACCACATCTCCCGTCGATGCCGCTGATGAAGACCTCTTGCTGGAACACCAGCTGTGCTTTGCTCTGACGGTGGCCGCCCGAAGCGTCGTGGGCGCCTACAAGCCAGTGTTGGAAAAACTCAACCTCACACACCCGCAGTACCTGGTGATGCTGTGCCTGTGGGAGACCAGCCCGCGTACGGTACGGAACATCAGTGAGGCTTTGGCCCAAGAACCGGCAACCATCTCTCCGCTCCTGCGCAGGCTCGAGGCGGCAGGGTTGATTACCCGGGGCCGCGCTGAAGGTAACGAACGCGCCTTGGCGGTTGCCCTGACGCCAGAAGGAAGAGCGCTCCGGCAACAAGCGCTGCAGGTTCCGGGGACCATGATGGAACGGCTGGGCCTCACCAGGGAACAGGTGACCGAACTGCACGCCTCCATGATGGGACTCATCGCCGCCACGTCGGAGGGCACGCGCTGACCGGCCAACCATCAAGCGGCCCACCCGGCGGCGCGGGGTTTTCCGGCAAAACCGACGACTAGAATGGCATGACGAAGGGGAGGTGGCCAGATGCGTAACCTACGGTTGGCCGCGGCGGTCCTGGCCATGGGTGCCGGCCTGCTCTCCGGCTGCAGCGGCTCCTCCACCGGCGGGCCCTCCGCGTCCGGAAGTTCATCCGCAGGACCCACTCCCGGTACTGAAACTTCGGCTGCCGCCCCTGCGCCCGCAACTTCACGGCCCAGCAACGGGCCGGGACAGGGAAACGCTGAGCTTGCCATTACCGTGATGCCGTCCGAGGGCGCACCCGCGCTCGACTACACCCTGGTCTGCACCTCCGGAACTCCCGCCGCAAAGAGCAGCCACCCGGATCCTGCTGCTGCCTGCGCGGCCCTCAAGGCGAACCCCGCCATCGTGGCCCCGGCGGCGCCGGGAAGCGACCGGACCTGCACCCAGCAGTATGGCGGCCCACAGAAAGCGACTGTGACCGGGGCCGTGGATGGCGTCGCCGTCGAATCCACCTTCGCCCGGACCAACGGATGTGAAATCAGCGCGTGGGACGCTGCCAAGGATGTGCTCGGTGCCGCCGGTGGAGCCTCTTAGCCTGCTGGCGGAGGACAGCGCCCAGGCACGGGAGGAAGCCCACCTGAAGCGCGTCAGCCGCTACGCCGATCCTTATCTTGCCCGCCGGTCGGCCGGGCAGAAGCATCCGGTGGAGGATTTCCTCTTCACCTACTACACCCAGAAGCCGGGCCAGCTGAAGCGCTGGCACCCGGGGGCCGGGACCGTCCTCACCGGCGGGCAGGCGGCCGCCCGGCTGGGCTGGAAACACTACAGGACGCTCGACGACGGCGAACTTGCCTCGCTGGGACTGGCTGCGGGGAGCATGGCAGTCACCTTTGACCGGGCCGCCTTCCTTGCCGACCGCAAGGAGGCAGTGGCGTTCGCCGGGGTGATCCTTCGCGGCACGGCGGCACGGCCGGCACAGTTCGGCTGCTTCGGCCTGCATGAATGGGCCATGGTCTACCGGCAGGACAAGTTCGATCTCCGCCACGAATACCTGCACCTGCGGCTGGGATCAGCCGGTACGGACAAGGTGGTGGAGGACAACAAGATCCGGTGCACCCACTTTGACGCGTTCCGGTTCTACACCCCTGACGCCATTCCGCTCAACGAGTTTTCACCCAGCCGTGAATCGCAGCGCCACCTGGAGCAGCCGGGCTGCCTGCACGCCAACATGGACCTCTACAAGTGGGCGTACAAGCTGCTGCCGGCCCTTTCGAGCGAACTGGTCATGGACTGCTTCGAGCTCTCCTGGCGCATCCGGGCCATGGACATGCAGGCTTCCCCGTACGACCTCGCCGAGTGGGGCTACCCCGCCATTCCCATCGAAACTCCGCAGGGCAAGGCTTCCTACGTTGAGCACCAGCGCAATTTTGCCGCCGAGGCTGCCGCCATGCGCGAGAGGCTAGCCTTGGACCTGGACGCCCTCGCAGCGGGAGCGCCGATGTGATCGACCTGTCCATCAGCGTCCGAGAAGCCCCGGATGCGCCCGATTATGTTTTCCGGCTGGTGGCGGAGGACGGAACTTTGGCGGCCGAAACCACCCTGCCGGCACCCGAGGCCGCCCTGGCGGCCGTGGAGGAATTCGGCGAAGACATCTTTTTTCCCCGGCCCGGGCCACCGAGGCTGTGCACCCAGCAGTACGGGGGACCCCAGGTTGCCGTCGTTTCCGGCACGTTCCATGGACGCCCAGTCCATTCGGTCTTCACCCGGACAGACGGCTGCGAGATCGCCCGGTGGAAGGCCCTGGCTCCCCTGCTGGGCGGTAATGCCACCTGACTGCCGGCAGCCGGGCACGAAAAAGGGTCCCGGACAAGTCGTCCGGGACCCTCCCCCCATGCTTACGTGATGGTCAGGCTCCGGGTACTGCCTGCGCAATGCCCATCTGGGGCGCGCCGGCCGGAGCCGGGGCAGAACCGGAACCCACCTGCACGTTTACCCAGGTCTTGATGCCGTTGCTGCCCAGGCTCAGCCGCGAAAGGTATTGCCCAACACCCAGGCCGGTCCAGTTCAGGGTGGCCGAGGTGGCCGTCCCGTTGGGTGCCACGATCGGGTTGGGGTTGACGGTCAGGTTGCCGGCGTCGCCCGCAAAACTCACCGCCTGGACCGAGGCCGTGGCCGGCCCGTTGTCCGGGGTGGCGTACAGGTTGGCCACCACGTAATAGGTGCCGGGCCGGGGCGATTCCAGGTCAAGGAACTCGCTCGCCGAGGCCGTCGCCACCTGGGTGGCCGTCAAGCCGCCCGAACCGTTGGGCGCGTACACCACCATGTCCCAGTCGACGTCGTTCGACTGCGCCTGGATGCCCAGCCGCGCGAAGGTGGAGCCAGCGGGAACCTGCACCTGGACCAGGGCATTGTGGGCATCATTCGTAGGTGCGTAGGCGCCCGGGGTCTTGGTGATCGCGGTCTGGTTCAGTGGCGCCAGGCCTTCCACGCCGACGGCGATCGGGCTGTCCGAGCCAGACACCAATTCCATGGAGCCGCTGCCCGTTCCAGTTGTCGAGCTGAACGAGAACGACGGAGCGATCTGGGCGTCGACCGGGCGGATGGCAATCGGCGATGTGACGGTGCGCGGGCCCTTCCAGGTGAGGCTTCCGGTGCTGAATTTGCCGACCGGTGCGCTGACGTTCCGGATGGTCAGTGTGACTTCACGCGTTTGTCCGGCTTTGGCGAAGTTCAGCGCCTTGGGTTCGACATTGACGTTGAAACCCGGCATGTTCACCTCGGGCCGGTACATGCCCGGTACCAGGGCCGTCAGCTTGCGCTTGACCTGGACCTCACCCACCAGGCTGCCCAAGGCGACCGACGGGAGGTTGAGGTCGCGGGCAGCGATGGAGCCGGCCTGCGGGGCCCCGGTATCAACACCTTGTCCGTTCAGGAAACCAAGCCAGTCCCGGATGCCGGAGTCGTAAACGAGGCCGGGATCGAGGACCCGGGTGGAGTCGATGTGGCCGGCGCCGCCCTGGAACGGATCCGTGTTGGGCGAACCATCGGCGTTGACCAGCGGGTAGGCGGTGGTCATCATGGCCGACTTCACCATGGCGGGTGACCACTTCGGCTGCTTGCCAAGCACCAGGGCGCCGAAGCCCGCAATGTGCGGCGCGGCCATGGAGGTACCGGACATGAATCCGAACTGGTCGCCATGGTTGCCGATCGTGGAGACGCCGGCAAGGACGTTCACGCCCGGGGCCGAGATATCAGGCTTGAGCAGGTCGCCGCCTGAAGCGAGGGTGGGCCCGCGGGACGAGAAGCCCGCGATCTGGGGCGCCGGCGCCGGGGGAAGTCCGGTCAGGTCACCCTTGACCAGGCTAACCGTCAGTGCCGTGTTTGCCTGCAGCTTGGACTTCAGTTCCAAGCTCTTGGGTGCGTTGACGTGGACGGTGGGAATGACGTGGTTGTCGGCGTCCTCGGAGCTGCTGGTGAGATTCACCAGGATCATGCCAAGACCGCCCTTGTCCAGGACTTCCTGGCTCTTGGCTGTCCGGTCCACCACTCCGCGGTCGCAGACCACCACTTTGCCGGCCACCTTGGCGGGGTCCAGGGTTCCGGGCCCGCACAGGTTGGCGTTTGCCGCTCCGGGAGCAGCGGCCGCAGCGGCCACCACGACGGGCTTGTCCGCAACCTCGGATTTCATGATGGAAGCGCCGCGGTACAGCGAGCCGTCGGAAACTTTGACCGTTCCCACCAGGTCGCTGGGGAAGGTGGAGGCGGCCACGGTGGTCAGCCATGGTGAGGCATGGTTCACGGTGGAGGCTGTCGGGCCGGAGTTGCCGGCCGAGGCCGACACGAAGACGCCGGCGGCGGCTGCGTTAAGGAAGGCGAGCGCCACGGGATCAGTGGTGCTGTTGTTGTTTCCCGAAATTGAGTAGTTCAGGACGTCCACGCCGTCCTTGATGGCTGCGTCGACGGCCTCAACCGACGATGACGAGTAGCAGCCGCCGGTGTCCGGGTTGGTGTCCTCCCAGCAGACCTTGTAGACCGATACCTTGGCTGCCGGAGCCACGCCGGAGCTCTTTCCGAAGCTTGCTCCGTCGATGACCTGCTCGACGTTGGCGTTGCCGGCTGCCGTTGTTGCCGTATGGGTGCCGTGGCTGCCCACGTCCACGGGGGAAATCTGCTCCTCGGGGGCGCGGTCGCCGGGGGGTACGTACTGGAGGAAGGAGTCGGCGAAGTAGCGGGCGCCGATCACCTTGGAGTTGCAGAGCGAGCCGTCGAAGCCGGCACCGGTTCCCTGGCCTTTTTGGCATTCACCTTCAAAGGTGGTTCCGTCCGCCTTGAGCATGGCAATCTTGCCGTCGCCAGTGCGGTAGGGGACGCCCACCTGCGGGGTACCCTGCAGAGGCTGCAGCGGCTCACCCTGGAGGAAGGGGTTGTCCGGGGCGTAGCCGGAATCGATGACGCCCACCACCACGCCCTTGCCGGCGTTGGCTTCACCCCCGAATTGCTTGGCCCAGGTCCCGTCCGGTCCGGTGAGTTTGAGAAAGTCGGTGGTGGTGTAATCGGGCTTGTTCTCGACGTCCGGCGCCACCACAAGCACACGCTTGTCCTTGGACAGTTCGGCCGCCTGGTGGGCGGTCAGCTCCGCGGTGAATCCGTTGAGGGCGGCGGTGTACTGCTTGGCCGGGGATACTCCCTGGGCTCCCGCAACGTCACGCTGCTGCTGGCGCAGGTGCGCGTCGTAGGCTTTGTAGTTTGGGCTGCCCGCATCCAGTTTGCGGCCTTGCTGCGGCTTGGTTGCGCCAAGCCCGGCGGCTCCGCCCTCGTAGGCTGCTGC
The DNA here is from genome assembly GCF_030209315.1 of Pseudarthrobacter sp. efr-133-R2A-89. NCBI lineage: Bacteria > Bacillati > Actinomycetota > Actinomycetes > Micrococcales > Micrococcaceae > Pseudarthrobacter > Pseudarthrobacter sp. efr-133-R2A-89. Next base: position 122,131 of record NZ_JARVSE010000004.1, on the reverse strand, counting down.
GGCCGGGCCGGCCAAGACCACGATGTACCGGCCGTCCTTGAACTGGCTGTCTTTCGCAGTGGCGGCGGCATTCTCGAGGCTTTGGCTCCCCGGCGCCGCCGTGGCCGGCGTTACTGCCAGCGAGCTTATAAGGAGGGGCAACCCAACAGCCAGGGCGGCCGCCTTCCGAAGTCCCCCAGCCCGCAAGGGGCTCTTTCCAGTTGATTTCACGCGCAACCCTTTCACGATGTACCGCCCAGACTTGGTGGGCGCCCCAGACGACTGGAACTGCAGAAGTAATTACAGATCTTGTAATTAGCTGAGACCAGACTGTTCACAGGGTACAGACTGAGAGCGAGATATGACATAGAGCACATTTTGGAAATTTTCGCTTGTCATATCCGTCCCGCCGGAACATTCGGGCATACAAAAAGGACGCCCCGAAGGGCGCCCCGGAGTTGCTGGGGAAGGACTCCGCGCGGCTAGTGGCGGGGGGTCCGCACCACGTCGCTGATCCACTGCCGGGTCTTCTCGTCCAACGGGCCGGCGACCCGGGTTTCGCGGGCCATGCGGTCCGCCTTCACCTTCTGCAGCACCATCCTGCCCAGGCCGGCAAAAACGGCAGCGGCAACCATCGGCAACAGCACGGACTTGGAATTTTGCGCCATCAACCAATCCTAGTGAACGCCCTCCTGCAACTCCAGAAGCACATCCTTCGGGCCTCCACCCCGGTCCTCCCGGATCGGGGTCTACTCCATGAACGTGCGGAATGCGGTGGCATGGGCCCGGGCCGGTAGAATGATAGGGCAAGCTCGCGGAGCGCCCGTCCACCATGTCCCCGACACCCCGGTACGGCGTGAGACGGCACCACTCCGCTGCGCCCTTAACCAAGCTCACGCACAGGAGTTGCCGGATGCCCCGGATCGTTGTTGACGTCATGCCCAAGCCCGAGATTCTGGACCCGCAGGGGAAGGCGATCGTTGGCGCTCTCCCCCGGCTGGGCTTCACCAGCTTCAGCTCTGTCCGCCAGGGCAAGCGCTTCGAACTGACGGTCGACGGCGAGGTGACGGAAGAGATCCTGGCCCAGGCCCGCGATGCCGCCGAGACCCTCCTGTCCAACCCTGTGATCGAGGACGTCGTCAACGTCGAGGTCGTCGAGGCCTGAGATGACTGAACTTCCCTTGATCGGCGAGGCAGTTGCCGTCGCCGCGGAGCCACGCCTCGCCGGCGCCCGGATCGGCGTCGTGACTTTTCCCGGAACCCTTGACGACCGGGACGCTGCCCGGGCCGTGCGCCTGGCCGGCGCCACCGCCGTCGAACTCTGGCACGGCGACACGGAACTTGGCGACGTGGACGCCGTAGTCATCCCCGGCGGTTTCTCCTACGGCGATTACCTGCGCGCCGGCGCGATCGCCCGTTTCGCCCCGTTGATGTCAAAGATCATCGATGCCGCGAACAGCGACGCCAAGCTCCCCGTCCTGGGCATCTGCAACGGGTTCCAGATCCTCACCGAATCGCACCTGCTGCCCGGCTCGATGATCAAGAACGACCACCTGAAGTTCCTCTGCCGCGACCAGGTGCTGCGCGTCGAGAACGCCAACACCGCATGGACGCTGGACTACCAGGCGGGCCAGGAGATCACCATCCCGCTGAAGAACCAGGACGGCCAGTACATCGCGGACGAGAAGACCCTGGACGCCCTTGAGGCCGAAGGCCGCGTGGTGTTCCGCTACGTGGGCTTCAACCCGAACGGCTCCCGCCGCGACATCGCCGGTATCTCCAACGCAGCAGGCAACGTGGTGGGCCTCATGCCGCACCCCGAGCACGCCGTGGAACCGGGCTTCGGCCCCGAGACTGTGTTCTCCCGTGAGACGGGTGCCGGCGGTTCCGACACCGACGGCCTCGGCTTCTTCACCTCCGTACTGAACAAGATTGTGGGAGGCGACAAGTGACCACCGAAACCACCAAGAAGTTCAACATCGACACCGTCGAGAACGCAGCCAAGACCCCGGACACCGAGCTGCCCTGGGCCGAACTCGGCCTGAAGCAGAACGAGTTCGACGAGATCGTCAAGGTCCTGGGCCGCCGCCCCACCGGCGCCGAACTGGCCATGTACTCCGTCATGTGGAGCGAGCACTGCTCCTACAAGTCCTCCAAGAACCACCTGCGCCAGTTCGGCCAGAAGGTCACCGAGGAAATGAAGAAGGACATGCTGGTGGGCATCGGCGAGAACGCCGGCGTGACCAACCTGGGGGACGGCTGGGCCGTGACCTTCAAGATCGAATCGCACAACTCGCCGTCGTTCGTTGAGCCCTACCAGGGCGCCGCGACCGGCATCGGCGGCATTGTCCGCGACATCATCTCCATGGGCGCCCGCCCCGTGGCCGTCATGGATCCGCTGCGGTTCGGCGCCATCGACCATCCGGACACCGCCCGCGTCATGCACGGCGCCGTGGCCGGCATCGGCGGCTACGGCAACTCCCTGGGCCTGCCGAACATCGGCGGCGAGATGGTGTTCGACTCCGTCTACCAGGGCAACCCGCTGGTCAACGCCCTGGCAGTGGGCGTCATGCGCCACGAGGACATCCGGCTGGCCAACGCCTCCGGCAAGGGCAACAAGGTGGTCCTGTTCGGGGCGCGCACCGGCGGCGACGGCATCGGCGGCGCCTCCGTGCTGGCCTCCGAGTCGTTCGATGACACCAAGCCCTCCAAGCGCCCCGCGGTCCAGGTGGGCGACCCGTTCGCGGAGAAGGTCCTGATCGAGTGCTGCCTGGAGCTCTTCAAGGGGTCCCTGGTGGAAGGCATCCAGGACCTTGGCGCCGCAGGCATCTCCTGCGCCACGTCGGAGCTGGCCTCCAACGGTGACGGCGGCATGCAGGTTGAGCTGACCTCCGTCCTGCTCCGCGACCCCACGCTGACCCCTGGCGAGATCCTGATGTCCGAGTCGCAGGAACGCATGATGGCCGTGGTCACTCCCGAGAACGTGGAAGCGTTCGAGGCCGTGATGGACAAGTGGGCTGTTGAGTATTCCTGGCTGGGCGAGGTGACCGACACCGGCCGCCTGATCATCACCTGGGAAGGCGACGTGATCGTCGACGTCGATCCCCGCACCGTGGCCCACGACGGCCCGATCTACGACCGTCCGTTCGCCCGCCCCGAGTGGCAGGATGCCGTCCAGGCCGACACCTTCACGGGCTCAGTGCAGGACGCCGGCCGTCCGGCCGCCCCTGCTGAGCTGGCCAAGGCCGTCACCGAACTCGTGGCATCGCCGAACATGTGCTCCAAGTCCTGGATCACCAACCAGTACGACCGGTACGTGGGTGGCAACACCGCCATGGCATTCCCCGATGACGCCGGCGTGGTCCGGGTGGACGAGGAATCAGGCCTGGGCGTAGCCCTGGCCACCGACGCCAACGGCCGCTACACCTACCTCGATCCGTACCACGGCGCGCAGCTGGCCCTGGCGGAGGCCTACCGCAACGTGGCCACTGCCGGCGCCATCCCCATGGCCGTCAGCGACTGCCTGAACTTCGGCTCCCCCGAGGACCCGGACGTCATGTGGCAGCTCGCCGAAGCGATCCGCGGCCTGTCCGACGCCTGCATGGTGCTGGGCATCCCGGTCACCGGCGGCAACGTCTCGCTGTACAACCAGACGGGCACCACGCCCATCCACCCCTCCCCCGTGGTCGCAGTCCTGGGCAAGCTCGACGACGTCGCACGCCGCACGCCGTCAGGCTGGCGCGAAGACGGCCAGGCCATCTACCTGCTGGGCACCACGGGCGCCGAGCTGGATGGTTCCGAGTGGGCGAACATGCGCGGCCACCTGGGCGGCCAGCCGCCGAAGGTGGACCTCGAGGCCGAACGCGCACTGGGTGAAATCCTGATCAACGCGTCCCGCGACGGCATGATCGACTCCGCGCACGACCTCTCCGAAGGCGGCCTCGCGGCTGCCCTGGTGGAGTCCTCGCTGCGTTACGGCGTTGGCGCCCGGATCGCGCTGCAGGACGTCATGGACCGCGACGGCGTGGACCTGTTCACGGCGCTCTTCTCCGAGTCGCAGGGCCGTGCCGTGGTGGGCGTTCCCCGTTCCGAGGAAGTCCGTTTCACCGACATGTGCACCGCCCGCGGCTTTGCCCACACCCGCATCGGCGTGGTGGATGCTGCCAGCGGCACCCTGGACATCAATGGCGTGGAGAGCCTGTCCCTGGATGACCTCCGCGAAGCCCACGAGGGGACGCTGCCGAAGTACTTCGGCTAGGCCCCACAGAACGCGGACGGACACTCAAGCCCATAGAGAGGGCTTGAGTGTCCGTCCGCATTTAAGGTTCAGTCCTCGCTGTGCAGGTCCCGGCGTCGGGCGCTGAGCAGCTCAATCTCCGGCAGGCCTGCCACGAAGCGTTCGACGGCGGCAAGCACCTCCACGACGTGCGCCCGGTCAGCAGAAACCAAGCCGACGCCCAGCTGCGTGCGCCGGTACTGGGCGTGGTCGCCCACCTCAGCCACCGAGACATCGAACCGGCGCCTCAGTTCGGCCAGCAGCGGCCTGACAACCGAGCGCTTCTCCTTGAGGGTGTGGACCGGCCCAAGCAGTATGTCGAACTCGATCCACCCGATCCACATGGATCCATGCTATCGAGGGTCAGATGGTGAGTTCACCCATCAGGTCCCAGCCTTCGCCGTCGAACTGGCGGCTGACGATTTTCGGTGTTTCCACCAGGGCCTGCGGCATGTCCGCCATGGCCTTCTTGAAGTGGTCACTGTTGACGTGGTCGCCTGCAGCGTCGTCCTTGAAGGCTTCCACCAGCACGTATTCGTTGGGGTCCTCCAAGCTGCGGGACCAGTCAAACCACAGGTTGCCCGGCTCCTGCCGGGTGGCTTGGGTGAAGTCCGCAACGAGGTCCGGCCAGCGTTCACACCATTCGGGCTTGACCTTGAACTTGACGACGATAAAGATCACTGGGATGTTCCTTCCGCGGCGAGAGAGCGTGCCCCTTCAATGTACCGGGAAGTAACGTGCCGCTGTGCCGCGCGGGTGGCTGGTCCGCCGGCGGCGTAGAACCAGTTGGCGGGCTTGCTGAAGGCACGGATGCGAAGCCACACCTTCCCCTCCCCGTCAAGCTCCACTTCGAAGGACTCCTCGCCACGGGCGGGGTGGCCGGGAAGCGTACCGTAGCCAAAGCCGGCCGATTGCGGCCCGTCCAGGTCTGAGGGTTCGTGGACCCACACCACCTGGCAGGGCGCATTGAGGCGAAAGGGCCCGACGCCGAATCCGCTCACCACGCGAACGCCGGGCGCCGCCCTTGGCGACCCCGCACGGACCCGCAGCCCGGCCCGCCGCTGCAGCTCCCAGCCCAGGATTCCATCCGCGACGTGCCGGTACACTTTGGTCCCGGAGCCAAGGTACGCCTCTTTGAGGACACGGCCATACCCGGCCGGTGCCGCACCCGTTTCAGTGCTGCCTATGCCGGGGTACTTCAGGCCACCCCCAGGCTGTCCCTCTTCAATCATCGCTGCCGGCCCTTTCGAGGCGTACCCACCCCAGTTGCTCCTGCTGCTTCCTGCTCAGGCCGGCCACCACCAGGTCATAGGAGTCCTCCACCATGTCCCGGATCATCGCTGCCGGCAGGTTGCCATCAAGGCGCACCCCGTTCCAATGGGTCTTGTTCATGTGCCACGCACCGGTAATCTCCGGGTGCACTGCGCGCAGCTGTACCGCCAGCGCCGGTTCACACTTCAGGCTCACCGAAATGTCGCGCTCGTCCATGGTGGACAACGCGAACAACTTGGCCTCGTGCCGGGCGCCCCCGGCGATGTGGGCCCGGACCTTGAAGACTGAGGTTTCCGGCCCGAACGGAAAATCCTCATATGCTCCCGGGAAGGAAAGGCAGATCGTCCTCAGCTCAGTTTGGTCCATGAAGGAAGCCTATAAAGCCGGGCTGCGCGGTGCTAGTCTGCGAACATGTCACACGACCAGGGCCCCATACCTGTTCTGGACCTGCATTCCGCACGGCAGGCGGACGGCTCTTTCAGCCCGGAATTCATCGAACAACTGCGGCACGCCACCCACAATGTCGGGTTCTTCCAGATCAAGGGATACGGGGGAAGGCCAGGGCAGGCCGAACAGCTCCTGGACATCATCCGGCGCTTCTTCAACCTGCCGCTGGACGAACGGATGAAACTGGACAACCGTTTGTCACCGCACTTCCGCGGCTACACGCGGATGGGTACCGAAGTCACCCAGGGGCGTGCGGACGCCCGGGAACAGATTGACTATTCGCCGGACCGCGAGCCGCTCCCAAAGGTTCCGGCAGACCAGCCGTACTGGCTTTTACAGGGCCCCAACCTCTGGCCCGGAGAGGCGTTCCCCGAACTCCGGCCGGCCGCCATGGAGTGGGCCGCGCTGATGTCCGGTGTGGGCATGGAACTACTCAGGGCCATTGCCGTCTCGCTGAGACTCCCCGAAGACTACTTCGACGAGCCTTTCCGCGATGCCCCCGCCTGGATGGGCAAGCTGGTGCATTATGTGGGCGGTGTGGTGGAAGCCGCCGGCGACCAGGGCGTGGGCTCGCATGCCGACTACGGCTTCGTCACCCTGTTGCTGCAGGACAACGTGGGCGGCCTTGAGGTGCTGCCGCCGGGTACCAGCCGCTGGCTGCCGGTGGAACCGCTGCCGGGGGCCCTGGTGGTGAACTTGGGCGAGATGCTGGAAGTAGCCACCGAGGGTTACCTTGCGGCCACCATCCACCGGGTCCAGGCGCCGCCTCCGGGCGTCGACCGCTACTCGGTACCGTTCTTTTGGTCGCCCCGGCTGGACGCGGTAATAAAGCCGGTACCCCTGGCTCCGGAGCTGAAGGCTGCGGCACGGGGCATCACTGATGATCCCGCCAACCCCCTGTTGGCGTCCTTTGGCATGAACATGCTCAAAGGACGCATGCGCGCCCATCCGGACGTCACCGAGCGGCACTATCCGGAGCTGATGAAGCGCTAGAGGTTGTATTTCCAGGCCAATTGGGCCGGGCAGGCGTTCATCACCACGTCCAGGCCCGCCGCCTTGGCGCGTTCCGCGGCGGCTTCGTCGATCACCCCCAGTTGCAGCCATACGGCTTTGGCGCCGGTGGCGATGGCCTGGTCCACCACGTCACCCACCCGCTGCGAGTTCACGAAGCAGTCCACGACGTCGATGGGCCGCTTTTCCGCCGGAATGTCGGCGAGCGTGCGGTACCCGGTCTCGCCATGGACAGGTTCGCCGGGCAGGTTGACGGGGATGATTTCCATGCCGAGCTTGTCCCGGATGAACAGCGACGTATCGTAGGCGGCGCGCCACTCATTGGTGGTCAGGCCCACGATGGCCCACCGCCCTTTGGTGCGCATGAGGCGTTCTATGACTGCGGGATCGTTGGTGTGGCCCATGCGATCAGCCTACGCCGCACTTTCCCGAGCCGTTGATCCCAAGCAACGGTCGGGCCACGGACTACTTCGCCGGGGATTCAGTCTTCCGGCCGTTGCCCTGGCCCGGCGACTGGCCTGCGGGTCCCGGCGCATCAGCCGACTTGGGCGTGGCTGCACCGGGGCCGTCCTGGCCCGCTGCCGGGGCAGTCGCCGCGGGCGCGTCCGGCTTGCCTGCTGCCGGCGTCCCCGGAAGCGCGGCGTCTGCCGCCGGTGGTGCACCGCCGTCGTTCCGGCTGCGGCCGTTCCCGTCCGTCCCGCCTCCCGGCGTGGCGGGGAAAGCAACCCCGGGCCGGGCCGGCACGCAGGCTCCCTGCCCGCCGCCGTCGTCGTGCGTGGAAGCTTTGCCGCAGCTTGGCACGCCCCCACGGCCAGCAACTCCGGCAGCGTCGTCCAAGAAGCGGCTTGCGTGGCTTTTGCCGGGCGCGGCCGCGGCGGGCGACGATGACGAAACCGGGCCCGGGACTTCCCCGTCGGCGGCGAGGACCGGGGACCGGTAGCCGCCTCCTGCGGCCGAAGCGCTGGTGGTGGACGGCGCACTCCACGGTGGAGTCCAGTCAGCCAGCAGTTGCTGCACTGTTTCGCTTCCGGGTGCGGAGGAGCTTGCGGCCACCCCGCCAACCCCCAGTCCCATTCCGGCCACCAGGACCAAACCCAGGGCAGTCGGACGGTGGCGCCGCCGCCGACGGCGCGCGAGGTCGTCGGCGGGCTGCTCCCGGGCAGGAGCGTCTTCCGTGGCGTCTCCCGCCGCGGGCGTGCCGCGGGCTGGTGCCAGCAAAGCGGCAAGCTCCGCACTGGGTGCCGGGGCGGGCAGCGAAGCCAGCGAACCGAGCGAAAGCAGGACGGCGCGAAGTTCCGGGTCATCGCCGCAGCCGGCGTCCCGAAGCATATCGTCGACAAGGTCGTCAAGGTTGCCTGATGGTGGTGTCATGGCGCGAGGTACTCCTTCACTGACGCCAGTTCCCGGAGTTTCAGCAGCGCACGGCGCTGGAGCTGCTTCACGGAGCCGGGGCTCTTGTCCATGGCCTCGGCAGCCTGTTCCACGGTCAGGCCTCCCACCAGGCGAAGCGAGAGCGCTTCGCGCTGGTCTTGGGGCAGCCCGGACAGGAGCCCCAGGACTTCGCCGGGCGAGATGTTGCGCAGGGCTTCTTTTTCAGCGGAGGTGTCTTCTCGGAGGTCGAGCTCTGGCTCAAACGGCAGCTTCACCGGGTGACGGCTTTGGCGTCGGTGGTCGTCCACCATGCGGGCATGGGCAACGCTGAAGATGAAGGTCCGCAGCCCCGTTTCCCCTCCCCGCACGGTGTCGAGGCGGGGCAGGACGGAAAGGAATACTTCCTGCATGGCCGCCTCCGGATCCTCGACTCCACGGGCCGTAAGGTAGCCCAGGACTTGTGATGCGTACGTTTTGTAGACGAGGCTGAAGGCAGCAGGCCCGGGGACGGCGTGGTCCGGGGCCGCATCTGTCTGTGCATCGGTCACTGACGTGGTGCTTTCAATCAAAAGGGCGTCGGCAAGGGAAGCGTCTCGCGTGGATCCGGAACGCTCCTCTTACTTTACCCTTCAGTAACCTCCCTGGCCGGCGATCGCCACGGGACGCCGCCCGTGCGGCGGCATTGCCAAGAGATCAAAAAGAGCCGGCCTGGAACGTGATGGGGGACAGGTTCCAGACCGGCACTTCACAGGGGTAATCGCTGCGGACCGCGGGAGGGTTACGCCTGTACGGAAGTTTTTTTGGATTTTTTCGGCCGGTCCTCAGCGGGCCGATGCGCTGGTCCAGCGCGGCGCGGCCTGCCTGCGCGGCGTTTTCGCCAGTGCATAGGCGTGTAGCCTCACCGGCAGCCGCTGGTCATCGCACGCAGGTACGACGACGGCGGGCAGGTCGCCGGAAACGGCGTCGGCGGCCGCAGCGGCAGGACGGGAGACTGCCCCGGCGGTGCTGAGATCGGTCACCAGGCCAGTCCCGGCACATTCACGCACGGCCGCGATACCGGCAGCTACAGCCGCTTTGTCCTCGAAGCCTTGCGAGACGGCCATGACCGACCCGTCCGGACCCAGGAGCCGGAACCTGTAGAGCAACTCCGGATCAAGAAAGACTTCAAAGTTCCCTGCCACGGCATGTCCTTCCGGTCTGGTGTTTTCGACCGGCGACGGCTCTTCGCTGGGTGCATCCCTGCACCGCCAAACGCATAGTGGGACCGTTCGCTGATCAGTTCAAATGGTGTTAACGAGTCTGGCCGCGGCGGCTGCAGGGGTACAAGACCCACTGCGTTAAGCCTGTGTAAATTACTGCCCACTCCCCCAAACACCAGCGGCGGCCCACCCGCAATGGGTGGGCCGCCGCCGTCGTCTACCGTGTTCCGGAGGGACGTGTCAGTCGTTGATGAGGTCGTTCACCACGATGGTCTGGTCCCGGTCCGGACCAACGCCAATGGCGGAGAACCGGGTTCCGGAGAGCTTCTCCAGCGCCAGCACGTAGTTCCTGGCGTTTTCCGGGAGGTCCGCGAGGGTGCGGGCGCCGGTGATGTCCTCGGTCCAGCCGTCGAAGTATTCGAAGATGGGCTTGGCGTGGTGGAACTCGGTCTGCGTCATTGGCATCTCGTCGTGGCGGACCCCGTCGACGTCGTAGGCCACGCACACAGGGATCTGCTCGATGCCGGTGAGCACGTCCAGTTTGGTCACGAAGTAGTCAGTGAAGCCGTTCACGCGGGATGCGTGGCGGGCCAGGACGGCGTCGTACCAGCCGCAGCGGCGGGGGCGGCCGGTGTTGACGCCGAACTCACCGCCGGTCTTCTGCAGGTACATGCCCATCTCGTCGAAGAGCTCCGTGGGGAACGGTCCGGCGCCCACGCGGGTGGTGTAAGCCTTGATGATGCCGATGGAGCGCGAGATGCGGGTGGGCCCGATGCCGGAGCCAACGGACGCGCCGCCGGCGGTCGGGTTGGAGGAGGTCACGAACGGGTAGGTGCCGTGGTCAACGTCGAGGAACGTGGCCTGGCCGCCCTCCATGAGGACCACCTTGCCCTCATCCAGGGCGGTGTTGAGGACCAGCGTGCTGTCGATGACCAGCGGGCGGAGGCGGTCGGCAAAGGACAGGAAGTACTCAACGATCTCGTCCACCACCACGCCTCGGCGGTTGTAAACCTTGACCAGGAGTTCGTTCTTCTGGCGCAGCGAGCCTTCCACCTTCTGGCGGAGGATGGATTCGTCGAAGACGTCCTGGACACGGATGCCCAGCCTGGCCACCTTGTCCATGTAGGCGGGGCCAATGCCGCGGCCGGTGGTTCCGATGGCGCGGCTGCCGAGGAAACGTTCGGTCACTTTGTCCAGCACCTGGTGGTAGGGGGCCACCAGGTGGGCGTTGGCGGAGACGCGGAGCCGCGAGGTATCGGCGCCGCGGGCCTGAAGTCCGTCGATCTCCTGGAAAAGGGCTTCGAGGTTCACCACGCAGCCATTGCCGATGATGGGGACCGCGTTGGGGCTGAGAATGCCTGCGGGCAGCAGTTTGAGTTCGTACTTTTCACCGCCTACGACGACGGTGTGCCCGGCGTTGTTGCCGCCGTTGGGCTTGACGACGTAGTCAACACGGCCGCCCAGAAGGTCGGTGGCCTTGCCTTTTCCTTCGTCGCCCCACTGGGCTCCTACGATCACAATTGCTGGCATGGGATCCTCCCCCATTCGTTCGGGCTGCCCGGGGCCGGCCGCGGGGAGCGGACCTGCGCAGCGCCGTTCATGAGAATGCCCCGATGCTTGCTGATGCTGCCCAACCGGAGGCAAGGAGTGCGCAAGAGTTCCGGGGCTCTTACCAGCCAAGTTTAGCCGATGGCATCGGTTTCTCCGGTGTTTGGCCGCCGTTGGCGTGGAGTTGTGGACAAAGTCAAGGAACCTTCAGAGCGGCAGGACCAGCCGACGAACTGCCCAGCGAGAGGCTCAACAGGCCAGGACTGTCCACAAGCCCCACTCGAATCGCAGAGACCTTGTATTCCCCCGCCCCAGCCGTGACATCCGCCGGCTTGGTACCGGACCAGCTCTGATCCGGTTGGACGTTGACGTTGATGGCCACCAAGGTGCGGACCGCTGTCAGGACTGGCCCGACGGCGTTGATCGCCGGCGTGATGAGCAACTGCAGGCTGGCGTCCAGGTTGGAAACCAGGTTCGTGTTGAAGAGCGTGGATTTGGCGATAAAGTCTGTCGTTGCCAAAGCGGCCTTAACCACCCCGTTTGCGCTGGTGGTTAGAGTTGCCAGGAGAGTGTTGAGCAACGCCGCCACCGCTCCGCCGCCACCCAGGACTTTTAAGGACACGTCAGGGCCTGGGGCTGTGCCTGCAGCGAATTGGGCGAGGGTCGCGGGGCCGGTCTTGACCGTAATCTCGGCCAACTGGGTGCCCAGGATCGGGGCCCGCAGGTCAACAACAGTAGTGGCGGACAGCAGCGTACTGCCCAACGCTGCGGTGAGAGCCGTGAGCACGCGGTTCTTCCACGAATCCAGGAGCGCAGTGACTCTGGTGGTGACGGCGGCTGTCATGGTCGGGTCCAGGACAACGGCATGGTTTGGCTCCACGCCGTTCAGCCCCGTGGCGCCACCCGTCAACGACGCGATATCCACCTTCGCTGTGCCGCTTCCCAGGTGGATGGTGACGATGCCATCGCTGATTGTCTCAGCCATCAGTTCCGTCACGCCGCTGAGATCGGTCGTTAAGGAAGCATTCGTGTTGTAGGAACCCACGGCCAACGCGCCCAGGAGAGGATTGACAATTCCCTTGATGCCATCGTTGATCTGGTTGGCCAGGCCGGTGGTACCCAAGAACGCGTTCAGTTGCGCCGGGACGGCCCCCACCAGCGACGCCCCTTGCGTTCCCAAGGTCCCGACGGCGGGAATGGCCGCTGTCAGGTCCAGCCCTGCTATACCGTATTGGCGCTGCGGGGTGGGAGCGGGGTTCAACATCGGCCACCCGCTGGTCATGATGCAGCTGTCCACCGCGGCGGAGGAGGCTACCGCGCCAACATCCAGGGTCACCCCTGACAGCGAAGCCGGAACAATGTTTCCCAACGAAATACTGGCGGATTTTGGTGCCGCAGCGGCTCCCTGCGCGGTACCGGCAACATCTACCGCGCCGGTCTGATCGGACACCAGCCCTGAAGCGCCATGTGCCTGCCCACTCTTCTGCGAGCGCGCCCACTGGGTGTACGCCCCCAGGCCGCCCACTGGAGCCCCGAGACCCACCCCAACGTTCACAGGGCTGCTGCCCAGCGCACTCACCGGGATCTTGGTGACATAGGCATCGGTGGTGCCGGGCACGAGGATTGCAGACAAGGGCGTGGGCGTGGCTGCCGCGCCGTTGTTAAGCAAAGTAAGCCCCTGGACTCCTGCCACGGTGTCCAGGTTGGTGTTCAGCACGGTTCCATGCAGCTGCCTGGCCCACGCCAGGTTGGTGAACATGGTGTTGGTGCTGCAGTCACCTGGGGAGCTGGCCCCGACGGCGCTCCGCACCCATTCGCTGTCCGTCCAGGCAGCGGCGGTGATGCTGGTTGTGGCCGCCAGCGCCATGGAAGTGACCGCCGCGACCAGCACTGAGCGGCGCGGCCGGTTGACGAAAGCTTGACGCAGCGCCTGACGCAGAGACATGGCCCGCGACTGGCTTACGCAGTGTCGGGGCTTCATGCGTTCAGCTCCGGGGTTTCACGGGGCCGTCTCAGCAGCGCAAGGACAGCCGTTCCCAAGATGAGCAACGCACCGCCGGCGAACAATGCCGGGAGGGACGAGGCACCGGTGCTGCCGAGGGGTTCGCGGGGCTCCGCGGGCAGTGAAGGTGCGCTGCCGCCGTCGTCGTCCCCCATGGCGCTGATCCCCACGCCCAAAGTGAGCGTCGAGCCTTGCCGGGAACCGGCGTCGGCGGGGCCGGACAACGTGAAGCGGACGAACGGTGACGTCCCGGCGCGGAGGTCGCTGAGGGGAATCCGGAGGCCTTGGTCCCAATCGTTGAGGCGGGTGCTTTGGATCCTGGGCGTTGAGCCGGCGGGACATTCCAGGCGCTGGTTCAACCCGCTCTCGCCCTGCCACGGGGTCGGGCATTCGTCCACGGCAATCGCGTATCCATCAGCAGCGGCCAGGCTGCCCGTGGCCGTGAGTTGGAGGGCGGACGTGGCTTGAGGTTTTTCCAACGACAACCCAATCTGCCACACGTACGAGTCACCGGGCGTGAGGCGGGGAAATTCCAGCGGGTACACCGAAGAGGACAGGGAGAGCAGACCCGGGGCCCCGTTCTCGGGTACAGGAATGAGGTGGTCGGCAGCTTGGGCGGGGACGGCACAGGCCAGCGCACCGACGAAGACGGCACACACCGCCGCTGCGGGCCGCAGCGCCCCGGTCCACTGCTTCACAGCTTTTTCACCTCCCTGTTGACACCACGCCTTTGTGCCGGGCAACCCTTTTGGGCCAATACGCCCACACCACAAGCCCAGCCACCGCCATCGAGGTGGCGGCGATGAAACCTGGGCCCCTCATGGCCATCACCCAAGTGCCCACCGCAGGGACCGTTGCCAGGACCTTTTGGGCGGTGTCCACCTGGTAGGGAAGCGGATCCTCTGAGCCGTTCGCGTCGCCCTTGAGCCGAAGTGACGCAGCGGATCCGGCGGGCTCCACGGCCACCACGCGGTGGGTGACGAGGACGCCGGATCCGGAACGTTTGACGGACACGACGTCGCCCGGGACCAGTTCCGCCGCAGGTACCTGCACCGTGAGGGACAAAGCTCCCACCGGGTAGAGAGGCTCCATGGACCCGGTCCGGAACACCACGAACGAGGCTTTGCAGGCGAAACCCAGCACCAGCGCCACGATGCACAGCAGCCCGAGCACAGCCACCAACGTCAGAGCAATCTCACGGGAAAGCTTGAGGATGCGGGACAAGACGGCCCAGAAGCCCGCCCCTCCCCAGGCCGGGGCCAAAGGGGGCAAGGGGGACGAGCTTCTCATTCGGGTCAAGGGCTCTCTCACAGGGCTGTATTACGAGCTGACGGTGCTGGTGAACCTCCACAGCGGAACCGTCTGCTTTCCCTGCAACGTCACATCAGTCACCGTGGAAGGAAGCGTGATCGCGAAGCAAAGGTCCACCGGAAAGCCGGCTGTGGCTGAGTCCGCACCCTTTGCCAGGGTAATAGACGAGCTGGAAACCGTGGTCAGCGGGACACTGGCCGCTGCGGTTCCAACAATGTCAGTGCCCGTGGTCAGGTCTCCTACGATGCACTTCGCCGGGGAGACGCCCTGGACCGCACGATAGGTCAGTGCGTTGTAGAGGGCCAGGGAGTTGGTGTCGGTGTCCACTGTGTTCCCGCCGAGCTTGACTGCCTCAGCCAGGGTTGCAGTCAGCGCTTCGGAACCTGCGGCTGCCCGGAGCTGCATGGGAGCGTAAGCAGTATCCCCGGGCTTCAGGGCCGCCGAAATGGCACCGAACGTCAGGGCGCCGTCGACAGTCGCATCAGGCACCGTGGGCATGTTCGGTTTGTCGCTCCAGAGGGATACACCCGAGCCATTGGTGTTGCCGAAAGTGTTTTGTTCCATGTGGTAGGTCAGCGTGCCCGGCCCATTATCCCCACCGGAATTGCCAAATACCCATTCGTTGTCTGTCCATGCCGCCAGTGTGAAAGCGGCCCCGATGCCCAGCACAAGGCCGCCGGCCAGAAGTGCGCGGACTTTATTTGCTTTATTAGAGCGCGGCTCAGCGCTGGTTGATGCAGCCAAGATTTCCCCCAATTTAGATGTAGATCCCGGCCCGTAAGGACCGGGATACGGGTATGGGGGAGCGATCGGCATTTCCCCCAAAAGACCGATGTTCCAAACCCATCACTGATCTGGAAGTCAAGTCAAGTCGCTGTACTAAGAGTTAGCGGAAACGTTATCCGCACCAATTCTCCGCAGCCGGCGGTCCGCTGCTACGACATACCCGTGCTGGATTTGCCCCGGGACTGATCATGGATTTAGGTAAGAGTGGACCATCCGGAGCGGCTGAGAGACCTGGCTCAATGACGCCGCAGCAACCACGGTCCGGCAGGAAAGCTGCCGGCCGAAGGTGCTACTGCCAGGACCGATGGAAAGGAAGATTCCAGCATGCCCCTCAACACCGACCATATTCGCGCCACCCACGCCGGGTCCCTGCCCCGCACCGATGAACTCATCGCAGCCAACACGGCAAAGGAATCCGACGGGATCACCCCGGCGTTCCTTGAGCTCCTGGAAGACTCCGTTGTGGACGTGGTCCAGCGCCAGAAGGACCTGGGCATCGACATCCCCAACGACGGCGAGTACGGGCATACGATGTCAAACTCCGTTGACTACGGGGCCTGGTGGAACTACTCCTTTGCCCGGCTCGGCGGCCTGGAGCCGACCACCGTGGACAGGTGGGCAGAAGCCGAAGTCCGGCGCTCCTCCCCCGGGAACGTTGTCCTGACATCCTTCCCCGACCGGCGGGACCGGCAGGCGTTCAACCAGGCGTACAACGATCCCTCCTCCGGGATCCTGGCGCACAGGAAGAGCGTGTCCCAGCCCAAGATCGCCGGGCCCCTGACATATACCGGCCATGACCTGGTGGCCTCGGACATCAGGAACCTGAAGACCGGGCTCGCCGCGGCAGGCCTCAGCGAAGGATTCGTGGCGTCCCTCTCCCCCGGTTCCTGCGCCCGCGTCGCCAATGAGTACTACAAGAGCGATGAGGAACTCGTCTACGCCTGCGCCGACGCGATGCGCGAGGAATACAAAGCCATCATCGACGCCGGCCTGACGGTCCAGCTCGACGATCCGTCCCTGGCCGAGAGCTGGGACCAGATCAACCCGGAGCCGTCCCTGGAGGACTACCTGAAGTTCATCCAGCTGCGCGTCGAGGCCACCAACTGGGCCTTGCGGGACCTTCCGCAGGAACAGATCCGGCTGCACGTTTGCTGGGGCTCCTGGCATGGTCCGCACACTACGGACATCCCCTTCGCCGACATTATCGCCTCAGTGCTGCAGGTCAACGCCGGCGCCTACTCCTTCGAGGCGGCCAACGTCCGCCACGAGCACGAATGGCGTGTCTGGGAGGACACCGCCCTTCCTGAGGGCAAAGTCATCATCCCCGGCGTCGTATCCCACGCCACCAATGTGGTGGAACACCCGGACCTGGTCGCGGACCGGATTGTCCGCTTCGCCAAGCTGGTGGGACGCGAGAACGTCATCGCGTCCACCGACTGCGGCCTGGGCGGCCGGGTGCATCCGCAGATCGCCTTCGCCAAGCTGGAGGCTCTTGGCGAGGGCGCCCGCCGCGCCACCAAGCGCCTCTGGTAGTTATCCGCCCCTTCCGGGAATGACCGCCGGTCCACTGCGCCATGAATGAGGTGCGCTGGACCGGCGTTTCGTTTCTCCGGGCTTGGTAAACTGGCAAAGGCCGACCCGGAATCGGCCCACCCCAACTAACCACCGTTGATGAGCTGCGCCACCGTGCGCCCATTTTCGGCGGTGGACGCAACATCAATCCCCGCAGGAGAACCAGCCCTTCATGACCGCACTGGCCCCCGAAACATTCCACGAACAGCTCATGAGCCGCCGCTACGAGCCCAGCGTTGCCGCTGTCAACGAGCTGTGCGATTCCCTGCAGGACGCCAAGCCCGGAACCGTGGTGCCCTATGTGGACCCCATGCACGATGTTGAGGAATGCCGCATCATCAGCCTGTACTCCAACATTGGCGAGATGGACCAGTCCGGTTTCATCACTGCCGGTGACCAGGACGCCGCGACCCGCATGCTGGGCATCCAGTGGAAGCTTGGCCTGCGCCCGGAATTCGTGATGCCCTGGAACGTCCACCCGTGGCACGTCCCGGGCGAGGCCAACGGTAAATTCACCCCGGACCAGGTGCAGGCGGGCCTGAAGCCGCTGCTGAAGTTCCTTGCCCTCGTCCCCCGTGCCTCCGTGATCGTGGCGCACGGCACCGAGGCAAACCGCCTGGCCAACCTGCTGCTGAAGACCGAAGTACCGCTGCTGTGGCGCCGCGGCCTCAAGACCTACAAGGTCCGCTCCCTGAGTGGCCGCGCCTTCGCCGGTTCACCGGCCCGCCAGGAGGAGTTCCTGGCGGACATGCATACGGCCTACGCCGATGCCATGGCCCGCACCGGAATCGCCAACCAGGCCTAGGGTTTCGGCAGGCTCAACCACCGACGACGGCAGGTCACCTTCCCGGGGAAGGTGACCTGCCGTCGTCGTAATTATTCGAATCTAGCCCTCGATGGCTGCCTTCGCCGCGGGGTCCGAGTCGTTCAGGAACTTCTCGATCCGCTCCGGCTCCTCGGCTTCCCCAATAGCCGAGGAAGCCCTGCCCAGGGAGTAGAGCGCACGAAGGAACCCGCGGTTTGGCTCGTGCTCCCACGGGATAGGCCCGACGCCGCGCCAGCCGTTGCGGCGCAGCGCGTCCAGTCCGCGGTGGTAGCCCACCCGGGCGTACGCGTAGGAGTCGATGGTGCGGCCCTCGGTCCACGCTTCCTCGGCCAGGATCGCCCACAACAGTGAGGACGTGGGGTGCTTTTCCACCAGGTCCAGGGCCTCGTGCCCGGCTTCCAGCTGCGCATTGACCTCGGTCTCGGCAGGCAGGAGCGTGGGCTCGGGTCCCATCAGGTTCCTGCGGAACTCATCCGACATCTAGAACGTCTTTCCGGCCGAACCGAGCTGCTTGGTGGCTTCCACCACGCGGGCCGCCAGGCCGGCTTCGGCGGAAGCGCCCCAGACGCGGGGGTCGTAGGTCTTCTTGTTGCCCACTTCGCCGTCGACCTTCAGGACGCCGTCGTAGTTCTTGAACATGTGGTCGGCCACCGGGCGGGTGTAGGCGTACTGGGTGTCGGTGTCGATGTTCATCTTGATGACGCCGTAGGAGACGGCGTCGGCGATTTCCTGGTCCGAGGATCCGGAGCCGCCGTGGAACACGAGGTCGAACGGGTTGTCCTTGCCGATCTTCGCACCCACCTGGGCCTGGATGTCCTTGAGGATCTCCGGGCGCAGCTTGACGCCGCCGGGCTTGTACACGCCGTGGACGTTGCCGAAGGTCAGTGCGGTGATGTAGCGGCCGTTTTCGCCGGCGCCCAGGGCGTCGATGGTGGCCAGGGCGTCCTCGACCGTGGTGTAGAGCTTGTCGTTGATGGCGTTTTCGACGCCGTCTTCCTCGCCGCCGACCGTGCCGATCTCCACCTCGAGGATCATCTTTGCGGCAGCCGTGCGCTGGAGCAGGTCGCGGGCGATGCGCAAGTTCTCCTGCAGGGTTTCGGCGGAACCGTCCCACATGTGCGAGTTGAAGAGCGGGTTGCGGCCGGCCTTGACCTCGGCCTCGGAAGCCTCAAGCAGCGGCAGGACAAAGCCGTCCAGCTTGTCCTTGGGGCAGTGGTCCGTGTGCAGGGCGATGTTTACGTTGTAGTTCTTGGCAACTTCGCGGGCGAAGGCCGCGAAACCCAGGGAGCCGGCAACCATGTCCTTGGTGGACGCGCCGGACCAATAGGCGGCGCCGCCGGTGGAGACCTGCACGATGCCGTCGGACTCCGCCTCCGCGAAGCCCCGCAGTGCCGCGTTCAGCGTCTGCGAGGACGTGACGTTGACGGCGGGGAAGGCGAATCCGCCCGCCTTCGCGCGGTCGATCATCTCGGCGTAGATCTCTGGGGTTGCAATGGGCATGCTGGCTCCTCTGCTGAGTTTCGTCTGTGGGTGGATGACCCTCAAGTAGACCGCTTACGGCTAGGCACCATCCTAGCCATTCCCGGGCAGGCCGGGTGTTTCGGGTCACGGGTTGGTAATACTCAGACGTGCTGGCCGAAGACGTGCCGGCGGACCCAGGCGTGCATGGCGATGGCGGCTGCGGAGGCGGCGTTGATGGACCGGGTGGAGCCAAACTGCTCGATGGACAGGGTGGCGACGGCTGCCTCGTTGACCTCCGAAGTCAGGCCCGGGCCTTCCTGTCCGAACACCAGCACGCAGTCCCGGGGCAGCTCGTAGGTTTCCAGCGGGACGGAGTCCGGGAAGATGTCGATCCCGATGATGGCGAGCCCCTCCCCCTGCGCCCACTGGACGAAGTCCTCCACGGTGGGGTGGTGGCGTACGTGCTGGTAGCGGTCGGTGACCATGGCACCGCGCCTGTTCCACCGCCGTCGGCCGATAATGTGGACCTCTTTGGCGAGGAAGGCGTTGGCGGTGCGCACCACCGTGCCGATATTGAGGTCGTGCTGCCAGTTTTCGATGGCCACGTGGAAGTTGTGCCGCCGCGAGTCCAGCTCCGCAACGATCGCCTCGTGTTTCCAGTAGCGGTACTTGTCCAGCACGTTGCGCCGGTCCCCGTCCGCCAGGAGGTCAGGGTCCCAGTGGTCGCCTTCCGGCCATTCGCCTTCCCAGGGCCCGACGCCGACCTCGGCCTTGGCGGGTTCGGCATCCCCGGGCTCGCGGTTGGGTTCGTCTGTCATCCCGGGCGTTTGGTTCACCCTTCAACACTAGACTGGACCACTGGAGCATTCATCACCGGTGGAGGTAGACGTGGCAGAAGAAGTCCAGGCAGCAGGAAACCCCGCGGTTTACCGCAACGGCCAAGAAATTGAATGCTGGCTGACGGACATGGACGGCGTCCTGGTCCACGAGAACCAGCCTATTCCGGGCGCTGCGGAGCTGATCCAGCGCTGGGTGGATACATCCAAGCGGTTCCTGGTGCTGACCAACAACTCGATCTTCACCCCGCGCGACCTTGCTGCCCGCCTGCGCTCCTCAGGTTTGGAAATCCCGGAGGAAAATATCTGGACCTCGGCGCTGGCCACGGCCCAGTTCCTGAAGGACCAGGTGCGCGGCTCGGAATCCGGAAACCGCGCCTACACCATCGGCGAGGCGGGCCTGACGACGGCGCTGCACGAGGCGGGTTTCATCCTCACCGACCAGAATCCGGACTTCGTGGTGCTCGGCGAGACCCGGACGTACTCCTTCGAGGCCATCACCATGGCCATCCGCCTGATCCTGGCCGGCGCCAGGTTCATAGCGACCAACCCGGATGCCACCGGCCCGTCCAAGGACGGCCCCATGCCAGCCACCGGGGCGATCGCCGCCCTGATCACCAAGGCCACCGGCCGGGAACCCTACATTGTGGGCAAGCCGAACCCGATGATGTTCCGTTCCGCGATGAACCAGATCGACGCCCACTCCGAGACCACGGCCATGATCGGTGACCGAATGGACACGGACATCATCGCGGGCATGGAGGCGGGCCTGCACACGGTGCTGGTGCTCAGCGGCATCACGCATAAGGACGATATTGCCGCCTACCCGTTCCGGCCCAACCAGGTGCTGAACTCCGTGGCGGACCTGAAGAACCAGATCTAGAAGATACTTACCCGGGAGCCGCCCCTGGGCAACGGGAAGTACTCGTCCAGCAGCTCCGTCAGGAGGGGCCGGTAGATTTGCGGGTTCCAGCCGGGGCTGGCGTGGGCCGGCGCGGCTCCGATGGTTTGCAGGCCGCTGGATACCATGTTGTCCTTGAACGCCACGGCCCACGTCTCCGAGGCCGTTTCGTAGTCGACGGTCTGGTCTTTGGGGTTGCCGACGTAGGCCATCTTGGCCGTTCCAAGCTGCCCCGCGAACTGGCTGCCCTCGAAGTGGTAGATGTACGCCGACTCGGTCTGGATGAGCACGCTGGAAGGGGCGATCGGCGAAAGTTGTTCCAGCGTCTGGTCCAGGATCTGGCGCCAGCTCCGTTCGTCCTTGTGGATGATCCGTTCCCCCAGTTCGTAGCCGCCGCGGAGGGTGGACGGGAACCTGAAGCCGCGCTCGTAAAGGAACACCACGCCGTCGAACCAGCTCTGGTCCAGGACGTCATGCGCACTGTAGGGACTTGAGTCCAGCAGGATGAACTGCACCTGGATACCTGCCACGGCAAGGAGCCGGGCGGCTACTTGGGTGGCCAGCATGCCGCCGAAGCTGTGCCCATAGAAGAACAGTTTGGTGATCTTCTCCACGGCGACGTACTCGGAGATCGCGCGGACCACTTCGGTGACGTCCAGGCCCAGGTTGGAATAGCCGACGGCGGCAAGCCGGGCGCGCTTGTTCAGCGAGCCGCGAAGGGTGTTGAGGATCCACTGCGCTTCTTCCCAGCTGGTTTTGTACCCGGGAAAGAGGAACCAGCAGGCGTCCGGGTAATAGGCGTCGGCGAAATCATCCGCAACAGGCAGGATCTTGGTGGTTTGGCGCTGCGACTGCACTTCACGGGTCAGCAGCATGTCCGCAGCGAGCAACCCTGAGGCCCCGGCACCGGCGAGGAACGTCCGGCGGGAAAAGCGTCTGAGGGCAGCCGCCTCCGCCAGCAGCCGGGCCTGGGGGACCCCGCGCCGGTTTTCCGGACCTCTCTCCCCCTCATACGGCACACCCCTACCGTAAGCACACCTGAACTAAACGCCGCAAGGAGCGGTATGTAACCATTCCGCGACGCGGCGGTCAGCTGGCCGCCTGGCCCTCCGCTGCGGGGAACGGAGCCTGGGGCTTTTGCTGCCGGCGGACGATTTCCAGGCCAATGTCGTTGTAGCGGCCCAGCAGGTCCGCACCGTCAAACGCCTGCGGGTTGTCCAGCAGGGCGAAGACGGAATCGCTGGCGTTGAGCAGTTCTTCGTCCGAGTACTCGGTCAGCGGGCGGCCGTAGAGGACTTCGAAAAAAATCACCGGCAACTGAGGAAGTCCCTCGGCAAAATCACCGCCACCGGTGAACAGCTCCGTAACATCGTCGTCCATGAGGAGCGGTTGGGTGGTCGACGGGCCGTCGGCATTGCGGTCGTAACTGGCGGTTACGAGCTGGAGGGTCACCCCCGCGGAGGGCAGGCCTGGCAGGGAGTTGGTGTCCATGGCGTTCAGGTCGCCGCGCAACCCGGCGAGCGCCGATGATTCAATGAGGGCAGCCTGCGAAAGGTCAACACAAATGCGGCAACGCAGGCCCATCCGCCGGACACGTCGAATAATGTGGACGAGTTCCGCACGGGTGTCGTGGCGAAGGGTTCCCCGGACTTCAATCCGGACGATGTCAGCTGAGACATCGAGGTCAACTAGTGCGTCAAGCGCGCGGTCCATAGGTACTCCAAAAGAGGTTCTATGGCCGACGGCTCAACCTCCGCAAGCGTAACCTCCAGCGGGAGCCCCGCACAAGCCGTCCCTCAGGCGCTCTGGCCCGGCCTGACGCTTCCCGGCTCCTGGTAGTGGGTGTGCGCGCCTGCCCCGCCGACGGAATCCACCAGCGACCTGGCGATGTCCCGCAGCTTGGTGTTGCTGTTGCTGGACGCCTCCGTGAGGATTTCGACGGCGGCCGACTGGCTGCAGCGGTTTTGCGCCATGACAATGCCAATGGCGATGTCGATGATGGTCCGCGATTCCAGGGTGGCGCGGAGATTTGAGGCGCTGTCCGCATGCAGTGAGAACCTGACCGCTAGGCGCAGTGCCTGCGAAATCTCCCTGGTGAAGTCCCGCGCACGGGCAGCCGCCCCGCCATCGAACTTGTGCGGGACGTCGGAATAGAGGTTCAAGGCAGCCTTGGCCTCGCCCTGCAGGTTGAAGGGCAGGGAAAGCACCGAACGCAGCCCGTGGGACGCAACAGCGTTGGCGTAGTCCGGCCCCCACCTGTCCTCCTCGAAAAGGTCCGGAACATAGACCTCGCGTTCGTCCTTTGCCGCGGTAAGGCACGGCCCTTGGGACAGGGAGTACTGGATTTCATCCACTTCCCGGGCAGAGTCACTGCTCCAGCCGATTGTGGCCGCCTTGCGGTCACGGAGCAGTGTGATACCGCACAGGGCGTCGTCGCCGTCGCCTGCCATCTGGTGCGCGGAAAAGCGCGCAAGCTCGTTGAGGAAGTCCTCAAAGTCGGCGCTGTCCAAAATCAGGTTCTGGACCTTGTCGGTAGCGCTCAAAGGATGTTCTGGGCTGGGCAAGTGCGTGGTCTCCAAGCAACTGAAGGGTGATAAGGCAAATATTAGGTCACCCGCTGGCCCTGACCAAGTGCGGGCCCCAGTCCGTACCGACGCAATTCTTCGGAGCCGAAGGCGGTCAGCCGGACGGAGCGCTGGTGCGAGCCACGGATCAACCAGCCCCGGTCCAGCGCGGCTGCTGCGAACAGTTCGGCAAAAAGCCCGGCCGCGTGGTCTACCCGTTCGGTCCAGTCCAGGCATGGCCGTGCCAGCGCACGGGTGGGGTTCTCCGGTAAGGGCATCCCAACATCGCGAGCCCAGGCCCGGCCGTTGTCAGTGACCGTCCAGTCGGATGAGAGGAGCCCTTTGCCCACCCAGGTCCGGGTCACTGCAACCCCGAGTTCCCCGGCCAGGTGGCGGTAACAGGTCCGGCCTTGTTTCAGTTCGTGGTTATGTTTCTGCGCCCGGAAGGACCGGGGCACCACGGGTTCTGCGCGCGGGCTCAGCCGGACCAGCGCCTCCACCGCGTCCGCCACGTTCCGGTTCTTCAGCCTCACATACCTGTGCCGCCCCTGGCGGACGTCCTCTACCAACCCCGCGTCAGTAAGTTTGTTAAGGTGCACCGTGGCGGTCCCGCGGGTGATGCCAGCGCTCTCCGCCAGTTCAGCCGCGGTCCATGCCCGCGCGTCCATGAGGGAGATCAGCATCCTGGCCCTCGACTCCTCAGCCATGGCCCGCGCCGTCAAGGCCAAGTCATCTGCCCAGAATGGTGCCATGCTCCAATAGTTCCACGGAGAGGGTTTGGCCGGCACCAAACTGTTGAGGGGCGACTATTGGGGCATGTTCACCGCCATCACCCCGGGCGCCCACTACTTTGGCTCCCTCGTTGTCCTTCTGACCACCGCGAACCCCGATGGCAGCACGAACATCACACCCATATCCTCTGCATGGTCCCTGGGGGACCATTACCTCCTGGGACTCGGCACCGCCAACCAGGGCCACGCGAATTTGATGCGGAGCCGCGAAGTTGTACTCAACCTTCCCGAGGCGCGCCTGGCCGGGAAAATAGAGCAGATTGCCATGACTACTGGAATGGACCCGGTACCGCCCCAGAAGAAGCGGCTGTACCGGCACGTGCCCGACAAATGGGCCCTTACCGGCTGGACCAGCCTTCCGAGCATGGAAGTTTCGCCGCCCCGGATCGCCGAATGCCCCGTCCACATTGAGGCAACCCTGGAAAACAGCCTGTCCCTGGACACGGAGATGGAGGCGGTGCACGTCCGGGTGCGCAAAGTCCACGTCAGGGACGACCTTGCCCTCGACGCACGACATGTGGACGTCGGCGCATGGCAACCGCTGTTCTATACGTTCCGCCACTATTTCGGGCAGGGCCACCACCTTGGAGCCAACACCAGGGCGGAGCAGCGGCTGCCGGAGCCAGCCGGGCGGTAAGGGCAGCGTCCTGCCGCCGCCCTTACCGGGTACTAGGCAAGGCCGAGCTCGTCCTTGCCGAACGCGAACAGGTAGGGAACACCCGTTTCAGCCTCGATCTTTTCCTTGGCGCCGGTGTCGCGGTCAACGATGACGGCCACGGCCACCACGTTCCCCCCAGCCTTCCGCACGCCTTCCACTGCCGTCAGCGCCGATCCTCCGGTGGTGGACGTATCCTCCAGGACCAGCACCTTCCGTCCTTCGACGGAAGGTCCCTCCACCTGGCGGCCCATGCCGTAAGACTTCTGGGCTTTGCGGACCACGAAAGCGTCAACTGGCCGGCCTGCGTCAACCGCGGCGTGCATCACCGCGGTACCAACCGGGTCTGCGCCCACGGTGAGCCCGCCGGCGCACTCAAAGTCGATCCCGGCGTCGTCAGCCAGGGCCAACATCACCTGGCCCACCAGCTTGGAGGCTTCGTGGTGCAGGGTGATCCTGCGCAGGTCGATGTAGTAGTCGGCCTCAGCCCCGCTGGAAAGGATCACCTTGCCGCGGACAACGGCGAGCTCCTTGATCAGTTCGAGCAGTCGGGCGCGGGCAGCGGCAGCGTCTGGCGCAGCGTGAGTGGGCGAAGTCATGGGCTCCAGTTTAGTGGGTGAGCGGGCGGGCAAAGCCTGGCGCGTGCTCCGGAAGCGGACCGAAAGCGATGACCCGCGGCAGGATGCGCCGCAAGACCGGGTTGTGCCTGACAGCGAACAGCAGCGCCTGGCGGAGCCTGGACGTGTTTCCGGCTGCGTCGGCTGAAGGAAATTTCCCGGCGAACAACGGAACGAACACTGCCCGGTGCATGGTCCGCTGCACGATTTGCACCACCACGGTGGGCATCCAGCGGCGGCGCTGGACCGCAGCAAGGGTGGCGGTACGCACCTGTCCGCGGCGCAGGTCCGGCGCCAGCCGCCTCGCAGCGGCCACCGCGTCCTGGATGGCCAGGTTGATTCCTACGCCCCCGGCCGGGGACATGGCATGCGCGGCGTCTCCGATACACAGGAAACCGTCGGCATGCCACCGGCGCAGGCGGTTCAGCCTGACGTCGAGCCAGTGCAGGTCTTCCACGCTGCCGATCGAACCGACACTGTCCGCCAGGTCGGGGCGGAGTGCCGCCACACGCCGGCGGAACCGTTCCACACCCTCGGCCCGGATCCTTGCATCGGCGCCTTTCGGGGCGAGATACCCCATCTGGTAGTAGTCAGTGCGGTTCAGTGCAATCATGGCTTCCCGGTCACCGAACGCCGGGACCACCCCGGCCGCCCCACTCCCTCCAGACGCCCGGCGCGGAAGTTTGAACCACCACACATCAAACGGCACGGGATACTCCTTCGGGGACAACCCCGCGGCCCGTCGCAACACCGACTGCCGGCCATCAGCGGCGACCACCAAGTCGGCGTGAAGCACCCGGTCTGCGCCCGCAGCGGTGTCGCCGGCGGCCCGGAAGCGTACCCCGGCGACGCGTCCGCCGTCGTCGAACTCCAATCCCGTGGCTTCAGATTCCATCAGGAGGGTGAATGTTGGTTCAGCCTTGGCGGCGGATGCAAGGAAATCCAGGAAGTCCCACTGCGGCATCATGGCCACATAGTTGTACGGGGGTTTCAAGGAGTCGAAGTCAGCCAGGGTAACCAGGCCGGCTCCCGGCACCGGGAATGCCACATTCTGCAGGCGGCTTTGCGGCAGGGCACGGAATCCGTGGCCCAGGCCCAGCTCGTCCATCAGCCGGATCGTGGAGGCATGCACTGTGTCGCCGCGGAAATCGCGCAGGAAATCGCCGTGCTTTTCCAGGACGGCCACGTCCACCCCGGCCCTGGCCAGCAACAGTCCGAGCATCATTCCCGCCGGGCCGCCGCCCACCACTGCACACCCTGTCCGCTCCATGCAGTTACGCTACGCCGGGCGCCGCGCGTCCGGAACAGTTGAGGGTTGTTGACAGCGCTGGCTAGGCTGGACCACATGCGCGAACTCCAGGCCAAAATCATTGAAGAAATGGGCGTTCTGCCCCGGATCGACCCCGCAGGGGAGGTGCGCAAGCGCGTCACATTCCTGAAGGAATACCTCAAGGCAACGCATACCAAGGGCTTCGTCCTGGGCATCTCCGGCGGCCTGGATTCCTCCCTGGCCGGGCGCCTTGCGCAGCTGGCGGTGGAGGAACTCCAGGCCGAGGGCGTGGAAGCGAACTTCGTGGCTGTGCGGCTGCCGTACGGCGTGCAGCACGATGAGGATGACGCGCAGGCAGCCCTGGACTTCATCAAGGCCAAGACCGAGTGGACCTTCAACATCTCCGCAGCCGTGGACGGTTTTGAGGACGAGTTCGAAAAAACGGTGGGCTCGGAGATTTCCGACTTCCACAAGGGCAACACGAAAGCCCGTACCCGCATGATCGCCCAGTACGCACTGGCCGGGGAATTCAACTACCTGGTGATCGGCACAGACCACGGCGCCGAATCCGTGACCGGCTTCTTCACCAAGTACGGCGACGGCGGCGCGGACATCCTGCCCCTGTTCGGCCTCAACAAGCGGCAGAACCGGGCCCTGTTGGCCGAACTGGGAGCGCCGGCCCGCATCTGGGAGAAGGTTCCCACCGCCGACCTCCTCGATGACAGGCCCGGCCGCACTGACGAAGACGAACTCGGCATCAGCTACGACCAGATCGACGACTACCTCGAAGGCCGCGACGTTCCGGAAACAGTGGCCGAATCGATCGAACAGAAGTTCATTCGCACCCGCCACAAGCGCACGGTTCCGGTGACCATCTTTGACACCTGGTGGAAGGACCAGGGCCCGGAGGAGCCCCGCGCCGGACTCTAGCGGGAACGCCGGCTGTCCGCGCCGCCCAACTGCTGCGTAATCCGGTGCGCCTCCGCCATCAGCAGCCCACCCAGTTCCTCCTGCCGTTCCGGTTTGAAGCGCGGCTCAATGCCGGTCAACGACAAAGCCCAGGCCGGCTTGCCGGATCGGTCGAACACAGCCGCGCCCATCCCCCAGCTGCCCTCCAGGACCAGCCCGGGGTTCACCGAGTAGCCGGCCAGCCGTGTGCGGGCAAGGTTTTTCCGGACCAGGGCGGCCGTGTGGTTTGCCGCAAATGCTCCTGCGTGGTGGGTCCACCGGTCCAGCAGTTCCTCCTGCTCGCTTTCCGGCAGGAAGGCCAGGATGGCTGTGCCGGCTGACGCGACGCCCAGCGGGAACCGGACGCCCTCGTGCAGGACGAAGGAACGCACGGGGAAGCTTCCTTCCTCCCGCAGCAGGCAGACCGTCTCAGCGCCGCGCCGGATCGAAAAGAAGGCGCTCTCCCCCGTGGCCTCGGCAAGTCGCCGAAGGCTGGGGCGGGCAATGTCCTCCATCGGAAACCGTGCCGCGGCCACCGACCCCATGAGCAGCACCTCCGGGCCGAGCACCCAGTTGCCGGTGGCGGGATCGTGGTCCAGCAAGCCTTCAGAGGCGAGGGACGAAAGGAGCCGGTGGACCGTGGGGCGGGTGAGCCCTGATTCGCGGACCAGCCCGGCCAGCGGCATGCCCTCCGCACTCCGGCCCACGAGCCGCAGCAGTCCGGCAATCCGCGTCACCACCTGGGCACCCTGCACCGGCGTCGTGGTCACAACCCCTCCTAATGTCCACAATATGGATATGCTCAAGCATAACGTCCACACTGTAATTCCATGGCAATGTTTCCTTGACAGGTTCATTGAGCCGCCCGTAGTCTCCAGAAGCAGATCCCGCGTCCACTAAGTGGACGCCTACTGCGCTCAACGAGGAGACATCGTGAACAAACTCCAGCCTTCTGCCATCGCAGCCCTGGAAGGCGCGCTGCGCGACGGGATGACCCTCGCCGTTGGCGGCTTTGGCCTGAGCGGCATCCCCGCTGACCTGATCGAGGCGGTGCGCGACTCCGGCGTCAAGGAACTGACCGTCGTCTCGAACAACATGGGCGTGGACGGCAAAGGCCTGGGCATCCTGATCGAAGCCGGCCAGGTCCGCAAGGTCATCGCCTCCTACGTTGGCGAGAACAAACTCTTCGCGGAGCAGTACCTCGCAGGGAAACTCGAGGTTGAGTTCACCCCGCAGGGAACACTGGCGGAACGCCTCCGCGCCGCCGGCGCCGGCATCCCGGCGTTCTACACCAAAACCGGCGTGGGCACCCTGGTGGCCGAGGGCAAGCCGCACGAGGTGTTCGACGGCGAAACCTTCGTCCAGGAGCGCGCCATCAAGGCCGACGTCGCACTGGTCCACGCGCACACCGCGGACACGGACGGCAACCTCACTTACCGTTTCACTGCCCGGAACTTCAACCCGGTGGTGGCAACCGCAGCTGTCCTCACCATCGCCGAAGCGGAAGTCATCGTCTCCCCCGGCGAACTGGACCCGAACCACATCGTCACCCCCGGGGTCTTTGTCCAGCGGCTTGTGCAGGCCACGGCCCGGGTGAAGGACATCGAGCAGCGGACGGTACGCCAGCGCACTGTGGCTGCCGGCGCCGAAGCGCTGGCCGTCTGAGCCGGGACCGGGAACTCAAGGGAGAGCACCACTTCATGACCACCACGCAACCCGATGTCCTGGGTGTCCGCCAAAAGGGCCTGGCCCGGATGGCGGAGAGACTGGCCGGATGGACACAGAAATGGTTCCCGGACGCGTATATCTTCGCCCTCGCAGGCGTGCTGCTCGTCGCCGTCGCAGCGTTGGCGGCAGGCGCTTCGCCCAAAGCCGTGGTGGATTCCTTCGGCAACGGATTCTGGGACCTCACCGCTTTCACCCTGCAGATGTCAATGGTTGTCCTGACCGGTTACGTCGTGGCAACCTCGCCGCCGGTGGCCCGGCTGATTGAGCGCCTGGCCCAGGTTCCCGGCTCCGCACGGACCGCCGTCAGCTTCGTCGCGGTCATGTCCATGTCGGTGTCATTCGTCAATTGGGGCCTGAGCCTGATCTTCGGCGGACTCCTGGCCCGTGCAGTGGCCCGGCGCGCGGACCTCCGCGTTGATTACCGGGCCCTCGGCGCGGCGGCGTTCATGGGACTGGGCGCAGTCTGGGCGCTGGGGATGTCCTCCTCCGCGGCCCAGCTCCAGGCAACCAAGGCTTCCATTCCACCGGCGCTCCTGAAGATCACCGGCGTCCTGGATTTCGGCACCACCATTTTCACGTGGCAGTCCCTGCTGACGCTCGTCATCCTGATGCTGCTGACAACCGTCATTGCCCACTTTTCCGCGCCGACCGGGAGCGCCATCAAGACAGCCGCCGATCTCGGCGTCGACCTTGACGACCAGCCCGAGCCGCCGGACGGGAAGTCCCGCCCAGGCGAGTGGCTCGAATACAGCAGGGCCCTGCCCATCCTGGCGGGGGTGCTCACCCTCGGCTGGCTGGTGTCCCAGCTCCTGACCCTGCCCATCCTGAGCGTGGTCAGCTCACTGAACGGTTACCTCCTGGTCTTCCTCATGCTGGGGCTGGTGCTGCACGGCACGCCGCGAAGGTTCCTGCAGTCAGTGGCCAAGGCCGTGCCCGCAACAGCCGGAATCCTGGTCCAGTTCCCGCTCTATGCGGCGATGGCGGCCATCCTCACCAAGGCGACGGGCGCCGGCGGCCTGTCCGTGTCCGAGCACTTGGCGCAGTTCTTCACCAGCATCGGCGGTAACGGGGCGTTCGCCATCATCATCGCCCTCTACACAGCCTTCCTGGGGATGTTCGTCCCTTCGGGGGGAGGCAAGTGGCTGGTCGAGGCACCCTATGTCATGCAATCCGCGACGGACGTGAACATGAACCTCGGCTGGACCGTGCAGATCTACAACATGGCCGAGGCATTGCCCAACCTGGTCAACCCGTTCTTCATGCTGCCGCTGCTGGCCGTCCTGGGCCTGCGGGCGCGCGACTTGGTGGGCTTCACGTTCCAGCAGTTCCTGTTCCACCTGCCCGTAGTGCTGCTGTTGGCCTGGCTGCTGGGAATGACTTTCGAATTCGTGCCGCCGGTAATACCCAGCTGACTACAGACACCCGAATACTGCGAGAAACAAGAAGGAGTTTCGCCATGGCCTGGACCAGGGATGAGATGGCTGCGATTGCGGCCGAGGAACTGAATGACGGCGACTACGTCAACCTGGGGATCGGCATCCCCACACTGGTGGCCAACAACCTGCCCGAGGGCGTGCGGGTGGTGCTGCAGAGCGAGAACGGGCTGCTGGGCATGGGGCCGTTCCCGTTCGAGGGCGAAGAGGACGCGGACCTGATCAACGCCGGCAAGCAGACCGTCACGGTGTTGCCCGGCGGCAGCATCTTCGACTCCGCCACGTCGTTCGGCATGATCCGCGGGGGCCACGTCAAGGTGGCCATCCTGGGCGCCATGCAGGTCTCCGGCAACGGCGACCTGGCCAACTGGACCATCCCGGGCAAGATGGTCAAAGGCATGGGCGGCGCCATGGACCTGGTGGCCGGAACACCGCGCGTGGTGGTCCTGACCGAACACAACGCCAAGGACGGCAGCGCCAAGATCGTCAGCCAATGCACCCTCCCGCTGACGGGGCTCAGCTGTGTGGACAGGATCATCAGCGACCTCGCCGTGTTTGACCTTTACAAAACGGACGACGGCGGACGGCAGCTCACGCTGACCCGGCTGGCGCCAGGCGTCACCGAAGAGGAGATCCGGGAAAAGACCGACGCCGGCTTCGATGTCCGGCTTGAGAACGAGGAAGTGGCAGCGTGAGCCTGAAAGAACAGTTCGGCAAGGATGTCCTGATCACCGGCTGGGGGCACAGCAGGTTTGGGAAGCTGGTGGACGAGACCCTCGAATCGCTGATCGTTCAGGTGGCCACGAACGCTCTCAGCACAGCAGGCGTTGAACCGTCGCAGATCGACGAGGTCTACGTGGGCCAGTTCAACGCCGGCATGATGCCGCTGGCCTTCCCGTCGTCGCTGGCCCTGCAGGTTTCCCCGGACCTGGCCAACGTCCCGGCCACCCGTGTGGAGAACGCATGCGCTTCCGGCTCGGCCGCGTTCCAGCAGGGCACCAAGTCGTTGCTGGCGGGTACCGCAAAGACGGTCCTGGTGATTGGCGCGGAAAAGATGACCCATGCCGGGGCAGACGTGGTGGGGGCCGCGCTTCTCGGGGCGGACTATGACATGGCCGGGAAGCAGTCCACCACGGGTTTCACAGGGCTCTTCGCCGAGGTGGCAAAGCACTACGCCAAGCGCTACGACGCCGCCGGCAACCTGGGAGACGTGCTGGGCAGCATTGCCGCGAAGAACCACCGCAACGGCGTGGACAACCCGTACGCCCAGCTCCGCAAGGACCTTGGCGAGGAGTTCTGCCGGACCGTCTCGGACAAGAACCCGATGGTGGCCGACCCCCTGCGCCGCACCGACTGCTCCCCCGTCTCCGACGGTGCAGCCGCCGTCGTCCTGTCCGTCTCCCCCACCGGCGGTGCCACGGCTCCGGTACGGCTTGCCGGCTTCGGCCAAGCCAACGACTTCTTCCCCACCGACCGCCGCGACCCCACGGCGTTCGAGGCCACCCGGGCGTCCTGGCACCGCGCCTTGGCGATGGCCGGCGTCGGGCTCGAAGACCTGGACCTGGCCGAAGTCCATGACTGCTTCACCATCGCGGAACTGCTCATGTACGAAGCCATGGGCCTGACCGCCCCCGGCGAAGGTGCCCGTGCCATCGAGGAAGGCTGGGTATACAAGGACGGAAAGCTGCCGGTCAACGTCTCCGGCGGGCTCAAGGCCAAGGGCCATCCGGTGGGCGCCACGGGCGTCTCGCAGCATGTGCTCGCCGCGATGCAGCTGACCGGAACCGCCGGCGACATGCAGCTGGCGGCCCCGCGCAGGGCTGCGGTGCAGAACATGGGCGGCGTCGGCATCGCCAACTACGTCAGCATCCTTGAGGCTGTCTGAACGGACGGCCGCGAACGTGGTGCAGGTCGCCCACAGGCGGGCCTTGAAGGCCGGCGCACCCGCTAAGGTGCGCCGGCCGGCTTATGTCCTGGGCGTTAGGCGTAGTCGTTGTAGAAGCCGCGCCCGGACTTGATCCCCATCCAGCCCTTGCCGATGTATTCCTGCAGCAGCGGGGCTGACTTGTTCTCCATGCCGGCCAGCTCGCAGTAGTGGTTCTCGATGTCGAGCACCACGTCCAGGCCCACCTGGTCCATGAACCGGAACGGCGCCGTGTCCGCCTTGAAGACGTCCACGAACAGGGCGTCCACGTCCTCCGGCTCGGCCACGCCCTCGGCCACCACCAGCAGCGCCTCGCGCTTGATCGCAGCCCAGACCCGGTTGAAGATGAAGCCGGTGCTTTCCTTCCGGACCAGGTGCGGCGCCAGCGCGTAGCCGGGCAGTTCGCCCATCAGCAGGTCCAGGACCGCGGGATCTGTCAGGCCGCAGGACATCAGTTCCACCGAGCGCACCACTGGCGGCATGTAGAAGTGCATGTTCAGGACGCGCTCCGGGCTGGCCACGCCGCCGATGAACTCCGAGGACGCGAACGACGACGAGTTGCTGGCCAGCAGGGCATCCGCCGGGGCCAGCCGGTCCAGGTCGGCGAAGATCCCGCGCTTGAGCTCGAGTTTTTCGGGCACCGCCTCGACCACCAACCAGGCGTTGCCAAGGGCTGCAGCGAGGTCGTCACCGGAGGTGATCCGGCCGGCCGGCGCGGCGCCGTGCTCCGCCGCGACGGCGGGGCGCTCGGCCTCGATGAAGTCGACGGCGGCCTGACCCACGGCCCGGTTGAGGTCGAAGATGCGCACGTCGGCGCCGCGCAGCGACAGCATCAGGGCCACGCGGCGGCCCAGGGTGCCGCCGCCGATGACTGTGATGGGCCGGACGTCGGTGTCGGCGGGGAGGGTGAAGGTCATGGCGTTTCCTTTCAGGATGCTGCCGGGGAACCGGCAGCGAGGGTGGGACGGTGGGCGGGGTTTTTCCGGAGGGTGCGGAGCAGGGCCGGAATGGCCGCGAGTACCAGGGCCGCGCCGTAGATCAGCGTGGTCCCCTTCATGCCGGCCACGGCCACCAGCAGCCCGGCGGCCACGGCGGGGACGCTGAAGCCGAGATAGCAGATCAGGTAGATGCTCGAGAGCATGCCCACCCGCTCGTGTGGACCGCAGAGCGGCAGGGTCATCCGCATCGCACCGAAGTACCCGCTGCCGAAGCCGACGCCGGCCACCACCGTGCCCGCGAAGTACAGCGGCGCGGATCCGAGCTGGACGGCCAGCACGGTCAGGGAGATGCCGGTGATCAGGGAGATGACGCCGGTCAGCAGCGTGGTCCGGTCCGAGCGGCGGCGGACCACCAGGATGGCCAGGGCGCCGGGAACGAAGAGGGCAAACAGGGCCAGGCCGCCCACCAGCACCGAGTTGTCCCGGGTAATGGCGTGCGCCAAGGCCGGGCCCAGCGATAGGTAGAACCCTGCCAGGGCCCAGGTGGCCGCGGCCACCGGCATGGTGGAGGCCATGGTTTTCCGGGCGGAGCCGGGGATCCGGGCCTCGGGCATCAGGGACCGCAGCCAGCCCGGGGCCACCTGGCCGGCGCTGGGCAGCCGGAGCAGCGCCGCACCAAGGACCAACAGGAGCGCGGCGAGGAAGAAGTAGACGGTCTTGGTGGGCTCGGGGAGGAACCTGACCACGGAGGCGGACCCGAGCGCGCCAATGGAGAGCCCGATTGGCGAGGCGGCGCTGTTGACCAGGGACCCGCGGCCGCGGCGCTTCGGGCCTTCGAACGCCAGCAGCGCGGCGCCCGCGGCACCCATCGCGGCGCCGGTCGCCACGCCCTGGAGGGCCCGGGCGGCCAACAGCACCTCCGGCCCCGGAGCGAAGGCGAAGGTCATCATCGCCCCGATCTGCAGCGCCACCGCCCCCAGGAGCACCGGCCGGGTGCCGAAGTGATTGGCCAGGGAGCCGACCACCAGCAGCGTCAGCAGCACGGCCACGGCGTAGACGGCGAAGATTACCGTGACCGCCGCGGAGCCCAGGCCCCACTCGCGGGCGTAGAACTCGTACAACGGCGACGGCGCCGACGAAGCCCCGATGAAAACCGTCAAGAGCGCCGCGTGAAGCCAGAACGCGGTACCGGTGTTCTTCACAACTGATCCTGCCTACTCGAAACAACCAAACGCACAATCTGTGCATTAAGAGGCTATACCCGCTAAAGCGGATACTTTGCCTTAGGCTGGTGTGATGATGACGACAGCGACCCCCCGCCCCGGCGGCCGGAGCGCCCGCGTCCAGCAGGCCGTGCACCAGGCCGTGCGCTCCCTGCTGGCGGAGAACGACGGCGACCGGACCGCGCTGTCGGTCCCGCTGGTGGCGGACCGGGCCGGCGTGAATTCCTCCACCATCTACCGCCGCTGGGGGGACCTCCCCCGGCTGCTCGCCGCCGTCGCCTCCAACCAGATGCTCCCCGAGCAGGTGGAGGACACCGGTTCGCTCCGCGGCGACATGGAGGCCTGGTTTATCCCTTACGTGGAGGAGTTCTCCTCCGACCTGGGCCGCCAGGTGCTGCGGGACATGCTGGCAGACGGCGCTGTGACCAGGGATTACTTCGCACTGATGAATGGCCACGTCGAGGAATTGCGGCGGCTGGCAAAGGCACGCGGCGAGGCAGCACCGGCCGCCCGCGACATCATAGACGTGGTGGTGGCACCGGTGATTTACCGCATCCTCTTCAACCACGAATCCGCTACTGAGCTAAATGTTCAGGACCGGATCAGCCTGCTGCTTAACACCGGGCCAGCATCCTCACGGCAGTCCTAAACCACGCCACACCACTTGCGCCGGCGCTCCCCCGGCTACACATTATGGCCGCTACCCTTGCACCCGGGGCCCGAGCCCCGTACGTTGGGGACTGTGGGGGACTAACTCCCGCGCACCCCGGGACGATTCCGGGGAGAGAATCAGAGTCACATGAAGGAATGCAGCCATGGCAACAGGCACAGTTAAATGGTTCAACGCCGAAAAGGGTTTTGGCTTCATTGCCCCCGATGACGGGTCCGCTGACGTATTCGCCCACTACTCGGCAATCGCCACCAGCGGCTACCGCTCACTGGACGAAAACCAGAAGGTCGAATTCGATGTGACCCAGGGCCCCAAGGGTCCGCAGGCAGAGAACATCCGCCCGCTCTAAGTCTTCGGCGGCTCCGGCAACTGCCGGGACCCCGTCCAGCGGCCCCTCCAACGAATGTTGGAGAGGCCGCTGTTTTTCATCGGCGGTGTTTTTCGCCGCATGCCGGGTTTGGGATAATTGACCCATGACCGGAAAGGATCAGGACAAGGATCCGTGGGTCGAGTTCGACGGACTCGGTCCCGCTGCACCCGACCGCGTCCCGGGCCAGCCCGGCGGCGAACCCCACGGCTTCGGATTCCGCACGGGCGTACGCAGCGCCCGGGTCGCCGTCGGCTTTGCCGTCTACGCCCTGGCCCTGGGCACCATCCTGGCCCTGACGGGTTGCGTCGTGTTCATCACCCGGCAGCAATGGCTGCTGGTAGGCCTCATGCTGATGTTTGAATCCATCTTTGTCTTTGCCTTCACACGGCTTGTGGCCCAGGCGCGGCACCGGACACCGCGAAACGGTCCGGCCAAGTAAGCGGACAAGTCCCCTTGACCTTGACGCAGCGTCAACCCCTAGGCTCAAGGGCATGGAAGAAATCCGTGGCAACGGCTTGAGGGATTGGCCCATCCAGGATGTGGCCAGGATGGCCGGCACCACCAGCCGCACACTCAGGCACTACGACGACATTGGGCTCTTGAAGCCCAGCCGGGTGGGCGGCAACGGCTACCGCTATTACGACGGCGCCGCCCTCCTTCAGCTGCAGCGGATCCTTTTGCTGCGGGAGCTGGGCCTGGGCCTGCCGGCCATCGCCGAAGTCTTCCAACGCCAGGCCGACCCCGTCGCCGCTCTCTCCCGCCACCTTGAGTGGCTGGGGCAGGAGCAGCAACGGCTGGCCCGGCAAGCGCAGTCCGTGCGGCAAACCATCGAAACAGTGAGGGCAGGAGGCCAACTGATGGCTGAGAACATGTTTGACGGCTTTGACCATACCCAGTACCGGGAGGAGGTCGAGGAACGCTGGGGCAAGGACGCCTATGCGGCCTCTGATGCGTGGTGGCGGGGGATGGACGCCGCGGAAAAGCAGGCATGGAAGTCCAGGGTGGAGGAGCTGGGCAAGGACTGGATCGCGGCCGGCGCTTCAGGGATGCCGGCGGAGGGACGTGAGGCCCAGGACCTGGCACGCAGGCACGTGGCCTGGCTCCAGTCCATTCCCGGAACTCCCGCTGCGGCCGCGGGCGGCGACATCAAGGGATATGTCACCGGACTCGCTGACATGTATGTTGCGGATCCGCGTTTTGCCGCCAACTATGGGGGCACCGACGGAGCAGCCTTCGTGCGGAGCGCCCTGCGCTTTTTTGCGGAGAAGCATCTCTAGGGACACCTGTCAGCGGCCGGCCCTGACCCGCCTGCCCCTCCTGACCCGCCGGATGATGAGCAGCGCAACCGCAACTCCCAGCGCCGCGTAAACGGCGTAATTCAGGAAATGCGAGTACTTCTCGGTCAGCTGGTACTGGGTGCCCAGCAGGTAGCCGAGGCCAATGAGGGCCCCGTTCCACAGCCCGCTGCCGGCGAGGGTGAAGATGCTGAACGTTCCCAGCGGCATGGCGGCGGCGCCGGCCGGCAATGAGATGAGGCTGCGGATGCCCGGCAGCAGGCGGCCGAAAAAGATGGATGACCTTCCGTGGCGGCGGAACCAGTCCGTGGCCTGTTCAAAGTCCTCGCGGTCCACCAGGGGCAGTTTGGACAGGCCCCGAATTGACCGGTCCAGGCCAAGTCTGGCGCCGAGCCAGTACAGCAGCAGGGCTCCCAGGTAGGCGCCCAGGGTGCTGGTGGCGAAGACCAGGAGGAAGTTGAGGGAGCCTTGCTTGGCAAGGTAGCCGGCCAGGGGAAGGATCACTTCGCTGGGGATGGGAGGCACCACCGTCTCCGCGAGCGTGAAGGCACCCACGCCCCATTCCCCCAGGGTGTCGATGGCCCTCGCGGCGAAGCCCACGATGCCCGTGAGTCCGTCGGTGGGGCTGGCTGCACCGGTCATGGTTGTCCACATACGTCTGTCCCCGTTCGCTGGCATGGCATGGACGTCTGTTACCCGTCATGTCCACAATACGGGCCGCGCAATTCGTCGAGCGCCCCAAAGTCCCGGACAGCGCGTCCCGGGGTCACCGGTGCTTGAACTGCGGCTCACGCTTTTCTGCGAACGCCGCCATCCCCTCCTTTTGGTCTTCGGTGGCGAACAGCGAGTGGAAGAGCCTCCGTTCAAACAGGACCCCTTGGGCCAGCCCGGTTTCGAAGGCTGCATTCACGGCTTCCTTCGCAGCCATGGCAGCGGGCTTCGACTTGGCGGCGATCAGCCCGGCTGCCTTGAGGGCCTCTGACACCACTTCCTCAGCCGGGACAACCCGGGAGACCAGTCCGCACCGGTCCGCTTCCTCGGCGCCGATGAACCTGCCGGTGAGGATCAGGTCCATGGCCTTGGCCTTGCCGATCGCGCGGGTGAGCCGCTGCGAACCTCCCATCCCGGGAAGTACGGCAAGGTTGATTTCCGGCTGGCCGAATTTGGCGTTGTCCCCCGCAATAATGAGGTCGCACATCATCGCGAGCTCGCAGCCGCCGCCCAGGGCGAACCCGGACACCGCCGCGATGGTGGGGATCCGCAGCCGGGTGAAGTCCTCCCAGCCGCGGAACCAGTCCGCGGTGTACATGTCCATGTAGCCCTGGTCGGCCATCTCCTTGATGTCGGCTCCGGCAGCAAACGCCTTGGCCGAGCCCGTGATCACCACGGCGCCTACGCCCGGATCGGAGTCCATCGCGGTCACGGCGGCGACCAGTTCTTCCATGGTGGCTTTGTTGAGCGCATTCAACGCCGATGGCCGGTTGAGGGTCACCAGCCCCACCCTGCCTTGTCGCTCCACCAGGATGTTGGCGTATTCAGTCATTCGGGGCTCCCGTCGTCGTGTGCTGCCGTGGTCCGGCTCCGGCCCGTTGCGTCCGTTCCTATTGCCGCCGCCGTGGTGCCCGCGGCAGCCGGTTCCGCGCTGCCGCGGATATCCGTGATGATGGCGGAGAAGTCGCGGCCGGCGCCGCCCTCCGCGGCAAACGTATCGTAGATGCGGGCGGCGAGCGCCCCCATTTGTCCCGCCACTCCCGTGCTGTTGAGGGCGTTGACCGCCAGGTTGAGGTCTTTGGCCATCAGCGCCGCCGTAAAGCCCGGCTGGTAGTCCCTGTTGGCCGGGCTGGCGGGGACGGGTCCCGGTACCGGGCAGTTGGTGGTGAGCGCCCAGCACTGGCCCGAGGCCGCGGAGGCGACGTCGAACAGGGCCTGGTGGCTCAGCCCCAGCTTTTCGCCGAGGACAAAAGCCTCGCTGACCGCGATCATGGAAACGCCCAGGATGAGGTTGTTGCAGATCTTGGCGGCCTGGCCCGCGCCGTGGCCGCCGCAATGGACCACGCGTTTGCCCATTACCTCCAGGAGCGGCCGCACCGACTCGAAGTCCTGCGCTTCGCCGCCGGCCATGAACGTCAACGTCGCTGCTTCG
Source organism: Pseudarthrobacter sp. efr-133-R2A-89 (assembly GCF_030209315.1). Classification (NCBI taxonomy): domain Bacteria; kingdom Bacillati; phylum Actinomycetota; class Actinomycetes; order Micrococcales; family Micrococcaceae; genus Pseudarthrobacter; species Pseudarthrobacter sp. efr-133-R2A-89. Next base: position 82,764 of record NZ_JARVSE010000004.1, on the reverse strand, counting down.
GCGCCCACCACGCCGCCCGAAACAGGCGCGTCGACGGAACGGTGGCCCGCTTCACCGGCCAGGCGCGCGGCTTCCCGTGCCTCATCGACGTTGATGGTGGAGCAGTCAAGGAACATGGTGCCCGGCGGAGCCGCAGCCAACAATCCGGGTTGTCCGGCGTCGCCGCGGTAGGCGTCCAGGACGTGTCCGCCGCTGGGGAACATGGTCACCACGACGTCGGCCCCGGCTACGGCCCCATCCGCGCTGGCCGCGACCGGCACACCATGTTCCCGTGCCGTTTGGACGGCGGCAGGCACCACGTCGAAACCAACCACCGCGTAGCCGGCCCGGACCAGGTTCGCGGCCATGGGACCGCCCATGTGCCCCAAGCCGAGGAAAGCCACGGTTCCTTTCTCAGGCATGGTCCGCCTCCTCGGGTGCAAGTTCCGTATGCAGGTCCAGCTCTCCGCCCTCGAGCGGTTCGAAGAACCTGTCCACCTGGCCTGGAAGCACGTCAGCCAAAGTTGCCGGTTTCCACTGCGGATTCCTGTCCTTGTCCACAACTTGGGCGCGGATGCCTTCGCGGAAGTCGGGACCGGCCAGGAATCGGATCCCGGCACGGTACTCCTGGGCCAGCGCTTCATCCAGGGTCAACGCCGCGGCCCGGCGCAGCGACGCCAGGGTGACTTTGACGGAGGTGGGTGACTTCGCTTCAATCGTGTCGGCCGCCTCCGCCGCGCCCTCCTTCCCGGGCCCGGCCCACTCCCGGAGGCTCCGGACGATCCCGGCTGCGTCATCCGAGGCGTAGCAGGCGTCGATCCAGTCACGCTGCCCGGCGAGCAGCGAGGCCGGGGCGGGCTCGGCATACCGTTCGACGACGTCTTCCGGGCTATGGTCCTCAAGTGCGGCCGCCAGGTCCGGCAGCGATCCTGACGGTATGTAGTGGTCCGCCAGGCCGAGGAACACCGCATCGCCGGCGCCAAGATGCGCGCCAGTCAGGGCAGCGTGCGTTCCAGCCTCGCCGGGTGCGTGCGAGAGCAGGTACGTGCCACCGACGTCCGGGGCGAACCCGATGGTGGTTTCGGGCATGCCCATCCTGGTCCGCTCCGTAACCACCCGGACGCTCCCATGGGCGGAGATCCCCACCCCGCCGCCGAGGACCAGGCCGTCCATAAAGGCGACGAACGGCTTGGGATACCGGGCGATCAGGGAGTTCAGGCGGTATTCGGCCTGCCAGAAACCAGCCGTCCGGGTTCCGCCGTGCAGCATGTCCTCATAGATGGCCACAATGTCGCCGCCGGCACAGAGGCCACGCTCCCCGGCGCCCTGCACCAGGATGGTGGCGACGTCGTGGTCCCCGGCCCACGCTGTCAGCTGCCGGAGCATCACGTCCACCATGCCGGTGGTGAGTGCGTTCACGGCCTTAGGCCGGTTGAGCGTTACCACTCCCAGCCGGCCGCGGCGTTCAAACAGTACTTCCGGGTGCCCGTCGCCGGCGGCACCATCCATTCCCTTGGCTGCGGTCATCGGCTGGCTGCTCCTTCGCATGGTGGCCGGATGAGTGATCCAGGTCATTCTGGTTGCGAATATACCCGCCGCGTCATGCTTGGGACCAACCGCATGCGCGGTACCGCCCGGGCCGGCGGGAAGCTTTACCCGGCGCACGGCTCCCAAGGTAAGTTAGGAACCGTGAAGATAGCTACCTGGAATGTGAATTCGCTCCGTGCCCGCGCCGACCGTGTTGAAGCCTGGCTCCAGCGCAGCGACTGCGATGTCCTGGCCATCCAGGAGACCAAGTGCAAGGACGAGAACTTCCCGTGGGAGCTCTTTGAACGGATGGGCTACGAGGTTGCCCACTTCGGCGTCAACCAGTGGAACGGTGTGGCCATCGCCTCCCGCGTTGGACTGGAGGACGTGGAGCGGACGTTCCTGGACCAGCCCTCGTTCGGCAAGGCCGGCAAGGACCCCGTCCAGGAGGCCCGCGCCATGGCTGCCACCTGCGGCGGCGTCAGGGTCTGGAGCCTGTATGTCCCCAACGGGCGTTCACTGGACGACGAACACATGCCTTACAAGCTCAAGTGGCTGGAAAGCCTGAAAACGCACGCCCAGGGCCTGGTCACGGACAACCCGCAGGCGCAGGTCGCCTTGATGGGCGACTGGAACATCGCCCCGTTCGACGACGACGTCTGGGACATCGACTTGTTCGTCAACAACCGCTACACCCACGTCAGTCCGCCGGAGCGTGCGGCGTTCCATGCCTTCGAGTCCGCCGGCTTCACCGACGTCGTGCGCCCCTATACCCCGGGCCCGGGCGTCTACACGTACTGGGACTACACCCAGCTCCGGTTCCCCAAGAAGGAGGGCATGCGGATCGACTTCATCCTGGCCTCCCCTGCCTTGGCGGCCCGGGTCACCGGCGCCTCCATCGACCGCGAGGAACGCAAAGGCAAAGGCGCCTCGGATCACGCACCCGTGCTGGTAGACCTGGCGGACTGATGACAGCCCCCTGCGCCCATCCAAGGAGACCGTCATGACGGGAAACCTCTACCGGGGCCAGGCAGGCCTGCCATTTTCTTCGACGCTCCGCGTCTACGAACCCTTGGACGCCTTTCCGGCGGAACAACGCCCTGCCCTCCAGGCCGCCGCCGAGCGCGCCGCGTCCCGTGCCGCCGTCGAAAACGCTGAACTGCTGGCCTCGCTGGGACGGATCACCCGCTCCGGCGGTGACCCGTTTCCCACCGGGCGCACCGACCTGGTGCGCGTCACCACCGCGCCGGCACCGGACGGTGGAACGGCCGACGACGGCGCTGCCGCCGGCACCGCGCCAGTGTTGCTGTACTGCCCCAGCCAGCTGGTCCTGCGCGCCGGGCTGGCCGCCAATGCCCTGATGGAAGGGATCCACGGCCCGCTGGCGGAGCTGCTGATCCCTGAGGAACAGCGCGACCGGCACCAGGAGCGGATCGACCTGATGAAGGCACGGGACGGATCCGTCCGCGTGCATACGCGGGCCTCCACCTGGGGCATCCCGTTCAGTTGGTTCTCGCTGTTCATGGAGTCCGACCGCAAGGACGTAGTGGAAGCCGCCGGCCGCATCCTTACGGTCCGCGTCTGGGCGCCGATCACAGATGCCTTGGAGCGGGCCCGCTATGCCGTGGCCAACCTGGCGCTGGCCGCCCCGGACCTGGACATGCTTGACGACCTGGCACAGCTGACCGAATGGCTGGAGCTGTTCCACGTGGACTCCATGGTGGAGCTGGACTACGGTGCCGTCGCAGACAAGGTGTACCCGGACGAATCACCCATGGACATCAGGCTGGGGATCGAGTGCCTGGCTGAGGGCGACATGACCGGCGCCGCGGCCGCCTACCGCAGGCTCGCCTCGCGCTGGATCCCCATCCGGCAGCTTGCCCGCGCTTCCTGAGGCCGTTTCAGCCCTTGGGGGGCGCGGTGGTTCGCCGGATGATCAGTTCATGCGGCGCGACGGCGGACCGGACGGAGCCGATGTCCCCGTCCAGTTCGTCCAGGAGCATCTTGGTGGCCAGTTCGGCCTGCTCGTCCGGACGTTGTCCAACGGTGGTGAGGCCCATGGCCTCCGCGAAGTCGTGGTTGTCGATCCCCACCACTGACAGTTCGGCGGGGATGTTGACGCCGAGGCGGTTGGCTTCGAAGATGACCCCCATGGCCATTTCGTCGGAGGCGCAGAAGATCGCCGTGGGCTTTGGCCCGGACCCTGACCAAAGGCGGCGGAAGGCTTCCTGGCCGCTGCGCACCGTGAAGTTGCCCCATTCGTCCCATTCCGGCCGGGTAGCAAGGCCTGCGGCGGCCATGACGTCCTTGAACGCCAGGATACGCACCCTCGGAACGTCGAAGTTAAGGTCGGTCTCGTCGTCGCCGTGCAGCAACGCGATGTCCCGGTGGCCCAGGTCGATCAAGTGCCGGACCGCGGTTGAGGCCGCCGCGTAATCGTCAATGCCGATGTAGGGGCACTCTTCGACGTGGCCGCCCACCACCACCAGCGGAATGTCGATTTTTTGCAGGTGTTCGATTTCTTCGTGGCTGAGCGCCATACAGAGCACCAGCAGGGCATCGATCTGCTTGTAGACCATGGTCTTGCTGAAGAGCCGCTCGCGGTTGCTGCCGTGGCCGCCGAGATTGAACAGGGAGAGGTTGTAATGCCGGGCGTGAAGCTCGCGGTCCGCACCCTCAATGGCCTTGGAGAAGAACCAGCGGCTCACGAACGGCGCCAGGACGCCAATGGTCTTGGTGCGTCCCGTCGCCAGGCCGGAAGCGGAGGACGATGCCACGTAGCCCAGGTTTCCAGCGACTTCGAGGATCTTCTCCCTGGTGGCCGGCGAAACGCGGGGCAAACCACGTACGGCGCGGGAGACGGTTGCGGTTGAGACTCCGGCGGCCGCTGCCACGTCCTCGATGCTGACGCCGTTATGGCCGCCCCGTTGGGACCTTTCCGTTGTCCGTGCCACCGTGTCCCCTCATAACTCCTGCGCGGCGTAGGGCCGGGCTGGCCCTGCGTTTACCCCCAAGCCTCGTATTTTTCCATTCCGCGGCCGGGCAGTGGTAACTGTGGCGGGGACCGCTGTTGTGGATGCGCCTACTTGCGGGCCGGGAGCTTACGCCGCAGGCGCACCATTCCGTACAGGGCGAGCAGGGTTGCCAGCAGGCCCAATGCCCAGCCGATGGCCGGCTGCGCAGTGATTTCCATCCACACAGTGACCGCCAGGAGGACCACTGCCCAAAAACCAAGGAAACCGATGATGATGTCGAAATCCTCGCCCGACCTGACCAGCCGGCTGCGGTTGCCCGCCCCCGCTGGTGTGCGGGGGCGGGAACCGTGCTCCGTCACTTGACCGCACCTGCCGTGAGGCCGGCGACGATCTTGCGCTGGAAGACCAGGACCAGGATCACCAGCGGAATGGTGACAATGGTGCCGGCGGCCATGATGGCCGTGTACGGGATCTGGTTTGGCTGTGCACCGGCGAAGTTGGCGATTGCCACTGTCACCGGCTGGGTTGCGTCGCTGGAGAGCTGGCTGGCAATCAGGAACTCATTCCAGGAGGAAATGAACGCCAGGATTGCCGTGGTGAAGATCGCCGGCGCCGCCAGGGGCATGATGACCTTTCGGAAGGCCTGACCCTGGGTGCAGCCATCAACGCGGGCCGATTCCTCCAGCTCCCACGGCATTTCCCGGAAGAACGAGGTCATGGTGTAGACCGTCAGCGGGAGCACAAAGGAGATGTTGGGGATAATCAGCGCCTGGTAGGTGCCCATCCAGCCGATGTTGGTGAACAGCTGGAAAAGCGGGGTGATCAGGGCAACGCCCGGGAACATGGAAGCCCCCAGGATGAAACCGAGCACCAGGTACTTGAACCGGAAATTCAACCGGGCCAGGGCGTAGGCGGCGAACACGCCGATCACCAGAGACACCACCGTCACCACGCCGCCAATGAACACACTGTTCAGCAGTGCCTGTCCGAACCTGTTGCCGAAGGACGTATCGAAGGCGGTGATGAAGTTGTCCATGGTGACATGGGTGGGCAGGATCGAGGTGTCGTACGTGAACCCGACCTCGCGGAAGGCGGTGACCACCATCCAGTAGGCCGGCGCAAGGCACCAGATCAGGACGACTACTGCACTGATGTAGGTCCTGCCTTGGGCCCACTTTTCCCGGTTCTGGGCAGTTTTGCGGCCCTTGTCCTGACGCGCCCGCAGCGCGGTGGCGTCTGCTGTTGCCGTGGTCATTTCTTCCCCTTTCCGGTTGCGCCGCTCTGCTCAACCACATTTGCCCCGAGGAAGCGGACAAAGATGAAGGCGACGAGGAAGATGATGATGAACGTGATGGTGGACAACGCCGCCGCGGAATTGAAGCCCTGCCTGATCTGGTTGATGACCAGGATGGACAGCGTGGTGGTGTTGTTCGCGCCGCCGGTAAGGATGTACGGGAGGTCAAACATGCGCAGCGCATCCAGGGTACGGAACAGGATCGCCACCATCAGCGCCGGCTTGACCAGCGGCAAGGTGATGAGCCGGAACCGCTGCCACGCGGACGCACCGTCCACCTTGGCCGCCTCATAGACTTCGGCCGGAATCATCTGCAGGCCTGCAAGGATCAGCAGTGCCATGAACGGCGTGGTCTTCCAGACGTCGGCAATAATGACGGCCCACTTGGCCGGCCACTCGCTGCCTGTCCACAGGATGGTGGTGTTGAACAGCTTGTTGGCGATGCCCTCGAAAGCGAAGATGAAGAACCAGAGCTTTGCCGTCACAGCCGTGGGGATGGCCCACGGCACCAGGACGGCCGCGCGGACGAGGCTCCGGCCGCGGAAGGTCCGGGCCATGATCACGGCCATCCAGAACCCCAGCACCGTTTCCAGCGTCACCGTCACGATGGTGAAGAAGAAGGTCGTGGCAGTGGCGGACCAGAACTGGCCGCCCAGGGTGCCTGGCGGGCAGGCCACGGTACCGCCGGCGGGTGCGGAACACTGTTGCGCCAGCCAGTTGACATAGTTTTGGATGCCGGCCGAGCCGCCGGCCGTGAACAGGCCGGTGGCGGGATCCAGGCCGGCGTCCTTCTGGAAGGACATCACGATCGCGCTGATGATGGGGTACACGATCACAATGCCCAAGGCCACGATGGTCGGGGCGAGCAGCCAGGACGCCCAGCGACCCTGGCTTGCGATCCTGTTGTCTTCCCCTACGCCCTTGGGCGCGTGATGGACAGGGGCAGCGCCCGACGCCGGTGACTTAACCGGCGTCGGGCCTAGTTCGGTTGCCATGGCAGGACTACGATCCTGCACCGGCGGATTGGATGGCGTTCTGCATGTCGGAAAGTGCAGCGTCCACTGTCTTTTCTCCCTTGATAGCGGAGTAGGCATTATCTTGGATTGCCTTGGTGACAGCCGGGTAGAAAGGCGTTACGGGACGCGGTACGGCGTTCTCGATTGACGTCTTCAGGACCGGCAGGTAGGGCAGCTTGGCAACCAGTTCCTGGTCTTCATACAGCGAGCCGAGGACCGGAGCCAGGGAACCCTGGGTGGCGTAGAACTTCTCGGTCTCCGCGGAGGTCATGAACTTCATGAAGTCCAGTGCGGTCGCCTTGTTCTTGGAGTACACGCTGGTGGCGAGGTTGTGGCCGCCCAGCGAGGATGCACCCGGACCGCTCTTGCCGGGGAGTGCCGCAAGGCCGGTCTTGTCCTTCACAGCCGAAGATCCTTCAGTGGTGATCAGGTTGAAGGCGTAGGGCCAGTTGCGCAGGAACAGGAGCTTTCCGCTCTGGAATGCCTGGCGGCTGTCCTCTTCCTTGTAGGTGATGGCTTCCTTGGGGATGTTCCCGTCAGCGTAGGCCTTGGCCAGGTTGCCCAGGCCGGCCTTGGCTTCCGCCGTGTTCACGCTGGGCTTGCCATCCTTGTCCAGGACTGAGCCGCCGGCCGAGTTGATGGCCTCGGAAGCGTTGACGGTCAGGCCTTCATACTTGCTGAACTGGCCGGCGTAGCAGCCAATGTTGTTCTGCTTGGCGATGGAGCACATGCTCATCATCTCGTCCCAGGTCTTGGGAGGCGTGGGAACCAGGTCCTTGCGGTAGTACAGGATGCCGCCGTCAGAGGTTTGCGGGGCCGCGTACAGGGTGCCCTTGTAGGTGGCGCTGTCCACGGTCGGCTTCAGCATGGCGCTGGTGTCGATCGCCATCTTGTCCTTCAGCGGCTGCAACCAGCCCTTGGCTGCGAACTCTGCGGTCCAGACAACGTCTACGTCAACAACGTCGTAGTCGGACTGCTTGGCCTGGAAGTGCTGGACCAGGTCATCATGCTGCTGGTCGGCCTGGTCGGTCTGCTCCTTGAAGGTGACCTTTTCATTCGGGTGCGCGGCATTCCACTTGTCAATGAGCGGGCGGACGACGTTGCTGTTGTCCTTGCCCTGGACATACGTGATGGGGCCGCGGCCGTCGAGGTTGGCGTCAGCATCGCTGCCTCCCCCGCCACCGGTGGTGCCCCCTCCGCCGCCACCGCAGGCGGACAACGTCAGGGCCAGAATGCCGGCCGTGGCGGCCGGAAGCAGGAATCTCGGGGTTTTCATTAGCTTGAAGCTCCTCGCTGAGTGACAAGTAAGTCGACAGTGCGCTTGTAGGTGAGGTTGATGTGGTGACCATCACACTAGTAAGGTTGCTGTCTCGAATGCAAGCGTTTACATCAAAAAGTTATCTTAGGGGAACCAAATGCCCAACCCGTCCGTTCCGGTACCCCGTTCCGTACCCTCCGCATGGTGGGCGGACGCGGTCGTCTACCAGATTTACCCCCGGTCCTTCGCCGACGGCAATGGCGATGGAATGGGCGATTTGCGGGGCGTCCTGCAGCGGCTCTCCTACCTGGAAAAGCTGGGAGTGGACGCTGTCTGGCTCTCTCCCTTTTACAAGTCGCCCCAGGCCGACGGCGGTTACGACGTCGCCGACTACCGCCAGGTGGATCCGCTCTTCGGCACCTTGGCGGATTTCGACGCGATGTTGCAGGAAGCTCACCGCCGCGGCCTGAAAGTCATCGTTGACCTGGTCCCAAACCACACTTCCGACGAACACGCTTGGTTCCAGGCGGCGCTGCGGGCAGGCCCGGGAAGCCCGGAACGGGAACGGTACATCTTCCGTGACGGCAAAGACGAGGTGCCGGGATCGGGGGATGGCCGGCTGGCGCCCAACAATTGGAAATCCATCTTCGGCGGACCGGCATGGAGCCGCCTTACCAACGCTGACGGCTCACCCGGCCAGTGGTACCTGCACCTGTTCGACACCAGGCAACCCGACCTGAACTGGGAAAACCCGGAAGTACAGGAGGAGATGCGCTCCGTGCTGCGTTTCTGGCTGGACCGCGGGGCGGACGGCTTCCGGGTGGACGTGGCCCACGGACTGGTCAAAGAGGCAGGCCTCCCTGACTGGGACGGAGCCGCGGCCATGGTGGAAGGAACAACGGGTCCGCGCAGGGAAAGCCACCTGCCCGGAGACGCTCCCCATGCCCACACCGATGCCGAGGAACCGCACCGGGCCGTCTCACCGATGTACCCGCCATCGCCCTTCTTCGACCAGGATGGCGTGCATGAGATCTACCGTGACTGGAACCGGGTCCTGGCCGAATACGGAGGGGACCGGATGATGGTGGCGGAGGCCTGGGTTGAACCGGCCGAACGCCTGGCCAGGTACGTCAGGCCGGATGAAATGCAACAGGCCTTCAATTTTGATTTCCTGCTGGCCGGCTGGGACGCCGAGCGGATGGCTGGCGCCATCACCGCGTCCTTGGCAGCGGCCGCTTCCGTGGGCGCGCCGTGCACCTGGGTGCTCAGCAACCACGACACGGTCCGGCACAGCACGAGGTTCGGACTCAAGGATCCGACCACGTTCCCGAAGGGCATTGGTGCCGGCGACGAACAACCGGACGCTGCCTTGGGCCTCGCCCGCGCACGCGCCGCCACCCTGGTTGCACTGGCATTGCCGGGTTCGGCCTACCTCTACCAGGGCGAGGAGTTGGGGCTGCCGGAACACACCACCCTTCCCGACTCGGCCAGGCAGGACCCGACATTCTTCAGGACCAAGGGAGCCGAGATCGGCCGCGACGGGTGCCGCGTCCCGCTGCCATGGGCCCAGGGCGAACCGGGGTTCGGGTTCTCCGCCGGTCCCTCCGGCCAGGCGCCTTGGCTCCCGCAGCCTGAAAGCTTCGGCCCCCTTGCCGCGGACCAGCAGGACGGCGAGGCAGGTTCAACCCTTGAGCTCTACCGGGCCGCTATTGCGTTCAGGTCTGCGCACCACCTTGGCAAGGGAACAGTGGAGTGGACAGATGAGCACGCGCCGGACAGCGGGCTGCTGGTATTCCGGAACGGAGATGTCATTGTCCTGTCCAACTTGGGCTTCGCCTCCGCGCCCGTGCCTGGCGGTTACACCGTAGCGCTCTCCAGCGGGCCTGAACCGGCCAACGAGCGGGCAGCAATGCGGGAAGTTCCCGTGGACTGTACCGTCTACCTGTTGCAGGACTGACCCGGCAGGAGGACTGACCTGTGGGCCAGCATGCAGTTCAGCGGACGCGCTCAGCCCGGCTGAAGCGCGTCCGCGCCCCCGCACCGATGTGGATGAGGACCGGAACATCCTTGCCCACCACGGCGTCCAAGGCGTCCAGGAGCCCTGATACCTCGGCAGCCAACAGGTGTGGTGCCACACCCTGTCGGGGCAGGAGCCTGACCTTGAGCGCGGGCGAGCCTTTCACCTCATAGGTGGTGACGGTGGAACCGGCAAGGTCCGGACGCCCCTCGAGGGCCTGCTTGAGTGCCTGTTCGGCAACGCCGCCACCGATCCGGATATCGCCGGGAACGTCACCGGGGTCGTACTCGGCCGCAAGGACGTTGGCCCGGCCCTTTCCCTGCTGCGCAATCCAGGCCACCATGAGTCCCATCAGGACCAGCAGCGCCAAGGCCACCGCGATCCACAGCCAGCTTTCCTGCTGTCCGGGGAAACGGGTGGAACTGAAAGCCTGGTTGATGCCGTCCCATGCCCCGGAGGCCCAGGCGTGCCACCACGGACCGGCTGCCGGCACAGCTGCCAGCAAGACCAGCAGCAGGCCCACCGTCAGCAGGATAACGCCCAGCAGGGTGAGGAGGATCCGGTTCAGCAGCGCAGGGGTGCTGGTCATGCGCCGATCACCCCGGACGGGGCCACGTTGACGCGGGCAACGGGGGCCGGTTGCAGCTGCATCTGGTCCAATTCATCGCTGACGGCTTCAAGGACGCGGCCCTGGTCCACCGCAACGCCGGAGGTGGGCCGGACGTTCACCAGGACCTGGCGCTGGGAGACCACCACCATGACCTGCTCAGGCGTGACATTCGCAGCCAGCCGGGCACGGCGTGCGATCGAAGACGCCACGACTTCGTCGTCCACCACGGCCGCCGAGGACCCGCCACGACGGCCGCCGGCCAGCTGGTGGCGCGCCCGCCGACCCGGAAGTATCCCGTTGAGGAAAAAGATCACGCCCAGCATGCCGAGCACCCCGCCGATCGCTCCCAGCAGCAGCGGCGGTACGCCGGAAGGCAGGTCCACGATCCGTTGGGCCGCCACCTGCGGTTCAATCAGCCAGGCAGGCTGCCCGACGGCATGGACACCGGATTCGAGGACGCCGTAAGCAGCCAGCACCAGGACCAGGGCTGCAGCCACGACCGAGACCGCGGCGCGCGTTGAATGCGTCTCGCGGTAGGTGATCCGGCGCATGTCCGGCCCGTCGCTGCCCCGGGAACCTGCCTTTGCACGGCGGTTCTCCACGCTGCCGCTCATTGCACCCGCCCTCCTGTACTGATCTTTGCCCCGCTGACGCGGATATCCACCCGGCTCAGCCTGGAACCGCTGAGCTCCGAGACTGTCTGCAGAATGACTGCCTTGGCCTTGACCGTGCGATCCCAGATGGATCCGCCGGATGCCTGGACCCGCGCGGGATCAAGTACAACCGCTCCCAAAGGCGGGATGCCGATGGGCGCCACGAGGGACAAAGCCAGCAGGCCGTCGTCGTCCGTCCAATCCGCCCGCACGTCCTGCGCCTCGACGCCCAGGGCCTGGGCGGCGGCCGCTTTGGCGAGGCTGGTCAATGCCTGGGTACTGATCCGGTTGTGGCCGCTGAGCGCCTGCCCACTCGCAACGGGCGCTGGTGAACTCATGAGGACGAACGCCGGCCGATGATGGCATCGATCACGCCGCGCAGATCCAGCTTCCCCTCGGCGGCGCGGCCCAGGACGGCACCGATAGCCATGAAGAGCAGGGACACGATGAATCCCCACAAGCCGAACTGCATTGACATGAAGGCCACGAAGGCGCCCATGGCCGTACCCGCAACGGTGAGGTTCACAGCAACGCCTCCCGGTCCACAGCCGCCGGCTTGACCGGCGGCGGCACGTACACGTCCGTGATCTCGACATTGACTTCGATGACCTGCAGGCCCACCAGTTCCTCGACCGCGCGGTAAACGGCGGCACGGACGTCATTGGCCAGCGAGTGCAAGGGGGTCCCGTAGCTTGCCACCAAGGTGATGTCCACGGCTACCTGCGTTTCGCCCACTTCCGCGTGGACTCCGGCCGCATGGTCCGAACTTCCGACGGCGTCCCGGATGGCACCCAGCGCGCGGGACGGACCCGAGCCAAGGGAATAGACGCCGGGAACGGACCGTGCCGCGATACCCGCCACCTTGGCCACGGCGGTTTCGGAGATTACGGTGCGCCCGGGCCCCGGACCCGTCACCGGGCTGGCGGCAGGACGGTTTGGCACCACGGGTTGTGGGTTCTGGTATTCCATCAGGCACTCCCCCTTCTGTTGATTCCACCCTATCCCCAGCCTGCGACAGATGCGCCGGAAACACTGCGGGGCGCCGCGCCCAAGCTTTTCCCCCGGACGGAAAAGGCCCAGGCGGGGAAGCCCCCAAGGACATCCCCGCCTGGGCGGTATACGGCCGGATTTACCGGCGGTGGATCAAAAACGGCCTACTTGTAGAGGCCCTCGCCGCCTACCCTGACGTTGGTGGGCAGGTAGCCGAACGGGCCGAGGCCATTCCGGCCAAAGCTGCGGTCAACCTGGGATACGCCGTTGCGGAAGTTGATCTTCACGGTCGGCGACAGCGAGCCGCCGCGGACGCCGTTGACGTTGTCGATGAACGACTGCACCAGGCCGCCGGGCTGCACGTAGTGCGAATAGGCCTGGAACTGCCGCCCGTTCTGCTTAGCGGACGGGCTCTCCGGTGCGTTGGCTGCCAGGTTGAGGTCCGTCGGGGATCCCAGGGCCAGGCCGCTGTTGTTCATCGGCTGGAAGTCGGAACGGATGCCGTCGCCCGCGAAGCCGTAGACGCCGTCGGGACCGCGCATACCGGCTGCATAGGTGAACTGGTGGCTGATGGTGAACAGGTAGTACTTGTTCTTCCCACCCTCATTCTGGATGAAGATCTGCGGCCGTTCAGTCTGGTCGTTCACGCAGTTCGCGGAAAGGATCGGCGGGAGGAAGGACCACTTGGTCAGGTCCTTGTTGTCGGCCACGGCGAGGCCAACGTTTGCGGTCTGGTAGTAGGCGCCGCTGTTCTGGACGTCACTGACGTTCTCGGCGTGGGGATCGCCCGGCTTGTAGCCAAGGTCCTCGTCCTTGCACTTGTAATCGCCGCGGGTGCCGCCGGTGTTGCCTTCGAACACCATGTAGGTCTTGCCGGGGTGGGCCGGGTCAACGAACGTATAGGGGTCGCGGAACGCGAAGCCGGGGTTCTGCGCCTTGGTCTGGTACATCTTGCCGTCCGGTTCCAGCAGTTTGGTGTGCTGGAACCCATCGAACGTGACGCCATTCTTGTCAGCATGGATGTTGCCCAGGGCCTTCGCGATCGCAGCATCGGGAGCAATCCCGCCGCCACCGGCATTGCGCTGGGCGATGTCGTAGAACGTGGTGGCCGTGTAGAAGACGTTGACGTGGTCACCCTGCATCAGGCGGGTGGAGCCGGACCACTCGGTGTTGCCGATGGAGGTGTTGTCCAGGAACAGGTGGCCGCCGTAGTTCCACTTGTCCTTGGCCGGGTCGGCGTTGGTCTTGCGGAAGAAGTAGCCGATCCGGGCGTTCCAGTGGCGCTGGTCGAAGCCGTAGCCGGCGTGGCGGTCCGCCACCAGGGAGAAGATGACATCCCAGCCCTTGTAGCTGATCTGGTTGGCATTCTCGTCGGTCAGGGACCAGGTGTCCCAGACCCACACGTCGTCGTTCATGGTGGGGAAATCCTGGGGGATCTCGGGCATGGTGACGTCGGGGCTCATGGAGTTTGCGCCGGGAGTGACGGTCGCGTCGCTCTGGGCCATGATCTGCTTGGCGTCGGCACGGGTCCATTTGGACGTGAAGTCCGACGCCGGATCGAACGCCTGCTGCGTGTGTCCGGTCGGGAGGGGGAAGCCTGGAGCGGGTGCCGGCATTTGCTGCACGGCGGGCGGGTCGGACGGCTCGTTGGCCTGTGCCGAGGGGACTGCCAGGAAGGCGGAGGCGGCGAAGGCCGCGGCCAATGCTGCGGCGGCGGGGCGCCACCGCAGCATCCGGTTTTGGGGGTGCTTGTGCATTGTTGCTCTTCTCGCGGAGTTGTAACTGTTCGTGGAAGACGGGCATATGTGCCCATTGCCCCGAGAACATCCGCGGCCCCGGCAACACCTCAGGTGCCGTCGGAGACGCCTTTGTGTGTCGGGAATCAGCAGGGCCTGGGTAGGACCCCGGGCAGATGGAAAGCATGCTTTCCCTCGCCGCGATCCACGCTATGGGGCATTCCGCAGCCATTTCAAACCCTGTTTCAGCGTCCCGAAAGACCTACCGGCGGGTAGGGTGCAAGCGCTTACGCAAGCCAATGCGCGCGCGTGCCACAACGGTTTGGCGAAGGTCAAATGTTTCGTGGCAAAGACAATTTTTTTGTTGCAACCTGCGCGAATGTTGCGCAGGCCACTGGCTGAGCCGAGGCCAGAGCGGCCCTGCGGCGGGCCCGTTAGGGGGAATCGCGTGCAGTGCCGGCTCAACCCGCCAGGCATGGGTGGCAATGCCGGACACTTGGGCGCAGGGTTCGAGGCCGGGATTCCTGGCCCGCCTCATGCGGGCCGTGCACCCTCACCTTCGCGCCGGATAGGCCCTTGGCGACTCGTAAGCGAGGGTCGCACGGATGCCCGTGGATGGCACACGATTCCATGCCTTAAACGAAGAAAAGCACCAGTTCCGAAGAACTGATGCTTCCCAGTGGTGGCTCCGACCGGCGTCGATCCGGTGACCTTTCGATTTTCAGTCGAACGCTCTACCAACTGAGCTACAGAGCCTAGGTGACTAGTCACCATGAGAGCCGGAATTGCTTCCAACAATCAGAGCGACCCTGACGGGACTTGAACCCGCGACCTCCGCCGTGACAGGGCGGCGCGCTAACCAACTGCGCTACAGGGCCTTGCGTTTCTTGCTTTCGCAGTATCTCTACCGCTTTTTTCAAGGCTTCCAGCCTACCAGACTTTTTCAGCCTGCCTGACCAGTTCCTTGCGTACCCCCAACGGGATTCGAACCCGTGCCGCCGCCGTGAAAGGGCGGTGTCCTAGGCCGCTAGACGATGGGGGCCAGAACCCGTTCGGCACAAAATAAAAGGCGTCAAGCGAGGCTTTCCGTCTTTGTCCTTTGCGTTTCTCCGAACTGGACTCAACAACTATAGGGCCTTCGCAGGAATTATCCAAAATCGGCCAAAAACACCGCCATTCCGCCATTGCAGGGGCCAAGATGGACGGATGGATGCCGTCGCAGCCCTCAACGAGATTGCTTTCTGGCTGGAGCGCGGGCGCGCTGCCACCTTCAAGGTGCAGGCCTTCCGCAAGGCTGCCGCCAGCATCGGTGCGCTGGATCCGGACGAACTGGCGTCCCGCGCGCTGTCCGGGCGGCTGAAGTCCATGAAGGGGATCGGCGACCGGACCTACACCGTGATCCGGGAGGCCGTGGACGGACAAGTGCCCGAGTACCTGGCGGACCTTCGGGAGAAGGGCGCGCAGCCACTGGCGGCCGGCGGCACGGACATCCAGGAGGCGTTGCGCGGCGACCTCCACAGCCACAGCGAGTGGTCCGACGGCGGCTCCCCCATTGAGCTGATGGTGGCCGCCGCGGAGGTACTGGGCAGGGAGTACCTGGCCCTGACGGACCACTCCCCCAACCTCACGATCGCCAACGGCCTCTCGCCCGAACGCCTGCGCAACCAGCTGGACGTGGTGGCGGGCATCAATGGCAAGGGCGGACCCACCCGGCTCCTGGCAGGCATCGAGGTGGACATCCTGGAATCGGGAGAGCTGGACCAGGAACCGGAGCTGCTGGACAGGTTGGACATCGTGGTGGCCAGCGTCCATTCCAAGCTGCGTGCTGATCGCAAGACCATGACCACGCGGATGCTCGGGGGGATCACCGACCCCCGGACCAACATCCTGGGCCACTGCACCGGCCGGTTGGTAGAGGGCTCGCGAGGGACCAGGCCGCCGTCGGAATTCGATGCCAAGGAAGTTTTTGCCGCCTGCGCTGAGCACAACGTCGCCGTGGAGATCAATTCCCGTCCGGAGCGGCAGGACCCGCCCGACGCCCTGATCCAGCTGGCTTTGGAGGCCGGCTGCCTGTTCTCGATCGACAGCGATGCCCACGCACCCGGGCAGCTGGATTTCCTGCAGTACGGTGCCGAACGGGCGGCCCGAAACAACGTTCCCGTTGAGCGGATCATCACCACCTGGCCGGCGGACAGGCTGCTGGCCTGGGCCGCATCACCCTAGAGCCCCATCGGGCATCGGGGAGTCCCCACCGCCGTACCTCGTTGTCCGATCCCGCCAGCCGGGCGCCACCGCCGCCGCTACATTTGGTTCATGCCCTCATCCAGCCCCGCACCCGAAGCACTCACTCCCCCAGCTCCCGCAGCCGCCCCGGTGAGGGCCCTCGGCGTGGCCGCAATGGCGGTCACCGTGCTGCTGTGGGCTTCGGCATTCGTGGGAATCCGCGCGATCGGACCGTATTTCTCCCCCGGCTCCCTGACGTTGGGCAGGCTGGCGGTTGCCGCCGTCGTCCTGGCCTTCCTGGTGCTGCCGCAACTCCTGAGGAGCCGCATGGCGCCCCGGGGGCGGGAGTGGCTGCCCATCCTCGCCTACGGGGTGATGTGGTTCGGTGGCTACAACGTGGCGCTGAACGCCGCCGAGCACATCCTGGACGCAGGGACCAGCGCCCTCCTGATCAACGTCAATCCCATCCTGGTGGCGATCATGGCCGGCATCTTCCTCAAGGAAGGTTTTCCACGCTGGCTGCTGATTGGAAGTACGGTGGCCTTCGCCGGTGTCGCGATGATTGCCATCGGTTCCGGGCAGCCGCGCACCCCGGGCGGGAGCACGACGCCGGACCTTGCCGGCGTGGCGCTGTGCCTCCTTGCCGCGGTGCTCGCCGCAGTCAGCGTCATCATCCAGAAGCCGGTGGTGCGGAAGTTCCCCGCGGCCCAGGCCACCTGGTTCGGCATCGTGGTGGGGGCCCTGTGCTGCCTGCCCTTCGCCGGGCAGCTCGCGGCCGAAGTACAGGCAGCTCCGCCGCAGGCCACCTGGGGGCTGGTGTACCTGGGGGTCTTCCCCACCGCCATCGCCTTCACCACATGGGCCTACGCGTTGTCACTGGTGGATGCCGGGAAGCTGGCCGCCACCACGTACCTGGTGCCCGGAACCACCGTCCTCATCTCCTGGCTGCTGCTGGGCGAGATTCCTACCGCCTGGGGACTGGCGGGTGGCTTGGTGTGCCTCGTGGGCGTCGGCCTGACCCGGCGCCGGACCCGGGCGTCCGGCGGGCGCCGCCGCCCGCATCGGGGCTAGAGTCGACCTATGCCAGCCAGCCTGCCACCGGGCCTGCCGATTGTCCCCTCGAGTCCGGACGGAGCAACCCCTAAGGAACCGGTTGCGGACGCGCCCGCCGGATTCGCCGTGTCTCCGGACGAGTTCGAGGCCGCCGTCCAGGATGCCCTGGACAGCATTCCGGACCGCCTGGCCCGCGCCATGGACAGCGTGGCCGTCTTCATCGAAGACGATTATGTTCCCGGACCCGGGGAAGATCCGGACGCCGTCCTGCTGGGACTCTATGAAGGGGTACCGCTGACGGAACGCGACTCGTGGTGGGATGCCGGTTCCCTGCCGGACCGCATCACCATCTTCCGCGAACCCATCCTGGAGCTCTGCGAGTCCCGGGATGACGTGATCCACGAAGTGGCGGTGACCGTGGTGCACGAAATCGCCCACCACTTTGGCATCTCCGATGCCCGGCTGCACGAGTTGGGCTGGGGCTGAGCCGCCTCCGGCGTGCGACCGATTCCGCGACACGCCCCCTTAACCACCACCACGAATGACATTCTTGTGGTTTATGTTATTGCTGTGACTGCTGTTGCCAATGTGCAGCGAGTCACGTAACCTCGGACTGCTGGCGAGCAACTGAGGGGCACCGTCGTGCCGCATCCAGAACCTCACTCCCAGCTCAATTGTTGCGAGGTCTCTGCACATGGTTTTATCCGGATCCGGCCGCAAAACGGCCGTGCTGTGCGCCGCCGTCGTACTCTTTGCCTCCGTTGCAACACCCGCAGCAGCCGTACCGGCGCCTTCCGCGCCGCTGTCCGTCCCAGCATCGCCGGACATCCCGTCCCCGGAAGATATTGCTGCGGCAAAAGCCAGCGAAACCGCGACGGCGGACCAGGTCACCGCGATCGAACGCATCCTTGCGGACGCGTCCACGGCCCAGCAGGCGGCCTTCGCCGTGGCGATGCAGGCAAACAACTCCTACAGCGAAGCGCTGGTGGAGCTGCAGCAACGCACCCAGGCTGCGTCCGCGGCCTCCGCCCGTGCCTCGTCCGCGAAGGAGCAGCTGGACAAAAACCGGAAACAGGTGGGGCAACTCGCCGGAGACCTTTACCGCAACGGCGGATTGAACCCCACGCTCGGAACCCTGGCCAGCGGCGGGGACAGCCTGCAGCAGGCCGCCACGCTCGAAGCACTGTCCGCCAGCAGGAGCCGCGCTTTTGAAGCTGCGGATGCCGCGGCCACCGCGTACCGCTCCCTGACGGCATCCGCCGACGATGCCACCAAGGCCGCTGACGATGCCGCGAAAACCGCCGAGCAGCGAAAGTCCCAGGCCGAAGAAGCCAACGCCGCTCAGGCCAAGGCCGTGTCCGACGCGAAGGCGCAGCGGACTATCCTGGTGGACCAGCTGGCGCAGCTCCGCAACACCACCGTTGCGCTGGAATCGGCCCGGGTGGATGCCCTTGACAGGCAACGTGAAGAAGCGCGGCTTGCGGCGTTGTCTGCCGCTGCCGACAAAGCGGCTCAGGACCAAGCGTCACAGGACCAGTCCGCTGCGCAGAACGCCCCGGCCCGGAACACACCGGCCCGGGACGCGGCACCTGCTCCTGCCGCACCGGCGCCGGCGGCCCCGGCCCCGGTTCCAGCCCAGCCGCCTGCAGCTCCGGCACCAGCCGCACCCGCTCCCGCGGCCCCGGCCCCGGCCCCCGCTGCGCCCGCACCGGCCCCTGCTCCCGCCGACCCCGCACCGGCCCCGGCGCCGACACCCGTTCCGGTGCCCCCGTCGACCGGCGCAGGCACCTACGAAACAGCGATCTCCGTCGCCTTGGGTAAGGTTGGCGCACCGTACTACTACCAGTGGGGCGGCACCGGCGTTTACGGCTTTGACTGCTCCGGCCTGGTGCAGAACGCCTTCGCCGCCGCCGGAAAGTACCTCCCGCGCACAGCATCGCAGCAGTACGCTGCCGCCCCTGTCCACGTCCCGATCTCACAGGCGCGCCGCGGCGATCTCCTGGTGTGGGGCTCGGCTCCGAACTTCTACCACGTGGCCATCTACCTCGGAAACGGCCAGGTGGTTCAGGCGCTGAATCCGCAGGAAGGCATCACCGTCTCCAGCATCAGTTCCATGGTGGGAATGGACCTCTACCCGTACGCCGCCCGCTACTGAGCCGCACTGCGGGTCCGCCCACCAGTCAGCTCAAGACGTCCTTGGTGACAAACCGGCCATACGCCAGCGCCCCGAACACCGCCACATAGCCTGCTTGGAGCAGTCCATTAGCGGCGAACGAGTCCCACAGCACCGGCTGGCGCAACATGTCACCGAAACCAAGCCAGTAATGGCTGAACAACCACGGATGCAGCCATTCCAGCTGCGGAAGCTGGTCCAAGACCTCGGAAACAACAGAGACCACCACAGTGGCCGCCATCGCACCGACAGGGACCACAGTCATGGTGGACAGGAACAGCCCAATCGCTGAGAGGCCCGCCAGGGACACGGCAATGTAGGCGGCAATGAGCACTATCCGCACGGCGGCCTCAGCGGGCTGGACCACCCCGCCGGACAGCAGGGTCACCGGCCCTACTGGAAAGAGCGCCGCGCCGATGGCCGCCCCCATCAGGCCGATGGTCAACGGCGCCACGATGCAGAAGGCCACGGCGCCCACGTATTTGACCAGGAGCAGCCGCACCCTTCCCGCCGGGGCCACCAGCAAATAGCGGAGGGTTCCCAGGCTCGCTTCCCCGGCTATAGTGTCGCCGGCCACCACGCCCACGGCGAGCGGCATGAACAGCGGCACGGAAACCAGCATGGCTGTGAAGGCCACGAACAGGCCGTTTTGGGTGATCCGGTCAAGGAACGCAGGGCCGCGCCCGGGCGGGACGGCGGACGAGACCTTGACCGCGACGGCGATGAGCACCGGAATGGCAGCCAGGGCCAGCAGCAGCGCCCAGGTGCGCCGCCGGGTGAACAGGACCCTGAGTTCCGAGGCCAGCAATGACAACCCGGCACCTGCCGTCCTGGAACCGGACCGCCTGGACGTACTCTGCGGGGCTGCGGCGCGGGCGGTTCCCGCGCCCTGTGGGATGTCGGCAGGCACGCTACTGGGCAACGTCGAATCCTTCCCCGGTAAGGGCAACAAAGCGGTCTTCGAGGCTTTCGCGTTCGACGGCGAAGCCCCGGACACGGACGCCGGCCTGGACCAGGTGCGCCACCACTTCCTCCGGGAGCGGGGCGGGTTGCCGCACTGAGGTGCCCAGGGCCGCCACGATGGTCTCGCCGTCCGGCGACTGATTGCCGGATTCCCGTTCCGGAGGTGCAGGTGCAGGTGCCAGCCCGAGCCGGGCGAGGACGTCCCGCGCCGCGCCGCCGTCCGGGGTGACCAGCCGGAGGCGGGTGCTGCCGGCTTGCCGGAGTTCGGCCAGCGGCCCTTGCGCCACGAGCTTGCCGGCGCTCATCACCGCGGCGTGGGTACACATCTGGTCCACCTCGGCCAGCAGGTGGCTGGAGACGAACACGGTGGTGCCCTCGTGGGCCAGGGACCGGACCAGGTTGCGCACCTCCCGCGTACCTTGAGGATCCAGTCCGTTGGTGGGCTCATCCAGCACCAGCAGGTCCCGGGGAGACAGCAGCGCGTTGGCTATGCCCAGCCGCTGCTTCATGCCCAGCGAGTATGCGTGGACCCGCTTCCCGGCCGCGTGTTCCAGGCCCACGCGCTCCAAGGCCCGTTCCACCCTGGCCTTGCGGGTGGCCGGAACGGTGTGCCGCCCGGCGGCATCAAGGCGGTGGAGGTTGGCGGCCCCGGAGAGAAAGGGATAGAACGCCGGTCCTTCCACCAAAGCACCGACCCGCGGAAGCACGTCGTGGAACTCATCCGGCATCTGCCTGCCGAGCATTTTCACGGTTCCGGCGGACGCGGCCGCCAGGCCGAGCAGCATGCGGATGGTGGTGGTCTTGCCGGACCCGTTGGGCCCGAGGAAACCGAACACCGCCCCGTGCGGGACGGCAAGGTCCACAGCGTCGACGGCGGTCTGGTGGCCGAACCGCTTACTCAGGCCATGGGTCTCGATCGCAAGCCCGGCAGCCGCCGGACCAGCGCCCGCCGGGCCCGTACTCACCGAGCCGCTGCCGCTGCGGCCTGCAGTGCCTCCGGCGGCACCATGCCGGCAAATATCCGGCCGTCGTCAGTGACCAGTACGTTCAGCAAGGCGGTGGAAAGAAGGCGGCCGCCGGAGACGGGGACTGCGGCCTGTGCCAGCAGCGGATCGGCCAGCAGGGACGTTGCAGCTGAACCGGATGCGCCCGCTGCCGTGCCCACTACCGTTTCCCAGCCGGTTCCGGCCACCGTGACGTGCGCCTTCGCTTCAAGCTGGGGCAGCAACTGGTCCGGGTTGGCCATGGGCCCCGGATGTGGAGCATCTGTGGGCTCATGGGACTTGTCCGGAACCGGAACGTCCTTAACAGTGCTGCCGGGAGGTGGCGTGAAGCTGAACAGGGACTGGTCCGGCGTGGCCAGGGACAGGGCGCTGAAACCGGAACGGAAAGCCGGTTTGTCGGCTCCGCGGGCGGTCACCTGGACGGACAGCGGCAAGCCCGTTTGGCCATCGACTGCGATGGCCACCCTGCCCACCAGGGTGGCATCGGTGCGGGGTTCAATCACCAGGTTGTAGGCGCTGCGGCCGGCAACGACGACGTCCGGTCCCACGGTGACGGCCGTGGTGGGATCCACCTTGGACAGGAACTGCTGCGCCAGGTCGCCCGGCGCTGGGAAGCCGGGTGTGCCCTGCGCGTCCCTCGAGGGGCTCGAATCCTGGGTTTTGGCGGGCAGCGTCAGGTGCTCGGCGGTGTTGTCCTTCGACGAGTAGAACCAGACATCATTGCCATGCCGGACCACGTCCCGTTCTGCCAACTGATCCACTACCTGCACGCGGGAGTTGTCCTTGCCGTCGACGTAGATGCGGGCGCTGTGGCGGCCGGACAGGAACTCAATCACGGCGGCTGCGCTGCCGGCTGATGCAGGGGCGGAGGTCTTGCCGGCGGCCGGAAGCTCGGGCAGGCCCAACTCCGACACCTGCTCCAATGTTCCCGAGAAAGAGTGCACCTGATGGGTGGCCACCAGTTCCAGGACCTGTGCAGGGGTCTTCGCAGGCAGCGGGTCCCCGGCGCTGGCCGGCAGGGAACCGGTGAGCGCGCCCACAGCGATCATCACCGGGGCCGCGGCGGCCGGCATCCACCGAAGCCATGGCCGTCGGCTCAACCTGCTGCGCTGTTGGAACTCTCCACTGGAATCCAGCGTGTTGGAACCCATAGATCAAGGTTACGCCCGCGCGGCCGGGTCGGTGCCGGTAGCGGTCCCTAAAAGTTCGGCACCTGCCGGACGTTCGGGCACGACGGTTCCCACACCGCCGTCGACCGTTACTCTCTGGCCGGTGGTTATCAGCCTGGTGGCATCCGCCACTCCAACGACCGCAGGGATCCCGTATTCCCTGGCCACGACGGCGCCGTGGGAGTTGGCGCCGCCCATTTCCATCACCAGCCCTCCCGCAGTGAGGAACAACGGTGTCCACCCGGGGTCAGTGGACGGGGCAACCAGGATCTCGCCCGGTTCGAGGCGGGCGCCGACGGGGTCCAGGACCACCCGCGCCGCTGCCGTCACCGTCCCTGCCGAGGCAGGACTTCCAGCCAGCGTTCCTTCCGCAATGCCGGCGGCGGTACGGACCGCCTCGGGTTCGGTGCCGTCCGAGAGGAGCACCCGGGGTATATGGCGTCGATCAAGCTCCCGGCCGTAGTCCGCCCGCCGGCCGGCGACAAGCTGCCTGACGTCCGGGAACGTTGCTCGCGGTTCCCCTGTTCCGCCGGTAAGGGCCTGCCGCGCCTCGGCGAAGTCCAGGAAGAAGACGTCGTCCGGGCGGTCGAGGGCTCCTGCCTCCGCGAGTTCAGCGCCCACCAGGAGCAGTTGCCTGCGGACTTCTCCAAGGCCAACCACCAGCTGGTACTTGGGCAGTTCACGGAGGCCGGCGAAGAGCCGCGCCCTGCGCAGGGCGGCCCGCACCAGCACGCCCCTGACCCTGCCGCGCCCGGCTGCGCGGGCCACGAGCCGGTCGGCCTGGGCTTCAGCGTCCTCGGCTGCTGTGCTGAACTGCAGGTCCGGCGCGAGGGCGGGATCCTCCAACCGGAGGTAGTTGGCCAGGATGCCCAGGATGTGTGCGGGCTCTTCCGACCACCGCGGCAGCCCGACGTCGATCTCAGCCACGGCCCGGTGTCCGTACCGGTCCAGGAACCTCCCCACCCCGGCGTCCAGGCGCGCGGGCAGCCGCCCGGCCTTGAAGTCGTCCGCCAGTGCCACTGGATCCGATCCCATCAGGGCGGCCGCCGATTCGCCATCATCCTTGATGGCCTTGGCCAGGCGCCACAGCTCAAGGTCCATCTCGGTGGTGACGTTGTTCGGCAGGCCCCGGATAACAGGCTGGAGTTCGTCCCACGCGTCGTCGCCAAGGAGCTTCCCGGCGAGGCCCAGCATCGCAAAACCCACCAAGGGAAGGGGAAGTATGGCCGGAACAATCGGAAACAGGCGTGCTCCGAGGAGGGCCTCGACATGGTCCAGCCTGGCCACGGCCCCCGCACCATCGGCCGGGGCCAAGGATCCCTCGAAGTCCCGGGTAAAGCGGTCCAGCCGGCGGAGTGCCGCCCCGGGCCGGAGCAGGGCCCGGAGTATTGCCTGCGGAACCTTGAAGTGGACTGCTGCCGGGCCCGCGTGCCGGAGGAGCCCGAGGGGCGTCCTGCCGGTCACCGAAAATGCAGGGTCCTCGAACAGTTGCCGCATGACCGTTGCGGTCCGTGCCTCCATGACGTCAAAGACCCGGGGAACGATGCGGCGGCCCACGGCGCTGCGAAGGGGCGTGGTGAAGTCGATGTATATCCGCTGCCCTGCCTCGGCGTACGGGGACGGCCCCCGCCGGGGTTCGGGGACAGGGAACCGTGCGGCCGTGGCCACGGACGAGGCGACAAGGCGCAAGGCGGCCAGCCCCATGGGGGTAAGAGGCCGGGTGAGTCCCTGTGCCAGGCTGAAGCACAGGTACGCCCTGGTGCCGCCGGCGCCCGGCCCGCCTTGGCGGACGTGGGCGGCCCCGTTGCTTGCCGGGACCGGGTAGAGGGTGGTGATGGGCCGGGATTGGGTCAGCCACAGGGTGCCGGCGCTATCGATGGCCCATTCGGTGTCCTGCGGGGCGCCGAAGTGGTCTTCGGCCTGCAGCCCGAGCCTCGCCAGGGCGGCCAGCTGGGGTTCCGTCAGGCAGGGTGTTCCGGTGCCGCCCGGCAACTTCCTCGTCTCCGTGCCGCCGCCGGGAAGGGCCCGGACCTCGATGCCTTCCCCGCCAAGCCGCTGCTCCACCATCCTGCCGGTCAGGCCATCCACCACGAAGTGGTCCGGGTTGACCGCGCCGGAGACCACGGCTTCGCCCAGGCCCCGGCCGGCATCGATGACGATCTGCCGGCGCCGCCCGGTGAGTGGGTTCGCCGTGAACATGACTCCCGCCGTGTCCGCATCCACCATCCGTTGGACCACCACGGCGAGTGCCACCCCGGCGGGGTCGATGCCCAGGCTTGCCCGGTACGCAGTTGCACGGTCGGTCCAGAGCGATGCCCAGCAATTGCGCACTGCCCCAAGGACCGCATCCACTCCGACGACGTTGAGGTAGGTGTCCTGCTGGCCGGCGAAACTCGCAAACGGCAGGTCCTCGGCGGTGGCGGAGGACCTTACCGCCACCGGCACGTCCGGGCCCATCGCGGCGTACGCCTGCCGGACGGCGTCGGATACTGCTGCCGGAAGCGGCGCCGCCAGGATTGCGGCGCGCGCGGCTCCGGCCGCCCCGGCCACGTCGATGGCCTCGTGGGCGGCAAAATCACGGCTAGTGGCCCGTGCTGCTGCCTGCAGGGCCGCGTAGGCGTCCGCAAGCGCCGGAAGGACGGGCGCAGGGGCGCCGACCACCTGCCAATATGCCTCCGTGGTCAGGCAGAAACCTTCCGGGACGGGCAGCCCGGCGGACATCAGCTCGCCGAGGTTCGCCGCCTTGCCGCCCACGAGGGCCAGCATCCCGGCGTCGAGGGCGGCCAGCGGCAGGACCGGCCCGGCGTCTGCGCCGGTGCCCGATGACGGTGTCCCGTGCTGCCCCATGGTGTGGCTGCCCTGCCGGCGGACCTGGTGTGCCTACGCGGCGTCGCCCAGGATGGGCCCGAACCGTGCCCGGTCTGCCAGGCGTGGGTCTTCCCGGTCCGGCACCACCATGACCGGTCCCTTGGCGTGATGGAGCACGCCGTCCGATGTTGAGCCGAGGAGCATGCCGGTGAAGCCACCGCGGCCGCGGGTGCCCACCACCACCAGCTCCACGTGCCTGCTTTCCTCTACGAGGACGTCGACGGGCGAACCATCCTTGAGCTCGTAATCGGCCCGCAGGTGGGGATAGTGGCTGCGAAGCCAGGCCATGCCGGCATCCAGGGTGACGCGGATGTCCTCAAACAGGGCTTTCCGGTCCATCGGGGCGGGAACCCAGGCCAAGGAACCGCTGTACTGCGGGACGGCACAGACCACACGGAGCGCGGCGCCGAGCCGTTCGGCCTGGTCAGCCGCTTCCAGGACGGCCACCCTGGCCTGCTCGGAACCGTCGACGCCGACCACCACCACGTTCTCGACCGGCCGGTGGCCGGATTTGGCCTGCTCTGCCTTGATGCGCCGGTCCTCGGTGGTCTCACCGAGCCGCTCCGAGCAGAACAGCGGCACGGTTACCGTGGGGCATTTCGCATGGGCGGGCAGCGCGCTGCTGACCGAACCCAGGAGCCGGCCCACGAAGCCGCCGCGGCCGCGGGTTCCCACCACCAGGAGCTCGGCGGTTTCGGAGATCTCCAGCAGCACACCGGCGGCGTCGCCGTTCTCCACCGAGGAGCTGACCTCGACGTCGTACGTTGAAACCTTCTCGAGTGCCTGTTTGGCGATGGCCTCGGCCCCCTCCCGGATGACCGAGTCGTCCACGGTGGCGTAGCCGCCATCCAGGCCGGACGCGGCGAAGATCGGCACCGAATAGGCGGTGACGATATGGAGGGGACGACGACGGCGCTGGGCCTCCCGCGCGGCCCACACCAGGGCGCACTGGCCATGCTCGGAGCCATCGACACCCACCACGATGCCTTCGGGAGCGGCCGGAGAACCACCGCCGTCCCGGGCCGGGTCCGGATGCAACTCTTGTGAGCCCATGGGGGCCGCCTCCTCGCGATACTGCCTGATGTTGCGGCTATTCTGCCAGAAAACGGCCCCGGGTCCGTGCACCCCGTCCCGCTGCTGCAACGGCAGGGAACAGACCGCTTCCGTTTCCCACTATTCTCCGTCCCCCGCGGCTTAGCAAGCCTGTTCAGGGGCGGGAACGAGGGTTATCCACAGGCTTTCCCGGCGCTCCCGGAAAGCGCCTTCACCACCGCGCGACTGTTTTCTCCAATGGGCTATTCACGGCCGCAATTGTTCTGTAGTCTTCAGGACATTGTTGGTCCGGGACGCCAGCTGCAACTTCCTGTTGGGGGCGGCCCGGCCATGCGCTGCGACCGTGCTTGGGGGCATCGGGACGCGAGCCGGCGAGGTCGCCGGCAACCTGCCGAAGCTTCGAAGGAGGGAAACTGTAGTGTCAAGCATGCCTGGGAGTGCCGGGACCGAACAGACCACCACTGTGATCATTGGCACCGGGCTGTCCGGGCTGGCCGTGGCCGCTGAACTGCGGCGGCACGGAGTGGACTCCATCGTGGTGGACGGCCTGGATATCCTGGGCGCAGCGCAGCCGGCGAACACGTCGTCGCTGCAGCGCTGCGACGCCGCTGACAGTGACACCCTGAGGGAGCGGAACGAGATCCTGCGGCATCTGCGCAACTACGCCGCAAGCCACAGCGTCGACGTGCGGAATACCACCCGGGCTGTGCAGCTGACCATGCTTGAGGGTCCGGAGGACACCGCAGCGCCCCAGTGGCAGGTCCACACGCCCACAGGCATCCTGGTGGCAGACCACATTGTCCTGACGCGTTGCGCCCACAGCCAACTGCGGCGCATGCTCAGCGACTTCGGCATTGCCGTAGGCAAGAACGTGGCAGCAGCCATGCGGGCGATCGGCATCTATCTGGTGGGCGTCGGCGAGCTGATCACGCCGTCACCAAAGGAGGTGCTGCGCCAGGCCAAGACCGTTGGCCAGGCGATCTCCGCCAAGGTCAACGTTGGCACCGTCCTGCCGTCGGCCGGCGCCTTCCCTGCAACGGGCAGCTTTGCGGCGCTGACCTGCTGACGGCAATCCTTTTGACCGCCGGCCTTTATCTGCCTGCTCAGCCAAGCGCCCGCTACCGGCGGGCCTCTCCGTCCGTGTCGCCGTCACCGGACTGGTCCGCGTCGTCGGGCTGGTCTGCTTGGTCGGGCTGGTCTGCGTCGTCAAGCGTGTCACCGTCACCGGATAGCCTGCGCCGGGCCAGGACGCCCAGGCTGACGAGCAATCCAACGGCCACAGCCGCAAACAGCACGATGCTCCATTGGAAGGGTTCGGCTGCGCCGGCAGGTGCTGACGGTTCCTCCGTCACCCCCGGCCTCGCGGTGCCCATGCCGGGGACGGCGCCGGCCGCCGTCGAACTTTCCGACGGGGCAGGGACTGGGGCCGCGGCTCCCGCTGGGGCGGATCCCGACGCCGCGGTGAACGTGAACGTCCCCTCGATCGGGTGTGAATCTGAGCTGACCACGCGCCACGCCACCGTGTACGCCCCCGCCGGGCCACCCGATCGAAGCTTTTGGGTGGCGACGTTGTCGACGATGCGGACGGAACCGTCAGCCCACTCCTTCCCGGACGCGTCCTTGACCGAGAACGAGGAACCAATGCCCAGCGGCGGGTTGCTGAAGGTCACCGAAACTTCTTCAGGCGGGGCCGCCAACGCGGCTCCCTGCGCCGGGGTGGTGGATTCCGCGGCATCATGCGCGGAGGCCGGCCCCACCAGGCCAAGGGTGGCGGTTGCAAGGACGAACAAACCGAGCATTATGCTCAGCAACTGCCGGTGGACCGGGCGCATGGGCTGCTCCTCATGTTGGCTTCCTTACAGACTAGGCGAATTTGGCCGCCCCCACCGTGCAGCACCCTTAGGATGCAGGTATCCCCACACATTCCCCCGGAGGACTAATGCTTAAGCAAGGCTCTGCCCTGGACCGGTATTTCATGGTCACGGAGCGAGGCTCCAACTTTTCCCGCGAGATCCGCGGCGGGTTCGCCACCTTCTTCGCCATGAGCTACATCGTGGTGCTGAACCCCCTGATCCTGTCCGGTCCCGACTCCACCGGGGCAACGCTCGGTTTCACCGCCGTTGCCGCCGTAACCGCGCTCGTGGCCGGGGTCCTGACCATCCTCATGGGCGCATGGGGACGGCACCCCTTCGCACTGGCCACCGGCCTGGGCGTCAACGCCTTCGTAGCCGTGACGGTCGCCAGGAATCCGGGCCTCACCTGGCCGGACATGATGGGCCTGGTGGTCCTCTCCGGCATCACCATGCTGATCCTGGTCCTCACCGGTTTCCGCACCGCCGTCTTCAAGGCCGTACCCGAGGGGCTCAAGACAGCAATCGTGGTGGGCATCGGCCTGTTCATCGCCCTGATCGGCTTGGTCAATGCCGGGTTCGTACGGCGAATCCCGGACGTGGCAGGAACCACCGTGCCCGTGGGCCTGGGCTTCGACGGTAAACTGCTGGGCTGGCCCACGGCCGTGTTCGTCTTCGGCCTGATCCTGACCATCGCCCTGGTGGTCCGGAAGGTCAAGGGCGCCATCCTGATCGGCATCATCACCTCGACCGTACTGTCGGTCATCCTTGAGATGACCCTCCACATCGGCCCGAGCTTTGACGGCAAGACCTCCAACCCGCAGGGCTGGTCCCTGGTGGCCCCCACGTTCAGCGGCTGGGCAGCCCCGGACCTCTCCCTGATCGGCAAGGCCAACCCGTTCGGCGCCTTCTCCGACCTCGGCTTCGTGGCCGCCACCCTGCTGGCCTTCGTGATCCTGCTCAGCATCTTCTTCGACGCCATGGGCACCATGGTGGGCCTGGCCAACGAAGCCGGCACGGTCGACGAACACGGCAACATTCCCGACGTGGACCGGGTGCTCCAGGTGGACGCCCTCGGTGCCATCATCGGCGGCGGCGCGTCCGTCTCCTCCAACCAGATCTACGTCGAAGCCGGTGCCGGCATCGGTGAGGGCGCCCGGACCGGCATCGCCTCGATCGTCACCGGCCTGCTGTTCCTGGTGGCCATGTTCTTCACCCCGCTGATCAACCTGGTCCCGTTCGAGGCCGTAGCCCCCGCCCTTGTGGTGGTGGGCTTCATGATGGTCTCCCAGGTGGGCAAGATCGACTGGCAGGACTGGGGCATTGCCATCCCGGCCTTCCTGACCTTCACCCTCATGCCGTTCACCTACTCGATCGCCAACGGCCTGGGCGCCGGCTTTATCGCCTACGTCCTGATCCGTACGGTCCAGGGCAAGGTCAAGGACATCCACCCCCTGATGTGGGCCGTGGCCGCGGCATTCCTGCTGTTCTTCGCCATCGGCCCGATCGAGGCCGCCCTCAGCATGTAGCCACCCGCCGGACGAAAAAGGGCTGGTGCGGCGTCTGCCGTACCAGCCCTTTGCCTTAACCGGCCGGCTAAACCGGCGTGTTGGGCGCGAGTCCTTCGTCCCCGGAAACCGCCAGCGCCCGTTTCTCGCGCAGCCGGTCCAGCCGGTTCATCAGCGGCGACGTAGTGGCCCCGTGGATCACGATGGACAACGCCACCACCAGCCCCACAAAGGACCAGAGCCAATGCGCCTGGTCCGAGAAATGGTCCTCCCCCAGGGCAAAGGCCAAGTAGTACAGCGATCCGATGCCGCGGATGCCGAAGAAGGACAGCGCCACCCGTTCCCGCGGCCCGGTCTTGCCGCCCAACAGGCCCAGCCACCCCGCCAGGGGCCTGACTACCAGCAGGAACGCCAAAGCAACCAGCACCTCCGCCGGCCCGATTCCGGCGAGGAGCCCCCGGGCTATGGCACCGCCGAGCAGGACAAGGATCACCACGGTCAAGAGCCGTTCGAGCTGCTCCACGTACGAGTGCAGCACCCGGTGGTAGCCGTGGCTGCGCTCGGCCGCACGGATGGTCACGGCACACACGAAGACGGCGATGAAGCCGTAGCCCTCCACCAGCTGCGTCAGCCCGTACGCCAGGAAAGTGGCCGCCAGCGCCACGAAGCCCTCCGAGTGGTTGGAAAGCCGCAGGCTGTCGCGGCGCGCTGAGAAGAACAGCTTCGCCAGCAGTTTTCCGGTGAGGAAACCCACCAGCAGGCCCAACGCCAGCCGCCACAGCACGTCCACCCCGAACCATTCGGGAAACCAGCCCGCCGGCGAGGCGCCTGCCACGCTGATGGCGATGGCGAGGTAGACGAACGGGAAGGCGAGCCCGTCATTGAGACCGGCCTCCGAGGTGAGGCCGAACCGCACCTCGTCTTCCCTTTCGATGCCTTCTTCCTCGTCCGCCGGTTCGCCCACCTGAACTTCCGAGGCCAGGACGGGGTCCGTGGGGGCCAGGCTGGCGGCCACCAGCAGTGCCGCGCCGAGGCCCAGTCCGAGGAACCACATGCCCAGCAGCGTCAGGCCCGCGATGCACAGGGGCATGGCGATGCCCAGCAGGCGCCAGGTGGTGGACCACCGCTTGCGCCCCACCGGCCGGTCCAGGGCAAGCCCGGCGCCCATCAGCGAAATAATGACGCAGACCTCCGCCAAGTGCATCACGAAGCCGCTGTGCTCCACCGGGTTGGGATCCGGGAGCGAGGGAATCAGCGCAAAGGCCCCCATGCCGGCGCCGAGGAAGACCATGGGCATGGACAGGGGCATGTTGCGCAGCAGTTTGGGCAGGACGGCGGCCACGAAGACGGCGGCTCCGGCGGCGGCAAAGATGATGTTAGCGGCGTCGAACATGGGCGGCCTCCAGCCTGGAAAGATGCGTGGTTCCGGCACAGGCACGTCACGCTTCGATCTGGCCGACCGCTCCCACCCTATCCCCTGCCCCGCACCGCGGGTGGGTTCTCGGATCCCGGACAAGACGACGGCGGCGGTGCTGGTTTTTGTGCCCGGCGTACGGTGAGCTTGATGCATGCCTTTCCAGTCCCCAGCCGTTGACGTCCCGCCGCAGCCCTGGACAGGGAGGTACGACGGCGACGGCCCGGCCCACCGCCGCTGGTGGCAGGCAGTGAACCACGTGCTCCAGCCCGGGCCGTTGGACGCCCCGGGCGGCCAGGGTGCCGGGCAACCAGTGGCCTCGGGCCGGAAGCCGGCGGCCTTGCTGGGTTTCGCCAGCGACGAGGGGGTACGCCGGAACAAGGGCCGGACCGGGGCTGCCGCCGCCCCCGCGGCGCTGCGGAGGGCGCTCGGCCCGCTGGCCTTCCATCTGGACCGGACCGTTTCCGATTGCGGTGACGTAGTGGTGTCCGGAGACCGGCTTGAGGCCGGCCAGGAACGGTTGGGCCACGCCCTGGCAGCCCTGCTCGACGCCGGCCACCAGACTGTCGTCCTGGGTGGCGGCCACGAAACCGCCTACGCCAGCTACCTTGGCGTCAGTGCGTCGGCCGCCGTCCGGCGCGGACAGCGCCTGGGCGTGCTGAACCTCGACGCGCACTTCGACCTCCGCGACGAAGCGGTTCCCAGTTCGGGGACGCCGTTCCTGCAGATGGCCCGTGCGGAAGCGGACGCCGGACGCGACTTTCGCTACGCCGTCGTTGGCATTTCGGAGCCAAACAACACCCGGGCCCTGTTCGACACCGCCGGAAAACTCGGCGTCCGTTACCTGCTGGACGAAGACTGCGAGGCAGAACGCGTCCGGGCGTTCGTGGCGGACTTCCTGGCGGAAACCGACGTCCTGTACCTGACCATCGACCTGGATGTACTCCCCGCCGCGGTGGCCCCGGGCGTCAGCGCCCCCGCAGCCTACGGCGTGCCACTTCCCGTGATCGCGGCCGTGTGCCGGCAGGTGGCCGCGAGCGGGAAGCTGCTGCACCTTGACGTGGCGGAACTGAACCCCGCGTTCGACATTGACGGCCGGACCGCGCGAACGGCCGCCCGGCTGGTTGATACGCTGCTGCGCTGAGAGTCCTTTGGCGGCCGGCCGGGTCAAGCCGAATCAGGCAAAATCAGGCCTTCAAGACATAACGCCGTTCCGGCCGGCCCACGCCGTACTTGAGCCGCACGTCCAGGGTGCCTTCGTCATGCAGGTATTCCAGGTAACGGCGGGCGCTGACGCGGGACGTTCCCAGCTCCTGGGCAACCTCCGCGGCGGACACGTCGCCGGCGGCAGCGTTGAGGGCGGCCTCCACCAGTTTCAGGGTCTCGATGCTGCACCCCTTGGGCAGCGGCCGTTCGCCGCGGTCCAGGCCGAATACCCGGTTGACGTCCGATTGCTCGGCCACGTCCTTGGCGGCATCCAGGCCCTGGTACGCGCTGCGGTAATGTTCCAGCCGCTCCTGCAGGTCCGACTGGGAAAACGGCTTGATCAGGTAATGCACAATGCCGCCCCGGAGCGCCTTCCGTACCGTTTCGACCTCGCGGGCGGCACTGATCACGAGGACGTCCAGTTCGGGGGCAACGCTGCGCAGCCGGTGCATGAGATCCAGGCCGTTGACGTCGGGCAGGTGGATGTCCAGCAACACCAGGTCGGGCCGGAGCCGTTGGGTCTCGGCAACTGCCTGCGCCCCGGTGTGGGCCGCCCCCACCACGGTGAAGCCGGGCGTGCGCTGGATGAATCCGGCATGCACTTTGGCCACCATGAAGTCGTCGTCAACGATCAGGACTTTGATCATGCCTGGGTACTCCCTCGTTTCAGCACGGCTGTGAAGACCGCCCCGTGGTCATTGGCCACCGTCAGGTCCCCGCCGCCGCGGCGGCAGACAACCCTGGACATCGCCAGGCCAAAGCCGCGGCTGCCCGCCGGTCCTGGTTCTTTGGTGGTGAAGCCCTGGCGGAAAATGTGGTCGGCCGAGCCGCCCGGGACGCCGGGCCCGTTATCCCGGACTGTGACCACCACGTCTTGCCCGGCCCGGCCTTCCACCAGCACCGTGACGGCTGCCTGCGGAAACCCGGTGACGGCGTCGAACGCGTTGTCGACGAGGTTCCCCACCACTGTGGTGAGGTCCCGGGACAGCGCGTCATCCACCTTGTCCAGCCCTGAACCCGGGTCCAGCTGCAGTGCCACGCCGCGCTCGGCGGCCAGGCTGGATTTGGCGATCAGCAGGGCGGCGAGCGCGGGATCGGCGATCCGGCCGGTCACCTCGTCATTGAGCCGGGTCCGGTCCACCGTGGCGCCGTTGACGAACTGGACCACGGACTCGTACTCGCCGATCTGGATCAAGCCGGAGATGACATGAAGCTGGTTGGCGAACTCATGCGCCTGGGCCCGAAGGGTATCCGTGGCAGTGCGGGTGGCGCCCAGCTCCTGCTCGAGCTCGGAGAGTTCCGTCCGGTCGCGGAGCGTGGCCACCGATCCGATGACCTTGCCGCGGGACCGGATGGGCACCCGGTTCATCACCACCAGGCGGTCCCCGACGAGCACCAGCTGGTCCGGTCCGGGCTGGTCCCGGGTGAGGACTTCCTTGAGGGCCGGCTCGACGGCCAGGCCGGACACCCGCTTGCCCACGCAATCCGGCGGAAGGCCCAACAGCGACCGTGCACTGTGGTTGGCCACCGTGATCCGTTCGTGCAGGTCAAGGGCCACCACGCCCTCCTTGAGGCCGTGCAGCATGGCCTCCCGGTTTTCCACCAGGCTGGTGATTTCGCTCGGTTCCATGCCGAGGGTCTGCCGCTTGACCCTGCGGGACAGCAGGAGGGACCCGGCGATGCCCAGGACACTGGCAACCCCAAAGTAGGTGAGGAGATTGGGGACGGCGTCGCCCAGCCGTTCCAGGACAGTGGGATAGTTGCGGCTGATGGAGGCGATCCCGATCATGCGGCCGGAATCGTCCAGGACCGGGACATGGGCGGACAGGAGCGGGGCGGGCGTGCCGCCCACCACCCCGGTCCAGGCCCTGCCTTCCATCACCCGGCTGGCGCCGAGCTCCAGCGGCTGGCCGAGCAGGCTGGGATCCGAGGAAGCCACCACGGTACGGTCCAGTTTCGCCAGCGCCACCCGGGATGAGCCCGAGACAATGCGCACGGACTCCGCCACCGCCGGCAACACGGTACCGCCACGCGGTTCTGTTTCCGGAAGCAGTTCACGCACCACCGGGTTGCCGCCAAGCGCTTCCGCCGCCGAGAGGGCACGCCTGCCCTCGGTCCGTTCGAACGCCGCCGCGGACTGGGCCAGGGAAATGGCCACCACGCCCACCAGCACTGCCAGGACAATGAGCAACTGCAGCAGAAGGTACTGCCCCGCAAGGGACATTCCTCGTCGTCGAGTCACAATGGTCTTCCTGGTGTTCCGGGGGGCGATACCCGGGAACTATATCCCAAAGCCTCCGGCGGGGACGGTGCGGGGCCTTTGACGCGTGAACGCAATGAACACAACTTTCTCTGCGTACACAAGAGTGATCGCCGTCACTGCCGCCCCTAGCATCGGAACCACCAGTCAGCCGATGCTGATCAGATTTTGATGAGAAGAGGAATACATGCGCCAGATCCGCGCATTGCGAGTCGCCGCCATTGCCGCCGGCATCGCCCTGATGGCCACCGGTTGCGGTGCCACCAGCAAGAGCTCCACCGGCACGGAAAGTTCCGGCGCCGCCGCCGGTCCCATCACCGGCCTGCAGATCATGGTCCCCAACACCCCGGGCGGCGGCTACGACACCACCGCACGAGCCGCAGCGAAGGTGCTCGACGACGCAAAGATCTCCACAAACACCGAAGTGTTCAACCTTGCCGGTGCCGGCGGCACCGTGGGACTGGCCCGGATCGTCAACGAGAAGGGCAACGGCGACCTCGCCATGCTCATGGGCCTGGGTGTGGTGGGCGCCAGCTACACCAACAAGTCCGAGTCGAAGCTGACCGACACCACCCCGCTGGCCCGGCTGATCGAAGAACCAGGCGCCATCATGGTGGGCAAGAATTCGCCCTTCAAGACCATCGACGACCTGGTGAAGGCATGGAAAGCCGATCCCGGCTCCATCGCCGTTGGCGGCGGGTCCTCCCCCGGCGGCCCGGACCACCTCCTGCCGATGCAGCTGGCCGGCGCCGTGGGCATCGACGCCACCAAGGTCAACTACGTGGCGTACGACGGCGGCGGCGACCTTTTGCCCGCAATCCTCGGCAACAAGCTCGGCTTCGCTGCCTCCGGTGCCGGCGAGTACCTCAAGCAGATCGAATCCGGCGAGGTCCGCGTCCTGGCCACCAGCGGTGAGAAGCGCCTGGACGGCGTGGACTCACCAACGCTGAAGGAATCCAACATCGACCTGGTGTTCACCAACTGGCGCGGCGTGGTGGCCCCTCCGGGCATCAGCGACAAGGACAAGGCCGCCCTGATCGCGGCCCTGGAGAAGATGCACGGCACCGACGGCTGGAAGGAAGCGCTGAAGACCCACAGCTGGACCGATGCCTTCATCACCGGCGACCAGTTCACCACCTTCCTCACCGAGCAGGACAAGCGCGTAGCCAACGTCCTCACCAAGCTCGGGCTGGCGTGACGTCCCTGGCCACAGGCCTCAAAGGCCGCTCCGAGCTGGGAGTTGCCCTCCTGCTCGGGGCGGCCGGCGTCCTGGTCTTCCTGGACGCCAACGGCCTGGCAACCCCGTATTCGAAATCCGATCCGGTAGGGCCCAAGACGGTTCCGTTCATCGTGGCCGGAATGCTGGTGGTCTGCGCCGTGGTGCTGGCACTCAACGTCCTGCGCGGCGGCAAGGGCGAGGCGGAAGCCGGCGAAGACGTCGACCTCACCCACCCCGCCGACTGGAAGACCGTCCTCCCGCTGGCAGGAGCCTTCGTCCTGAACATCCTGCTCATCGACTGGGCCGGATGGGTAATCTCCGGAACCGTCCTGTTCTGGGGCAGCGTCCTGGCCCTCGGCAGCCGCCGCTACGTCCGGGACGGGCTGATCTCCGTTGCCCTGTCCCTGCTGACCTTCTACGGCTTCTACCTCGGCCTGGGCATTGCACTGCCGGCCGGCCTCCTGGAAGGAATCCTGTAAATGGACGTCTGGTCCTCCCTGATGGACGGTTTCGCCACCGCCCTCACCCCCATGAACTTCCTGTACGCCGTGATCGGCGTGATCCTGGGAACCGCCGTCGGTGTCCTTCCCGGCCTGGGCCCGGCCATGACCGTTGCCCTGCTGCTCCCCGTCACCTACGCCCTGGAGCCCACCAGCGCCTTCATCATGTTCGCCGGTATCTACTACGGCGGCATGTACGGCGGCTCCACCACCTCGATCCTCCTCAACACCCCCGGCGAATCGTCCTCCGTGGTCACCGCCATCGAGGGCAACAAGATGGCCAAGGCGGGCAGGGCGGCGCAGGCGCTGGCGACGGCGGCCATCGGCTCCTTCGTTGCCGGCACCATCGGCACCGCATTGCTGGCCGTCTGCGCGCCGATCGTGGTGAAGTTCGCCGTCAGCCTTGGCGCTCCCAGCTACTTCGCCATCATGGTGCTGGCCCTGCTGGCCGTGACCGCGGTGCTGGGCTCCTCACGGTTGCGCGGTTTCGCGTCCCTGGGCCTGGGCCTGGCTATCGGCCTGGTGGGCATGGACTCGGTGACCGGCCAGCGGCGCCTGACGTTTGGCCAGCCGCTCCTGGCCGACGGCCTGGACATCGTGGTGGTGGCCGTGGCCATCTTCGCCGTGGGAGAGGCCCTCTGGGTGGCCGCGCACCTGCGCCGCACCCCCCTGCATGCCATTCCCGTGGGCCAGCCATGGATGGGCAAGTCCGACTGGAAGCGCTCATGGAAGCCCTGGCTCCGCGGGACTGCCTTTGGCTTCCCGTTCGGCGCACTGCCGGCAGGCGGCGCCGAGATCCCGACCTTCCTCTCCTACGTCACCGAAAAGCGCCTCAGTAAACACCCCGAAGAGTTCGGCAAGGGTGCCATCGAGGGCGTTGCCGGCCCGGAAGCAGCCAACAACGCGGCGGCCGCCGGCACCCTGACCCCCATGCTGGCCCTGGGCCTGCCCACCAACGCCACCGCTGCCGTCATGCTCGCCGCCTTCACGTCCTATGGCATCCAGCCGGGCCCGCAGCTCTTCGAAAGCCAAGGGCCCCTTGTGTGGGCGCTGATCGCCAGCCTCTTCATTGGCAACCTGCTGCTCCTGCTGATCAACCTGCCGCTAGCACCGATGTGGGCGAAACTCCTGCAGCTGCCCCGCCCCTACCTCTATGCCGGCATCCTGTTCTTCGCCACGCTGGGCGCCTACTCGGTGAACCTGCAGGCGTTCGACCTGGTGATCCTGCTGGTCCTGGGCGCACTCGGCTTCATGATGCGGCGCTTCGGGCTTCCCGTCCTGCCGCTGATCCTTGGCGTGATCCTGGGCCCTCGCATTGAAGGGCAGCTCCGCAAGACCCTGCAGCTGAGTGCGGGCGACCCGGCAGGGCTCCTGGGTGAGCCGATCGCCGTCGGGATCTATGTCATTATTGGCCTCATCCTGCTCTGGCCGTTTGCCTACAAGCTGTTCCGCCGGAACCGTCCGGTTCCCGCTTCAGCAGGCGGGGCCGCACCCCTTGCCTCGGAACCCCTTGATGCGGTCCACTCGAAGCAGGACGCCTTCAGTCCCGACCAAAAGGAGCGATCATGACCGTCGTTGTGGGATACGTCCCGACCCCGGAGGGCGAAGCTGCCCTGACGCAGGCCATCACCGAGGCCAGAAAAGCCAGCAGCACCCTGGTGCTGATCAACTCCTCCAAGGGTGAAGCGGCAGTGGACAGCCGGTTTGCGCAGGAAGGCGAGATCCAGGACATCGAGCAGCGGCTGGCCGGCCAGGGCATCGAGTACCTGATCAAACGCCCAGTCCGGGGCCATGACGCTGCCGCCGAGGTACTGGACGCTGCCGAGGAACACAAGGCCAACCTGATCGTGATCGGCCTCCGCCGCCGCACCCCGGTTGGCAAGCTGATCATGGGCAGCACATCCCAACGCATCCTGCTGGAGGCGGACTGCCCGGTGCTGGCTGTAAAAGCGGGCAAGTAACCCTAGGCCGTAGCGGCCGCCGGCGCCCGGAACAACTCCTGGCGCTGGCGGCCCAGGCCTGCCACTTCGACCTCAACCACGTCGCCCGGTTGGAGGTACGGGAATCGGCCGCTCAGTGCCACGCCCTCCGGGGTTCCGGTGAGGATCACGTCGCCCGGTTCGAGCCGCATGTACTGGCTGCAGTGGTGGACCAGGGTGGCTGCGTCAAAGATGAGCTCCGCGGTCGAGGAGTCCTGGCGTGGTTCCCCATTGACCCAGCTGCGCAGCGGGAGGTTGCCGCCGTCAATGTCTTTCGCCGGAACCAGCCACGGGCCAAGCGGGGTTGACCCGGGCAGCGACTTGCCTTTGGTCCACTGGCCCGCGGCCCCCGGCAACTGGTATTCGCGTTCGGAAAGGTCGTTGGCCGTGACGTAGCCGGCGATACACGCGGTTGCTTCTTCCGGAGAGCCCAGGTAGCAGGCCTCCCGGCCGATCACAATGCCCAGTTCCACCTCCCAGTCGTACTTTTGGGAATGCGGAGGGAGCGGGGCCGGGTCGAACGGGCCGGTGACCGTATTGCTTGGCTTGAGGAAGACCACCGGAATCGTGGGCGGCTCGGCCCCCGATTCGGCTGCGTGGGCGGCATAGTTCATCCCGATTCCCACCACGGCGCCGGGTCTCGCCACGGGCGGTCCGACCCGCAGCCCCTCCGCGTCTTCGAGGACCGGCAGGTCACCCGCTGCCAGGGCTTTCCGGACCTTGTCCAGGCCCCCAGCGGCGAGGAAACCGCCGTCGACATCGTCAGTCAGCGGCAGCAGGCTGAAGTACCGGCCGGCGCCGTCCGCTGAGGGAACGAGCACGGCGGGCTGTTCGCTGCCGCTGTCGCCCAGGCGCATGATCTTCATACCGAATCTCCTCAAGGTGTGGGGGCGGGACTGCTGGATGGGGCCCTGGCGGTGCCCGCTTCCATGGTCGTTGATTCCGTCCGGCGCCGCGAACGAACGCTTTGTGACCGCCTCTCTAGTGGTTCAGGAGGGCAGTCATCTGACATATATGGATACTGATCGATAGAATAGCGGAGCCACCCGGCACGAAACACAGAAAGTTCAGTACATGATCACAAGCACTTTGGAGCGCGTCCCCGCCGCTGCCAAAACCGCCGAAGGCCCGGAGCTCCGGTCCATCAGCCTCGAGTTCTCCAGCGCCAGCGAGGTTCACTCCGGACTGGAAGAGGCAGTAGCCGAGCTGATTGAGGTGGCAGCGAAGGACGCCGCCTGCGGCATCCTGGTGACCAGGCTGCACCCGGGGCGCTACACGGTTGCCCTGGACGAATCCGTACCCTTTGGCGAGACCTACGAATCCTTCGCGGCCTGAGTTGCCGGCTGCGCCCCGGACGGCGGCCTGAGTTGCCGGTTGCCTGAGTTGCCGGCTGACTGGTTCGCTGTTCAGGGCAGCCCCCGGGCCACCGGACGAACGCTGAGAGCCAAAGAAGGAATCCCCGCAGTGCCGTAACGCGCTGCGGGGATTCTTTTGTCTAGCGGGTGCGGCCTTCAGGCGAGGCGGACCTGAACGCCGTCGGACTTAAGGAAGAGCTGCTTTTCCGAAAGGTCTGACGGTCCGGCCGGCACCAGCCAGAGGACGTTGCCGCTCTGCGACACCTCTTCCACTTCCCCGGCTGCCACCACATGCGCATGCTTGATGATTTCGACGCGGTCCCCGGCCTTGAGGGCCTTCCAGTTGGATACCGCGGCGGAATGGGCGTTGCGCCTGGACAGGACTGCCCCACGTGCTTTCATTTGAACTTCTACCCCTTTGTATTGTTCTGCTGCCACAGCTTCGTTGATGTGACTTTCACTACACCATCAGTTCTACTACACTCCGGACTCCGCCATTGGCAGTGTCGCCGGATATTCCGCACTTCGGACCGGAGTGCAGCAGGTACTGAAGATCCTTCGGTCTTCAGGCCAGGAAGCCGACGGCGGATTCGGCCGCGCGTCGCACCTCCCCGGAAGCAACCAGCCGGTCCGCCGCTTCCAGTTCCGGAGACAGGAAACGGTCCGTCCCCGGTCCCTCCACCACGGCGCGAAGGGCAGCCACGACGGCGGTGCCCGCCGGGCCCGGCGTAAGCTCCCCACCGGAAAGCTGGGTGCGGATATCCAACGCCCGCGCAGACGTCACCAGCTCGATGGCCAGGACCCGCCGGAGGTTCTCCACCGCCTTGCGCAGCTTCCGGGCCGCATGCCAGCCCATGGAGACGTGGTCCTCCTGCATGGCGGAGCTTGGAATGGAATCCACCGACGCCGGCACGGCCAGCCGCTTGTTGTCGGATACGAGGCCTGCCTGGGTGTACTGGGCAATCATCAGGCCCGAGTCCACGCCGGGATCGGAGGCGAGGAAGGCGGGGAGGCCGTGCGAACGGGCGGGATCAAGCATCCGGTCGGTCCGGCGTTCGGCGATGGAGCTGAGGTCCGCGACCGCGATGGCAAGGTAGTCCAGGACGTACGCCACCGGGGCGCCGTGGAAGTTGCCGTTTGAGCTCACTCGCCCGTCGGGCAGGACCACCGGGTTGTCGATGGCCGCGGCCAGTTCGCGGGTTGCCACGACTTCCGCATGGTCCACGGTGTCACGGACGGCACCGGCAACCTGCGGGGCGCAGCGCAGCGAGTACGCATCCTGGACCCGGGAGTCCCCCACCTTGTGGGACGCGACAATCGGCGAATCCGAGAGCACGCGCAGCATGTTGTCGGCACTTGCTGCTTGGCCGGGATGCGGGCGCAGCGCGGCGTGCAGTTCGGGAACGAACACCTGGTCGGTGCCCAGCAGCGCCTCGACACTGAGCGCGGCGGTAATGTCCGCCGTCGCCAGCAACTGGCGGAGGTCGGCAATGGCCATCAGGAGCATGCCCAGCATGCCCTCGGTGCCGTTGACGAGCGCCAGCCCTTCCTTCTCGGCCAGGGTGACCGGCTCGATGCCGTGGTCTGCAAGCAGCTCGGCAACAGTCCGCTCTCCGCGCCCGCCGTAAGTGACGCCGTCGGGCCCTTCCGCTTCGCCTTCACCCATCAGCACCAGGGCGCAGTGCGAGAGCGGCGCGAGGTCGCCGGAGCAGCCCAGCGAGCCGAACTCGCGGACCACCGGCGTGATTCCGGCGTTCAGCACGTCCACCATGGTCTGCAGCACCACGGGGCGGACGCCGGTTCGGCCGGAGGCCAGGGTCTTGGCGCGCAGGAACATGATGCCGCGGACCACTTCGCGTTCCACGGCCGGACCCATGCCGGCGGCGTGGCTGCGGATCAGCGACTTCTGCAGTTGGGTGCGCAGGTCATTGGGGATATGGCGGTTGGCCAGGGCACCAAAGCCTGTGGATATCCCGTAAGCCGGGATGTCGCTGGACGCGAGGCTGTCGATGTGGGCGCGGACCTTGGCCACGGCATCCAGGGCTTCCTGGGCGATGGTCACCTGCGCGTCGTGGCGTGCGACGGCGACGACGTCCTCGGGCGTGACGCCGACGGACCCAAGCGTGACGGTGAGCGGTGAGTGGGTTGTGAGAGTCATCGGATAGTCCTAGTTCGTTGCTGCTGCGGAGTCGGCGGACTCTTGCATGGGGATCCGGACGCCGCGTTCCTTGGCGACGTCAAGGGCTCGTTCGTAGCCGGCGTCGGCGTGGCGGATGACGCCCATGCCGGGGTCGTTGGTGAGGAGGCGCTCGAGCTTTTCGGCTGCGAGGTCGGTGCCGTCAGCGACCGACACCTGCCCGGCGTGGATGGAGCGGCCGATGCCCACGCCGCCGCCGTGATGGAGGGAGACCCAGGTGGCGCCGGAGGCGGTGTTGAGCAGCGCGTTCAGCAGCGGCCAGTCGGCAATCGCGTCCGAGCCGTCGGCCATGGCCTCGGTCTCTCGGTACGGGGAGGCAACGGAGCCGGAGTCGAGGTGGTCGCGGCCGATCACGATAGGAGCCTTGACCTTGCCCTCCTTGACCAGCTGGTTGAACAGCAGGCCGGCCTTGGCGCGTTCGCCGTAGCCGAGCCAGCAGATGCGGGCGGGCAGGCCTTCGAATTCCACCCGCTCCTGGGCGGCGTCGATCCAGCGGTGCAGGTGCTTGTTCTCGGGGAAGAGTTCCTTGATGGCCTCGTCCGTGACGCGGATGTCCTCAGGGTCGCCGGAGAGGGCCACCCAGCGGAACGGGCCCAGGCCCTCGCAGAACAGCGGCCGGATGTAGGCCGGGACGAAGCCGGGGAACTCGAAAGCCCGGGTGTAGCCGCCCTTGCGGGCTTCGTCGCGGATGGAGTTGCCGTAGTCGAAGACCTCGGCGCCGGCGTCCTGGAATTCGACCATGGCCTGGACGTGGCGGGCCATCGAGGCCTGGGCTTTCTTGGTGAAGCCTTCCGGGTCCGCTTCAGCCTCACGGTGCCATTCCTCGACCGTGATGCCCTCGGGCAGGTAGCTAAGGGGGTCGTGCGCGGAGGTCTGGTCCGTGACGATGTCGACGGTGAACTCGCCGGCGTTGTGCCGGCGGAGGATCTCGGGGAAGACCTCGGCGGCGTTGCCCACATAGCCTACGGACCAGCCGCGGCGCTCCTCCTTGGCGTTGAGGACCTTGGCGATGGCGGTGTCGAGGTCGGTTTCGACCTCGTCGAGGTAGCGCTTGCCGGCACGGCGGCGGAGGCGGGTCTCGTCAACGTCGACGATCAGGCAGGCGCCGTCATTCAGGGTGACGGCGAGCGGCTGCGCGCCGCCCATGCCGCCGCAGCCGCCGGTGAGGGTCAGGGTTCCGGCGAGGGTGCCGTTCTGGTCCCCGGTGAGTTTGCGGGCGATTGCGGCGAAGGTTTCGAAAGTGCCCTGCAGGATGCCCTGGGTGCCGATGTAGATCCAGGACCCGGCGGTCATCTGGCCGTACATCATCAGGCCCTCGGCCTCGAGCCGGCGGAACTCGGGCCAGTTGGCCCAGTCGCCGACGAGGTTGGAGTTGGCCAGCAGCACGCGCGGGGCCCATTCGTTGGTGCGGAAGACGCCCACCGGCTTGCCGGACTGGACCAGGAGGGTCTCATCCTTTTCCATGGTTTCCAGGGTGCGGGTGATGGCGTCGAACGCGGCCCAGGACCGGACGGCGCGGCCGGTGCCGCCGTAGACCACCAGGTCATCCGGGCGCTCTGCGACCTCGGGGTCCAGGTTGTTCATGAGCATGCGCAGCGGCGCTTCGGTCTGCCAGGACTTGGCGGTGAGCTCGGTGCCGCGGGCTGCTTTGACCGGGCGGGCACCGGTGGTGAAATCGGCGGGTGCCATGATGGGCTCCTTCGGGTGGTGTCTGTTGGAGGAAAGAAGTTCTGTATCTACTAAAGCCCTTGGTGGACGAGCTTCACAGGGGTTTTGACGGGGCGCTGTCCGGTATTCCAGACATGACTGCCGATCGATTCCGGCTCGCTTGCCCAGGTTCTCCAGCGGCCTGGACGAAGGCAACGGTTGGCAGGGCAAACCCTGCGGGAGGCGCTATTTTCCGGGCCGGCCGTGGAGGCGGAGCGAGAGTTCATCGGCCACCTTCTGGACGCGCGCCGCAAGGACGGGCCATTCCTGCGCAGGCAGCTTGTCCTCGAGGAAGGTGACTGCCACGGCGGCGGTTGGCCATCCCAAGTGGTCGGTCACGGCGGCGGCAATGGAACCGAAGCCGGGCGTAACCTCGCCGTGTTCGGTGGCGTACCCCCGCTGGCGGACCTGGTCCAGGTGCGAGGACAACGCGGAATATTTCATGATGGCCCCCACCACCTCATGTCGGGCAGTGAAGGCGGCGGCGTTCGGGTAGAGCGCGCGTACTTGCGATTTGGGCAGCGCGGCAAGGATGGCGCGGCCGCTGGCGGTGAGGTGGCTGGGAAGGCGGACGCCGACGTCGGTCACCAGCGACGGACGGTTCTTGGCCCGTTCCTCCACGATGTACAGGACATCGCGGCCGTGCAGCACTGCCAGGTGGGCGCTCTCACCGATGGCATCCACGAGGCTCGCGAGGAGGGGGCGGCCCAGCCGCGACAAAGGTTCCTGCCGTGAATAGGCGGAACTGAGTTCGAAGGCGCTGATACCCAGCCCGTAGCGTTGCTCCTCATGCAAATGGAGGACGAAGCCGTTCGCCTCCATGACGCCCAGCAAGTGGTAAACACTCGACCGGGGAAGGTTCAGGCTGGAGGCGATTTGCGAGGCCGCCATCGGCCCGCGCCGGGACGCCAGCAACTTCAGGATGCGGAGGGTATTTTCTGCAGCAGGAACTTTCGAGGATGCTTTGACCGCAGCGCTGGGCGCGTGGGCTTCGGCTCGTGTTTCGGCGCCCGGTCTTTCGGCGCCCCGTGATGCGGCGCTTGGTGCAGTGCTCATGGGCTCAAATGGTCTTTCTGGCTAGCTCTGTCCGGTATCCCGTACTTCAGTGTGA
Organism: Pseudarthrobacter sp. efr-133-R2A-89; assembly: GCF_030209315.1. Lineage (NCBI taxonomy): Bacteria > Bacillati > Actinomycetota > Actinomycetes > Micrococcales > Micrococcaceae > Pseudarthrobacter > Pseudarthrobacter sp. efr-133-R2A-89. The sequence continues at coordinate 37,897 of NZ_JARVSE010000004.1, read as the reverse complement.
CGGCTGCCCTTTCCGCTTGCGGCACCGCCGCAATTCAATGTGTCCGGTATACCAGACGCTGGCCTGCCCAGCGCAGCTTGCGGTGCCGAATCATCCACGTTTCGGTAGAGTCCGGACCATGGACGGGAAAGAAACCCTGCACACGTACCTCCGGATCCGGCGGGACAACCTGTTGGGCAAGCTGGACGGACTGGGCGATTACGACATGCGCCGGCCCCTCACGCCAACGGGCACCAACCTGTTGGGACTGGTCAAACACGTTGCCAGCGTGGAGTTGGACTACTTCGGCGTGGTCTTCGGCCGGCCCAGTGGGCGACACCTGCCGTGGCTCGAGGACGGCGCCCGCCCGGACGCAGACATGTGGGTAACGGCTGACGAGTCATTCGAAGACATCGTCGAACTCCACCGCTTCGCAGGAACGCACAGCGACGCGACCATCGAGGCTCTGCCGCTCGACGCTCCAGGCTCCGTGCCGTGGTGGCCGGAGGAGCGCCGCCAGGTTACCCTGCAGCAGATTCTCGTCCATATGGTTGCTGAACGTGCCCACCATCTGGGCCACGCGGACATACTCCGTGAACTGATTGACGCGACCGCCGGCCAGCGTCCAGGGGACCCGAACCTGACGTCCAGGACACCGGAAGAGTGGGCGGCGCACCGCGCCGAAATCGAAGGTGCAGCGCGGGACGCAGCCGGTACCTGGCGGAATTGATGCCAGCGTGAAGAGCACAGGGTACTGAAGAGGAAGCGCCCGAAAAGTGCAGGGTCTGACCGCAACGGGTCCCGAATCTACGGTCACGGAGGAGCGCGCTGATCTCGGAGGAGGCAAGTCCTGAAGGCACGGGGCAGGTTCCAGCCTGGTCAGGGTGGAACCTCGAGGTAGCGGCCCAACGCGTTTTCCCAGGGAGATCCGTGGTGGCGCACTATATCGATGGTTCCCGCCCGCGCCAACGACGTCCCCTGTGAGGGCGGACAATGGGTTGGCCAGTGGGGTGGTTCCCAGTCCTGGTGCTCGCTGCTGTAGCGGCGACCGGAGGGTGAAATCCAGCCGGGTGGTTTGTTTTTTCCGGCAGTCGTGGGTTTCCAGGCCGTGGTATGCCGGAGCCTGTGGTGTTTGGGGCAGGGCTGACCGAGGTTGCTGATCCCGGTGGCACCGCCCTTGGCCCAGCTGAGGAGATGGTCGGCCTCGTTGTCGAGGGAATGGTTGCTGCACCCGGGAAACGGGCATTTTCCGTCCCGCATCCGCAGCCAAGCCCGCATGGCCTTGGTCAGCCGATAGCTGGTCCGCCCGATTTCCAGCGGTGCACCGTCCCTCGGATCCACCAGCACCCGGTAGAACGACCCCGCCCCTTCGCCCACCAGGGCCCGTGCCATCGACGGTGGAATGGGACCGTACCCGTCCAGGACCGCCGGTTCATCGGTGAAGCCCATCAGCGAGAACACCGGGACAGTGACCAGCACCTGAGCGCGGATCCCGGAAAAAGGGCGTTCAACGGCCTGGCATCCCCGGCTGCCTGCGGGGAAGGTAGCCAGCAGCGACGAGGCGTAGTTGTCAGCCCGCAACTGGGATAGCGTGCGACCTTCCTCAGTACCCTGCATGCTGCGAGCCTCGGAGGTAAGCCGGTCCCAGACTGCCGAGGCTTGGCCGGCGGGCAGGTATGCGGACAGCCAGGCCATGCCGTCCCGGTCCGGCCTGTACTCCACCCGCCGTTCTGCCACTCCCTTGGAGTGACGGGCTTCGATACTCCCGGCATGGTGACGCTCCCGCCACGTGCGGGCCTTCACCCTGAACCGGTGCGCCGGCATCTCCCCGGGGGGACAGCCCCGCGCCGGATCGGGGGCATCCGGGTCCAGGAAATGCGCCTCCAACGCCGCAGCCCCGTTCACATCCAGGCTCGCCGTCTCATCCGCCATCACCACCGCGTGGCCCCAGGACAGGGTCCCTGCCTGCAGCCCCGCAAGGGTCCGTGGCAACGAGGTAACAACGGCGTGCGAGGTAGCCAGGAATGTCGATGCCGCCCTCGGTCCAACCGCCAGGACGCAGCCAACTTCCGCCGCGACCGCCATCTCATGCGCCTGCACAGGCACGTCGGGCCCCGCAACAGCAGAAGCACTTTCCGCATAAGCGACCGCGGCCTTCGCTTTCAGTCCTGCGATCATGGCCTCCACGGCCCTGACGCCCGCCAGGATGTCGAGGCACCCATCAACAAGGGTGGCCAACGGGTCAGCACACTCCTTCGTGGCGGCAACCGATCCGCGTCCAGCTCTGTCCACCTCGGTGTCCAGCGCGGCAAGGGCAGCCCTGATCTCCTCGAATGCCCTCACCGCCGCCGCTTTACCCATGACCCAACTATGGCAAGGGGGTACGACATTCAAACCCGGCCAGGCTTTCGACTGATCACCTCCCGGACAGTCTGGAACCGAAGACAGCAACCAGCCGTGAGCCTCATCACGATGCCTGCGAAAATGGTCTGCTGGTTAGCGACTCCCCTCCCAATGACGAGAAGGTATTCGCATGCAACCAGCTCCAACCCCAACCCGGACCGAAACCGCGGCGGAAACGCACAAGCCGGCTGACGCCGTCGGACGCGTCCTCAACCGCGGCCTGAACGTGCGGCACATCCGCTTCATGGCCCTGGGATCGGCGATCGGCACAGGCCTCTTCTACGGCTCCGCTTCCGCCATCCAGAAAGCCGGACCAGCCGTCCTGCTCGCGTACATCATCGGCGGCGCCGCGGTGTTCATGGTAATGCGCGCCCTCGGCGAGATGGCGGTGAGGCACCCGGTGTCCGGTTCCTTCAGCCAATACGCCGGCCGGTACCTTGGCCCCCTGGCCGGCTTCGTGACCGGCTGGACGTACGTGTTCGAGATGGCCATCGTAGCCATCGCCGACGTCACTGCCTTCAGTATCTACATGGGGTTCTGGTTCCCGCAGGTGGACCGCTGGATCTGGGTCCTGGCCGTCATCTGCTTCCTGGCGGCGTTGAACCTGCTCAGCGTCAAGGTCTTCGGCGAACTCGAATTCTGGTTCTCACTGATCAAGGTCGCCGCCATCATCGCCATGATTGCAGGCGGCGCCGCGATCATCACCTTCGGGTTCCAGGCCGCCGGTTCAACCTTGGCACCGGGCCTTGGCAACCTCGTTGACCACGGCGGCATGTTCCCGAACGGCTTCGAAGGCCTGCTGGCATCCTTTGCCGTGGTGATGTTCGCCTTCGGCGGGATCGAGACCCTTGGCATCACCGCCGGTGAAGCGGCCGACCCCAAGAAGGTCATCCCCAAGGCCGTCAACACCGTCCCAGTCCGCGTACTGCTCTTCTACGTCCTGACGCTGGGCGTCCTGATGAGCCTCTTCCCGTGGGACCAGGTGGGCACAGACGGCAGCCCCTTCGTCCAGATCTTCAGCGGGCTGGGCATTCCCGCAGCGCCCCACATCCTCAACGCCGTGGTGATCACCGCCGCACTGTCCGCCATCAACAGCGATATCTTCGGCGCCGGCCGCATCCTCTTCGGACTCTCCAACCAAGGCCACGCACCGGCGGCGTTCGGCAAAGTCTCCCGCCACGGCGTCCCCTGGATGACGGTGGTCATGATGGCCGGGATCCTGCTGGTGGGTGTGGTCCTCAACGCGGTCATCCCGGAGGACGTGTTCCTGGTCATCGCGTCGATCGCCACCTTCGCCACGGTGTGGGTGTGGGTGATGATCCTGGCCTCCCACGTGGCAATGAAGCGGGAAATCGCCCGGAAGGGCCTGCCCGCGTCGGAATTCCCCTCACCGTGGTGGCCAGCCGCATCAGTCCTCACCATTGCCTTCATGGTGCTGGTCATCGCCATTTTGGGCGCCTTCGAGGACACCCGGGTGGCCCTCTACGTGGGTGCCGCCTGGCTGGGCATGCTGGTCCTGGCCTATCGGCTGTGGGTTAGAGGTGACGGACGACGCCGGGCCCACCTTGAGGACGAAACGTCGCCGCTGCCGGTGGTTGGCACCGCCCGCACCAGCGGGTAGGCCCGTCATCGGCGAAAGGTGCCTGGCCCCCGCCGGGGCCAGGCACCTTTCGTCGTCCGCTGCCGTACTGTCTTCCGCTGCCTTACGCCGAAGCCGCGGCAGTCCGGACGGCCTGGGCGAGGGACGTCGTCGGACGCCCAATGAGCCGCCGGAGGTCTCCGGTGCCGACCAGGAGGTCACCGCGGGCGATGCCGAGATCCGAGTCCGCAAGGACCTCGGCGAATGCCTCCGGGACGCCGACGGAGGTGAGCAGGCCGGCGTAGTCCTTGGCCGGGAGGTCGTTGTAGGTGATGGATTTGCCGGTGGCGGAGCTGATCTCGGCGGCGAGGTCAGCCATGCTGAACGCTTCATCGCCGCCCAGCTCGTACACCTTGCCGGCCTGGTCCTCGGCCACCAGGACCGCTGCGGCGGCGTGGGCGTAGTCCACCCGTGCGGCGCCACTGACTTTTCCGTCCCCGGCGCTGCCTGCGACCGCACCCTGGGCGAGGGTACCGGGCAACTGCTCGGTGTAGTTTTCCAGGTACCAGCCGTTGCGGAGCAAGACGAAGGGAATGCCGGACTCGCGCAGGATGGCCTCCGTGGCCTTGTGCTCCCCGGCCAGCAGCATGCCGGTAGTGTCCGCATTGGCGATGCTCGTGTAGGCCAGCAGCTCCACGCCCTCTGCCCGTGCTGCTTCAATGACGGTGCGGTGCTGTTCGACGCGCTGGCCCACTTCGCTGCCGGAGATCAGCAGCACCCGTGTTGCTCCCTTGAGCGCGGCGGCAACTGACGCCGCGTCGGCGTAGTCCATGGCCTTGACGTTGACACCGCGCGCGGCGAAGCCGGCCAGTTTTTCCACGGAACGTCCGGCGGCCACGATTCCGGCGGCCGGCACCCCACGTTCGAGAAGGGCTTCGATGACGTGCTGGCCCAGCTGTCCGGTGGCGCCTGTAACAACAATGCTCACAATGGATCCTTTCGAAGAATTTCATCTGTCGAAGGGCACAACCATGAGCCATCACGATTACTTCCTCAAAGAGAGTACGCACTTTGAAGTAAGGTACTGACCCTTAGGTAAGCTTGTGGATATGGAAGCTGTTCCACAGGCCGTACCCCTCCCCCTCGCGTTTGCCGACGGCGTGTTCCCCGCCGGGTGCCCCAGCAGGACCCTGCTGGACCACATCACCAGCAAATGGGGCGTCCTGATCCTGATTGCCCTGTCCGAAGGCGAGCAGCGCTGGAGTGATTTGCGGCGCCGGGCCGAGGGCATCAGCGAGAAGATGCTGGCCCAGACCCTGAAGACCCTTGAGCGGGACGGCCTTGTCAGCAGGAACGCCCAACCGGTCATTCCGCCCCGGGTGGACTACAGCCTTACCGAGCGCGGCTACGAGTTGAGCGGGCTTCTGGTGCCCCTGGTGGCGTGGGCCTTCGAGAACGCGGAGGACATCATCAACAGCAGCCGCTGATGCTCCGCCGGACTGCGGAGGATGCGCCCGCGCCCACGGCAAGTAGTTCGGCGGGCGCAAGACAAGTACTTGTTACGGGTGTTGCTGATGTGAATAGCGCCTAGCGTAGGCGTACGGTGCCGGCCGGAGCGGGAGGACCATCCTTCGCTGGGAGCGTTCCGCCGACCAACACCGTTAGCAGGCGGCCGGCTGCCGCCTGGAGGAGAGGCTCACATGGCCAAGGGCTACGTACAGGACCTTTCCGGCATGGGCCGGCCCGTCAGCCTGCGCGATGCCATGGCGACAGTATGGCACCGGGCCACGCGGGCCGTCAGCCCACGATGCCCCTACCGGGTGGGCGACACCGTGATTGGCGACGACCCCTTCAGCGGCAGGCGCGAAGGGGTCGTCGTATGGCAGGATCGACGGTCGGTGGGGCTGAAGACCACCCATGGCGTCTTCTTCTACGACCACCGCGTGGTCAAACCGCTGGACTAGCGGGGTAACTTACCGGGCAGACCAACCGCCGTCCATGGTGTAGCTGGCCCCGGTGACCATACCGGCACTGTCGGAGGCCAGCCACGCCACCAGGGACGCCACTTCGTCCGGTTCCACTAAGCGCTTGATGGCCGATTCGGTGAGCATCACCTTGGCCAGGACCTCAGACTCGTCGATCCCGTGCACCTGGGCCTGGTCCGCGATCTGCTTCTCCACCAGGGGCGTGCGGACGTAGCCCGGGTTCACGCAGTTGGAGGTGACACCGTGCTCCCCGCCCTCCAGCGCCGTCACCTTGCTCAGGCCTTCGAGGCCGTGCTTGGCGGATACGTACGCGCTCTTGTACGGGGAAGCACGGATACCATGCACCGAGGACACGTTGATGATGCGGCCAAACTTGTTGGCGTACATGTGCGGCAGGGCGGCCCGGACCAGCAGGAATGGTGCCTCCAGCATCAGGCTGATGATCCTGCGGAAGTCTGCCGGGTCAAAGTCCTCGATGGGGCTGATGCGCTGGATTCCCGCGTTGTTCACCAGGATGTCCACATCCAGGCTGAGGGTGGCCAGCGCGTCCACGTCCAGGAGGTCCACGGCCCAGGCGGTGCCGCCCACCTCGTCGGCGAGCTTGGCAGCGGCGGCGGAGTCGACGTCGGCCACCACCACTTTCGCCCCTTGGGCCGCGAGTGCGCGCACGCAGGCGGCACCGATTCCGCTGGCACCGCCGGTGACCAGTGCCTTGCGTCCATTCAACGTGTTATCCATTGCAGTTCTCCTTCATGCGCCCAAAAACGGTCCAGCGGCTCCAGCAGCCTAGCGGCGGCCAGCCGGGAGCAATCCTTCGCGGGTGGCGTCTTCCTTGTCCACGTCCTCCAGGGCGATGCCCTTGGTTTCCTTCAGGCTCAGCACGGCCACAGCGGTGATGGCGCAGGCAATGAGCAGGTAGATGGCCGTCGGCACCCACGAGCCGGTGTCCTTCAGCCACTGGGTGGCCAGGAGCGGCGCCAGCGAGCCGGCGAAGATCGACGTTACCTGCGAACCGAGGGATGCACCGGAGTACCGCATGCGGGTGGGGAACATCTCGGCCATGATGGCAGGCTGTCCGGCGTACATCAGGCCGTGCAGGCACAGGCCGATGGTGACGGCGAGGACGATGACCACGGCGTTGCGGGTGTCGAACATGGGGAAGGCGAAGAACGGCCAGGTGGCCCCGAGGATGGCACCGGCCAGGTAGACGGGCTTGCGTCCGATCCGGTCCGCCAGGCGGCCGTACTGCGGGATGATCGCGAAGTGGACCACGTGCGCGATCAGCAGTGCCAGCAGCAGCGATGAGGTGTCGTACTTGTGCACGCTCTTGAGGTAGACGATCGCGAAGCTGACCACCAGGTAGTACATGATGTTTTCGGCGAACCGCAGGCCCATGGCCTGGAAGATGCCCTTGGGGTACTTGCGGACAACCTCGAACACGCCGTAGCTGACGGCCTGTTCCTTCTCCACCAGTTCCTTGGCTTCGAGGAAGATGGGTGATTCGCTGACGTTGGTGCGGATGTAGTAGCCCACGAACACGATCACCGCGGAGAGCCAGAAGGCCACGCGCCAACCCCAGCCGAGGAATGCCTCGCTGCTGAGGGTGGTGGACATGATGTAGAGGACCAGGGTGGCCAGCAGGTTGCCCACGGGGACGGCGGCCTGGGGCCAGCTGGACCAGAAGGCGCGGGTCTTGTTCGGGCTGTGTTCGGCCACGAGGAGGACGGCGCCGCCCCACTCACCGCCGAGCGCGAAGCCCTGGATGAACCGCAGCGCCACCAGCAGGGCCGGGGCCAGGTATCCGATGTCGGCGAAACCGGGGAGGCAGCCCATCAGGAAGGTGGACACGCCGATGATGACGATCGTCAGCTGCAGCGTGGGCTTGCGGCCGAGCTTGTCGCCGATCTGGCCGAAGACGATGCCACCCAGCGGCCGGGCAATGAAGCCCACCGCGTAGGTCAGGAAGGCTTGGATGATGCCGTCCAGGTCATTGCCGGTGGACGGGAAGAAGTACTTGCCAAAGACCAGGGTGGCGGCGGTGGCGTACAAGAAGAACTCGTACCATTCCACCACTGTGCCCACCATGGAGGCGGCAACGATTTTCTTCAGTCCGGTTCCTTTGGGTGCATACCTGGCTTCGTTTGCCTGGCTGTGCTCAACGCTCATGGTTCTCCTCAGTGTCCACATTGACACGTGCTGTGATCTCCAGCACAAGTGACTCAGATGAGTATTGCTGCACAAACTTTGCAGTTCAATGCCCAAAGAGGCACCAGGCATGTGCACAATTGCAGATATGAATGCCAATCCCGACGACCTGCTGGTCCTCCTGGCGGTGTCCCGCTCGGCGAAATTCACGACGGCGGCCCAAGCCTTGGGCTTGAACCACACCACCGTCTCGCGCAGGATCGCCGCCCTGGAGAAGTCGCTTGGCGGCCGGGTCCTGTCCCGGGCCGCCGGCGGCTGGGAACTCACCGAACTGGGCGAGCGGGCTGTGCAGGTGGCCGAACAGGTCGAAGAGGTGCTGGGCACGCTGGGACCGGCGGGCCAGGCGCCCGACCCGATTACCGGCGTCGTACGCATGACGGCGACCGACGGCTTCAGCGCCTACATCGCAGCCCCGGCCGTGGCGCGGCTGCGCCGGGACCATCCCGGCCTGAGCGTGGAGGTGGTAACCATGACCCGCCGGGCACTGCAGCAGCGCTCCGGGCTGGACATCGAGGTGGTGGTGGGCGAGCCGCAGGTGCACCGTGCGGAGGCCATCCGGCTGGGCGAATACCGGCTGGGAATGTACGCCTCCCGCACCTACCTCGCCGAGCACGGCACCCCTTCCACCGTGGCCGAACTCAATGAGCATCCCTTGGTCTATTTCGTGGATTCGATGCTCCAGGTGGACGATCTCGATGCGCCGCGGCGGCTGGTGCCGGCCATGCGCGAGGGCCTGACGTCAACCAACGTGTTCGTCCATGTGGAGGCCACCCGGGCCGGGGCGGGGGTGGGCTTCCTGCCGTGCTTCATGGGCGATCTCCATGACGACCTGGTCCGATTGCTGCCCGGCGAAATCGGTGAGCTGCTCCCCTACTGGATGGTGCTGCGCCCGGACTCGCTTCGCCGCCCGGCCGTGGCCGCCGTCGTGCAGGCCCTGCGGGAACGGATGGCCGAGCACCGCGGCGCGCTCCTGGGCCGGGGCTAAATCACCGGATGCTTGGCTCAACCGGCTCGTCATGCCGGACCGGCGCACCGGCCGCGAAGGCCCGGACCTGGGCATCATCCCAGAGATGCGCGGGCACGGCACCGCCGAGGAGCCGGCGCCGAAGTTGGGGATCGTCGCCAAACGGAACGTCGCTGCCGGCCATCACCATGTTGCCGTAGCGCCGGCCCTTCAGCATGGCGGGGTCGGCGATGATCACCGTGTGTTTGAAGGCAGCGGCGATGGTGGCGGCGTCCTCCCGCGCATTCTTGAGGTCCGGCGCGTCCCCCGAGTTGGCAACGAACAAGCCGCCCGGTGCCAGGACCCGCTTGGCGTGGGCGGTGAATTCAGCGGTGGTGAGCGGCCGTGGGGTGAAGGCCCCTGCAAAGACATCGCGGATGATGAAGTCCCTGGTGTGCTCCGTGAGCGTTTCGGTTACGGCCCGGGCCTCCCCCACGCGGATGCGGAGCAGGGGCGCCTTCGGGAGGTCGAACCAGCCGCGCACGTATTCAGCGAGCTTGCCGTCCAGTTCCACCACCACCTGCCGGGCATCGGGGTAGGCGGCGGCGAAATAGCGTGCCATGGAACACGCACCCCCGCCCAGGTGAAGGCCGCGGAGCTTAGCCGACGATGCGTCCGACGGCGGCCAACGGGACTCAATGAGCGCCGCCATCCAGCGCATGTACTCAAAGTCCAGGAACAAGGGGTCGGCGAGGTCGATATGCGAGCTCATGACGCCGTTGATCTTCAGGAGCCAGCCCGTGGAGTTGTCCTGGTCCGCCACCAGCTCGCAGTCGCCGGTGTCAATGTAGTAGACACCCTCCACCGGACCGTCCGGCGCCGTGCCCTTGGGCACCTCCACCACGCCTGCGGACCGGCCCCGGCCTCCCGACTTTCCGCGTTTGGCCATTATTGGGGCCCGCATTCACTCATGGTTCAACCCTAGTTGAAGCCATCGAACCCCCGGTCAGCGGGCCTCATGGCGTGAACGCTGTCCCGTGGCCACGCCGGATCCGTTCAACTGGTGCCTGCGCAGTCGAGGCGGCCCCTGCCCGCGACGCCTGGACGGCCGGTCTTCCTGGGCCGCCGGAACGGCACCACCTGGTTGGCCGGCCGGGCCGTCCGCGCTTCCCGTTCCGTCCTCGCCTTGCGGTCCCCGACCGGACCGTCCATCCCGGCGCCTTCTTCCAGCCGGCGCTGCAATTCCGTCAGCACCTTCGCCAGGCGGCGGGAAACCTGCATTTGGGACATACCGAGCCGCTTGCCCAACTGCACCTGCGTTTCCTCGCAAAAATAGCGGCGGTACAGCAGTTCCCGATCCAATTCCGTCAGGTCCTTCATGGCAGCGCGCAGGCCGGCGAGCTCCTCAAGCCTCTCCAGCGGCGTTTCAGGACTGGCCAGCATCTCACCAATGGAGGGGGCCTCGGAGTGGGGACCCACCGCGTCGAGGGAGTCGGGGTGCATGCTGCTGGAGGCCGACATGGCTTCCAGCACGTCCACAGGATCCGTGCCCAGCTCTCCGGCCAATTCGGCCACACTGGGGATCCGGCCCAAGGACTGGGTGAGTTCCGGTTCCGCCCTGAACAGGCGGGTCCTCAAGTCCTGGACCTGGCGTGGGGGGCGGACCACCCATGTCCGGTCGCGGAGATACCTTTTGAGTTCACCGGTGATGGTGGGCGCGGCGTAGGCCGGGAAACTGTCCCCCTTGGCCTCGTCGAATCCGCGGGCGGCTTTCACCAGTCCCAGGTAGGCGACCTGGTTGAGGTCCGCCCGTTCCCTGCCGCGCGCTTCAAACCGTGCGGCCAAGGCCTCGGCGAGGTCCAGGTACCTCAAAACCATGTCGTTTTCGGATGCTCCCTGCGAACGCTCTGAGGCGGCCGGTGGAGACGGCGGATCAGGTGTTTCGGCCTGCTGATGGGACGGGGCAGTGTTCGCGGCCAAGGCGGCAAAGGATTCGGGCATGGGTGCTGTTTCCCTCGGTCTGGTTCCGAAAGCCTGCGGCAAGACTTAGAAGCAGGAAATCATAAGGCTGCTTATAAAACAATCCTTGTCCGCCCGGGTGGGCATGGGAACGGAAGAAGGAACCTCCTTCCGTTCCCACGCCGCAGCGGAAGCAAACCAGCTTAGAGGCCCGCGTGCGGGTTCTTCACGTCGCGCACATCGCGGTCCGCGTCGTCGTTGATGTTCCGCCGACCGGCCTCAGTCCGCGGATCCACAGTTGGGGAATCAGGGCGCTCTGCGTCAATGGGCCGCGCATCACTGGACTCCGCGTCAGCGCCCGCGGCGTCGCCGCCCACAGATTCATGGCGCCGAGCATCACGGTACCCAGCCTCACGGATCGCCGGATCGGCGCCAGCAGGGTCATGATGCCCAGCCTCAGCCTGCGGCAGGTCATTGCCTACAGTGCCGTGGCGCCCGGTTTCGCGATGCACGGCCGGGTCATGCCCGACGTCGGCTGCATTGCCGCCATGGTTGGCAGCCCCGGCCTGTACCTGCCTGTCCTGGCCCGTCTCGTGCACGCCGCGGCGGGTGCCGTCACGGCCGACGTCGGGATCCAACTCGTCCGCCTCGCGGGCGTGGCCGGCAACGTCACTGCGGAGGGACTGCGCTTCCCGGCTGCGTTCCTCGGCTTCCTGCCGCAGCCGGGCCGCGTCCACCTGGGCCTGCTCGGCGTCGGCGCGCGCACGGATGGCCTTGGCTTCCCGTTCGCGGGCGTCGAGTTCCATGTTTTCAGCCTTGCGGCGGATCTCGGCCGCTTTTTCCCGATTCTCCTGGTCCCGCTTCTCCTGCATCGCCTTGCGGCGCCGTCCGCCGGAGAGGAGCAGCACCACAATCAGGGCCACGACGACAACCGCAACCACTACCCATACCCATGGAGCTGTGTCCATGTTTCCCACCACTTCCCACTTCGTTGTGACCGGGCAGGCCAGAGCCATTCCGGCTGACATTTTTACTCGAACGGTTAGAACCCAATTAGCAAGGGTACTTACCTTTCATTAGTAAACATGCTTACTATTTTACGGCCAGTACCGCTGGTTCTTGATCAGCAACCAGCCTTCTTTCTGAAAGGAAGAGCGAAGATGACGGAGAACCAATGGCCCGAGGACACCGCAAACACGGCTCCTCAGGCCCATACAGGAATCCCCGGCGAGCGCCGGCCCGCAACCTTTCCGTCTCCGGCAGCCAGCTATGGCGCTGAGAGCGGAAACGGGTACGTACCCGCCGATTACGAACAAACCCGGACCATGCCGGAGAGTGCCGGCACCGGTTCTGCGTCCTCACGCACCGAAGCTGCCAAGGACGAGGCGGCAGGCGTAGCCAGGACAGCAGCGGGTTCCGCACAGAACGTGGCACAGACTGCCAAGGAAGAGGCAGCCAACGTGGCCTCGGAGGCAAAGTCCAACGCGCAGGACCTGTTGTACCAGGCCAAGTCAGGCCTCACGAGCGAGGCCGCAACGCAGCAGCAGAAGGCTGCGGAAGGCATCCGCAACATTTCCGGCCAGCTGCACAGCATGGCCAGCGCCCCGGACCAGCAAGGCATGGCCAGCGACCTGGTCCGGCAGGCGGCCGAGCGGACATCCTCGATCGCCACTTGGTTGGAGAACCGGGAACCCGGAGACCTCCTGAACGAGGTCCAGCGGTTCGCCCGCAACCGGCCCGGCACGTTCCTGCTCCTCGCCGCCGGAGCCGGCGTCCTCGCCGGACGCCTCACCAGGGGCCTCACAGCGGGTGCCCCGGAGTCACCCGCAGGTACCACCGGCCTTTCCGGCCAGCACGCAGGCACGGCATCCCCGGACCAATACGGCCAGCCGCCGGCCGCCGGTGGAGTGGTGCCTCCACCGCCCGTCCAGCTGCCGGGTCCGGCCACCACCACGGCCGGATACGACGGCGGGGCCCCGGGCAGCAGCTACCCCGAGACAACTTCGACTGCCAGCGGCCTCGACAGCCCGCAGTTGGTGGAGGAACCGTGGTCCGGAAACCAGGTTTCCGACGACCCCCTGCGCGACCGCGAATTGGCCGATGGCCCAATGGCGGATGACCTCTTCACCCGGGACCGCTCCGGGGGCGGCCAGGCTGGCGGCCTCTGATGAGCAGCCACATACCTGAGCCGCCGCCAAGCGCGGCGCACGTAAAAGCGGACAACGCCTCCCTGGGGGAGTTGCTCGGCGACGTAACCCGCGACTTGTCCACCCTGATGCGCCAGGAAGTCGATCTGGCCAAGACTGAACTGAAACAAACCGCCACCCGTGCAGGAAAAGGATCCGGCATGCTGGCCGGCGCCGGAATTGGCGGACACTTCGTCCTGCTGTTCCTTTCCCTTGCCCTGATGTTCGCCCTCGGCGCCGTCATGCCGCTGGGCTGGTCCGCCCTGGTCACTGCCGTGGTCTGGGCCATCATTGCAGCTGTCCTGGCCTCCATGGGCCGCAAGGAACTGAAGCAAATCAAGGGCCTGCCCCAGACCGGCGAAACCCTTTCTGAGATACCCCCAACCCTCAAACCAGGTGAGGTAAACCGATGAGCGAAAACCCTGACGTCATCCGCGCAGACATCGAAGCCACCCGGGCACGCCTGGGAACAAACGTGGACGCCGTGGCCGATAAAGTCACACCGTCCAACATCGTCCACCGGCAGACCGACAAGCTCAAGGACGCGGCCACCGGGATGAAGGAGAAAATCATGGGCGCAGCAGACACCGCCACCACTAATGTCCACAACACCACGGGCGCCGGCGCGCACTCCGCCGCGGACAGCCTGCACCAGGCCGGCGACACCGTCTCGGCGAAGCTTTCCGACGCCGGCCACGCTGTTTCCCAGACCCCGGACCAGGTGAAGTCCAAGACCGCGGGCAACCCGCTGGCTGCGGGCCTCATCGCGTTCGGGGCCGGACTCCTGGTCTCGTCGCTGATCCCGCCAAGCCAGAAAGAGCGGGAAGCGGCCGATCAGCTCAAGACGGCAGCCCAGCCACTGGCCGCCGAACTTACTGACGCCGCTAAAAACATGGCCCAGGACCTCAAGGAGCCGGCACAGGAAGCCATGGAAAACGTCAAGGCCACGGCAACCGACGCCGCCCAGAACGTCAAAGCTGAGGGCCAGCACGCAGCCGACGACGTCAAAGACCGTGCCGCAGATGCGAAGGACACCGTCCAAAGCAGCTGACGCTCCGCTTACCGCGGCTCCCTAAAGGCAACACCTACGACGACAGGCCGGCACCGCCACCCGCGGGGTCGGCCTGTCCTCTTGGCCCCGAGATCGAGAGGACTCCCCCAATGGCCACTCACAACACGTCCGAGACCAGTACCGCGAAGGCGGGCCAGGCCCCCGATCCGAACGATTCGCGAAAACCCGGGAGCCCCCGGGACCTGGAGAAGCCCTCCTGGAAGTACATCGCCAGGAAGACGTTGCGGGAATTCAGCAAAGACCAGTGCCCGGACCTGGCAGCGGCCCTGACCTACTACTCCGTACTTTCGATCTTTCCGGCGCTGCTGGCGCTGGTATCCCTCCTGGGAATCTTCGGCGACCCGCAAAAGACCACCTCCGCCCTGCTGGACATCGTCCAAGGTTTCGCCCCCGGGCAGACCGTAGAGACGATCCGGCCGGTGGTCCAGGACCTCGCGAGTTCCTCGGCCGCCGGCTTCACCCTTGTCTTGGGACTCCTGACGGCACTCTGGTCCGCGTCCGGCTACGTCAGGGCCTTCGGCAGGGCCATGAACCGTGTCTACGAAGTCGACGAGGGCCGCGCCTTCGTGAAGCTGCGGGGCACCATGCTCGGAGTCACCGTCGTCAACCTGCTGATCGTCGTCGTCATCGCGGCGATGCTCGTGCTGAGCGGCCCTGTGGCAGAATCCGTCGGGAACCTGATCGGGCTTGGAGGCGCCTTCCTGACGGTGTGGAACATCGCCAAGTGGCCGGTCATGCTGGTGCTGATCACCGTGGCGATCGCCATCCTCTACTACGCCACACCAAACGTGAAACAGCCGAAATTCCGGTGGATGAGCATGGGTTCGGCCATCGCCCTGGTGGTGTTCCTGCTGGCTTCGCTGGCCTTCGGCTTCTACGTGGCGTACTCCAACAGCTACAACAAGACCTACGGCGCCATTGGCGGTGTCATCGTCGCGCTGCTCTGGCTGTGGATCCTGAACATGTCCTTGTTGTTCGGAGCCGAATTCGACGCCGAGGTGGAGCGCGGCCGCGAACTCCAGGCCGGCATCAAGGCCGAAGAAACCATTCAGTTGCCGCCCCGGGACACCAAAAAGAGCGAAAAACTGCAGCAGCAGATCGAGGAAGACATCAAGCACGGCCGGGAACTCCGGGAGAAGCACGGCCAGGCGGGGAGGGACTAGGCAGGACCTTCCAGATAGAGGAAAATTCATGGTGAAGGTCCTGTCGAAGTTTCCCGGGCTGTGGGGTCCGGGGTGAAGCGGGGCCGGCGGTGAGATGGCCTCTTCTGAGACCGAGGCCAGTCCCCCCAGTCGCCGTCGGCCCCCCAGGGGCCTGCCCCCTTTCGGCGTGACTGGACAAGCCGCGCCTCCTGCAATAGTTTCGTGAATACCTTGCCGGGGCCTTTTGGGAACCGGCGTGGCCGCTGAAGCAGACGGCGGATACAAGCTCCAACCAAATGAGCGAACATGACTGCTACACATTTTGACCAGTTCCTAGCCGAGGCAGTTGTCCCGGACAGGGAGCCCGGACTGGGCCTCGGACGGGACGAGCTCTATGGCCTTTACACCAGCTGGTGCCTCCTGAATAAGGCCGAGCCCCACACCCCGGCCGCCCTGTGGGAGGCGTTGCAGCAGGCCGGCATCGATCCCGACAGCAACAACCTTTCCATGACCGGACCGGCGGCGGCGGACTACATCGTGGCCAGCGCCCCGGACCTCGTGTGACCGACAGGCGCCCGCGCCCTCAGGGTTGCGCCAGCGCCAGGAGGTAAGCGGCGAACCCGCCGGGCGCGCGGCCGCTGGTCCGCCCCGAGGTAAGGACGCGCGTGGTGTCAGTGGAAACGACGGCTGCCCCGCCCGCGCGAAGCCGCTCCACCAGGATCCTGTCTTCGTCGCGGTCAATACCAGGGAAGCCCCCGGCCGCGAGATAGGCCGAGGCACGGACACCCAGGTTGGCCCCATGGACGTGCGGGTGGTCCTCGGCCAAGGCATGCCGGGAATGCCAGCGGGCCAGCAGCTCGTGGTGCGTCCCGTGGGCATCGGGCTCCACGGAGCCCAGGACAAGGTCGGCTCCGCCTGCTGCCAGTTCCAGCTGCCGCACCAGCCAATCTTCCGGTACCTGCGAATCGGCGTCGGTGTTGGCCAACCACAGGCCACGCGCCTGAATACCCACCGCGCCGGCCCCGCCCAGGCTTTCCAGAACCGCCCCGCACCCTGCCCGGCGGCTCTTCCCCACACTGTGGAACCCGACGGACAGCACGCGGAAGCGGAGGTCATGGGCTGCGAAGGCTGCGGCCACGTCCAGCGACCGGTCCGTGCAGGCGTCCAGGACAATAACAACCTCCGCCTCAGTTCCGGGACTGTCCACGGCCAGCCGGTCCGCAGCGGCTCCGGCTGAAGTGAGCGCCCGCTCCAGGACTTGTTCCTCGTTATGCGCCGGGATCACCACGGCCACCTTGTCGATCCGCGTTGCCGCCATACCGTCCCGACACCCTGCGGCTGGACCCCCCGGAGCCGCCAGCGTCATGCCACGCCCGTCCCGCTGGCCGGGCTCACCAGGACCTCCAGGACGAAGTCGCGCTCCCGGTACAGCCCCGTGGTTGGCCAGCGCAACCGTTGGCGGGCGAGCGCGTGGACGGTGTCGCCGTCGAGCTGCCAGCCGTCGATCGGGTGCCGCCAGTGGCACAGGACCAGGACCCCGCCCGGTTCCAGTGCGGCCTCCACCCGGTCCCACAGGTCAGCGAGCTCGCCGGGGGCCAGGTAGTAGCCGACCTCGGACACCACCAGCAGGTCGAATGTTCCGCCGGGCCAGGAGCCGGGCACCACGTGCTGCTCGACGCGGACCCCGTGGTTGCCGTCAAGCCGTTGCGTGGCTCGGCGAACCGCGGTCCCACTGGCATCAACGGCCAGCAGGCTGCGGCAGCGGCCCGCGAGGTCCTCCGTGAGGGTACCGATGGAGCAGCCCACTTCCAGGCCGCGCTCATAGGTCTCATCCGGGAGGGCCGCGAGGGTGATCGCCCGCTTGCGCCGCTCATACCAGTTCGAGGCGTAATTCCAGGGGTCGGCGGAGCCGTTGTGGACGGCGTCGAAAACCTCCTCGGCATCCTGGCTGGAGTGCCCCGGGCCAGACGCGTCCCTGGGCCGTGTCCAGGCAAACACTTCGTAGTTGCGGGCGAAATGGCCCAGGAACTCGGGGCTCAGCAGGGTTTCGTCCCCCGGGGCCGGGGACAGCGGCATGACTTGGGTGGCGTGGGCGGCCATGGCACGTTCCTTGGCCGCGCCGGACGCGCCGTCCAGCGGGAACCGGACCCATGACCGCCAGTGCTGGTCCCCGGGCGTGGCCCAGTGCCAGTACCAGATGGGGTACTCCAGCAGTGCGTGGCCATCCTTCCTGGCGGTTTCCGCCGCCACGGCACCGAGGGCGTCGTGGTCGGAGTGGCCGTCGGAACGGTAGGGCGCAACCAGGACCAGCTGGTCGGGCCGCCCGGGCAGCCGTGCCGCTGCATCCCTGACGGCGGCGGCGATGGCGTCCGCGTGGGAGCCGAGGCCGCGGTCCGGAAAACCGAGGAAGCGCCACCGGTCCTGCAGTCCCAGGACGGCCAGTGCCGCGGCGAATTCCGCCAACCGGGCCTGCGCCAACTCCTCGGGTGATGTGGTGGGCGAATCCGGGTGGGATCCCTCCCCCGCCGTGCACAGGAGGACTTCCACTTGCGCGCCCAGCGCGGCCAGCCGCGCCATGAGTCCCCCCGCGCCGAGGGTCTCGTCGTCAGGATGGGCGGCCAGGACCACGAAGCGCAGCGCAGCGAGTTCAGCGGGGCCGAGCGGCAGTTCCGGCGCGACCGCCAGTTCGCTTCCGGCCCAGGCTGCTTCGGCGGTGCCTTGGTCCGCGTGCGAGAAGGTCACCACGGGCAGTCACCCTTCAGCGTGAGGCGGCCCAGCTGGGCGTCGTCCCGTGACCCGTGATGCTGGCGCACGTACAGTCCCAGGTCCGCCGTCCGTTTGGCATAGCGTTCGTCGAAGGCAAGTGGGGCGGGGCCCCGGTTGGAAAGCACCAGGTGCAGGACGCGTTCGACGGCGGCCGCGACGGTTCCGCGGACACGCTGGGCTCCGCTCCAGGTACTTTGGCCGGCGGCGCCCAGGCTGCCGTCGTCGATGCGTGCCGCGGTGCGGGCAAGGTATTGCATGGCGGCAGTGAGGGTGCGGTCCACCTCGCCGAGGGCGGCGAGCGCCACTTGGTCCGGTTCCCTCCCGGCGTCGGCGCCGGCGAGCAGGCCGGCTCGGAAATCGCGGGCCACGCCCACCGCACCGCCCAGCCAGCAGGCGGCCACGCCCATGCCTCCCCACGCGAAGCCGGGGCGGCTGTGATACCAACCGGTTCCGCCCAGGGCCACTGCCGGAACCTGGTCGAAATGCACGGTGCCGCTGGGGATTTCCCGGAGGCCGCGCGCCACCCAGGCGGGCTCTTCGCACCGGACCCCGGCGTGGTGGAGGTCGACGGCGAAAGCCGCCCTGCCACCGTCGTCCGTGTGGGCGGTGATGACGGCACGGTCCAGGCTTGCAGCCAAGGAACACCACGGTTTGGCTCCCTCCAGGACCACCGCGCCGCCGTCGCGCCTGGCCTGCAGGCTGACGCCGGGGGCCTCCGCCGCGAAGACGCCCCATGACGCTCCGACGCCGTCCCCGGCCGCGGCCGGCTGGTCAGCGGTACCGGTGCCGGCGGCCTGGGAAAGAATGGCGATGGCGTCCAAATGCGGCTCAAATACCCGGGCTGCCGCCACGTCGATGGCGGCGACGGACGCCAAGAGCTCCCACAAGAGCGGCGTCCGGCCTGCACCGGGACGGGGCCAGGTTTCGCCCGCTTCCACGGCCAGGGCCAGCAGGGCAGTGACGTCGCCTGCAGCGTCCGGAACTTCGCGGAGGATTGAGCTCCACGGGGAGCTGCCGGCGGCAGTGGAGTCAAGGAGGACAGGAGTGGTTTCCGCTGGCAAACGTTCCTCCATCGTCGCTGTAGGCGTCCGGCCCCCGGACGCATCTACACAGCTTACTTACTATTTGGCGGGAGGATGCGGGCCAGGGCGAATCCGTCCCAGCCTTTGGTGCCCACGGTCTGGATCACGGTGGCGTCCAGGCGCGGGTGGTTGCCCAGGAGCGTGAGGGCGTCAATGATTCCGGGCGCATTGACCGGATCCATGCCCGGGTCCAGGACTGCCCCCTCCCAGATGGTGTTGTCCAGCACCACGGTTGCACCCGGCTTGCCCAGCCTGACGGCCCACTCAAGGTAGTGGCTGTTGTTCTGCTTGTCGGCGTCAATGAAGATGAAGTCGAACGGTTCCCGGTCTTCTTCCTCGAGGGCTGCAAGGGTGTCGAGCGCCGGCCCGAGCCGGATCTCCACTTTCTCCCCCAGGCCGGCGGCGTCAATGTTCGCCCACGCCACTTCGGCGTGCTGGGGCAGGTATTCGCACGTGACCAGCGTGCCACTGGGCGGAAGGCCCCGGCCCAGCCAGATGGTGCTGTAGCCGGCCAGCGTCCCGATTTCCAGGATGCGGCGGGCCCCTGACACCTGGACCAGCAGCTTCAGCAGCTTCCCCGCGTTCGGTGCCACCTCGATGGCGGGCATCCCGGCGTCCGCCGCCGCCCGGATGGCCTGCTGGAGGGCCGCGTCCGGATGCACCACGGTTCGGGACAGGAACTCTTCGGTGGCTATCCACTCCGGCCGGGGCTTGTGCTCGAACATGGGCACAGTTTGGCACGGGGCGCCGTGGGGGTCCAGATGCGTCCGACCCTCCCGCCGGCTCAGGATTCCTGGGCCAGCGCGCCTTCCAGTCGGTCCACTTTCGCTGTAAGTTCGCCCGAGTAACCGGGCCGGATATCAGCCTTGATCACCAGCGACACCCGGCTGCCGTAACGTCCCACGGCCTCGGTGGCACGCCTGACGACGTCGAACACCTCGTCCCATTCGCCCTCGATGGTGGTGAACATCGAATCCGTCCGGTTGGGCAGCCCCGATTCCCGGACGATCTTTACCGCGGCGGCAACGGCGTCGTGCACTGATGCGTCGTCGGGCCTGGCGCCGTCGCTGGGAACACCTGAGGGAGCCACGGAAAATGCAAGCAACATGCCCCCAGTGTCCCACGCGGATCCTGCGCGCCGCAGGCCGGACCACCGGCAGCCGCCGTCACATAAGCGCCTACCCTGCGGTAACCATGCCGGCCGGAGCCTCCGTTGCTAACCTTTTGGCCATGAGCCTCGCAGTCGCCCGAAAGCCCCTCCGTGCGGACGCAGCGCGGAACGTGGACAAGATCATCACGGCGGCGCGCCAGTGTTTCCGGGAATTCGGCCCCGAAGTGCCGCTCCAAACCATCGCAACAACTGCCGGGGTGGGCCCGGCGACCCTGTTCCGGAACTTCGCGGACAAGGAAGAACTGGTCCTCGCTGCCCTCAACCGGCAACTCCGCCTTACCGTGGACCCCGTCATGGACGGCGCCCTTGCCGATATCGATGCCACAGCCGGACTGCTGCGCGTACTTGAAGCACTGATGGCGGCCGCCAGCGCCGACGCCAACCTGCTGTGCGCCGTCGCCGGGCGGCGGGAACTCCTCACCGGGATCACCGGATCGCTCATGGAGTCCATCAGCGTGCTGCTGGTCCGAGGACAAGGACAGGGCACACTGCGTGCCGACATTTCCATGACCGACATGTTCCGGCTGTTGGCCATGCTGATCGGCGTGGTGGACACCATGGAGCCCGGCTCCGACGCGTGGCGGCGGCCCTTGGCGCTGGTGGAGGATGCCATCCGCGCGGACCGTCCGGCGCGCCCGCTTCCCGCGCACGTGCCTGTCCCGGCCCCCACGGCCTGAACCGGCTCCGGCCCACTGGCCATCCACCGCGGGTCCGCCGTGCGGGCTCCACTTCGGTGCGGGGTCATTGTGGGGCCTTGTCCAGTGCCATAGAATCTGGAGAGGTTAAGCAGCCAGCCACGGAATTTCAGCTGGAGGCGACCCATGAGCAATTTTGCGCCCTTCCGCCGCGCAATGGCAGCACTGTAATGAACAGTTCACACCTTGTCCGCTATCTCACGGATCCGCGCGGTCCCGAGGAAGTCCTCCCGGCCCTGGAGCCCGCGGAACTCGCGGACCTGCTGGATGCCCTCTACCAGAACCTTGACACTCCCGAGCCTGAGTTCGGCGCCGAGGCGTGGTACGAGATGGCCGTCGAGGAAAGCTGCCGCAGGGCCGCGTCGCCCGATGGGGCCAGCCAAAGACTGGCTTAGCCAGGGAGTTCCCGCCCGGGGCTCATTCCGGACAGCACGGAATGACACCCTGCCCCTGCTCGACGCCGGGCACGGCAGTCAGGATTCTTCCGGGGCCTTTTCTTCGGCTTCGCCTTTGCCCTCGGGCCGGGCCGGCTCGGCGTGGTGGGCATGCGGGTGGTGTTCGTGGAACTCGTTGGGAACGTGTTCTTTCGCTTCCATCAGGTGCTGCTGCAGCTTTTCTTCCGCATCCCGGCGCCGCCTGGCGGTGTCCCGCAATTCCCGGGTTCCTTCCGAGCCGCGGGGATCGAGATAGGCGGATCGCTGCTTCGCAGGCTGCTCCGCTGCCGAACTCCCGGCGGAGTAATCGTCCGGCCTGTTCTTCCCGGCGTCCTCGGTGCCCTGGCCGTCTTCCGGCCCGGCGGGCCGTGACTGTTCGTCCATTTCGATTCCTCCTTTGGTGGCAGCGCCCATGAGGGCCGCCTCTGTTCCAGTGCACCATACGCGGCACCCGGAATACTGGGGGCGTTAGGCCCTGCCGCCCTCAGCACGCTTGCGGACCTCCCGGCGCACCAGGTCTTGCAGGGCAGGAACGGACGACGACGGGTCCAGGTCGAGTGCCGCCTGGAGCCGCTGCGACAGAATCTCCAAGTCCTCCGGCGGCACGTCCGACAGGCCTGCAAAGCGCTTGAAGAAACGCTTGGCGGGAAGCCCCGCCCGGCGTCGAGCACTTTTGTGCCGGGGACCGCCCGCCAAGTCCCTTGCCAACTGCAGCTTGTTTTCCATGGGTGCCGTCCATCGCGAATGCCGTGGCCAGCTGCATAAGCCGATTTCATAGTACAACCGGCAAACCGCGCAGGGCGTGATCTATATCACTCCGTGGTGGTAGTGGTCAGTTCCAGCCCAGCAACCTCAGCAGCGCCGCAGTTCCTGCCCCGGCAATGACCACCACCAGGAAAGGCGCCCGGAACGCCAGGGCCACCGCAGCCGCAGCCAGCGCACCCAGCCGCGCGTCAGCGGCCAGCGCCTGCCCGGACGCCGCGGCGTTGACCACGGTCAACGAGGCGAGCAGCCCGATGGTCATGGTGCCGGCAATACGCGAGGCACGCGGGTCCGCCAGCAGTTTGGCAGGAACGAAATACCCCACGAGTTTCCACGCGTAGGCAAGGACGCACGCGATCAGCAGCCAGATCCACAGGCTCATGGGGCGGCCGCCGGGCCTGTGGTGTCGCCGCGCTCCGCACCCGCATTCGGTGCACTCCCGCGCGCATGGCGGCCGGCGGGGTGCCCGTATGGCTCGATGTCCGGTTCCAGTCCTTCGTCACGCCGGCCGTGGCTCAGCCATCCCGCCAGCGCCGCCACCACAGCTGCCACCAGGATAGGGACCCCTGGCGGCACGAACGGCACCGCAATCACGGTGGCCACGGCGCAGGCCACCGCAATCGCAACGGGCTCCCGGCCTTTGAGCCGCGGCCAGAGCAGTCCGAGGAACGCTGCCACGGCGGCGCCATCGAGTCCCCACTGTTTGGGATCGCCCAGTCCGCTCCCGGCCAGCGCACCGACGAGCGTGAAGACGTTCCACAGCACATAAATGCCAATCCCGGCGGTCCAGAATCCGCGGCGCTGCTCGGCCGGATCCGTCCGCCCGGTGCTGGTGGCGGTGGACTCGTCGATGGTCAGCTGCGCCCCCACGTACTTGCGCCAGCCGCTGGGCCTCAGCAGCGCGTTCAACTGCATGCCGTAGATGCCGTTGCGCATGCCCAACAAGGTGGCGGCGCTCATGGCCGCGATACCCGAGCCTCCTCCGGCCACAACACCGATGAACGCGAACTGCGAGCCGCCGCTGAACAGGAGCAGGCTCAGCGCCATGGTCTGCCACAGGTTGAGGCCGGACGTGACTGACAACGCCCCGAAGGAGATTCCATACAGGCCGGTGGCGATGCTGATGGAGATTCCCACCTTCACCGCCGGCGAGCCCGTCAGTTTCACGGCCGGCGTCCCGGCGGGCACCCTGGCGAAGCCGGTTTTCGCAGGCTCCAGGCCCACAGGATCAGTGGCGCCTGCAGCGGGAGCCGCAGGGAGTGGATCTTCCGGCGGCGGCGCGAACCCTCCGGACCGTACGCCCGCACCAGGGCGTCGACGTGCCCTGCCAGGAATGCGGTGAACATCCCGGTGAGGGCGGTGGCAGTCAGCGTCCGGGTGGGCGGGAGGAGGATGCCGACGGCGGCAGCCAGTTCCAGCAGCCCGCTCACCGCGATCCATTCGTCCCGGGAAAGGAGCGCCAGCGGGTGCTGGGGCACCCTGGGCAGGCCGGGTTGCGGGTCCACTCGGCAGAGGTATTCCGGAACAACGTCACGGAAGAAACCAGGGTCCCGGAAATGCTTGCCGGCGCTGGCCAGCAGGAGGGCACCCATGGCCGCGGCGGACAAGCCTTGGAGTGGAAGGCCGTGCAACGGCAGGACGTGCAAGGGCAGGCCCTGGACAGCGGGGCCGGACCGGGGAAAAGACATGGAACCACTCAACCACAGCGGGAGCGGGCGCTCGAAACCCGGCCGGGCCCCGGCAGCGGCGGTGCCCGGCCGGGCAGAAAGAGGTGGCGGGGCGGAAAGAGGCGGCGCTGCCCGTTTCCGTCAGGCCCAGGTGAGCGTGGCGGTGCCGTAGGCCGGGGGCGGAGACAGATAGTCCAGGGGCCGCCCGCCGGAAATCAGCGGCGGCCCAACGTAGCGGAGCACGCCGTAGGGGCTGTCCATGGTGCGGTACTCCGGTGCTGCCAGCTCCCCTCGGCCTGCCTCGGTGTCCGGCAACGCAAACAGCTCCTCCGCCGTCCGGGCCAGTGACAGGTGCGCGGCGGCGCCCGCCCCCGCCTGCCTGCGGCTGTCCAGCAGGTGGATCACTGCCGCCGCCACGCCGTACCCTGTGGCGTGGTCCAGCGCCTGGACCGGAAGGGCACCCGGGCGCCACCCGTCGTCGTCGTTCTTCCCGTACGCGTGGGCAATCCCGCAGGCGGCCTGGACAATGCTGTCGAAGCCGCGCAGGCCGCTCCAGGGCCCGGTCGTGCCCCAGCTGTTGAGGGTAACCACCACCAGGTCCGGGTGTGCCGCCAGCAGTTCACGGGGGTTGAGCCCAAAACGGTCCAGGGCGGCGTGCCGGTAGCCGGTAACCACTACATCCGCACCGGCCAGGAGCTGCCACAGGCTGTGCTGGTTCGCCGGGAGGCCAAGATCGGCTTCCGCGCTGCGCTTGCCGAACGCCGTGTCCACGAACTGGTCCGCGATCTCAGGGAAAGCCGGCGGGTCGAGCCGGAGGACATCCGCTCCGAGCGCGGCCAGCAAGCGGGTGGCGACGGGCCCTGCGATGACCCGGGTCAGGTCCAGGACGCGGACGCCATCCAGGGGCGGGCCCACAATGTGCCCGCGACCCGGCGTTGTTGCCGCGAAGTCACCCAGGCCCAGGCCCAGGCCCGCCGTCCGCCCATCGGCAAACTCCACCGCGGCCCAGGGTCCCTTGCCGGCGGCCCGGCCCATCTCCGTCGCCAGCCATTCGCTGCGGGTCCTGACGGCCGCCGCGATCCCGCCGTTGCCTTGGATGGCAGCTTCGGCCTGCAGGGACGGCATGCCGCGGAGTGCCTGCTCCACGGCATCGGCGGAGGACGCCCCCAGCGCCTGCAGCAGCCGCTGCTCATGGTGCGGGTAGTTGGCGTGCAGCCGGATCCAGCCGTCCGCGGTGCGCCGGAAGCCGGAAAGCGGCGCGAAGCCCTGCGGCTGGCGCCCGTCGATCCGCAAGTGTCCGAAGGAGTCGAAGGCTGCCGCCGTCATGGCAGCGGTGGTGCTGAACCGGCCCGCGTCACCCGTGTACCGGTTCAGCGCGTCCGCCGCTGCCCCCACCGAGTGCAGGGCCAGGCCCTCCACGTCCAGCGGACCGGCCCACCACCTGCGCGGGAAGGATCCGTCGACGCCGCCCTCCGCCACGGCCGTCCTACTTCGCCTGCGGTGACGCCACGCGGAGCTGGCCCAGGACCCGGGCCGGCACATTGGTGGTGATCTCCTGGATGCCCAGGTCCTGGCACAGGTCAACATCCTCGGGAGCATCGACCGTCCAGACCCTGAAGCGCCGGCCGGAGTCCAGCCAGCGGCGGACGGTGTCCCGGCGTTCGCGGACGTAGTCGATGCCCGGACCCGCCATGCCCACCAGGCAGTCGTCCAGGATTTGTTCGCCCTCGAGTTGGGTGGCCTTCATCAGGTTGGCGATCGCTCCGCCGGTAATGGGACCCACGCCCAGTCCGCCGCGTATCTCGTGGACGGTGAGATCGTCCACGAGCTGGCAAATGTACCGGGGCGGGACGGATTCCAGGAGGTGGCGGACGGAATCGGAGCTGAAACTCATGAAGGTCACGGCCACGTTGTCCAGCGTGGAGCTTTCCGGATCCCAGCCTTCGCTGCGGAGCACTTCCAGTACCCGGTCCTCCAGCTTGAGCTGGTAAGGGCTTGGATGCTTGAGCTCGATGGCCAGGCCCACGGGCCGCCCCGCGCCGCGAAGGATGTCCAGGAGCTCCGGAAGGGTCAGGAACTGCTCGGAACGGGCGCCGTAGGCCTCGGGAATCCGCGCCCCCTTCCAGGACGAAAAGTCCAGCTGCCGCAGTTCGTGCAGGGTCCGGTCCGCCACCGGCCCCGTGCCGTCAGAGGTCCGGTCCAGGTTGGCGTCGTGGAGCAGTACCACGTGCTGGTCCCGGGTCAGGTGGACATCGCACTCCACCCCGTCGGCCCCGTCAGCCAGGGCCTGCAGGTAGGCGGCGCGGGTATGTTCAGCGTAGGTGCCGCTGGAGCCCCGGTGGGCGTAGACCAACGGCCGTTGCGGCACAGACTCGTCAGTTGTCATGCTCACACGGTAGCGGACCGGCTTCCGCCTTCGGGGCTAGGCTTGGCACATGCAGGTGAACTCTGAGGCAACTACCGGGCACGCCGCGCAGGATGCACCAGCGGAGGCGACGCGGCAGGTGCCTCAGGGCACCCGGGTGGCGGGCGCCGTCGTCGACCGTGATCCCGGGGCCGGTGACGCCGAAAAAGCGGCAGCGCTGCGGAAGATGAAGCTGCTGGCGCTGAGCCTGCTCATTGCCATGGCCGTGATTTTCGTCTTCGCGTTTGCCCTCCAGAAGGACTACCCGTGGCTGCAGTACGTGCGCGCGGCGGCCGAGGGCGGCATGGTGGGCGCACTCGCCGACTGGTTCGCCGTCACGGCCCTGTTCAAGTACCCCATGGGCATCAAGATTCCGCACACCGCGATCATTCCCCGCCGGAAAGACCAGATCGGCGCCTCCCTGGGCGAGTTCGTCGAGACGAATTTCCTGTCCGAACAGGTGGTCCAGGACAAGCTGGCCAGCGTCAACATCGCCGGCCGTGCCGGCCAGTGGCTGGCCGCGCCGGGCGGTGCGGAGCGGGTGGCCAAGGAAGGCGCCGCCGTGATCCGCGGCGCCTTCAAGGTTTTGAATGACGACGACGTCCAGGCCGTCATCGAGGGCATGGTGCGAAAGCATCTGCTCACCCCGCCGTGGGGACCTCCCCTGGGCAGGCTCGCCGAGCGGATCTTCCATGACGGGCACCACCACACACTGGTGGACCTGATGGTGGACCGCGCCGCGGACTGGGTGGACGACAACCACGAGACGGTCAGCCGCCTGGTGTCCGACCGCTCCCCCACCTGGGTGCCGCAGTTCGTGGACGGGCTGGTGGGCGACAAGGTGTATGTCGAGATCCTGAAGTTCGTCCGGGCCGTCCAGGCCGACCCCAACCACCAGGTGCGGCAGTCGATCGACAAGTACCTGAACGACCTCGCGCAGGACCTTCAGCACGACCCGGCCATGATCGCCCGAGCCGAGGACATCAAGGCCCAGGTCCTGGGTGATCCCGAGGTGCGCGAACTCGCGTCCCGGACGTGGGGCACCGTCAAGAATGCCCTCCTCGGTGCCGTGGACGATCCCGACAGCGAACTCACCATCAAGTTCAAGGCAGCCGTGCGGGACTTCGGGACCAGGCTGGTGGGCGACCCCGAACTGGCGGGGAAGGTCAACGCCTGGATCGGGGACGCCGCGGCCTACCTGGTGAAGACCTACCGCTCGGACATCGCCGGCGTCATCACGGACACGGTGGCCCGTTGGGATGCCGAGGAGACCTCGCAGAAGATCGAACTGCAGGTGGGCAAGGACCTGCAGTTCATCCGCATCAACGGCACGGTGGTGGGGTCCTTGGCGGGGCTGGCGATCTTCACGGTGGCGCAACTCATCTTCGGGTAATTTTCCGCCGCCGCAGGTCCCGGGCGGCATTGGCGCGTACGACGGCGGCACGGGGCTGGCACGTTCACGGCACCTTGATTGCTCCAGACGTTGGGGCACCGGCAGCTGCCAGGGAAGGACTGGGCGGCAGACCTTAATGTCAGTGCCTCGTTGGATGATTTGTTTATGGGAATCGGTTCTGATTTGGCGGTGGTGATGGAGGGTGTTTCTGCCTCTGTTGCTGCGCTCAGCGGGCTGGTTCTGGCGGACGGTTACCTGACTTCTGACCTTCATGCCGGCGCGGATGTTGATGTGTTGCAGCGGCGGTATGGGCTGTATCTGGAACGGCTGGAGCTTGTGGCCAGGTTGGAAGCGCAGCTGGCGGCGGTGAAAGCCCAAGACGTGGCGGATGCCATTGACATCCAGCATGCTCTGCTTCCGCCGGACGCGCCGGTGGAGGAGCGCACCTACGCGGAGATGTCCGCGGTGGAGGAGATCGCCGGGATCCTCACCATCAGCTCCCCCGCCGCCGGGGCGCTGGTGGAGCAGTCCCGGCGGGTCTGTTCACTGCCACCGGTGTTCGAAACCCTGTCTGCGGGTGGGGTGTCGTGGCAGCACGCCCGGATCGTCGCCGACGAAACCGAAGGACTCACCCCCGACTCTGCCGCCGGCCTGGTGGCGCATTTCTTCGACCCCGACGCGCCCCACCCGGCCCGGGGCGCCGCGCCCGGTGAGCTTGTCCCGTCCCGGTTCCGGGCGAAGGTCCGGGCCTGGCGGGAACGCCACCACCCTGAGTCCTTGGAGAAACGGCATGTGAAGGGGGTGGCGGACCGGCGGATGGATTACGCCCCGGACCGCGACGGGATGGCCTGGCTCTCGCTCTACCTTCCCGGGGACACCGCGTGCGCGATCTGGAACCGGAGCACCGCTACCGCCCGCCGCCTCCAACGCCCCGATGAGCCCCGCACCCTCACTCAGCTCCGCGCCGACGTCGCCGCGTCCCTCCTCCTTGGCGCTGGGCTGCAGCCCACCACCTCCTCCGCGGCCGCGGACGCTGACACCGAACCCGCCGCCGCGGCTGAGGGTGCCGGTAATGACGCAGGTCCGGGATGTGCTTCCACTGACATTGGCAAGGTCCCCGCACCCCGGGCCGATGTCCTGGTCACGGTCCCGGTGTTCTCGCTGCTCGGCCTCACCGAGGAACCCGCGCTGCTGGACGGATTCGGGCCGATCCCGGCATCCATGGCACGGAGGCTCGTCGCCGGCGGGGCGGAAACGTTCTACCGGGTCCTGGTCGACCCGCGCGACGGGGCACCCCTGGAAATCGGCCGCACCCGCTACCGGCTCCCCGAAACCATCAAACAATGGATCCGGCTGCGGGACCGCACATGCACCTTCCCCGGCTGCACCAACCACACCCCCGACAACGACACCGACCACCTCACCCCCTGGCACCACGGCGGCACCACCGACGCCCGGAACCTGGCCCAACTCTGCCCCCGACACCACCGCCTCAAACACGCCCGGCCCTGGACCCCCGACCCGGCCACACGGAATGAACCACCCGGCTGGACCTCACCCACCGGCCGCCACTACCAACCCGAACACCCAGACCCCCAACCAACCCACTGGCCACCAGGAACTCTGCCGGCGCGAATTCATGCCATGCCCGTCCAATTCCAGGGTGAACCGGCAGGCATTGAAGACATCCCGCCATGGGAACCAGACGACGCCAACCTCATAGACCTCAACGACCTGTCACCGGAAGACCCTCTGTGGGCAGAGTTCTTCGAAACGCCGTTCGCCCTGTCGGAGTGACGCCGGTCAGCTGAAGTGACACTGGGGCGACCCCGGTTCAGCGGATGCGACGCTGGGGGGACCTCTGTTCGGTCAGAGTGACGCCGGTCAGCTGAAGCGGCACTGGTGCCGCTTCAGGTCAGCTGCGGTGCCGCTGGCGCAGCAGAGCCGTCATGCCCTACGGCTGCAGGCTCCTAGGCGAATGACTCCAGCCCGACGCCTGCTGCCTCAAGTCCTGCCCTGATCCGGACCGCCATCTCCACGGCTTCAGGTGTCCCACCGTGAATGCACAGGGAGTCCGGCCGGACCGCAATGACAGTTCCGTCCGCGGCCGCCACTTCGCCTCGCGTGGCCAGGCGGACGGCCCGTTCCACAACCGCATCGACGTCGTACAGGACGGCATTGTCCTCGGAGAGCGGCACCAGGCTGCCATCGGCGCGGTAGGCACGGTCGGCGAAGGCCTCGACGAACACCGGGTGCCCCGCTTCCTTGGCCTGCTTCAGTAGCTCCGAGCCGGGGAGGCCCAGAAGGGGCAGGCCGGGATCGTAGGCGTTGATGGCCGCCACCACGGCGGAGGCCTGCTCGGCGTCGCGGACAGTGGTGTCGTACAGCGCTCCATGCGCCTTCACGTAGTCAACGGAGGCACCCACCGCATGCGCTACGCCGTCGAGCGCCCCCAGCTGGTACAGCACGTCACCGAAGAGCTCATCAAAACTCATGTCCAGCGAGCGGCGGCCGTAGCCTGCCAGATCGCGGTAGCCGAGGTGGGCCCCGACGGTGACATCCAGTTCGTAGGCGGCCCTGCAGCTGTCCAACATGGTGATGGGGTCACCGGCATGAAGGCCGCACGCCACGTTTACGCTGGTGGCCAGCTGGTACATGGCCGGATCGCCTCCTGCGGTCCAGGAGCCGAATGATTGCCCTACGTCAGCGTTGAGATCCAAGTGTGTTGCCTTCCAGCGTCAGGTTGTCCGGCGCGGCAGCGGCGGTCAGCTCGCCGGGAATGGTGTCCGGCATCGGCCCAAAAGCCTCGCGGGCGTTCCTGGCCACTGCGCGGCCCATCATGAGGTTACCGGCTCCACCCACAACAGCGCCTATCCCGAAGGGCAGGGCGCGGCCAAACAATGCCGTGCCCTGCCGCTTCAGGAGGTTCTTCAGGAAGGCCGATTGGATCCGCTTGCGGACGCTCCCGAATCCCGGCACCACCATCGACTTGGACAGGACGCTCCCCCAGGCATTGCCGGCGCTGTTGCCGGCTGCCTGTCCGCTGAGGGTCCCCAGCAGTGCGGTGCCCTCTTCGCCGAGCATGATGGCCATGACCATGGTGCCGGCTTTCTCCGGGTTGGTCAGCCTGATGCCGTGCAGTTCAGCCAGCGAGGTTGCATAAAGGGCTGTGGCTTCGAGGAAGCCAACGGTGGCGGCCGCGGAAAGTCCCAGCGACGCTACGGTTCCAACGCCGGGGACGACGGCGGTGGCACCCACCAGGGCGCCTCCTCCGGCCACAGCCCGGAGGTAGTCGCGTTCTGCGATGTCCGCCAACTGCGCGGCCGTGGCCCGCGGATGCTTTTTCTGGAGCCTCCGGATGTAGCCCACCACCAAAGGCCGCTGAATCTGCACGGCCTTCAGGAGCATGTTGTGGACGCCGGGCTTGGGCTTGCCCTGGGCGTCAAACAACGCGTTATGGGCGGTTTCCTGTGCGATACGAAGTGCGGGGTTGCTGCGCCGGGCCATGGTCACCTTCATTCAAATCGACCTGCAGCGCGTGGCTGCCGTGTCATCCCATCCTAAGTGGATAAACACTAAGCATGCTTACACTTTTTGGCCCGGCTCTTCAGCGTCCGCGCGTTCGCCGCTGCGACCGGCGGCCTCGTCGGCCCGAAGCTCCGCCCGGAAGACCTCGAAGCGGGCCAGGTGCGCGGGACGGCGCCGGAGAATGGCCCACGCCACGCCAAGGATGACGAACCAGATGGGGGTCACCAGCAGGGCAGCGAGCGTATCGGGCTGGGTGGTCAGGGCCCAGAGGACAAAGGCGAAGAACGCGTACACCACCCACACGGCGGGGATGCCACCGGGCATCTTGAACTTCGAGGCCGCATGCAGGTGCGGGCGGCGGCGGCGGAAGGAGATGTAGCTGGCGAGGATGATCGACCAGACGAAGACGAAGCAGACCGCAGACACGGTGGTCACCATTTCAAAAGCCATACCCACATCCTGGCCGGCATACATGAGGACGACGCCGGACAGCAGCAGGACGCACGACAGGAACAGCGCGTTGCTGGGCACCTTCCGCGAGGAGAGCCGGCTGAAGATACCGGGCGCGTCGCCTTCCTGGGCCAGGCCGAAGACCATGCGGGACGTGGAGTAGATGCCGGAGTTCGCGGAGGACATCGCCGAAGTGAGGACCACCAGGTTGACCACTGTGGCCGCGGCGCCGAGACCGGCCAAGGAAAACATCCCGATGAAGGGGCTGTGGCCGGCGGCGAACTGGGTCCACGGGGTGACGGCCATCAGGATGACCAGCGCACCGACATAGAAGAGCAGAACGCGGACGGGGATGGCGTTGATGGCCCTGGGCAGCGTGCGCTCGGGATTCTTGGCCTCGGCGGCGGTGGTGCCCACCAGTTCGATGCCCACGAAGGCGAATACTGCAATCTGGAATCCGGCCACAAAGCCCATGAACTCATTCGGGAAGAACCCGCCGTGGCTCCACAGGTTCGTGAAGCTTGCGGTGCCCGCGTCGCTCTGGAAACCGGTGAAGATCATGAAGAGCCCCACAATGATCAGGGCCGCTATGGCGACGATCTTGATGAGGGCGAACCAGAACTCGGTCTCGCCGAAGGCCTTGACCGTTGCGAGGTTCAGCAGCAGCAGGATGCCCACCGTGGCCAGGCCCGGGATCCAAAGCGGCAGCGCCGGCCAAAGTTCCTTTGAGTACCCTGCGATGGCGACGACGTCCGCGATTCCGGTGATCACCCAGCAGAACCAGTATGTCCACCCGGTGAAGAAGCCTGCCCACGGACCCAGGAGGTCGGCGGCGAAATCACTGAAGGACTTGTAGTTCAGGTTGCTCAGCAGCAGCTCGCCCATGGCCCGCATGACGAAGAAAAGCATGAAGCCGATGATCATGTACACGAAGATCACGGAGGGTCCGGCGGCGGAGATGGTCTTCCCGGAACCCATGAACAGGCCTGTGCCGATCGCGCCACCAATGGCGATGAGCTGGATATGCCGGTTGGTGAGTTGCCGTTCCAGGTGGGGAGGCTCGCTGCGGGCTGCCGTGGCGGCGCCCTGGCCGCGGGCTGGTTCGCTGTTGGACGTGGGGGGATGAATCGCCATGAGGAACTCCATCGATAAAGCGGCTTTTGGGGGCCGCAAAGATTTGGTTCCTCCCCGCTCTGTAGTGGACCTGAGAGTTTCCGCAGCCAAAGCCGCTTGCACCGTCGGTGAGCCAAGGTCATGCCTGGCTGCTTTCCAGAGTTGCCTGTCCGCGGCGGTACGTGGGCCTGAGAGTTTCCTGGGGAGGGTTTGCTCCTACGGCGCCTGCTGGGTGTACCCGGCAGGACTCTCCCGCCGCAGGTCGAAGGCGTATTCAGTTGGAGGTCGGCGGCTTTTTGGGCCGCCGCCGGGCATGCAACGGGACGGGCGCCGACTGGTGGGCTGCTCCGGATACGCTGAGCCAGCCACCGGCGGCGCCAATCCCGGGTTCAGTGTGGTGTCCGTCACGATCGAATGTCAAACCCCTCACGACACAAGCGGGGAACGGAGGAGTCACGCGCCCACTCACGCTCCTCACCTAAACCAGCCGATTTGCCACGGACGGGTTCATCCCGGTACCTTGTGAGCCGAATCACCCACATTTGAATAAGCCTTTCGAGCTGTGACGGGAGAGTCCTCCCGGCGAAACACCGGGCAGGCGCCGTAGGAGCAAATCCTCCCCAGGAATCTCTCAGGCCCACGTACCGTCACGGCGAGGCGACTCTGGAAAGCAATCGGGCTTCTGCCTGGTTCACCGACGGTGCAAGCGGCCCCTGCCACCAGCAGGCAACGCGGAATCTCTCAGGTCCAATACAGAGCGGGGAGGAACCCATCCCACGCCGTGCCAACCTGGCCGGCCAGACCTGGAGTTCCTCATGACGATTCAGTCGCTTCCAACATCCTTCGTGGACCGCCATATCGGCGCGCGCCGCCAGGCCGACGTCGATACCATGCTCAAGGCCGTGGGCTACGACAGCGTGGACGGCCTGGTTGACGTTGCCGTCCCCGCGTCCATCCGGCAGGAAACTGCGCTCAAGCTGACCGACGCCCTCAGCGAGGTGGAGGTCCTGGCCGAGCTGCGCAGGATCGCCGGCCGGAACAAGACCGCCGTCCAGATGATCGGGCAGGGCTACTACGACACCGTGACCCCGCCGGTGATCCGCCGCAACATCCTGGAATCCCCGGCCTGGTACACCGCCTACACCCCGTACCAGCCGGAAATCTCGCAGGGCCGGCTGGAGGCGCTGCTGAACTTCCAGACCATGGTGCAGGACCTCACTGCACTCCCCATGGCCAACGCCTCGTTGCTGGACGAGGCCACCGCCGTGGCGGAGGCCGTGCTGTTGATGCGCCGCGCCAACAAGTCCGCGGCGGCCAAGGACGGCAGGACCGTCCTGGACATCGACGTGCTCCCGCAGACCATCGCCATTGTCAAGGGCCGCGCCGAGGCGCTCGGCTTCGAGGTGGAGGTCGCGGACCTGTCCAAGGGCCTTCCGGAGGGTGCCATCAATGGCGTCGTGCTGCAGCAGCCCGGTGCCTCCGGCCGCGTGTGGGACCAGTCCGCCGTGATCGCCGCAGCGAAGGAGCGCGGGGCTCTTGTTACCGTGGCCGCCGATTTGCTGGCGCTGACCCTGATCACCCCTCCGGGCGAGCAGGGCGCGGACATCGCCGTCGGCTCGGCCCAGCGTTTTGGCGTGCCGTTGTTCTTCGGCGGCCCGCACGCCGCCTACATGGCTGTCCGCAAGGGCCTGGAACGTTCCCTGCCCGGCCGCCTGGTTGGGGTGTCAAAGGACGACGCCGGTGTTCCCGCCTACCGCTTGGCGCTGCAGACCCGGGAGCAGCACATCCGCCGCGAGAAGGCCACGTCCAACATCTGCACGGCCCAGGCGCTGCTGGCCATCGTGTCCTCGTTCTACGCCGTCTACCACGGCCCCGACGGCCTGAAGGCGATCGCCGAGACCGTCCACCACAAGGCCAGGATCCTGGCCACCGCCCTCACGGCCCTGGGCCGCGAACTGGTCAGCGATTCCTTCTTCGACACCCTGACGGTGCGCGTTCCGGGCAAGGCTGCCAAGGTGGTCACCGCTGCCGAGGCGCGCGGCATCAACCTGCGCTTCGTTGACCAGGACACCGTGGGCGTTTCCGTTGATGAGACGACGACGGCGGCAACACTTTCCGCCGTCGCCGTCGCCTTTGGCGCAGGCCCGGTGGGTGACGCCCAGGGTTTCGAACTGCCCGACGCCGTCGTGCGTTCCTCGGCCTATCTGCAGCATCCGGTGTTCAACACGCACCGGTCTGAAACCCAGCTGCTGCGTTACATCCGCAAGCTCTCTGACCGGGACCTGGCCCTGGACCGGACCATGATCCCGCTGGGTTCCTGCACCATGAAGCTGAACGCGACGGCCGAGATGGAAGCTATTTCCTGGCCGGAGTTCGCCTCGATCCACCCGTTCGCCCCGGATTCCCAGACGGAGGGCTGGCGCGAACTGATCACCGGGCTTGAGGCTGACCTGGCCGAGATCACCGGGTATGACCAGGTGTCCATCCAGCCCAACGCCGGCTCCCAGGGCGAACTCGCCGGGCTGCTGGCGATCCGCGGCTACCACCACTCCCGGGGCGATCAGCAGCGCACCGTCTGCCTGATCCCGGCCTCGGCGCACGGCACCAACGCCGCCTCCGCGGTCCTGGCCGGGATGAAGGTCGTCGTCGTGGCCACCGCCCCGGACGGGACGATCGACCATGAGGACCTGTCGGCCAAGATCGAGGCGAACAAGGATGTCCTGTCGGCCATCATGATCACCTACCCCTCCACCCACGGCGTGTTCGACGGGGATGTCCGCGAGGTCTGCGACGCTGTCCATGAGGCGGGCGGCCAGGTCTACATTGACGGGGCCAACCTGAACGCCCTGGTGGGCCTGGCCCAGCCGGGCCGGTTCGGCGGGGACGTCTCGCACCTGAACCTGCACAAGACCTTCTGCATCCCGCACGGCGGCGGGGGACCCGGCGTCGGGCCCGTTGCCGCGAAAGCCCACCTGGCACCGTTCATGCCCGGGGACGCGAACAAGGCCGCCCACGAAGAGGGCCACGGGGTGGCGATTTCGGCGTCCCGGTTCGGTTCGGCCGGGGTGCTGCCGATTTCGTGGGCGTACGTGAAGCTGATGGGCGGGCAGGGCCTGACCGAGGCCACCAAGTCCGCGCTGCTGGCCGCGAACTATGTCGCGTCCCGCCTGAACGAGTACTTCCCGGTCCTGTACACAGGTGAGGGCGGGCTGGTGGCGCACGAGTGCATCCTGGACCTGCGCGAACTCACCGCGAAGACCGGGGTCACGGCCGAGGACGTGGCCAAACGGCTGATCGACTTCGGGTTCCACGCCCCCACCCTGTCCTTCCCCGTCGCGGGCACCCTCATGGTGGAACCCACCGAGTCCGAGGACCTCGCCGAGATCGACCGCTTCATCGAGGCCATGATCACCATCCGCCAGGAAATCGACCAGGTAGCCAACGGCGACTTCGCCGTCACCGACTCACCCCTGCGCCACGCCCCCCACACGGCCGCCGCCGTCATCTCCTCCGACTGGGACCGCGCCTACCCGCGCGAGCAGGCCGCGTTCCCGGCCCACCACAAGCAGGACAAATACTTCCCGCCCGTCGGCCGGATCGACGGCGCCGCCGGCGACCGCAACCTCATCTGCTCCTGCCCGCCGCTCGAAGCGTTCGAGACTTCGACAAGCTCAATCACCGGATTGGAAGACTGATTCCCATGACCGAGAAC
The DNA here is from genome assembly GCF_030209315.1 of Pseudarthrobacter sp. efr-133-R2A-89. Lineage (NCBI taxonomy): Bacteria > Bacillati > Actinomycetota > Actinomycetes > Micrococcales > Micrococcaceae > Pseudarthrobacter > Pseudarthrobacter sp. efr-133-R2A-89. The sequence goes on along the minus strand of NZ_JARVSE010000004.1, from coordinate 1,267 downwards.
TACACCGCTCTTTTCGAGCAGCACAAGAAGGCAGGCGCCTCGTTCACGGACTTCGGCGGCTGGCAGATGCCGCTCAAGTACAGCTCCGAACTGGCCGAGCACCACGCCGTCCGCCAGGCCGCCGGGCTGTTCGACCTCTCCCACATGGGCGAAGTCTGGGTCACCGGCCCCGACGCCGCCGCCTTCCTGGACTACGCCCTGGCCGGCAAACTGTCCGCGGTCGCCGTCGGCAAGGCCAAGTACTCGCTGATCTGCAACGAAGACGGCGGCATCATCGACGACCTCATCACCTACCGCCGGCCGTCCCCCGAAGAGGGCGTGGACAGGTACCTGGTGGTGCCCAACGCGGGCAACGCCGCAGTGGTGGCCAGGGAACTCCTGGCACGCTCCGCCGCCTTCGACGTCACTGTGGAAGACGCCTCCGCCGACACCTCGCTGATCGCCGTACAGGGACCGAACTCCGAGGACATCCTCGTGGCGCTGGTCCCGGCCGAAAAGCATGCACTGCTCACCGAACTCAAGTACTACGCCGCCGTGGAAGTGGGCATCGACGTCAACGGTACGGTCCGGGACCTGCTCGTGGCCCGGACCGGCTACACCGGCGAGGACGGGTTCGAGATCTACGTTCCCAACCTGGACGCTCCGGCCCTGTGGGAAGCGCTGCTCGCCGCCGGTGAAGGCTCCGGCCTCATCCCCGCCGGCCTCGCCGCCCGCGACTCGCTCCGCCTCGAAGCCGGGATGCCGCTCTACGGCAACGAACTCTCCCGCCACGTCAACGCTTACGCGGCCGGCCTGGGCCCCGTAGTGTCGCTGGCCAAGGAAAGCGACTTCGTCGGCAAGGGCGCCTTGGCAGCCATCAAGGCCGCCGGAGTCGGTTCAACCATCGGGCAGAAGCTGGTGGGACTCAAGGGTGCCGGACGCCGCGCCGCCCGCGCCCACTACCCCGTCCTGAAGGACGGCACCCTGGTGGGCGAAGTAACGTCCGGCCAGCCCTCCCCCACGCTCGGATACCCCATCGCCATGGCCTACCTCGAGGTCGAATTCGCTGAAGCCGGCACCGTCCTTGACATCGACCTCCGCGGCAAGCCCGAGCGCTTCGAAGTGGTGCCCCTCCCCTTCTATAAACGCCAGAAGTAGCCTCGGGAGCTGGATTCGGCCCGGCGGGTCCGCACCCGCAGGGCCCAACGCCCGCTCACTTCTTGCGGGTACCAACCCAACGCCCGCTCACTTCTTGCGGGTACCAACCCAACGCCCGCTCACTTCTTGC